>NZ_JAKKIE010000002.1 GCF_021742065.1 Rhizorhapis sp. SPR117
ATCGGTCCGCTCCTTTCCTTCTTAAGCACCAACATCATAACCGATGCCGGGGAAAAGGGGCGGGCCATCCCATAAAGGCGGCCAAATGACCGCCTTTCCAAAAGTCATTGCGATTACACTGTTAACGCGCGGCGTAAGCGCCCCGCAACTCGATAAGCGCCAGACGCGCCGCATCCCGAGACGACATCACCCGGCCATCTGTCAGCAACACATCGAAGGATTTATCGCTTTTCATCGCGGCCTGATAGGCTTGGGCAGCCTCGGTATAGCGACCCGTCCGGGCATAGACCTGACCCAGATTGATAAGCCGTGCCGGATCATCCGCCTTAATACCCTTAAGGATATTAAGCTGCGTTTCAGCCTTTGCCAGATCCCCATTCTGGATCGCAGCAAGGCCAAGCGCACCATCCGGATAGCCGATTTCACTGGTATGGGGTTGCGCCCCAAGAGCGGTGGACAGACCATCAATTGCCAGCAGGAAAGCCGCACCGACTATTTTGCCCTGGATCATAGCTATCTCTCCAACAAAACCTTTTAATTGTAGAGAGGAGTATTTCACTTTTATGACATATTGACAATATTCTTTTTCCCACAACAGAACCAAGATATTATCACATGAATTCAGTCAGTTACATAATAACCCACATCAATACGGAGATGCTTGGCAAGCTGTTCCATGACAGTCTTGTCATATTCATGGCTCCCACGCGCGCGACTCACGCCTGTCACACCTTCTGCGGGGTGAAAAACCGGCCGGATTCTTGCGCGGCCTTGTAAGCTACAGCATTGCAGCTTTTGCCATGCGTCAGGGCGACATACATGGCGTCCCGGTATCGCCTATGACTACTGCTTTTTCACAATGCAGTCTGCTTTGGCCGATCGTACTGTCTCACACACTTTCAACGCATCAGCCTGCTTTACAAACGGTCCCGCCTGCAACCGGGTCAGGGCATTTTGTTTCACCAGATAGGGCTGATAGGCATCAAGGCCCGTCACACGGGTGAGAAGATTGGTCCAGAGCGTGCGCGCCTTGGCCTCTTCGCTGAACGCGCCAAGCTGGATGCGCCAGTCTCCAGATCGCGGAGACGCCATGGCGGCGACTTTCGGTTCAGCCGCCACCACCGGCGGCGTTGATGGCGACGATACGACAGGCGCGACGGGGGCAGGCTTGGCAGGTTCAGCTTTTTCAGGCGCAGCCTTTTCTGACTTGGGTTTTGCCGGGGCTGGCGGCGCAGGCACTGGCTCAGCCATGGCCTGCTGGACAGGCGCGGGGCTGGCAACGGTTGAGGGCGGAAGTTCTGTCGGCTTGATAGGCGTGGGCTTGCCTGAACCGGTCGGGGACGCGGGGGGAGTCGCGGGAACAGGCGGCATCTGCGTTGCAGCCAGCATATTGCTGCGCTCCTTTGCTTCCAGTTCGGCCGCAAGCCGGGTTCCGGCCTGTCGCTGATCCAACGGGATGTACTGATCCATCAGTGCCAGACTGTTGGTCGCTTGCGGCAAGCCAGAGGCAACCGCACGGGTCATCATTGCATAGGCGCGAGGCCAATCCTTTGCGACATTCTCACCATTAAAAAGCGCCGTGCCCAAAATATATTGCGCGCGCGGCTCGCCTCGTGCAGACGATTTTTCGATATAAGGCATGGCCTCGGCCCGTTTTTCGGCGCGAAACAGCAGCAAGCCGTAATTATCTTCTGCCCGGATATGCCCCTGCACGGCCGCCTTGCGAAACCATTCGGTCGCAACGGGCATATCCATCGGCACGCCCCAGCCCAGCTTGTATGCCTGACCCAGATTGAATTGGGCATCGGCATCGCCCGCTGTCGCAGCCGGACGCCATAGCTTGATCGCAGCGGGATAATCGCCCCGTTCCCAAGCCTCCACGCCCGCTTTCACGTCGCCAGGATTAATGGCCGCCGCTTTTACCGGCGCAGCTGTTGCGACTGGCGTTGCAGCTGCAAGCCAGACCATGCCAACCGCCAAAAAAACCTGCTTCATGTCCATGGCCTCCCACCCAAAGCCGAACTCCGTTGCCCTCTTATATCCAAAGTCGAGGTTAATACCATATTAGCCTCGATCGAATTCCCGATGCTCAAGGCAATATTCCGACATCGAAAGCCTGTATCACGTTAACCGGATGTTAGCGGCCTGCATGGCAAACATCCCCTGAAACTCCGCAATCTGAGGGGAAATTTGTGCGCGTCCTAGCATTGGCATCGCAAAAAGGCGGGTCCGGCAAGACCACTTTGTCCGGGCACCTGGCCGTTCAGGCTCAATATGCGGGCGCTGGCCCCGTAGTATTGATCGACATCGATCCGCAAGGGTCGCTGGCCGATTGGTGGAATGAACGGGAGGCGGAATATCCGGCCTTTGCCCAGACCACGGTGGCCCGCCTTGCCTCCGATCTTGAAATATTGCGGCAGCAGGGGTTCAAGCTGGCGGTCATCGACACGCCGCCCGCCATCACCATGGCGATCCAGAGCGTCATTTCCGTGGCCGAGTTGATCGTTGTGCCCACGCGCCCGAGTCCGCACGATCTGCGTGCCGTAGGCGCCACCGTCGATTTGTGCGAACGGGCCGGAAAGCCGCTCATTTTTGTCGTCAATGGTGCGACCCCCAAGGCAAAGATCACATCGGAAGCCGCTGTCGCCCTGTCACAGCACGGCACGGTCGCTCCGGTCACACTGCATCATCGCACGGACTATGCGGCATCGATGATCGATGGCCGCACCGTGATGGAAGTCGATGCCAAAAGCCGCTCCGCGCAGGAGGTCGTCGCGCTCTGGAGCTATATCTCCGACCGCCTCGAAAAGAATTTCCGCCGAACTGTCTTCGCTGCTCCTCAGCTTGCCAACGGACATTTGACGGCGCCGCGCCCCATGGGCGGCTTCGGTCGCCGGGTCATTGGCCAGTAAGGCGGGGAGCGGGATCATGGTTGAACCAAGAACATTTGCGTCACTCACCTCCGGTCTGCTGGCGCGCAAAGGCAATGCGACACCGGCCATGCGTCGGCAAAGCATTGGCGGCATGGGCAATATTGCTCTGGGCCATGAAGATCTGGGCTGGAACGACATGGGCGAGGAAGCAAGCCACGCATCGGCCTATCAGCCATTTGCGGGGCTGTCACCCATGCCCGGCACACAGGTTACGCCTCCGGCGCCTCCTCCCGTCGCGCTCGTCCCTGTCGAAACCGCGACTGAAGAGGACAGCGACGAACAGATCGATACAGCTCCCGCTCCTGCGATTCCTGCGGTTGTCGAGCAACGCAAATTGCTGGCCGAAAAGGTGACGAACGGCGAAATCGAAGACGAAACGCCCGCACCTGCTCCCAGAAAGGTCCACAACGTCAAGTCTATAGCAGGGTCGGCAGCCCTCAAGCAGCGGAAAGCGAAAGCGGCATTCACGCTGCGGCTGGATCCTGAACGGCATCTGAAACTGCGCCTTGCCTGCGCGATTACCAACCGTTCAGCGCAACAGCTTGTGATTGAGGCACTCGACGACCTCATGACGCAATTACCACAGCTGGATCAATTGGCAGATCAGGTGCCAGGCGCACGCGCCGCCAAAATCGCCGGGGGAATGAAGCCATGAAACATACAGTCTTTTTCAAACTCGCGGTCTCCTCGCTCATTCTTGGCGGGACAATGGCCGGGTGCACAAGCACCGGTTATGGCACGCGCGCAGGTGTGGCCTCTGGTCAGGCTCCTGCGGAAAAATATGCAGCAACGGCAGAAAAGGCGCTGTCGCAGGACAAGAACAGCGAAGCGATGACTGCGGCGGAAGCTGCCGTTGCGGCAAGCCCGAACAATGGCGACTATCGCTCTTTGCTTGGCCAGGCCTATTTGGCGGATGGTCGTTTCGCGTCCGCGGAAACCAGCTTTGAAGATGCCATGACGCTGGGCCATGTCGATGCGCGCACGGTCATCGGACTGGCCATGGTGAAGATCGCCATCGGCAAGAGCGATGATGCACGCACTTTGCTTGGCGCGCATATGGATGTCGTTCCGGCTGCCGACTATGGCCTTGCCATCGCGCTTGCCGGCGACACGAATGAAGGACTTCGAGTCCTTTCCGCCGAAGTGCGTCAGCCCGATGCCAATGCGAAGGTTCGGCAAAATCTGGCCTATACGCTTGCGCTGGCGGGGCGTTGGCGCGAATCGAAATTGATGGCGAGCCAGGACCTTGCCCCTGCCGATGCTGGAAAGCGGGTCGGGGAATGGGCGATGCTGGCGCGTCCAGGAGCGCAAACACAACAAGTTGCGCGTTTGATGGGCGTCACGCCGCAGGCCGACCCCGGTCTGCCTGTCCGCCTTGCACTTCGGGACGACAGCGCGGCACCAATTGCACTGGCTGCTGCAGAAGCACCCATTGCCATGCCGTCCGAACCCGCTGAACTCCCCAGTTTTGTTGAGGCCTCACCGATGGCCGAAACGCAGACCGCTATGGATGACGCCTATGCAGCTTCCGTAGCGGCCCCCTTGCTTCGGGCAGACCCAGCCCCGATACGGTCGATGGTTCCACTGAAATCCGCCTTTACTTCGGCCCCTGCCCCGGTTCCTGTGGCCAGTGCATCGCAATATGTGGTGCAACTTGGCGCGTTCAGTAATCCCGAAGGCGTCAATCAGGCATGGCGGAAGCTCAGCAGCCACAATCAGAACATCAAGGGTTTCTCGACACTGAGCAACACGGCCAAGGTCAAGGGCAAGATCTATCACCGCCTTGCTCTGTCGGGCTTCGAAAGCCGCAACGCTGCGGTACAGGCATGTGCCCGTCTTCGGTCAAAGGGTTCATCCTGTTTCGTGCGCAGCATCGCAGGCGAAACGGCAAGCTGGGTCACACGCGGAACAAAGCAATTCGCGGCGCTCTGATTTTTTACGCACAAAAGCAATGAATGACATGGTGGGCGGTCAGTTGAGAAACTGGCCGCCCTTCATGATTTTGCGTACCCGGCCCTGAACCGGCATCCGGTCGAAGGGCGTGTTACCGGCCGCCGCCGCCATTTTGTTGGAATCGACCTGCCAGGGTGTATCCGGGTCAACGAAAATGATGTCGGCCGCCGCGCCTTTGGCAAAGCTGCCCGCGTCAATGCCCAATATGCCCGCCGGGTTGGCTGTCAGCAGGGCAAAGAGGCGGTTCATCCCTATCACTTCATCGCGGACAAGGTTGAGCGATAATGCCAACAGCGTTTCGGCGCCCGCCATGCCCGGCGCCGCGTCGGCGAACGGCAGGCGTTTGTCTTCGGGACCGCGCGGATCATGGCTTGATGAGATCACGTCGATGGTGCCGTCGGCGACAGCGGCAAGCGCTGCCTTGCGGTCATCCTCGCTTCGAAGCGGCGGCGAAAGGCGCGCAAAGGTACGGAAATCCGACATCGCATTGTCCGACAGGAACAGATAGGCCGGACTGATGCCGCACGTGACGGCCAGCCCTTCCGCCTTTGCCCGGCGAACAAGGTCGAACCCTGCCAGCGTCGTTACATTGCGGAAGTGAATGGCTGCGTTCGCTTCACGTGCCAACATGATGTCACGGACGATCGCAATCGCTTCGGCACAGGCAGGCGCGCTCGGCAGGCCTAGCCGGGTCGCGGTTTCCCCTGTTGTCGCTACCGCAGGGTCGGCAAGGCCGCCATCTTCGGCATGGACTATGACCTTCAGCCCCAATGATGCCGCATAGGTCAGCACGCGCAGCATGACGCCGGAATCGGCAATCCAGCGACGCCCGGTGGCAACCGCTTTGGCCCCAGCCGCCTGCATCATCGCCATTTCCGCCAGTTCCTTACCAGCAAGCCCGCGTGTGGCAGCAGCAAGGGGATGGACCCAGAAATCCGGCTTTCCCGCGCGCGCGGCATGTTGGACAAGCCCCGGATCGTCCAGCGGCGGCGACTGGTCGGGCATCAGCGCAGCACGGGTAATGCCGCCGAAATGAAAGGCGGGCTTGTCAGTCTTGAATACGCCAAGGTCGATAAGGCCGGGCGCGACGAGCATTCCCTTGGCATCGATCACCTCCGCGTCTGGTGGAACA
Organism: Rhizorhapis sp. SPR117; assembly: GCF_021742065.1. The sequence goes on from NZ_JAKKIE010000002.1 coordinate 6,019, forward strand.
TTGACCTTTCCGGCGGCGAGAATGGAATCGCCCTGAAGCAGAAGCACGCCGGGTTCGACAGCCGATCCAGCAGGATCAACCAATCGACCGTTTATGATAGCGGTCAGGATATTCAAGCCCATCCTGCTTCCTTTTCGGTCAGAATGTTCAAGCCCATCCTGCGGCTTTTCGTGGTCAGGATGTTCAAGCCCATCCTTCCACCCCCCGCGCCTGCCGCGTCAGCACGTCAAGGCAGGCCATGCGTACCGCCACGCCCATTTCGACCTGCTCGGTAATGGCGGAGCGGTCGGGATCGTCGGCAACGCTGCTTGCGATTTCGACGCCCCGGTTCATCGGGCCGGGATGCATGACCAGCGCATCAGGTTTTGCGCGGGCCAGCCTTTCGGGCGTCAGACCATAGAGCATATGATATTCACGCGGAGATGGAATGAAGCCTCCGTCCATCCGCTCGCTCTGCAGGCGCAGCATCATGACGACGTCGACGTCCTCCAGCCCTTCATCAAAATCCGTAAAGGGCATGGCGCTCATCCGCTCAATCGCGGCGGGCATCAGGGTCGGCGGCGCGATAACACGCACTTGCGCCCCCAGCGTCGACAAACAGATGATGTTGGAACGCGCCACCCGGCTGTGCAAAACATCGCCGCATATTGCGACCTTCAACCCTTCGACATGGCCCTTTCGACGACGGATGGTAAGTGCATCGAGCAGCGCCTGTGTAGGATGTTCGTGACGCCCATCGCCTGCATTGAGGACCGGACAATCCACCTTGTCGGCGATCAACTGCACCGCGCCGGAGCTTTGATGGCGGATCACGATCACGTCGGTCCGCATGGCGTTCAGGGTCACGGCTGTATCGATCAGCGTTTCACCCTTTTTGACGCTCGATTGGGCAGCGTGCATGTTCACCACATCCGCGCCCAGCCGCTTGCCCGCGACCTCGAACGACAGCAAGGTTCGCGTGCTGTTTTCAAAAAAGGCATTCATCTGCGTCAGGCCGGCCAGCCGGTCATCATGCTTGGCCGATTGCCGGTTGAGCGCCACCCATGTTTCTGCTTCGTCCAGCAGGAACCGGATTTCCCAGGGCTGAAGATTCTCCATGCCCAGCAAATGCCGGTGCGGGAAATTATCCCGGCCGGTCAGTCCGGTCCTGGTGGGTTTGGATGGCGATGATGGCTGCATGGCTGTTCGACTTATGCCAGCCGCGCGTCATTCTCAAGCGCGTAAATCATGTTGCGCCCTAAACGACGATCTGCGGAAGGATCGCGTCCAGCAGCAATGTGCCCGATGGCAACACCCGCAGACGCCCCCCATCCAACGCAATCAGGCCCATCGCCGAAAGCCGTTCGATTGCAGCATCGTCCACCAAGACATCACGCTTCACGCCCGAAATCCGCGCTATGCGCTCCAGATCGACACCTTCTTCCAGCCGCAGCCCCATCAACAGCGCCTCGGTCGCCTTGTCCTGCGGCGACAAGACGGCCTCCTGTTCCATACCGTGCCCATTGCGAGCTAATGCGGAAAGCCAGTTTTCCGGTTTCTTGCGGCGAAAAGTCGCCATGCCACCGCGTCGTCCGTGCGCTCCGGGTCCGATGCCGACATAGTCCTGATACCGCCAGTAAATCAGATTGTGACGGCTTTCTTCACCGAAGCGTGCATGATTGCTGGTTTCATAGGCTGGGATGCCTGCCGCCGCCGTCATTTCGCGGGTGATTTCGAACAGGTTGGCGGCATGGTCCGGGTCTGCGGGGACAAAGGCCCCCTTGCGCACCAACGTATCGAACCGCGTCCCCGGCTCGATAGTGAGCTGATACAGCGATAGATGCGACGTGCCAAAGGACAAGGCGCGTTCCAGTTCAGCCCCCCATTCCGCTTCGCCCTGCTGCGGCCGCGCATAGATAAGGTCGAAGCTCACCCGGTCGAAAACCCTTTGCGCGGTTTCCAGCGCCGCTAACCCCTCGGCCACATCATGCGCCCGGCCCAGAAAGCGTAACGCGTCATCCTCCAGCGCTTGCAGGCCCAGCGACACCCTGTTCACCCCGGCTGCCGCTATGTCTGCGAACCGCGCAGCCTCAACCGAGGACGGGTTGGCCTCCAATGTAATCTCTATATCATCGGCAAAGCCCCAATGGCGTTCGGCGGCATACAAAAGCGCCGCCACCGTTTCGGGCGGCATCAGCGATGGCGTGCCCCCACCGAAAAAAATCGACGACAGCGGCCGTCCTCCGGTCAACGCGGCCTCATGCGCCATGTCCTTGAGCAGGGCCGTCCGCCATTCTGCCTGATCCACGCCCTCACGCACATGACTGTTGAAATCGCAATAGGGGCATTTCGACACGCAAAAGGGCCAATGGACATAAAGTGCCAATGGTTCTGTTAGGCTCGGGTTAACAATGGGGGCGTTCATATGGCTCCTATGGTCGCAAAGACGAATCGCGGAAAGTCCCTAATGCTCAAAGGAGCCGCTCTTTGGCTGTTGCCGGTGCTGGTCGTCTGCACCGTCGGTCAGGCATGGGCGCAATATCATGACGATCCGCCGCGATATTGGTCCGTTGCGCCTGACAGACCGCAGGAGCGCGGCCATGCACTCTTCCGTGCGGAGATGTTGCGAGGGCATAATGACGCCCGCCGCGCAGTTCGCCAGCCGCCGCTGCGGTGGAATGCTGAACTCGCCGCCGATGCGCAGCGTTATGCCGATACATTGGCGCGAACACGCACATTCAAGCACAGCCGCGAACCGCGTGGTACTACGCCAGAAGGCGAAAACCTCTGGATGGGATCATCCGGTCAGTTCAGCTATGCAGAAATGATCGGTGGCTGGATTGATGAACGACGCTGGTTCCGCCGTGCCGCCCTGCCCCGGTTCAGCACCACCGGACGCTGGAGCGATGTCGGCCACTATACACAGATCATCTGGCACAGCACAACCGAAGTGGGTTGCGCGATGGCCGAAAACCGGACGGATGAATATCTGGTCTGCCGCTATACACCGCCGGGGAATGTCTATGGCCGCGACCCGCTGGGCGGCGATGATCCGCCCGTACCGATGCGGACGGGACGATAGATCTAACGCAGGAACGTGTCGGCCAGAAGCAGCAGCAATTTGACGTCTATTGCCATGCCTTCGGTGCGCCGTGCGGCGATATAGTCCGCGATGCCATCCATGGGAACGCGATGGACGATGATGTTTTCGCCATCCGTTCCGCCGCCTTCGCCGGTTTTTACAAGGTCGGCGGCCCTGAACAGGGTAAAGCTCTCCGACACCATACCGGGCGAGCTGTAGAAACGCCCAAGGTTCGTCATCGTCCCCGCACGATAGCCGGTTTCTTCCTCCAGCTCTCGCGCCGCTGCGCCCGCCGGATCCTCACCGGCCTGATGGTCGCCGATCAAACCGGCGGGTAATTCCAGACATGCGGCTTTCAGGGGGACACGATATTGTTCGACCAGCAGGATGTGACGTCCATCCATCGCCTCCTCGATAGCGAGGATCACCGCCGCCTCAATCCCCCGGCTGCGGGAGACATATTCCCACGTGCCCTGACGCTTGGCCGTGATGAAGCGGCCTTCCCACATGGTTTCGATTGCGTCAGTCATTCATCGGCTTTCATGCACGCATTGATCCACTATAATTCGATCAGCCGATCGGGCAGTTCATTCGGATTGTCGACGGTCTTGGGAAAATGTTCGGCCAGCACGATACCTACCTGCCGCACCGCTTCGGCCATGCCCGTCCCAGCATGACCTTCGCGGACATTGTCGATCAGCGCGACCATGGCATTGCCCCACACTTCGCCTCCGACTTTGGACGCAATTGCCTCGTCCGCGACGATTTCGGCACGATGTTCCTTTAGCGACACATAAATCAGTATCCCCGTGCGGCCCATGGTGCGCCGTTCCGCGCCAACCTTGAAATAAGCGATAGCCCTGCGGCGCACCCGGCGGGCCATGGTCCTTTTCGGTGTCACGACCATCCGCAACGGTGTGATCGCCAACAGATAGCGCACCGCCAGAAAGACCGCGATCATCAATCCAAGCAAAACCGTCAGCGTCAGCCCGGCAGGCAGGTCCTGCTCCCATCCGCCACCCAGCACGAAATGCAGACGGCCCATGAACCAGGCCGGGAACATCGCGACCAGGGACAGGCAGATGAAACTGGCGGCAATCGCCCAATGCAGCCCTGCGTCGTGATAGCTGTCGGACTGACCGGTGACGATGGTGACAATCTCGCCATCGGTCAGCTTCTCGGCTTGCGCAACGGCCGCTGTGACCTCGGCATGATCCTCTGCCGTCAGATGGTTTGTCGTGGCCATTACCATCCCCCTGATGCTCCACCGCCGCCAAAGCCGCCTCCGCCACCGGAAAAACCGCCGCCGCCCCAGCTTGAACCTCCGCTACTTCCGCCGCCAAAACCGCCACCCATACCCGGTCCCCAGATCACGACGGGGCCGCGCCCGCCCCGGTATCGCCGACCGCCAAAGGCACCGCCCAGCATGATCGGCAAAATGAAGAACAACAGCATGAACGCCCCGAATCCGACCATGAAACGGTTGCCTGAACTATTCGATTTTTCGGCCTGCTTTTCAGCAGCCAAAGCCTGCGCCCGCGCCTCGTCAGGGGGCAGAGCGAGCAACTTGCCGATTTCGCCAACACCAGCAGCGATACCGCCGGGGTAATTATTCTCCTTGAACCGCGGAATGATCGCGCGCTGAATGATGATGCTCGACATCGCATCGGTCAATATGCCCTCAAGGCCGTAGCCGACCTCTATCCGCACCTTGCGATCATTGGGCGCGACGATCAGCAGCGCACCGTTGTTCTTGTCCTTTTGCCCGATGCCCCAGGTGCGGCCGAGCTGATAGCCATAATCGGCAATGTCATAGCCCTGAAGGTCGGGCAGCGTGGCAACAACCACCTGTCGGCCGCTTTGATCTTCAATCGCCTTCAGTTCCGCTGTAAGCGCCTGTTCCTGCGCTGGATTGAGCAGATTCGCATTATCGACCACCCGTCCGGTCAGTTTGGGAAAACTCTGCGCCTGCGCCGTTACTGAAACGAAGAGCAGCGCAAGCACCAGAAATAAGCGATGAAACGTCATAGGCCTGGGCATCAGCCTCCGAAATCCACTTTCGGAGCTTCATCCGCGCCCGCCGTGGTCGCCTCAAACGGCGTCATCGGCTTTGCCCCGTGGACCAGCTTCGCTCCGATCATTTCCGGGAAGGTACGGATGCGGGTGTTATAATCGCGCACCGCTTCGTTATAATCGCGCCGGGCGACCGCGATGCGGTTTTCGGTGCCTTCAAGCTGGCTTTGCAGTGCCAGGAAATTCTCGTTGGATTTGAGGTCGGGATAGGCTTCCACTGACACCAGCAACCGGCCAAGCGACTGTCCAAGCTCATTTTGCGCCGACTGGAACGCCGCCATCTTCTGCGGGTCCTGCAAATCATTGGCGCTGACCTGCACCGATGTGGCCCTGGCGCGCGCCTCGGTCACATTGGTCAGCGTATCCTGCTCCTGCTTGGCATAGCCTTTAACCACGGCGACCAGATTGGGGACAAGATCAGCCCGCCGCTGATATTGGCTCTGCACGTCCGCCCATTTGGCGTTCACGGTTTCTTGTGCCGCCGGCACGCTGTTGATGCCGCAGGCGGACAGCGAAACCACCGCGACAGGCGCAAGCAGGGCATAGGAAAAACGGCTGTTGGTCATTGCATTCTCCGAATGGAAAGGTTGCGGCTTGGTCCAATGGCTGCAAAATAGGGTGTTGATTGCTTGTTCGCAACAATCATACTGTTATATAGCCACATGACACCGGCATAATATATAGGGAAACCGACGCATGCTGACCGAATTTCGCAATTTCATCGCCAAAGGCAACGTTCTTGACCTTGCGGTTGCTGTCATCATTGGAGCGGCCTTTGCGACGATCACCAAGTCGCTGACCGACGATATTATCATGCCGGTGGTGGGCTACATTTTCGGCGGCGCCGATTTTTCCAGCCATTTTATTTTACTGGGCGACATTCCCGCTGATTTCAGCGGATCGCCAACCAGCTATGCCGACCTGAAAGCGGCCGGCGTGGCTATGCTCGGATGGGGGGAGTTCCTGACGGTCGTCATCAATTTCCTGATCCTTGCCTTCGTCATCTTCCTGATCGTGCGCCAGGCAAGCAAGTTCAAAAGAATCGAAGAGGCGCCCCCCGCGCCAGACCCCGAAGACGTTGTGTTGCTGCGTGAAATCCGCGACCTGTTAAAAAAATAAAGGCCGTTCGCGCGGTTCCGTCATGTGGGCTGCAGGGAACAAAGCACGATGCTGGTCTGTTAGTCCGCCTAGCCAATTCGAATTGGTGCGCTTAACGGGAGATTTTGACGTGAAAATTGCGACCATGAGTCTCGCACTTGCGGGCATATTTGCTCTTGGAGCCTGCGGAGAACAAAATACAGTGGCCGAAAATCAGGCCGATATGATGGATAGTCAGGCCGACAGGATGGAAGACAGGGCCGACGTCATGGATAACGCTGCAGGCGCCAATGTTCTGGAAAATCAGGCCGACGTTCTGGAAAACAAGGCGGATGCCACGCGAGAAATGGGCGAGAAGGCACCACCACCACAGTAAAGAACCCGCTTTCACGCGCCGGTTTCTTTGCCCGGTCACTTTTCATTCAGCAAACATCGCCTATATAGGTTGGTGCCGGACCTGTCCGGCTATGGCGATAAATGATGTCGTGTAATAGGCGCAGCGGACCCGGGGGCAGTACCCGGCGGCTCCACCAGAAAGGGCTTTTCCCATAGCAAAGCCCATCCTGACGGGGCCGAACCAGGATCGACGTGTGTTGAAAGACGATAATCTTTGCCCGGCCCGAGTAAGCCGTAAAACTGTTCAAAACCTACAAGTGCCAACGATAACGAGGCTCTTGCTCTTGCTGCGTAATTGATGGGCTAACGCCCTGATATTACTCAAAAAGAACGCGGTTGGACCTACCGGGCAACAGAAAGGATTCCAGCGGTTTGGGGAGCACCGGGCAACAGAAGCTCCCTATTTTCATTTTTGCTGTTAGCGGAATTCACTGTCTGGAAGGAATGTTCAGGCAGGGGGATAGTTTTCTCGCATTCCTTTCAGCCGTCATCCCCGCGCAGGCGGGGATCCAGTTCCTGACCAATCCTCTTGATTTGACGCCGGGAGATGGATTCCCGCCTACGCGGGAATGACGAATTAAGAATGGGTGAAGAGCCTCATCAATCCCTATTCCACAGCCCATTCCCGCCGACCAATGCCCTGCGCATAAAGCAGCACGCTCAAATCGCCATGGACGATTTCCGCATCGGCGGCTTCGCGTGCCTTTTGTTTGGCATGATAGGCAACGCCCAGCCCTGCGGCTTGCATCATCAATATGTCGTTGGCGCCATCGCCGACCGCCATGGTGAATTCGCGTGCGATGCCGTGGCTGACAAGGGCATGTTCCAGTTCATCACGCTTTGTCTGCGCATCGACGATCGGCAGTTTCACAGTGCCGGTCAGCCGTGAATCCTCAATTTCCAATATGTTGGCAACCACCCGGCCAAAACCGATATCCTGCGCCACTGGTTCGGCAAAGCGGGTAAAACCGCCCGACACAAGTATGGTCTTTGCCCCACGCGCAGCCATGGTGCGCACCAGCGCCCGTGCCCCCGGCATGATCCGCACCCGTTCGGTCCGACACAGATCGATGACGCTATCTTCCATGCCCTTCAGCAAGGCGACGCGACTGCGCAATGCCTCGGCAAAGTCCAGTTCACCACGCATGGCGCGTTCGGTGACTTCCGCAATCTGCGGCTTGATGCCCGCATAGTCGGCCAGTTCATCAATACATTCGACCGTGATCATGGTCGAATCCATGTCGGCCACCAACAGCTTCTTTTCCCGGATGCCAAGCGGCTGAACGATCACATCGATCCCATCCGCCATGCCTTGCAGCGTCTGGCGCGCTTCTTCGGGATTGGCTGCAAACATCAGGTCGGCCGCCTTGCCGGCATCAATATCGCGTGCTTCGCCCGGTTTGCATCCTGCGGCGGACAACTGGTCGCGCGCGGCGGAAATATCCCCCTGCCGCAAAACATTTCTTGCCACTATGGTCGCAACGAACATGAGCAGTCCCAAATTCCTTTCTCGCCAGAATCAGCACACCCGCGACCATCCGGCTGTCGCGCTTATTGCCGGACCGACCGCCAGCGGCAAGAGCGCTTTGGCGCTGGCTCTGGCACGACGGCAGGATGCGGTCATCATCAATGCAGACGCAAGCCAGGTATATGCCGACCTGGCCATCCTGTCCGCGCGCCCATCGGTGGAAGAAATGGCGGCGGTCCCACACCGCTTGTTCGGCACTATCGATGGAACACAGGCCTGTTCGGCGGCGCGCTGGGCAGCGGATGCAAAACGAGAAATTGATGATGCGCTGGAAGCCGGGCGACTGCCGGTACTGGTGGGCGGCACGGGACTTTACATCCGCACGCTGCTGGATGGAATTGCGCCAGTGCCAGAGATTGAGCCCGACATCAGGATGGATGTACGCGCCCTGCCGGTCGAAGCGGCCTATACCGCTTTGCAACGGGAAGATCCGGTAAGCGCCGCCCGGATTGCGCCCGCCGATAGCAGCCGGATCGCACGGGCGCTGGAGGTGGTCCGCTCGACCGGCAAGCCGCTGGGATGGTGGCATGCGCATATGGAGGGCGGGATCGCGGATCGGATCGACCTGCGCTCGGTCCTGCTGCTCCCGCCCCGTCCCTGGCTGCTTGAGCGATGCGATAGACGGTTTGAACAGATGCTGGACCGGGGTGCGATTGAGGAAGTCGAGCAACTGATGGCGCGGAATTTGCGGGCCGACTTGCCGGTCATGCGCGCCATTGGCGTGCGTGAGATTGCATCATGGCGTCGCGGCGACATCAGCCGGGAAGACATGGTCACGCTGGGGCAAACCGCCACGCGCCAATATGCCAAGCGCCAATATACCTGGTTCACCCATCAGCCCCCCGAGGAATGGCCCCGTCACAATGATGAGATTGATAACAAAAAACTCGATGAATTAGTAATAAAATTACAATGACGTGGGTTGACAAGGCATTTTATTATAAATAGAGGCCTGCACCTTGCCTTTCCGGCTGCTCTGCAGCAAGGCGCGACGTACTATATTTTGCAGGAGGTTTGAGTGGCCGAATTGAGCGGCGCGGACATATTGGTTCAGGCGCTGATCGATCTGGATGTCGATACGGTGTTCGGGTATCCGGGCGGCGCGGTGCTGCCTATTTACGACGCGCTGTACAACCACCCGAAGGTCAAACACATACTGGTTCGCCATGAACAGGCGGCAACCCATGCGGCAGAAGGCTATGCCCGCTCAACGGGAAAGCCCGGAGTTGTGCTCGTCACCTCCGGCCCCGGCGCGACCAATGCGATTACCGGCATCACGGACGCGCTGATGGACAGCATCCCGATGGTCGTCATCACTGGTCAGGTTGCAACCCACCTGATCGGCACCGATGCCTTTCAGGAAGCCGACACCGTCGGCCTGACGCGTCATTGCACCAAGCATAATTATCTGGTGAAGGACCCGGCCAAGCTGGGCCACATCATCCATGAGGCCTTTCATATCGCCACGTCAGGCCGCCCCGGCCCGGTCGTCGTTGATATTCCAAAGGATGTTCAGGTCGCAACCGCGCCTTATGACCATCCCGGCGAAATCCGCCATGTCAGCTATCGCCCGCAAGTGAAGGCGCCCAGCGCAGACATCGCAAAGGCGGTTGCAATGCTGGCCAAAGCGCAACGCCCGATCCTTTATACGGGCGGCGGCATCATCAACAGCGGCCCGGAAGCCAGCAAGCTGCTGCGTGAACTTGCCGCGCTGACGGGCGCACCGGTCACGACAACGCTGATGGGCCTTGGCGCCTTTCCGGCCTCTTCCCCGCAATGGCTGGGCATGTTGGGCATGCATGGCACCTATGAAGCCAATATGGCGATGAACCGGGCGGATCTGATCCTCTGCCTGGGCGCGCGCTTTGATGATCGCGTTACGGGGCGGCTGGATGCCTTCTCGCCCGAAAGCAAGAAAATTCACGTCGATATAGATCGCAGCTCAGTCAACAAGAATGTCGTTGTGGACTTGCCCGTCATCGGCGACGTTGGCGGCGTGATGGCCGACATGATCGCACTGTGGAAGGCCAATGGTCACAAAGCGACCGATCAAACCGAATGGTGGAACCGGATCGAAGGATGGCGCGCCCGCCGGTCGCTGGATTTCCTCGAAGCCGGACCTGAAATCATGCCGCAACGGGCGATCGCCGCGCTTTATGAAGCAACGAAGGGCCGGAACCCGATCATCACGACGGAAGTCGGCCAGCACCAGATGTGGGCTGCGCAGCATTTCCACTTCGACGATCCGAACAAATGGCTGACCAGCGGTGGTCTTGGCACCATGGGCTATGGCTTTCCAGCTGCCATCGGCGCGCAGCTTGGCAATCCCGATGCGCTGGTCATCGACATTGCCGGCGACGCCTCCATCCAGATGAATATTCAGGAGCTGGGCACCGCGACCCAATATCGCCTGCCGGTCAAGATTTTCATCCTGAACAATGAATATATGGGCATGGTCCGCCAGTGGCAGGAACTGACCTACGCAAGTCGCTATTCGGAAAGCTATTCCGATTCGTTGCCTGATTTCGTCAAATTGGCGGAAGCCTATGGCTGGACCGGCATCCGGATCGAAGGGCCACAGGAACTTGACGCAGGCATCGCCCAGATGATCGACACCAAGGGGCCTGTGCTCGTCGATTGCCGGGTTGCAAAGCTTTCCAACTGCTTCCCCATGATCCCGTCCGGTGCGGCGCATACGGATATGATCCTGGGTGATACGGAAGTGTCCGGCACGATGGACGATGAGGCAAAGGCACTCGTATGACCCAGCACCTGCGGCTCCGCATTCATGTGACAGAGCCGTGGGATTTCGAACGCCTGAACGGCACAAATGAACTCACCGGCTGGACCATCGATCATGCCGACGAAGAAAATGAGGAATGGGAAGTGACCCTGGACGACAGTTTCGAATTCCATGACAAGCGCTATCGCACGATCCTGATCGAGCCGCGCTATGTCGGCGAACATTTGCGCCGGGTATTTGATGCCGTCGTCGGTTTCCCCGTGCGGATCGCGCACCGCCAGAATGGTGATTGGCACTATGCCCTGACCGCCATGCTGTCCCTCCCGCGTGAGGAAGATAAATAATGCATATCAAGGAAGAATTGATCGAGCGTCACGTCCTGACTCTGACGGTCGCCAACGAAGCGGGTATATTGGCGCGTATCGCAGGCATGTTCACCGCGCGCGGCTATAATATCGAAAGTCTCACGGTCGCGGATATTACCGAAGACCATAAGATCAGCCGCATCACCATCGTTACCAATGGTCCACCACGCGTCATCGACCAGATCATTGCACAGCTTGATCGGCTGGTGCCGGTTCACAAGGTCACTGACCTGACGGAAAACGGTCCTTATGTGGAGCGCGAACTGGCGCTGGTGAAGGTCGCGGGCCATGGCGACCAGCGGATCGAGGCACTACGCCTCGCCGACGTCTATCGCGCCCGCGTGGTCGATGCGACTATAGAGAGCTTTATTTTCGAAATTACCGGCGGATCGGACAAGGTCGACACCTTCGTCAATCTGATGCGTCAGGTCGGTCTGGTCGAAGTCGCCCGAACCGGCGTCGTCGGCATTACCCGCGGCAAGGATGCGGCGTAACACATTACCCTCGCCCCCTTGGGGGAGAGGGATGCGAAGACTTGGCGGCTAAGCCGCATAGTCGTAGCTGGGAGAGGGGGTGTGCTTCTGAAGGAAGCGCGCGAGCCGACGGCTCGCTCGACCCCTCTCCAACTTTATCTAAGTCCGGCTATACCGGACTAAGATTTCGTATCCTCCCCCCTGACGCGGGGGAGGGCTGGATAGAGCGAGTTGAAGGAAGAATTCAAAATGCGTGTTTATTATGATCGTGATGCGGACATCGGCCTGATCAAGGGCAAGAAGATCGCCATTGTCGGCTACGGCAGCCAGGGCCATGCCCATGCGCAAAACCTGCGCGATTCCGGCGTTAGCGAAGTCGCCATTGCCCTGCGTGCCGGTTCGGCCACCGCGAAAAAAGCCGAAGACGCCGGCTTCAAGGTGATGAGCAATGCCGAGGCCGCAGCCTGGGCCGACATCGTCATGATTCTGGCTCCCGATGAGCATCAGGCTGCGATCTATGCCGATGACTTGCACGCCAATATGAAGCAGGGTGCCGCCCTCGCCTTCGCCCATGGCCTGAATGTCCATTTCGGCCTGATCGAGCCGCGCGCCGACCTTGACGTGTTCATGATCGCACCCAAGGGTCCCGGCCATACCGTTCGCAGCGAATATGTGCGCGGCGGCGGCGTTCCCTGCCTGATCGCCATTGCGCAGGATTCGACCGGCAATGCGCAGGATGTGGCGCTGTCCTATGCATCAGCCGTCGGTGGTGGCCGTTCCGGCGTAATTGAAACGACATTCCGCGAAGAATGCGAAACCGACCTGTTCGGTGAGCAAGCCGTGCTGTGTGGTGGCCTCACCCATCTGATTCAGGCAGGCTTCGAGACATTGACCGAAGCTGGCTATGCCCCCGAAATGGCCTATTTCGAGTGCCTGCACGAAGTGAAGCTGATCGTCGATCTGATGTATGAAGGCGGCATCGCCAACATGCGTTATTCGATCAGCAACACCGCAGAATATGGCGATATTCACACCGGTCCACGCATCATCACGGACGAAACCAAGGCGGAAATGAAGCGCGTGCTCGCCGACATTCAGTCGGGTCGCTTCGTCAAGCGTTTCATCCTCGACAACCGCGCGGGTCAGCCTGAATTGAAGGCCAGCCGCAAGCTGGCCGCCGCCCATCCGATCGAACAGACCGGGGCGCAGCTTCGCGCCATGATGCCCTGGATCGGTGCAAACAAGCTGGTGGACAAGGATAAGAACTGATCCGCAAAACGGATCGTTTATCTTTTCGGGACTGGAACATTTCGGGGGTGTCGCTTAATATTGCGCCGGCCCCCGAAACATTTCGCTCCAGAGGAGACCGTCCCATGCGTAAATATCTGGCCCCTGCCGCTCTTGTCCTTGCGACTCTCGCTCTTGGCCCGGTCGTCGCCCAGGATGCCCCGCCCTTGCCCGGCGCGCCTGACCCTGCCCGCGTGCAGGCGGGCACCTACGCCGTTGATCCCGAACATACGCAGGTCGCTTTCACCGTCAACCATTTGGGTTTCAGCAATTATGTCGGCCTGTTTGGTTCCGCAACGGGCAGCATGACCATCGACCCTGCGCATCCGGAAAAAGCCAGCCTGTCAGTCGAAATCCCGGTCAAGGAGATGTACACCACCTCCACCGAACTCAATGAGCATGTTCATGGCCCCGATTTTCTGGATATAGCGCAATTTCCGACCGCCAAATTCGAATCGACCAGCATCAAGGTGGACGGCACCACCGCCGAAATCACCGGAAACCTGACATTGCATGGCGTGACCAAGCCCGTCACGCTTGATGCGGAATTTACCGGTGCTGGTATTCAACCCATGTCGAAGAAGCTCAATATCGGCTTTTCCGGCGCCACAGCCATCAAGCGCAGCGATTTCGGCATCGACAAATATATCCCGCTGGTATCGGATAATGTCGGCCTGTCGATTGTGATAGCATTCGAAAAGCAAGGGTGACCTGGACGGTCCTTTGACCGGAGAAACATAAAATTTGTGGACTTTATGCATGAATCGCGCCTAAAGAACCGCATCATGTCGAGTGCAAACATATATTCTCTTCGTCTGCTACGACTTACACGCCCTTAGGCGTGTCATTTGTGCTGCAAGCTTTGCGTTGCCAGCATACACCGCCTAAGGGCCAATAGCTTCACATTGAAACAGAAAGCCACGCTGTCCGGATGACCGGTACGCGGCTGAATTGAAGAGAAGTCGAAGAGACATGTTGCAGGACCCATCCGTCAAATACCGCCCTTTCCCACAGGTCGATTTGCCCGACCGTCAATGGCCCGGCCGCACGATTACAAAGGCTCCGCGTTGGCTCAGCACCGACATGCGCGATGGTAATCAGGCGCTGATCGATCCCATGGACACGGAAAAGAAGACCCGCTTTTTCGACATGCTGGTAAAGATCGGTATCAAGGAAATCGAAGTCGGTTTCCCGTCCGCAGGCGCAACCGAATTCGATTTCATCAGCGGTCTTGTCCAATCCGGCCACATCCCCGACGATGTCATCATCCAGGTACTGACACAGGCCCGCCGCGACCTTATCGAACGCAGCTTCGAAAGCCTGAAGGGCGCAAAACAGGCGATTGTCCATGTCTATAACGCCGTATCCCCTGCATGGCGGCGAATCGTGTTCGGCATGGATCGCAGCGACATCAAGCAAATCGCCATCAATGCGGCCAAAATCATCCGCGATGAAGCAGGCAAGCAGCCTGATACCGACTGGCATTTCGAATATTCGCCCGAAACCTTTTCCACCGCCGAACTGGATTTCAGCCTGGAATGCTGCGAGGCCGTCATGGAGATTTTGCGCCCGACACCCGAAAGGCCAATCATCTTCAATCTGCCTGCAACGGTAGAGGCGGCAACCCCCAATATCTATGCCGATCAAATCGAATGGTTTGGCCGTCATATCAGCAACCGCGAATCCGTGGTCATCAGCCTGCACCCGCATAATGACCGGGGCACCGGCGTGGCTGCTGCCGAATTGGGTCTGATGGCGGGCGCCGACCGGGTCGAAGGCTGCCTGTTCGGCAACGGCGAGCGGACAGGCAATGTCGATCTGGTGACTTTGGGCCTCAATCTCTACACGCAGGGCGTGCGGCCTGATCTGGATTTTTCCGACATGGAGGAGATCGTCCAGACCGTCACTTACTGCAACCAGTTGCCCGTTCATCCACGGCATCCCTATGCTGGCGAGCTGGTGTTCACGGCCTTTTCCGGGTCCCATCAGGATGCGATCAAAAAGGGCTTTGCCGCGCAGGAAACCCGCAATGACGAAATCTGGGATGTGCCCTATCTGCCCATCGACCCTGCGGACATCGGCTGTTCCTATGAAGCAGTGATCCGCGTCAATTCGCAGTCGGGCAAGGGCGGCGTCGCCTGGGTCCTGCAACAGGACAAGGGCCTGAAGCTGCCCAAACGGATGCAAGCGGATTTCAGCCGGGTTGTTCAGGATTTGGCCGACAAAACCAGCCGTGAACTGGTGGCCGCCGACATCTGGACCGCTTTTGAGGGCTATTATTGCCTTGGATCGGACCAACCCTTCAAGCTGATCGACTATCAGGAAAGTCACCAGCCGCATGCGGGCGGCAACCGGTTGTTCGTCGGCAAAATCGCCTTGAATGGCGAGGAACAGACAGTCAGCGGGCGCGGCAACGGCCTCCTTTCCTCGGTATTGGCCGCGCTGCGCGACAATTGCGGCATTGATCTGGAGGTCGAGGATTATAGCGAGCATGCCATTGGTTGCGGCTCCGACGTGCAGGCCGCGGCGTATGTCGAATGCAAAACCCCCGATGGCCGGAAAGTTTTTGGCGTGGGCATGGACGTCGATGTCGCTACGGCATCGGTGCAGGCGATCCTGTCCGCCGCCAACGGCCTTGCCGCGCGCGTCAATTAGGGCTGGACGGGCGGAGTTGGAGCATTACACCTTCAGTTGCCGTTCGCCTGGCGGCCTGCGCGAAATGGCCTGATCCCCGTTGCAGGGGGCATGCGGGAACGATTTCACCCTTCGCGCTGATGCAGGAAATCCGCAGCTGGTTCGATGGCCCGGTGGCGTTGTCAGGCGCAATTGCCTGTGGCCGTTCGATCCTGGCCGCGCAAGCCATGGGCGCGGACCTTGGCTATATCGGTTCCGCCTTCATCGCCACGACAGAGGCCAACGCGCCCAAGGACTACAAGGACACGATTGTCGAAGCGCAGTCGTCGGACATTGTTTATTCCAATCTTTTCACTGGCATACACGGCAACTACCTGCGTCAATCCATTGAGCAGGCGGGCCTTGACCCGGCCGACCTGCCGCAAAGCGACCCGTCCAGAATGGATTTCGGATCGGGCGGCAATCAGGCTGCAAAAGCATGGAAAGACATATGGGGATCTGGTCAGGGCATAGGCGCGGTAGACATGATCGAAAGTGTGGCCGAACGTGTAGAACGTCTGAAAGCGGAATATGCGACGGCAAAAGCAGAGTTGATGCAAAAGTGGGGCTGACCCACCATAAAGGGAACAGCGCCTAAATACTGGCATATGCCGTCAAGCTTCTGTTATGCTTTTCCTTGTGCATATTTTGGCCACCCTGTTCGTTTCGTCCTGATGAAGATCGCTTATCTTCGGCACCCCGGTGCTACGGCCGTACCGCAAAGCGGGGCGCGCAACATGCGTATGGTCGCAACTGGCCTGCTGCTGTTGATGGCCGCCATCTATATTGCCGCGCGCAGTCAGGAGGGACTGCACCCCGCCGTCGGTTTCATCCGCGCCTTTGCCGAAGCGGCCATGGTCGGCGGCCTTGCCGACTGGTTTGCCGTGACCGCCCTGTTCCGTCATCCGCTGGGGCTGCCCATCCCACACACGGCGATCATTCCCCGCAACAAGGACAGGATCGGCGAAACACTGGCCCTGTTCCTGCGCGACAATTTTCTGACTCCCGCCGTCGTCGCCCGCCGGATGCGTCGCGTGGATGTTGCCTCTGCGGCCGGGCGTTTTCTTGCATCCCCCGCCATTGGCAATGGCCGCCTGAGACACGGCGCGTCGCGACTGGTCGCCGATATGTTGGAATCGCTTGATCAGGACCAGTTGGGCGGCATGGCAAAGGCCGCGTTTCGTCAGCGGTTGCATGCGCTCAACCTCTCGCCCTTGCTGGGTCAGGCGCTGGAGGCGGCGATGAAGGACGGTCGGCACCTGCCGCTGCTCGATGGGATCGCCAAATGGGCGGCAAAGACATTGGAGGCCAATGAGCAGCTGATCCGGGAAATGGTGCATGATAAATCAGGCAAGGTGCTGCGCTGGACCGGATTGGACGAAAATCTGGCCAACGCGATCATCGATGGATTGCACAAACTGCTGGCCGAAATGGCGGAGGACCCGGCCCATCCCCTGCGCGCCAAGGCGGAAGAGGGACTGGAAAAGCTCGCATCGGACTTGCAGCATTCCCCCGACATGCATGCCCGTATAGCGCGCATTCGTGACGAGTTGATCGACAATCCCGCCATGCAGCGCTGGATCGATGGTCTATGGGAACAAGCGCGGGCAAGCCTGCTGCGTGCCGCTCGTGATCCCGAAGGCGCCATGGCCGGCCGTCTGGGCGAAGCACTGCGACAACTGGGAGAGACCGTGCAAAACGTCCCCCGGTTGCGCTTCATGATAAACCGCTTTGTCCGTCGCACAGCCGTTGGCGCAACCGCCAGCTATGGCGACGGCATCGTCAAACTGGTGAGCGAAACCGTGCGCGCCTGGGATGCCAAGACAATCACCGACCGCCTGGAAAACGCCGTTGGCCGCGACCTGCAATATATCCGCGTCAACGGCACACTGGTCGGCGGCCTTGTCGGTGTTGCTATCCATACTGTTGATGTGTTGGGGTAAGTCAACCGCGATCCGGCCTTTGGGAGAGGAATCTGGGGCTATCTATGTGGCCCCATATGATACCAGCGCAGCGATCGACTTTTCCGCTTCTTTGGTCTGCTCTCGTGAGAATCAGCTGCCAAAGCTCACTGAAAAACTTCATTCAAGAGCAGCGCCATGTGCTTCCACGATCGATCATCAGCAACTGCGTCATAACGCAGAAAATCAGGCATTCCCCGCAAGTCTGCTTCAGGACTGGTGAAGCTATGGACTACACCTCCATATAAGTGCATCTGCCAGTCAACACCGCCGGTTCGAAGCATGGTCTCGAACGCTGCACGCTGCTCGGACGTGATACCCGGATCATCCGCACCAATCAGCGCCATGATCTTGCCCTTTATTTGTCCGCTATCTTGAGGGGACGTCACCTCAAGCCCACTGTGAAAGCCGATCGCTGCCTTTATATCTGCTCCAGCAAGAGCAAGCTCATAGGACATGGTACCACCAAAGCAGAAGCCAATTGCAGCCATGCGGCCCGCGTCCACCTCTGGCCGGACGGCAAGCACTTCCAGCGGACGGCAAACTCGATCGCGAACTTTGTCTGAAGATGTCCGTAGAGGCGTTATGAGCGGCATTACCTCGTCAAGGGACTCTATCGTCTCGCCGTTTCCGTGAAGGTCACAAGCAAGTGCTACAAAGCCAAATTCGGTTGCGAGTCTTTCCGCTCTCTCTTTTGCATGCTCACCGAGACCAAACGCCTCTGGAAAAACCAAAACAGCCGGTCTGGGTTGATCAAGCGCGTCATCCCAAGCAAGGTGACCCAACATTGACAAACCGTCAGCCTCGTAGCGCAACTGCTCTATTTTTAGCCCCATGTTTCAATACCTCTTTTGCGGATTGGGCATAACTACAGCAAATCAGTCATCCAAAAAGTGACAAAGGCCGATAACCCTCTTACGCATTCACACTTCCGGAAAGTGGGCAGGGTTATATCTCTACCTGACTGCCCAGTTCAACAACGCGGTTGGTGGGGAGGCGGAAAAATTCCATCGCGCTTTCCGCGTTGCGCAGCATCCAGGCAAAGATTTTTTCGCGCCAGATCGGCATGCCGGGCCGGGCCGAAGGCAGCAGCGTTTGCCGCGCGAGGAAGAAGCTGGTTTCCATCATCTTGAATTCCGCGCCGCATCCCGTCACGTCCCTGAGCGCCGCCGGCACATCGGGTTCCTGCATGAAGCCGTATTTCAGGACAAGGCGGAAGAAACCGCGGCCCAGATCCTCCAGTTTGCAACGCACATTTTCATCCACAAACGGCTCATCGACAATCTTGACGGTGAGCAGGATCACCCGTTCGTGCAGCACCTTGTTATGTTTGAGGTTGTGGAGCAGCGCATGAGGCACGCCTTCGGGTGTCGATGTCATGAACACCGCCGTGCCGGGTACGCGCACGGCGCTGTTGGCGGCTGACGCGACAAAGATCGGGATCGGCATGGCGGCTTCGCGCATCCTGTCCATCATCAGCTTGCGCCCCTTTGACCATGTGGTGAGCAGCGTGAAGATAATGAGGCCGACAAGCAGCGGGAACCAGCCGCCATCGGGTATCTTGGTCATGTTCGCGGCGAAATAGGCGCCATCGACGATATAGAAAATGCTGAGCAGCAGGCCCGCCCACAGTGGATGCCATTTCCACAGGCGCAGGATCAGAACGGTCAACAACACGGTGTCGATCAGCATCGCCCCGGTCACGGCAATGCCATAGGCCGATGTCAGGCTCGACGAGTTCTGGAAAGTGAGCACCAGCAGGATGACCATGATCATCAATCCCCAGTTGACGAGGGGAATATAAATCTGGCCGGCGGTCGATGCGCTGGTATGCGCAATGCGCAGGCGGGGCATGAAACCAAGCTGAATCGCCTGTTGCGTCACCGAAAAAGCCCCGGAAATCACGGCTTGACTGGCGATGATCGCGGCCATGGTCGCAATGCCGACCAGCGGCAACTGGAACCATACCGGCGCAAGATTATAGAACGGGCTGTCGAGTGCCGTTATGCCTTCGCGGAACAGCAATGCGCCCTGCCCCATATAGTTCATCATCAGCGCGGGCAGCACAAAGAACAGCCAAGATACCCGGATCGGCTTGCGCCCGAAATGCCCCATATCGGCATAAAGCGCCTCTGCCCCCGTCACCGCCAGCACGACCGAACCCAGCGCCAGAAAGGCCGCCATGCTGTCGATCATGAAGAATTTCACCGCCCAATAGGGATTGAACGCATATAAAATGCCCGGCGTGTACCATATGCTGATGAGGCCCAGCACCGATATGCACAGGAAATAGGTCATCATGATCGGCCCGAACAGCGCCGCCACGCGATGAGTGCCGCCGCGCTGGATCGCGAACAGGCCGACCAGGATCACAACGGCGATCGGCACGATCAGGTTGCTCAGCGCCGGATTGACGACCGCAAGACCCTCCACCGCCGACAGTACCGACACGGCGGGCGTAATCATGCTGTCGCCATAGAATAGCGAGGTCGCGAATACCCCCAGCATGATGATGCCGCGCGACCATCGCTGCGTCTTGGTTCGTCCGCTGATCAGGGCAAGCAGCGCAAGACTGCCCCCCTCGCCTTTGTTGTCGGCCCGCATGATGATCGTGACATATTTCAGCGTCACCACCAGCATCATCGACCAGAACATCAGGCTGACCACGCCCAATATGTGATCGGGGTCCATCGTCAGCTTGTGATGTCCGGCAAATGTTTCGCGGAATGCATAAAGCGGACTGGTGCCGATATCGCCAAAGACGATGCCGATGGCACCAACAGCAAGCTTCAATACCGCTTTCTCGTCATGTCCGTGATGACCCGAAGCCATGGGCAGAGAATCGTCTGCCTGCGCCCCTGTCGCCGCATCAGATGGAGCATCTGCCATTCTACAAGGTTTCCAGCGTCATATTCGCTCTTTGCGCCCCCGTCAGATGCGCAATCGCGCTTATCCTCCGGCAATGAGCGCGCGCCCTAGCATGCTCGTTGGTGCGGTGCAACAAATGCTGGCACGGCGTCATTGTTCCGCACCGGCTGTTCCATTTTCGGACGCTTGCGTGGAACGACCGCCCAGCGCACGGTCCAATATCGCCAGATTGCCTTCAACATCGGCGCGCCACTCGGCGTCGGCGGGCGCGCGGCCCAACAAGTCACGCCAGATTTTCTCCGCCTGTTGCGGCTGCCCGGACTGGGCCAGCGCCAAGCCAAAGAAATAGGATGGCGCAGGCTGTTCAGGCGCCAATGCCATTGCCTTGCGGAAGGCGAACTCAGCAGCGGGTGACAATATGCTGTTACCATGGATCATCAGCGCATTGCCCAGGCCAAGCCAAAGATTGGCATCATTCGGATATTGGCGCAGGCCGACTCGCAATACATTGGCGGCATCCGCGCTCTTGCCCTGCCGGTTCAGAGCGTCGGACAGGATCAGCCATTGCCCCGCCTGGCTGAAACGTTCGCCCATGACCTTGCGCAATTTTGCAACGTCTTCGTCAAATGCATTATCCTGCCTCGCAGCCTGTAACGGCGCACCTGCCTGCGATGGGCTGCCTTGCCAGGCATAGCCTGCAAGGCCAATAAGGAGGGCGGCGGCAACCAGTTCCCATGCCGCGCGTGGAGTCCGGCCAAGGCGGATGATGGCAGCGCCCGCCAGAACCGCGAATATAACAGCGATGATCCAGCCGTTCATGATTCGCCATTCCCTCGTTTATGCCGTTTGAACCGCCCACGCATCAGCCACAGACCAACCGCGACAAGGATGATGGGCGCGCCCCATAGCGGCCAGGTCAATGGCTCCACCGGCGGCGCATAGGTCACCCACTCGCCATAGCGTTCAACCAGCCAATGGCGGATATCTTCGGGTTTTTCCCCCGCCAATATACGCATACGGATCTGCGAGCGCATGTCTCCTGCCATGCTGGCATCGCTGTCCGCGATCGACTGGCTTTGGCAGACAAGGCAGCGAATGGTTTCCATCAGCGATTTCGCCTCCGTCTCCAGCCTGGGGTCGTCGAGCTGTCGGTCGGCATAGGGTGCGGGCGGCAGCGCCGTCTGCGCGGCAAGCGGCATTGCGATCAGGGCGCAAAGCAGCGCCAGAACATATTTCATAGCGCCTCCCGCAACTTGCCGAGCAGCATCGGCACATCCTCTTCACGAATTTCGCCGATATGCTGGTATGTGATGATCCCCTTGCCGTTGACGACAAAAGTCTCAGGTACACCCGCTGACCCAAGCGCGATCTGCACGCTGCTGTCCACATCCGAACCGATGCGGGCATAGGGATTGCCCCAGCGGGCAAGGAAACGGTCAAGGTCCTCCCGACTGTCGCGGATGGCGATGGCGTCAATCGGGGCGCCCGCCTGCTTCAATGCCGCAAGCTGCGGCGCTTCGGCGGCGCAGGGCACACACCAGCTGGCGAAGATATTGAGGAGGCGCGGCTGCCCCTTCTGAAATTCCGTACTGGCCAGACCCGCGCGTTCGGGAACGGCAGCAGGCAGTGCGAAGACCGGAAGCGGTTTGCCGATCAAACGCGATTGAATCGTCTTGTCGGTGGGCTTGATGATGCCCGACAGCACGACTGCAAAGAACAAGCCGAACAGCGCAAGCGGCACCCATAGCAGCAGATGCTTCATGCATAGGCCTTTCGGAACGCCGCCACCCAGGAGCGCCGCACACGCCCGACCAGCGCCAGCGCGCCACCTAAAGCGATCATGATGCCGCCTGCCCAGATCAGCACCACAAAGGGCTTCCACCAGATCCGCAATTGCCAGCGACCCGGGTCCACCTGCTCCCCCAGCACGACGTAAAGCTGCCCATCCCAGCGGGTGAGAATGGCCGACTCGTTCGTCGGCGTTGGTGGCGATGAGAAAAAGCGCGCCTGCGGCTTCATTTCGACCGGCCCGGCATTGCCGCGACTGGCCAGAAGCACACCCTCCAGCGCCGTCCAATTAGGGCCTGCAATTGGCGAGACGCTGTCGAATTTTACTGTCCAGTCGGCAATCTGAACACTATCGCCGGGGCGAGCAGCGATCAGCTTTTCCTGATTGAACGCGCTTTCCGATGCCATGCCAGCCACACTGACCGCCGCGCCCAGATGCGCGATCACCATGCCATATGTGAACAGGGGCGTGCGGCGAAGGTTCCGCTTCCACAACGGCGCGACACTGGCGACACCAACACCAAAGGCTAACGTAAGGCCCAGCAGCGGCAAGATACCAATGCGTCCGGCGAACAGGATCAGGATCGCGGCCAGCGCGACGACCGTCACAATGACCGGAATAGCGAGCCGCTTGCCCACCACCATGATGCGGTCCTTTTGCCAGCGCGTTACGGGGCCAGCGGCCATGACGACCATCAGCATCAACGCCAATGGTCCCGCCGCGCTGTTGAAATAGGGCGGCCCGACCGACAATTTCTCGCCCGTCACCGCCTCGACCGCCAGCGGATAAAGCGTACCGACCAGCACGACGCCCAAAATGGCGGAAAAGAGTAAATTATTGACGACCAGCGCGCCTTCACGGCTTACCGCTTCAAACTGTTTGCCTTCTCGCACCGAACCAATGCGCAAGGCGAACAATGCCAGTGCGCCGCCGATGTAAAGCGTGAGCAGTGCCAGGATGAAGCTGCCGCGTTCCGGATCGACGGCAAAGGCATGAACGCTGGTCAGGATGCCCGAACGGACCAGAAAAGTGCCGACCATCGACATCGAAAACGCCACCACCGCCAGCATGACTGTCCAGGCGCGCAAGCCATCGCGCGTCGCCAGTACCGTCACACTGTGCAGCAGCGCGGTTGCCGCCAGCCAGGG
The DNA here is from genome assembly GCF_021742065.1 of Rhizorhapis sp. SPR117. Next base: position 29,482 of record NZ_JAKKIE010000002.1, read on the forward strand.
CATCAGTGAAGCATTTTCGACCGGGTCCCAGAACCACCAGCCACCCCAGCCAAGCTCGTAATAGGCCCAGTAGCTGCCCGCCGTGATGCCCAATGTCAGGAATATCCATGCCGCCAGCACCCATGGCCGCATCGCGCGGGCAAAGGCCGAATCGACATTGCGCGTTATCAGCGCGCCGACGGCAAAGGAAAAGGCCACGGAAAGCCCGACATAACCGAAATATAACGTCGGTGGGTGAAAGGCGAGCCCCGGGTCCTGCAACAGCGGATTAAGCCCTTGCCCATCCTGCGCCGGCGGATTCAAACGCTCGAACGGGTTGGACGAAAACAGCAGAAAGGCATAAAAACCAAGGCTGATGACCGCCTGCGCGCCCAATGTCGCCATATGGGTATCGCGCCGCAAACTGCGTTCGAACAACGCCACCGCGCCGCCTGCCAAGCCCATGACCGTGACCCAAAGCAGCATCGATCCTTCGTGATTGCCCCATGTTCCGGCGATTTTATACAACATGGGTTTCAGCGAATGACTGTTCATCATCACCAGCTTGACCGACATGTCGGATCGCACGAACAGCATGATGAGCAAGGCAAAGGCGAGAGCGCAGAGCAGCCCCTGCACCACCGCGACCGGGCGAACCGCAGACAGCAGTTCATCCTTGCGCGCCGAAACACCCGCCCAGACAAGGGCAAATTGCAATGCCGCCAGCGCGGCGGCCAGCCACAATGCGGCAAGACCGGCTTCAGCGATCATTGTGTCACGGCCTCCACCTCATGCGTCGTTTCGTTATATTTCATGCCTTCCAGTTCACGCGGCATGTACCGTTCGTCATGCTTGGCGAGCAAATTGGTCGCAACAAACACGCCTTTGGTATCGAACGCGCCCTCGGCAATCACGCCCGATCCCTCTTTGAACAGGTCCGGTGCAATGCCGTTGAACGTGGCGGGGACGGTCGCTTTGCCATCGGTCACGTCAAACCGGATCGTAACCCCATCGGCCAGACGTTTCAGGCTGCCCTCGACGACCATGCCGCCCAGACGGACCGCCTTGCCCGGCTCGACACCCCTGGTCTTCACATCGTTGGGCGCGTAGAAATAGGCGGCTTCATCACGCAAGGCAGACGCAGCGAGCAAACCCGCACCGACCAGCGCCGCCAGTGCCACAAGAACGAGGATCAATCGTTGATGCTTCGCCTTCATTGCCATCTCCTCACCGTTCCCGCGTGAGTTCGGCCGCACGGCGTTCCGCACGACGCATCGAGACATAGGCCCACACGCACAGGCCAGCCGTCCCTGCAAAGGTCAATGCGTAGGCCGCAATAATATATGGCCAGTGGTTCATGTCGCTTACCCCCGCGCCAGCCTTTGCAGCCGCGCCTCCACCTTGGTTTGCGCCAGCAAAGCCCGCATCCGCATCAACACGACAGCACCGAACAGAAAACTGAAGCCCAGAACCGTGAAACCGAGCGGCCACAGCATTGAGCTGTCGATGGTCGAGCCCTTCAAGGTAATACTGGGTCCTTGATGCAGGCTGTTCCACCACACCACCGAGCGGTTGATGATCGGCAGGTTGATCGCCCCGACCAGGCCGAAAACAGCGGTCACCCGGCTGACGCCGCCGCGCCCGCCCGCGTCGTTGGCGCTGCTCGCATTGGCAAGCGCGATATAGCCCAGATAAAGAAACAGCAACACCAGCATGCTGGTCATCCGCCCGTCCCATTCCCACCATGTGCCCCAGGTTGGACGCCCCCATATCGATCCGGTGACAAGGCAGATGGCAGTAAATACCGCGCCCGGCACCGCAATGGCCCGCGCGGCGATTCCCGCCAGTGGATGCCGCCAGACGATCTGCATCAGGCTGGCAATGGCAAGGCCTGCCCAACCGCCCATGCCCAGCCATGCGGCGGGGACGTGAATATAAAGAATTCTCACGCTCTCGCCCTGTAAATAGTCGGCTGGCGTATAGAAAAGGCCTGCTCCCATGCCGATCAGGAGCAACAGCAAGCCGCCCCAGAAAAACCAGGGGGTCAATGGCCGGGCAATCGACAAAAACCGGGTAGGATTGGCAAAAACGTGCATGTTCGGCATGCTCTTTAGCGATGCGTTCGCCGCAAAGCCAGTGGACTTTACCGCAATCCGGATCGACGTACAGAAAACGCCTCTCTTGCACCTTGATCCCAAATCCCCCATATGGCCCGCGGGAGTCGGGCGGACGCGGTACTCGCCAACCTGGTCAGGTCCTGACGGAAGCAGCCACAACGAATTCGCCGCGGGTCGTTCCGGCTCCTACCTCCCCCACAGGTACCCCACTTAGCCCGCTCCAGTGGGAGAGGATAGGAAGGCTTGGCAGCTCGCTGCCTAGCCGCACTTGGTGTGGGGTTCCGCCCGACTGGCAGGTGAGATCCCCTCTCCAAAAGGAGAGGGCAGGAAAGGTGCCGCAACCCTTCGACAAGCTGCCATCGAATAGATACAACCGCACCATGACCGATTCCCCTCAGCCCTATCGCGTGCTCGCGCGCAAATACCGGCCGCAGAACTTTTCGCAGCTGATCGGGCAGGATGCGATGGTGCAGACGCTGGGCAATGCGATCAAACGCGACCGTCTGGCCCATGCTTTTCTGATGACGGGCGTGCGCGGTGTCGGCAAGACATCGACCGCTCGCCTGATCGCGAAGGCGCTGAATTGCGTGGGACCGGATGGAACCGGCGGGCCGACGATCGACCCTTGCGGCGTATGCGAACCGTGCAAGGCGATTGCCGAGGGCCGGCATATCGACGTAATCGAAATGGATGCCGCCTCCAACACCGGCGTCGATGACGTCCGCGAAATCATTGAGGCGGTGCGCTATTCGGCGGTGTCGGCGCGCTACAAGGTCTACATCATCGACGAAGTTCACATGCTGACCAAGAATGCTTTCAATGCATTGTTGAAAACGCTGGAAGAACCACCCCCGCATATCAAATTCCTGTTCGCCACCACCGAAGTGAACAAGGTGCCGGTAACGGTGCTTTCCCGCTGCCAGCGATTCGATCTGCGGCGCATCCCGGCTGAAAAGCTGGCCGCGCATTTTGCAGATGTCGCTGGTCAGGAAGGCATCACGGCAGAAGAAGAAGCGCTGACGTTGATCGCGCTGGCCGCCGAAGGATCGGTGCGCGACGGCCTTTCGATCCTCGATCAGGCCATCGCCCATGCAGATATGGAGGGCGATTCCAGCGTGACGGCGGCGCAGGTGCGCGACATGCTCGGCTTGTCCGACAGGGGCGCGGTACGGCGGCTGTTCGGACAAATATTGGAAGGCAATGCCTCCCAATTGCTCGCCTCCGTCCATGAACAGCATATGCTGGGCGTCGAACCGCTGGCGCTGATGCGGGGGCTGTTGGAAGTATGTCACGCCGTTACCGTGGCCAAGGTTGGGCGCGGGGGCGATGATCCAATGAAATCGGCCGAAGAACGCACCATACTGGCCGATTGGGCCAGTCAGATGGGTTTTGCTTCGCTGCATCGGCTTTGGCAGCTTCTGCTCAAGGGTCATGACGAAGTGGCCAACGCCGCCATGCCTATAGAAGCTTGCGAAATGGCGCTGCTGCGTACCGTTCACGCCGCCAGCCTTCCCGACCCCGGCGAACTGGCACGCTTGCTGAAGGAAGGAGGCAACCTGCCCATCCAGTCTGCAGGAAAGCCTTCGGAAAGCGCAGCCCCCTTTGCCGAACCCTCGCTGCCACTGGCGCAGGCAACGCCATCGCCGCAAAGCAATGCGTCGGAAAGCAGCGCGCCGCAAAGCAGCGCACCGGAAAGCTTCCGCGCCCTGATCGACATGCTATGGGACAGGGGCAAGCCGCATCTGGCGCAACAGATGCATGATTATATCGGCCTTGTGCGCTATGCTCCGCCCGAATTGGTGATCCGCCCCGTGCAGCCCTTGTCTGCCGAATTCAACCGGGATACGGCGAACGTGCTCAAGAGTTTGACCGGCATGAACTGGCGGGTCGTGACGGGTGATGGCCCTGCTGAACCCAGCCTGCTGGAACAGGAACAGGCGGCAGAAGTCCAGACGCGGCAGGAAATTCTGGATACCCCGGTCGTGAAAGCGGCCATGGCGGCCTTCCCGGACGCGGAATTGCTGCCGATCGATGAAAAAGACGAATGGAGTGCGACAGCATGAAGGATCTCGACGAAATTCTGGGTATGGCGAAAAATGTCCAGGCCGAACTTGAAAAGGCGCAGGCCAATCTGGACAAGATGGAGGTTGAGGGCGTGTCGGGCGGCGGCCTCGTCCGCGTGCGTGCGACGGCCAAGGGCAGCATCACCGGCGTAGCCATTGACGACAGCTTGATGCAACCTTCCGAAAAGCAGATGCTTGAAGATCTGGTCGCAGCCGCCTTCAACGATGCGCGGACAAAGGCGGATCAGGTCAGCCAGCAGGAAATGAGCAAAATGACGTCGGGCATCCCCCTGCCGCCTGGTTTCAAGCTACCCTTTTGAACGCCATGGCCCACCGGGGTGCGATGATTGCTTCGCCAGCAAGCGACCAGCTATTATTGATATGTTCAAGGTCTATCCCATATTGAACAAAATACGGATGCATGCTGCATCCTTTCCGGAGTATCTATGACCCAATCCTACCCCTTGTTGCCGCTACGCGACATTGTTGTTTTCCCGCAGATGATCGTTCCCCTCTTTGTCGGTCGCGACAAGAGCGTCGTCGCGCTGGAAAAGGCGATGGAAGCCGACAAGGATATTTTCCTGGTTGCGCAACTTGATCCGGCTGAGGACGATCCCGATCGGGATGCACTCTATGATCTGGGCGTTGTCGCCACGGTGCTGCAACTGTTGAAGCTGCCCGATGGCACCGTGCGCGTGCTGGTCGAGGGCAAGCAGCGTGCGAGCCTTGAAAAACTGACGGTGGAAGAGGGCTATGTCGTTGCCGACGTGACCCTGATGGAAGAAAAGACCGCAGAAGGTCCGGAAGCCACCGCGCTGATGCGCTCGGTCATCGAACAGTTTGAAAATTATGCAAAGCTCAACAAGAAGCTGCCCGCCGAAACGCCGGTGCAGTTGAGCGAAATCGACGATCCCGCCCGCCTGGCCGATGCGGTTGCCGCCAACATCAATGTGAAAGTTGCCGACAAGCAGTCGCTGCTGATGGAGGCCGATCCGGTCAAGCGGCTCGAAATGATCTTCGCCTTCATGGAGGGCGAACTGGGTGTATTGCAGGTTGAGCGCAAGATTCGCGGCCGCGTGAAGCGCCAGATGGAAAAGACCCAGCGCGAATATTACCTCAATGAACAGCTCAAGGCTATTCAGCGCGAACTAGGGAACGAGGGCGAGGAAGGCGGCGATGAACTTGCCGAACTGACCACGAAAATCGCCAAGCTGAAACTCAGCAAGGAAGCCCGCGCCAAGGCGACAGCGGAGCTGAAAAAGCTGAAATCCATGCAGCCCATGTCGGCCGAAGCAACTGTCGTGCGTAACTATCTCGACGTGCTGCTTGGCCTCCCCTGGGGCCGCAAGTCAAAGCTCAAGAAAGATCTGAAGGTCGCGCAGGAAGTGCTCGACGCAGATCATTTCGCGCTGGAAAAGGTCAAAGACCGGATCATCGAATATCTGGCGGTGCAAGCGCGCACCAACAAGCTGAAGGGGCCGATCCTGTGCCTTGTCGGCCCTCCCGGCGTTGGCAAGACCTCGCTAGGCCGTTCGATTGCGCGCGCAACCGGACGCGAATTCGTGCGTCAATCGCTTGGCGGTGTGCGCGACGAAGCGGAAATCAGGGGACACCGGCGTACCTATATCGGGTCGCTGCCCGGCAAGATCGTCACCAATCTGAAAAAGGCCGGGACGTCCAACCCGCTGTTCCTGCTCGATGAAATCGACAAGCTGGGCCAGGATTTCCGGGGCGATCCCGCGTCCGCGCTTCTTGAAGTGCTGGACCCTGAACAGAATAACAAGTTCCAGGACCATTATCTGGAAATCGACATAGATCTGTCTGACGTCATGTTCGTGACGACGGCCAATTCGCTCAATCTGCCGCAGGCGCTGCTCGATCGCATGGAGATCATCCGCCTCGAAGGCTATACCGAGGATGAAAAGGTCCAGATCGCCGAACGTCACCTGCTGCCCAAGCAGATCGAAATGCACGGCCTGAAGGACAAGGAATTCGCGGTCACCGAAGACGCCGTACGCGACCTTATCCGCTATTATACGCGCGAAGCCGGCGTCCGCACGCTGGAACGCGAACTGGCGCGTCTGGCACGCAAGGCCCTGCGCAAGATTTTGGAAGGCGAAATCAAGACGGCGACCATCACGCCGGAAAACCTCGCCTCCTATGCGGGCGTGCGCAAATTCCGGCATGGAGTGGGCGAAGAAGAAAATCAGATCGGCGCCGTAACCGGCCTTGCCTGGACCGAAGTCGGCGGCGAATTGCTGACCATCGAGTCGGTCACTGTACCGGGCAAGGGTCAGATCAGGACCACCGGCAAACTGGGTGATGTCATGACCGAGTCGATTCAGGCCGCTTTCTCCTATGTGAAGGCGCGCTCGCCCGGCTATGGTATCAAACCGAGCATTTATAATCGCAAGGACATCCACATCCATCTGCCCGAAGGCGCCGTGCCAAAGGATGGTCCATCGGCGGGTGTCGGCATGGTGACGTCGATCGTTTCCACGCTGACTGGCATTCCGGTGCGCAAGGATGTGGCGATGACCGGCGAAGTGACGCTGCGCGGACGGGTGCTGCCTATTGGCGGCCTGAAGGAAAAGCTGCTCGCGGCACTTCGCGGCGGCATCAAGACCGTGCTGATCCCGCAGGAAAATGAAAAGGATCTCGCCGAGATTCCCTCCAATGTGAAAGAAGGGCTGGAAATCATCCCCGTCTCCCATGTCGATGAGGTGCTTGCCCGGGCGCTGACCACCCCATTAAGCCCTATCGACTGGACTGAAGCGGACGATCTGGCGGCCCAGCCGGGGGCCTCTGTTCATGGCGAATCCGATGCTGCAGTGCGGCATTAATGGCCAATTTATACAATTTTCGTTTCGTTAAGCATTAGATCGCGCTTTTTGGCTGTTTTTTCGTCGCTTTCCCTTTGACAGACGCCAATTGATTCGCCTTTATGTGCGCCCTAACGCCGCGATTCCTATCAACATTGAAAACAAGGGGGTTCCCAAGGCATGAACAAGCAAGATCTCATCGGTGCAGTTGCTGACAGCAGCGGTCTGACCAAAAGCGATGCAAGCAAAGCAGTAGAAGGTGTATTTGAAGCCATTACCGGTTCTCTGAAAAAAGGCGACGAAGTCCGCTTGGTCGGCTTCGGGACGTTTTCGGTCACAAAGCGCAAGGCTTCGACAGGCCGCAATCCGCGCACTGGCGAACCGATGACGATCAAGGCGTCGTCACAGCCCAAGTTCAAGGCCGGCAAGGGCCTGAAAGACTCGGTTAACTGATCATATCGGCGCCTCCATCCGGGGGGCGCCTTTTTCCATGGCTTCGCGGCCATCGTGGATTTCAGTTCGACTGTTTGCTGCAGAGCGAATCAAGAATTTTCTTCGCGAAACAAAAAGGCGTCGGCAATCGGCGCCTTTTTGCTGCATCTCTTTTTTCCGCGATACGCATACAGCGCTTGACGCTGGAGGGCTACGGACATTATGTGCCTGCTCCGCGTGCTTTTGCATGCCATGGCGATCGTAGCTCAGTTGGTTAGAGCGCTGGTTTGTGGTACCAGAGGTCGGGGGTTCAAGACCCCTCGGTCGCCCCATTTTCTCTTCGCCGCAGATTCAGGCTGGCAATTTTCACGGCAGAAGATTATTACTGCGCCTTGTAATTATATTACGAGAGACATGCCATCATGCCAACAGTTTGGGATTATCCCGATTTCGACGATCACGAAGGGGTACACCTGTTCCGTGACCCCGCGGCGGGCCTGACTGCGGTCATTGCGATCCATTCGACAGCACTCGGTCCGGCTGCGGGCGGCGTGCGTTTCTGGCATTATTCGGACAAGAGCGCGGCAATCACCGACGCACTGCGCCTGTCACGGGGCATGAGTTACAAGAACGCCATGGCCGACCTGCCCATGGGCGGCGGCAAGGGCGTAATCCTGGCTGGGGAAAACCGCGCCAAGACCCCCGAACTGCTGGCTGCATTTGCCCGGGCGGTCGAGTCGCTCCATGGCCGCTATGTCACGGCGCAAGATGTCGGCATGAGCGAGGACGACATGATCGCCCTGTCGCACAGCACGAAATATGTGTCTGGCCTTCCAGCAGGTGAAGGCGGTGCAGGCGGCGATCCGGGACCATCAACGGCCTATGGCGTGTTCCTGGGCGTCAAGGCGGCGGTCAAACATCGTCTTGGCGCAGACAGTACAAAGGACGTCCGCATTGCTATTCAGGGTTTGGGCAGCGTTGGCGGCGGGCTGGCAAGGCATCTGGCCAGTGAAGGCGCCCGCCTGACGATCGCTGACGTCAATGCTGATCGGGCCAAGGCTCTGGCCAGCGAATTGAACGCGACCGCCGTGCCAGCCGACGAAATCATGACGGTGGAGGCTGATGTGTTCAGTCCCAATGCGCTGGGCGCGATCCTGAACGAAGACAGCATCGACAGGCTGAAAGCTGGCATCGTCGCGGGCGGCGCGAACAATCAACTGGCCACTCGTGCGGACGGCAACCGCGTGCTGGCGCGCAGCATCCTCTATGCCCCCGATTATGTCATCAATGCAGGCGGCATCATCAACGTCGCCCTTGAATATCTGGGTCAGGGCGACCGGGCAGAGGTCAATAGCCGCATTGAAAGCATCCCCGCCAAGCTGACCGGCATCTGGCAGGAAAGCGAACGCACCGGCATTCCCGCATCCGATGTCGCCGACGCGATGGCGAAACAGAAGATCGGACGGGGCTGACCCGCTTCAAATCCCTTGCATATTATGGCTTTCCGCCGGAATACGCACCGTCAGGCTATCCAGCGTTTCATCCAGCATGATCTGACAGGACAGACGACTGGTGCGCGTTGCCCCGGCGGCAAGGTCCAGCATATCCTCTTCACTTTCGCTGGCGGGCGGTAATTTGGCAAAATCCGCCGCATCGACGATGACATGGCAGGTGGAACAGGCCATCTGTCCTTCGCACGTCCCCTCCAGCGGCTGACCATTGGCCTGCGCCACATCGAGCAGGCATTGTCCCGGCTGCGCATCGACGAACGCCTGGCTTTCACCATTTGCGCTGATGAACGTCACTCTGGTCACATGCCAATCCCTACTGCCGTGCGGCCGCCGCAATCATCAGCGCCGCTGCCTCTTCCAATTCATCCATAGTCGTATAGCGCCCAAATCCCAGCCGGATAGAGGAACGCGCTGCTTTCTCCGACAGGCCGAGTGCGCGCAACACATGGCTGGACCGACCCGACCCGCTGGCGCACGCGCTGCCCAGGGAAAAGGCGATATCGCGGCATTCCGACATCAATCGCGCCGCATCCAACCCTTCGCGCCGGATATTCAGATTGCCATGATAGCGATTCGCCGTCGAACCGTTGATCGTCCAGCCGGAAAACAACGCCATAGCGCGATCCCAAAGCGCTCCGACATGCACGGCATCCGCCTCAAACCGCTCCCGCATCATTGCGCCTGCAATACCAAAGCCGACGCACAGGGCCGGCGACAGCGTGCCCGATCGCATTCCCTGTTCCTGTCCGCCGCCATGGATGAGGGGCGGCAGTTCCAACCCTTCGCGCAACCACAAGGCTCCCACGCCCTTTGGCCCATAAATCTTGTGGCCGCTCAGCGTGACCATGTCGGCAATCGGCGGCAACGGCACACGGCCATAACCTTGAACCGCATCACATAGGAACAGCGCACCAGCCGCTTCGGCCATCTCGTAAATTGTGCCGACAGGTTGAATGACGCCGATTTCATTATTGACCAGCATGGCGGCGACCAAAGCTGTTCGGCTGTCGATCGCTGCCCGCGCCGCATCCGCATCGACCAGCCCATCCGGCCCCACCGGCAGTAATACAGGCTCAAAACCCTCGCTCTCCAGCGCCAGAACGGTATCGCGTACGGCGGCATGTTCGGTGTCGATGGTGACGATTTTCGTGCGTCCGGCATCGCGCGCGCGCATCATCCGCGCTCCACCCACCAGCCCCATATTGATCGCTTCGGTCGCGCCAGAGGTAAAGACCAAGCGCCCCCTGCCTCCCAGCAGTTCCAGCACTTGTCCGCGTGCCACCTCCACCGCCGCTGCCGCCATTCGGCCGGGCCGGTGAGCGCTGTGCGGATTGGCGAACTGGTCACGCAACCAGGGGGTCATGGCCTCGAACACTTCGGGCGCCAAAGGTGTCGTCGCCTGATAATCAAGGTAGATCGATCGACCCATCAGCGCCGGGCCCTTTCAAAAATAGCGGTCCAGACGCTCAGGAAGCGCTCCACATCGGCCTGGCTGGTCGTGGGACCAAAACTCACGCGTACCACCTCGCCCGCCGCCTTTGCGTCCCATCCCATGGCAGTCAGCACATGGCTCGCCTTGATCGTGCCCGACGAACAGGCGCTGCCCGCCGAAACGGAGATGCCCGCCATATCGAATTGAATAAGCTGGGCGGAAGCCGCTACGCCGGGCATACGGTAGCTGGCGATGGCGGGCGAACGCAAACTGTCCTTTGCCACCACCTCGCCGCCAGCCGCTTCGATTTCCCTATCCAGAAAGGCGCGTAAGCTACCCGCCTGATCCAGCCAATCCGGCTTGCAATCGAGCGCCGCAGCCATGGCCATGATGCCGGGCAAATTTTCCGTCCCCGCGCGATACCCCTGCTCCTGCCCGCCCGATGGATGGATCAATGTCAGGTCACGGATCAGCAACGCCCCTATCCCCGGCGGCCCACCGAATTTATGCGCGCTGATCGCAATCATGTCGGCATCCGGCAGGGGCAGCTTGCCTGCGGACTGGGCGCAATCGGCAAACAGGACGCCGCCCTGCACATGAATGGCCGCGCCAAGCTCTTCCAAAGGCTGAATGACGCCGGTTTCATTATTCACGTGCTGAATCGCAAACAAAGTCCCTTCGGCGCAACCACGGATCGGCAGGCGTACAATCCCGTCTGCGCCAACCTCTAGCCGTTCGGCTTCCTTCGTTGCCCGCAACACCGCATCATGTTCCACCGGCGATGTCGTGATTCGCGCCGCTTTCGTCCGGCCGAGCCCGATGGCAATAGCCTCGCTTGCTCCCGACGTGAATATCACATGGTCTTTCCAACCCAACGCGGCAGCGATGCGACTCCGCGCCTCCTCCAGCGCCGCACGGGCCGCACGGCCATCGGCGTGGGGCGACGACGGGTTGGGCCACAACGCGCGCAGCATCGCTTCCCGCGCCTCTGCCAGAGCAGGCGTGGTAGCGGCATGATCAAGGTAAAGGCGCTCGGCCAAAAGGAAATGACTCATTTTATTGCGAAAACCGTTCCGCTTTCTATATAGACACTCAATCCCGCCGCGCACCCCCGAAAGCTTTTTGCCCGAGGACGGAGCGCGACACAGCTATTTGCCAGTAAGGTCCCATGCCAGCAGTCATTTTTCCAGGTCCTGAAGGCCGTCTCGAAGGTCGTTTCAGCCCCGCACCCCGTCCCCGTGCACCAGTCGCCATGATTCTGCACCCCCATCCCCAGGGCGGCGGCACGATGAACGACCGCATCACCCAGGCGCTATACAAGACATTCCAGCGCCGGGGCTTTGCCACATTGCGTTTCAACTTCCGCGGCGTCGGGCGCAGCCAGGGCACCTTTGACAATGGCGTGGGCGAATTGTCGGACGCTGCCTCCGCGCTCGACTGGGTGCAGAGTTTTCACCCCGAAGCACAAACTACATGGATCGCGGGCTTCAGCTTTGGTGCCTGGATCGGCATGCAATTATTGATGCGTCGCCCGGAAATTCGCGGTTTCATCTCCGTCGCACCGCCTGCAAACATGTATGATTTCACCTTCCTTGCGCCCTGCCCCTCCTCCGGCATCATCGTCCAGGGTGCAGCGGACGAAGTCGTATCGCCCGGCGCAGTGCAAAAGCTGGTCGACAAGCTGCGCACGCAAAAGCACATCACCATCCACCACGACGAAATCCCGCGCGCCAACCATTTCTTTGAACATGAGCTCGAACAACTCATGAAGTCGGTGGACAATTATCTGGACATGCGACTGGCCCCGGATTCACCGATCAAGTAGATTGGGCGTTTCTTCACCCGTCATCCCAGCGCAGGCTGGGATCCATGTCTATATCCTTTTGAAAGGCAACTCTTGTGGATCAAGAGACGGATCCCAGCCTGCGCTGGGATGACGGATTATGATTAGCGAAGGTCCGCTCCAATCTCTCCGCTCACCCGCCCTTTATCGGCACCAGCCAGATCACGACATTGGCGAACATGACCAGCGCGGCAATCAGCATCAACAGGCCCCGCTTGGCATCCCGGCGCTTGATCAGCATCCAGCCGCCGCCGGCGAACAGCATCAGGCCCGCCAGCATGATGATCGATAGTACAAGGTCGCTCACTCAAATCCTCCGTCACATCCGCGGATAGGCGTGCTTGGCCGGTCGAAGCAATATATATTGCGCAAATATGACGTCGCGCCGCAATGGGTGGTGGTCTTTCTCCGCCACTGATATTATGAGCCGCGCGAGACCGACTCTCCAGGCAAGAACAGGATCCGCCAAGCCATGCGTATCGCCATCGCCTCCGACCATGCCGCCATCGACATGAAAACTGCGCTTGTCCAGTGGATGACAGAACAAGGCCATGACGTGACCGATCTTGGTCCCGATGGCATCGCTAGCGTCGATTATCCCGATTACGGCTATAAACTCGCCAAGGCCATAGCAGACGGGCAAGCGGACCGGGGGGTCGCATTGTGCGGTTCCGGCATTGGCATTTCCATCGCGGTCAACCGCAACCCGGCCTGCCGCTGCGCCCTTGTATCGGAACCATATTCGGCCACGCTGGCGCGCGAACATAATGACGCCAATGTCATCGCCATGGGTGCGCGCCTTGTCGGCATCGAAATGGCCAAGGCGTGCCTTGCTGCTTTTTTTACGACCGGCTTTGGCGGCGACCGCCATCAACGCCGTGTCGACAAGCTTTCTCATCCAGCGCTCTGATCCGGAAAGGACCTATTTGATGAGCACCGCCACACTCGCCACCCCCGCCAACGACATCCGCCCGGATGGCTTCTTTTCCCGCACAATTGCGCAGAGCGACCCGGCCGTGGCGGCCGCGATCAGCCAGGAACTGGAGCGTGAAAAGCATCAGATCGAACTGATTGCGTCTGAAAATATCGTGTCAAAGGCGGTGCTGGAGGCACAAGGCTCCGTCCTCACCAACAAATATGCCGAAGGCTATCCCGGCAAGCGCTATTATCAGGGTTGCGCCCCCTCGGACGAGGTCGAACAGCTCGCCATCGACCGGGCCAAACAGCTTTTCAACTGCAACTTCGCCAATGTGCAGCCGCATTCGGGCGCGCAGGCCAATGGCGCCGTGATGCTGGCGCTTACCAAGCCCGGCGACACCATCATGGGCCTGTCTCTTGATGCCGGTGGTCACCTGACGCACGGCGCAAAGCCCGCAATGTCGGGCAAATGGTTCAACGCCGTGCAATATGGCGTCGATGTCGATTCGCATGTCATCGACTATGACGTGGTTGAAAAGCTGGCGAAGGAATGCCGTCCGACGCTCATCATCGCAGGCGGTTCGGCCTATCCCCGCCATATCGACTTTGCTCGTTTCCGGGCAATTGCCGATGAAGTAGGGGCACTGTTCATGGTCGACATGGCGCATTTTGCGGGTCTTGTCGCTGGCGGTTGCCACCCGACGCCTTTCGGCCATGCCCATGTCGTCACCACCACCACCCACAAGACCCTGCGCGGTCCGCGCGGTGGCATGGTGCTGACCGATGACGAAGCCATTGCTAAAAAGATCAACTCGGCGGTGTTCCCCGGCCTTCAGGGCGGCCCGCTGATGCACGTCATCGCCGCCAAGGCCGTCGCATTCGGCGAAGCGCTGCAACCTGAATTCAAAACCTATGCACGGGCCGTCATCGCCAATGCGCAGGCGCTCGCGGCCCGGCTCAAGGATCGCGGCTCCGACATCGTTTCCGGCGGCACGGACACCCACCTCGCCCTCGTCGACCTGCGCCCGCTCGGTATCACCGGCAAGGACGCGGACGAGGCGCTGGAACGTTCGTCGATCACCTGCAACAAGAATGGCGTACCCGGCGACCCTCTGCCGCCGACTAAAACCAGCGGCATCCGCGTCGGTTCACCCGCTGGCACCACGCGCGGCTTTGGCGTTGCCGAGTTTCAGCAGATCGGCGACATGATCGCTGATGTGCTCGACGGGTTGCGTGACAAGGGCGATACGGGCGATCCCAAAGTGGAAGCAGACGTCAAAACCCGCGTCCGCGCCCTGTGCGAACGCTTCCCCATCTACCCGGAGGGTTGATCCTTGCGCTGCCCCTTTTGCGGCCATGAGGATAGTCAGGTAAAGGACAGCCGTCCGACCGAAGACGGCGCGGCAATCCGCAGGCGGCGGCAATGCGAAGGGTGCGCCGCCCGCTTCACCACCTTCGAACGCATCCAGTTGCGTGAATTCTGGGTGACGAAAAGCGAAGGACGCCGTGAACCGTTCGACCGTGAAAAGCTGGCCCGTTCACTTGAAATCGCCTGCCGCAAACGCGCCATTGATCCGGTCCGCATTGAAAAGCTCGTATCCGGCATTCAGCGCCAACTTGAAACCGGCGGCGAAAGTGAAGTCCCCGCGCAACGTATCGGGGAAATGGTGATGAAGGGCCTCAAGGGCCTGGATAGCGTCGCCTACATCCGCTTCGCCAGCGTCTACAAGGATTTCCGCGAGGCCAAGGACTTTGAAGATTTCGCCGGATCGGTGAAAGAGGTTGGAGGTGAGTAGTGGAGCGCGCCTTATCCTCCGTTCGTGCGCCGCTTCGACAAGCTCAACGGCTACTCAGGGTAAACGGGATATAATTTCCCCACCCCCCATCATCGTTCTCGTGCGCCCGCAACTGGGCGAAAATATTGGCAAGGCCGCGCGCGCCATGCTGAATTTCGGCCTTACCGAAATGCGGCTTGTCACCCCCCGTGATGGCTGGCCCAATCCCGATGCAGGCCCGGCCGCGGCGGGCGCCGACATCGTGCTGGAACAGGCGCAGGTCTTTGCCAGCCTTGCCGACGCTGTCGCAGATTGCCCGCATATCTACGCCACCACGGTCCGCAAGCGCGGCGTGACCAAGCCGGTCGTGACGCCAGAGGAAGCCGCTCGCGAAATCCATACGCAATCAGGACGCAGCGCCATCGTCTTCGGCCCCGAACGCTCGGGACTTGAATCCGATGATGTCGCGGTCGCACGTAAGATCCTGACTGTCCCGATCAACCCCGAATTCGGATCGCTTAATCTCGCGCAGGCAGTCATCCTGTGCAGCTATGAATGGTCGAAGCATCAAGCCTTGGCCAGTCCGACGGTAACCGAATTTGACCCGCCCGCGCCGCAGGAAGAATTAGACGGATTTATCGGGACGCTGGAAACCATGCTGGACAAGGCAGGCTATTATTACCCGCCCGACCGCACCCCTGTTACCAAACGCACGCTGCGAACCTTGCTGACAAAACCTGCCTGGAACAGCAATGAAGTGCGGACATTGCGCGGCGTACTATCGGCGCTTGCCAATCCGCATGAGCGTTAGCGCCGGTCGAACGCATCCATCTCATAATCGATCGACGCTTCCACCAACTGTTCCCACAATTCTCCGACAAGCGCGTCGGGAACGCCCAACCGCACCGCCTCTGCCCGCGCGTTGGCGATCACTTCCGCCTTGCGCAGTTCATCACGCACCATCGCCCTGTCCGGCTTGATCCGCGCGGCGGCGCGCATATAGGCAAAGCGGCGGGCGAGCAGCATGATCAATTCCCGGTCCACCGCATCCACTCCGACGCGGACTTCGGCCATGGTCTGGCACTGTTCGGGGGCAATGAAGACATCGTCGGACATGGCGCCGCCTTACCATTTTCGGCGCCGCTGTCGAGCGCAAATGGCTTGACTCTGCCACCTGCCCCCGCCATAGGCACCCCTTCGCAATTGGCCCCGCACCCCGGTGAAGCGGTGGCCGCATTGGAGTTTTTCTCCAATGGTGCGGTTCCGGGCATGGAAACAGCAAGTTGGAGACAGCATATGTCAAAGCGCCAGAGCGCCAAGTATAAACTCGACCGCCGGATGGGTGAAAACATCTGGGGCCGTCCCAAATCCCCGGTCAACAAGCGTGAATATGGCCCCGGCCAGCACGGACAGCGCCGCAAGGGCAAGGTATCCGATTTCGGCATTCAGCTGCGCGCCAAGCAAAAGCTGAAGGGCTATTATGGCGACGTGACCGAAAAGCAGTTCAAGAAAGCATATTTCGAAGCATCGCGCATGAAGGGCGATACTGGCCAGAACCTGATCGGCCTGCTCGAACGTCGCCTGGACGCCGTCGTGTACCGCGCCAAGTTCGCGCCGACCATCTTTTCGGCCCGTCAGATCGTCAGCCACGGCCATATCTATGTGAACGGCGTCAAGTGCAACATCGCATCGCGCCTCGTAAAGCCAGGCGATGAAATCACGCTGGGCAAGAAAGCGCAGGAAATGGCGCTGATCATGGAAGCGCAAAGCTTGGCGGAGCGCGACATCCCTGAATATGTCGCGCCCGATGGCAACACCAAGGTTACCTATGTCCGCGTGCCGACGCTGGACGAAGTACCCTATCCTGTCCGCATGGAACCCAATCTGGTCGTCGAATTCTATTCGCGCTGATCGGCGGACTCATCAGACAAACAGGAAAAGGCGGTCCCTCGGGGCCGCCTTTTTCATTTGGGAGGCAGCAACGCCAATAATCCCGTTGCCAACTTCGTCATCACCAATTTCGTCGGCACGAATTTCGTCATCCCAGCGAAGGCTGGGATCTCTCAAGACTGGCACTATCAACGTCATCCCAGCGAAGGCTGGCATCTCTCAAGCCTAAGCGATATGCTCGAAAAGATCGCGCCAATCAGGATTGCTTTCCTCAATGAGCCTGATCTTCCAAGCGCGCTGCCATGCCTTCAGCGCCTTTTCACGCGCAATGGCCTCGACAATCGTCGGATGCTGCTCCGCCAGAACGAGGCGCTTTATTCCATATTTCCGGCAAAATGCCGACCCAGCGCCCGTCCGATGCTGCATCATGCGGGCAGCAAGATCACTGGTGACCCCAACATAAAGCACACCCTGTGGCTTGTTGGTGAGAATATAGGTCCAGCCGCCCTGCATTCCTGCAGGCTTACACCAGACCGATGGAGATGCCAGCCTTCGCTGGCATGACGTTGATAAAGACCTTCAGCTCTCGCCTCTCCGCGCCGCCTCGATCTTCGCAACGTCGATCTTTCCCATTGTCATCATGGCTTCAAACACCCGCTTTGCGACGGCTCTGTCGGGGTCGGCCATCCCCTCATTGAGCTGTCGCGGCGTGATCTGCCAGGAAAAGCCCCAGCGGTCCTTGCACCAGCCGCAGGCGCTTTCCGCGCCGCCATTGCCGACGATCGCATCCCAATAGCGATCCGTTTCGGCCTGATCCTGCGTCTCGATCATGAACGACACCGCCTCATTGGGCCTGAACGCGGAACCGCCGTTCAGCCCGAGAAATGGCCTGCCGAAAACGGTGAACTCGACCGTCAGCTCGTCACCCTCCTTGCCCGAAGGAAAATCGCCCGGCGCCGCCATCGCATGCCCGACATGGCTATCGGGAAAGACGCTCGCATAGAACTCCGCAGCCTTGCGAGCCTCGCCATGGTCGAACCATAGGCAGTTCATGATCTGGCTTGCCATACATCCTCTCCTTTGTGTTTACCGCCATAAGAATGGTTATTCCGGATCGGAGTTCCTCAAGGTCTGAGATGCGGTTAGTGGCAAGGATGTTGCCGAGTCCGGACAGGCGGGAATCGAGGAAAGCACCCCTTTATTCACCTTGACGCGCTCCTCATATACTACTTCGTTCCATGCCGCTCACCTATAAAACAAAGAAAAACAAATATAAGATATAAAAAACAATTTCAATATAGATATGATTTACTTTATAATATTTCTCTGTAGTTATTTACACCTATTAATTAACTTTATATTGTCATTTCAACGTATTTTTCAAACGTTTAATCATGGTTGCAATTCAAAAATGGTGTAAATCTAGCTAATAGAATTCTGATACATCACAGATTTGAACGGAGACTACAGGAAATGAAAGCCAACTATGGAACCATACTGATGGCCACGTCTGCGATATTGTTCGCACCGGTTGCCATGGCGCAGACAGCAACGCCCTCTGCCCCTGCCCAGACTCCCGAAGCATCGACAGCGCAGGATGATTTCAGCGATCAGGACATCCAGAAGTTCGCGATGGCAATGGTGAAATTGAACGATATCCAGGCCGATGCCACCATTGCCGCCCCAGACAAGCAGGCGCAGATGGCGGCCGCTGTTCAGCAGCAAGGACTTGATCCCCAGAAATTTAATGCGATTGCTGAAGCCGCGCAGTCAGATCCTGCCCTTCAGCAGAAGATCCAATCGAAAGCAGCCGCCGCTCAGCAACCGGCCCAATAGTCGGCAAGCGGAGCATACAGAGGGCGCTCCCAGGCAGGAGCGCCCTCTGTGCCATGCGCGGCATTGCTCCGGAAATGGAAGCGTAAACTTATCCTTGGGGGAAGCGTGATCTCTGTGCACAGGCTCGGACGAGACGGCTCGGACAGGATCATAGCCGATTGTCATGACGGAGCGGTGCAATCGCCGTTCTTCTCAACCGGGAACAAGGCGATCCTTGCCGCAGTCTTTCTCTGCCTCATGTCCCCCTTGACGTCAGCGTCAGCAACCTCACCCACGCCCGCCTTTTTTACCGGCGAAGCGCTGTACGAGATTTGCCGCAATCCCAACCCCGGCCATTGCTCAATGTATGTCGCGGGCGTGATTGATGGCCTGTTCTACTCGGACACCGAACTGGGGACTGAAAGGCTTTGCCGGGCCAAGCTCACTAACGTGGAAGCGGCCGAAATCGTCGTCGAACGGTTGCGGGCCGATCGCATGTTGAGAGAGCTGTCCGCCGCCGTGGCCGTCAGAGTCGCGCTGTCCGATAAGCTTGCTTGCCTGACAGCCGGCACGCAAATGCCATAGTCCGTCCGGATTTCCCAAAGGCAGCCATTGCGATCGCACTGCATCAACTGCCGACGGCGATCCTGCAAGTCTGGTCAGGACGGCCCGGGCCGCTATAACTGACTTCGTCTCCCGTACCGCTGAGCGACCGCTCGCTTCCGGTGAATACCTCTGTCTCTGTATCACGCTCAAGCGGGGCGGGAACCTCCCGGCGAATGTCCCGGACACTGACAACATTTTCGTCGGACATGATATCTATATAGAGTGCACCTCCGTCATCACATCGGTAGCTCGCGCTTTTGACGATCATGGGCGGAAGTGCAGCGTTCCCCCCGTCTGTCCCGGCATATGCTTCGTTTGTCGCGTTGGATGGTTCGGGCTCCGCGAACTCATTCTCCTGTTGCTGCGTATCACAACTCGCCAGCAATGATGCAACGGCAGCGGCAAAAGGCAGGCATTTAAACATTCATTCTCCTTCAGCAGGGTTGAGGCGCTTACGAACGCACCGCCTACAAAGCGATGTCGCGTGCCTGGAATTGCGAACGACTCGATACCGAGCTTGGTTCCATCGCACACGGACCTGCGAAGAGTTGGTCGACGCCGCGATCGTCGAAACCAGCGCGATCCGTCGGCTGTTGTGCGCTTTGCGTGTATGCTAGACGTCCAAAAAGTCGCGCATTTCCGGCCTTCAACAAAACTCCTGTCCTACAACTAACCATATAGGATAAATACCCAGCCCCCGATATTCAGGAGGCTGAAAACATGAACATCGATTCCCTCATCAACGACGTGATCGCGCGGGAGGGTGGTTATAGCGACCACCCCGCAGACAAGGGCGGCCCTACGCGATGGGGCGTGACGCAAGCGGTGGCGCGGGCGCAAGGTTATGCCGGCGACATGCGATGCTTTCCACGTAACGACGCCGTTCGCATCTACAAGCGCATCTATTGGGATGGTCCGGGCTATGCGACCATTGCCGACATCGCCCCGCGCATTGGCGCGGAATTGTTCGATACCGGCATTAACATGGGGCCACCCGTCGCCACCGGCTTTCTGCAACGCGCCCTCAACGCACTCAACCGGGAACAGCGTGATTATGCCGACATCGGCATCGACCGCCGGATCGGCCCAAGAACCCTCGCCGCGCTCATAGCCTTCCTCCGCCTGCGTGGCGTCAAGGGCGAACGGGTACTGCTCAAAGCGATGGAGGCGTTGCAGGGCGAGCGTTACCTCACCCTCGCTGAACAGCGTCCCGCGAACGAAGCCTTCCTCTATGGCTGGCTGGCGAACCGTATAGGATAATGCCTGTCACACCCCTAAACTTCCTAAACTTCCAGAATGGAGGCATCCATGTCATTGCTAGCAGGACTGATTGGCCCCGTCGCCAAAATCCTCGACAAGATCATTCCCGATCCCGATGCTCGGGACAGGGCAAAGCTGGAACTGCTGAAACTTGAAGGCAGTCAGGAAATGGAGGCCGTGAAGACGCAAATCTCTGCCATCATGGCCGAAGCGCAATCGAGCGACCCATGGACCAGCCGCGCTCGGCCCAGCTTCCTATATGTCATGTATGCCTTGCTGCTCTGGTCCATCCCCATGGGTCTGATCGCTGCCACGCGACCCGACATGGCCGATGCGATTGCACGCGGAATGAACGCGTATTTGAACGGCATACCCGAACCGCTCTATGCGCTCTTTGGCACTGGCTATCTCGGCTACACCGCCGCACGCGCATGGGGCAAGGCGAAGGGAACGGATCGCTAAGCGCAAACAAAAACGCCGCCCCGGCGCAAACCGGGGCGGCGTCCCTCGCGAGCTTGCCGCCGTTCAGAAATCGATTTGCGCCCTGGCGCCAACCACATCGGCGCTGTAGCTGTCCTTGCCGTTGGCTGTGACTTTTGCATGGTCATATTCCATATGACCATAGTTGATCATGAAGCGGACATAATCGATAGGTGTCCAGATTAGCGAGGCGGCATAACCATTTTGCGTACCGCCAACGATCCCGGTGTCAACAAGGTCCAGATAATCATAACGCAGATTGATTTGAACAGCGCCAATGCCTCCCATATCTACGCCGTTCTTTGGCTTTACACGATCAAATATGCCGCCTTTGTAACCGCGTGTGTCACCCTGGGTCAGAAAATAGCCAACCTCCGCATAACCGCCAAAGAATGTCGGATCAACGATGCCGGGACGCATGGCGCGCAACCAGTTCGCTTCACTGGCAAAATGCAGCGGACCACGAATAACGGCTGCCTCCAGCCCATAATTCAACTCACTGTCAGCCGAAAAACTACTAGTATCGATAAAACGAATGTCACTGCTGTGAATGAAGGGGCGTTGCCTGTATCTTGATGTCGTCGCGCTATCCTGGAAATCCCGCCAGTGGACTGATCCGCCCATATGCACCTGTGTCTTGCCAAATTTCGGCATCCAGACAGCACGACCGTCAAAACTATAACTATTGTTAACGTCCGAACTCAGATCTCCAATCGAATCGGTAAACACACCGCCACTCAACAGCGCATCGCCTGTCTTAACTGTGACTGACAGCCCAACCCGGCGCTCAAAGTTGAATGCATCGGTAAAGGCCGCTCGTTCCATAAAACTCGAAAAGCGGCTGCTTGTCAGTTCTTCGAGTGACTGGAAACCGTTGTGTTGACCAACCGCGACGGACAGCCCCTTGTCAGTATAGAACAGATATGCGTCAGCAATCTCAACTTCATCACCAGCGAAATCGGCTTCAAATTTATAACCGAAACCGCCAGGAATGCTGCCCTCTACACCCAATCTGGCACGACGCACCTCGCTGGAAAAACCAAGGCCGCCATCAGGCACGCCAAGTGGAGTAGCTGCATCAAGATAGCCAAAATCGTATTGCAGGCGTCCCCGTACCTTGAAGGACCAGCCGCTCTTGGTGCTGAGTTCCGGCGCGCCCTTCCACTTGATCGTGGTTTCGGGCGCGGGGGCTGCGGCAGGAACCGCAGCGATGGCCGTGCTGTTCGCGTCGGTCTTGTCCGCAACGCTGCCCAAGCGCGCTTCCATGGCGCTCAACTGCGCCTTCAATGCGTCGATCTCTGCCCGCATGGCAGCGGCATCCTCTGCCGACAAGGCTTGCGCATGCGCAACAGCCGATGTCATCGATAATGTCAGCACCGAACATGTGGCGGCCAACCGCATTGCGAAGTTTCGTGTCATATACCGTCCCTTTTCCTTTGCCTCTGCTGTAGCTGGCACGGCCTTTATGACGGCAATGTTACGATATCACTTCGTTTGTATGACAGTTTTATGGCGGCTATTTTTCAACCAGCTTCAAAAGCCTGCGTTCGACCGGCGCGAGAATAGCCGTCAGTTCCTGTCCTCGCTTCAATACAGCGCCAGCTTCCCCGACAAGCGCCCACATACCCTGTCGGTGTCGCAGCTCCGGGCGCTTTTCGATGCGATATTCTGGACGTTCCGTGGCGCGGCGGAATGCCGAAAAGATGGCGGCTTCGCGGTGGAGGTCTATCGCATAATCCCGCCAATGACCGGCCGCGACCATGCGCCCATACAAGTCCATGATCCGCATCAATTCCATCCGATCGAACCCGGTTTGATATGTCCCGCCGTACTGTATGGGAAACGGCGTGATATTATGCATCAGGCGCGGTCACGCTCTGGAACATCATCTTCGTGACGACCGCCCTTTGTCCTCCTGCCATGTTCTTCCATCAGTTCGGCGATGCGCTTGCGCATTTGTTCAAGCTCGCACTGCATCAGTTCCAGCTTTTGCGTGGCCGGATCGAACATATCGGCGCAGGGCGTACCATAGGGCACGAAATGGCGTTGATATTCTTCTGCGCCGACCAACGTCTGCCGTGCAGGAATGCCAACCATGACCGCACTTTCCGGCACATCCCGGGTCACGACGGCATTGGCCCCCACGCGTGCGCGTGGGCCAACGGTGATCGGCCCCAGCACTTGCGCGCCCGATCCGATGATTGCACCATCGCTGATGGTTGGATGCCGTTTCCCTGCGATGCCGTTGGCCGGGTCGGTTCCGCCCAACGTAACGCACTGGTATATAGTAACGTCATCGCCGATTTCGGCTGTCTCACCGATCACCGTAAATCCATGATCGATGAAAAAGCGCCGCCCGATCTTCGCACCGGGATGGATATCGACTGCGGTCAAAAACCGGGAAAAATGGTTGACGGCACGAGCGAGAAAATAGAGGCGCGCATTGAACAACGCATGGGCCACGCGGTGCAGGCCCAGCGCCCATACACCCGGATACAGCATCACTTCCCATCGGGATCGCGGCGCCGGATCACGCGCCTTTACCGAGTCCAGATAGTCGATCAGATTGCGCAGCATGGTCCTGCCCTTCATATTTCCTGTTGTCGCAACGTAAGACGAACACGCCAATTTTTCCAGATGCGAGGCATTTTTTCCGTTGGGACGTTGTTGCATCAATGTTGGAATCATCGAACAAAGCGATTATATTATCGTCATTAGATCGAAAAGGACGATTAATGTCGAGTTACATGCCCACTTTGAAACAGCTCCAATATCTGGCTGCGCTGAAGGAGCATGGCCATTTCGGCAGGGCTGCCGAAGCTTGCTTCGTCACACAATCAACGCTGTCCGCCGGGATCAAGGAACTGGAGTCCCTGATCGGCATCGCGCTGGTCGAACGCACGCGGCGGGTTGTCCGATTCACTGCTTTTGGCGACCGAATCGTTGAAAAAGCCCATCGAATTCTGCGCGAAGCCGAAGAACTGGCGGAAATGGCGCAGGCAGCGGGAAAGCCGCTGGAGGGCGAATTGCGGATGAGCGTCATTCCCACCATCGCACCATTCCTGTTGCCGCAATTGCTGCCCAGGGTGCGCCGCGAAAAGCCCGGATTGAAGCTCTATCTGCGGGAGGAGACCAGCCATGCCGCAGTGGAATCGCTGCGCCATGGTTATGTCGATTGCGTCCTGCTGGCCCTTCCTTTCGCCTGCGGCGATGTCGACAGCGAATTGCTGTTTCAGGACCCGCTGTATGTCGCCTTTCCCAAGGATGATCCGCGCGATCCCCCGCCATTCATCCTGCCTGAAACAATCGACGAAACCCGCCTGCTGCTGCTGGAAGATGGCCACTGCCTGAAGGATCATGCGCTTGCCGCCTGCAACCGTCCGGAACTGCGCGCCGAAGCGACGATGATGGGCACATCGTTGCATACGCTGGTGCAGATGGTGGATAATGGCCTTGGCCTCACCATGTTGCCTGAAATGGCGATCCGCAACGGCATCCTGCTGAATACCGATATCGTCGCCCGTCCGCTCAAATCCGAAAACGCCTATCGCGATGTCGCACTGGTGTGGCGCAAGAACAGTCCGCGCGATAAGGAATTCCGTCTGATGGCGCAAATTCTGCGTGATGCATCAAAGGTGGCGGCGAAAGCGGCGGCTTAGCGGGGTTATTCCGCAGGTCCAGGCAATGCCTCCACCTGCGGTTCGCGTGCAAGCACATCTACGCCTTCCACTTGCTCAATCTCCCGCGACCCGGTCTCGATGTTCATGTCGCGGAACTTGCGTCCCGTCACCAGCACGCGCCCTTCGAAGCTGGAAACAAAACTATTATAGTGATTGACCGCACTGTTGAGGCCATTGCCCAGCTTCTTGAGATGCCCGGCCGCCACTATAAGCCGTTCATATAATTCCTTGCCCATCAGACCGATTGCCTGCGCTTCCTCAGCCAGCTTTTCCTGCCGCCATACGCTGGCGACAGTACGGCAGATCGCAACCAAATTCGTTGGCGTCGCCAACAGGACGCGCCGTTCGAACGCCCATTCCCATAGCGATTCATCCTGTTCCAACGCTGCCGACAGGAAATGCTCACCGGGAATGAACATGACGACATAGTCCGCCGCCTTGCCAAATCGCGCCCAATAATCCTTTGCGCCCAATTGCTGCGCGTGGTTGCGGATCGATGCGGCGTGCGCTTTCATATGGCCCGTGCGCAACACATCGTCCACTTCTTCCGATGCATCCAGATAGGCGTTGAGCGAACATTTGGCGTCGATAACCAGTTCACGCCCGCCCGGCAGGCTGACGATCACGTCGGGCCGCAGCCGCCCATCATCGCTATCGACAGAAACTTCAGCACGATAATCAATATGTTGGCTCAGCCCCGCCTGTTCCAGCACGTTATGCAGTGACTGTTCGCCCCAGCGACCGCGCGCCTTCGGACTGGACCGCAAGGCGTTGACCAATCGCGCCGCCTCATCCTTCACCTGGCTTTGCCCGATGCGTACCTGATCCACGGCCTCGCGCAATCCGGCGTAGCTTTCCGTGCGATCCTTCTCGACCCGCTGCAATCCCTCCTGATATTGTTTGAGCGTGGATTCCACAGGTTGCAGCAGTGCCTTCAACTGCGCTTCGCTTTTTTCCCCGGCCTGATGGAAGCGCTCGTCCGCGCGCTTGAGAAATTGCCCTTGCACATCGGTCAATATCTTCTGTGCCAGTTCGCTGAATTGCGCCTGTTGAGTCTTGAACTGTTCGCCAAAGGCGCGTTCGCGCTCCTCGCTCTGCGATTGGAGCGCAGCCAGTTCGCGCCGCGCCGCCTCACGCTCGCCTGCCGCTATATCCAACCGGGCCTGTAAATCCGCGGCCTGCTCCGCCCGCGCCTGGGCTCCTGCCAGATCGCGGATCGCGGCATTGAACCGTTCGGACAGTGCGTCGCGGTCCGTCCGCGCCTGCGCCATCCCTCGCCCACCCAGAATCCAGCCCACCGCCAGACCCGCAAAGGCTGCTATGGCCACGAATATCAGGGGAAGTATGTCAGTCATGGCAACCTTTTCGAATGGGAACGAAAAGGGAACCTAGCGGCTTATCGCCGACGGCTCAAGCATCCATGTCGCAGGGGTGGCGATCAGGCCGCCTTGGCATTGTCCTTGCGCGCCTTGGCCAATTTCTTCAGCACCATGTCGCGCTTCAACCGAGAGAGATGGTCAATGAAGAGAATTCCCTCCAGATGATCCATCTCATGCTGCAAGCAGGTGGCCAAGAGGTTATCAAGCTGCTTTTCATGGATCACGCCCTTGCGATCCATCCAGCTTGCCCGAATGACGGCGGGACGCTCCACCTCGGCATATTGATCTGGGACGGAGAGGCAGCCTTCCTGATAGAGGGAATGTTCCTCCGAACCCTCCAATATTTGCGGATTGATAAAGACCATGGGGTTGCGAACAGGCTCCCCGCCCTCTTCCGTCGGTTCCTGCAAATCGATGACCAGCACCCGTTTGGCCACGCCCACCTGAATGGCGGCAAGGCCGATGCCGGGCGCGTCATACATGGTTTCGAACATATCATCGATCAGCTGCTGCAAATCGTCGTCGATCACCTCAATCGGGGTCGAAATCGTGCGCAGCCGTGGGTCCGGCGTTTCAATGATGGGTAAAATGGCCATGAAGTGAAAATATGGAATCAAAGCGCGAATATCAAGCGCATTTGAGGCATTTCATCATCCCACGGGCCGACGCGCACGCAGGGCTTGCGCCAATGTGCCTTCGTCCAGATAGTCCAGTTCCCCTCCCACGGGCAGGCCGTGGGCAAGCTGAGTCAGGCGAACCGGATATTGCTCGATCCTCTCCGCGATATAATGGGCCGTGGTCTGACCCTCCAGAGTCGCATTCATCGCCAGCACCACCTCATCGACACCGCCAGCGGCAACCCGATTGATCAGCGCGTCAATGCTCAGATCCTCTGGCCGTATCCCTTCAAGCGCCGACAACCGCCCGCCAAGCACATGAAAACGACCCGGAAACAGACGTGAGCGGTCCAGCGCCCACAGGTCGGCCACATCCTCCACCACGCATAGCGCCCGTTCGTCCCGGCGCGGATCGGAACAGATGGAGCAGGGATTGATCGTATCGACATTGCCACACGTCGAACAGGTCACCAGCGCTTCATTGACTGCCTCTAATGCGCGAAGCAGCGGACCCATCGCCGCTTCCCGTTTCTTGAGCAGATACAGCACGGCCCGGCGCGCCGACCGCGGACCAAGGCCGGGCAGCCTGGACAATGCTTGGGTGAGGGACTCAATCTCTGGTGATGCCATGGCAAAGCAGATAAAGGCTTGCGTTCCATCCTGCCAAGCGTTTCAGAGGCTTTATGCGTATTATCTACATGGGGACGCCGGATTTCGCGGTGCCGACGCTCGAAAAACTGGTGGAAGCGGGTCATGACGTAGTGGCTGTCTACAGCCAGCCGCCCCGTCCCGCTGGCCGTGGCAAGGCGCTGCGTCCCACGCCGGTCCATGAGCGAGCGGAGGCAATGGGACTGGAGGTACGCACGCCGCTATCACTGAAAGAGGCGCAAGTGCAGGCCGATTTCGCGGCGCTGAACGCAGATGTCGCGGTGGTGGCGGCCTATGGCCTGATCCTGCCCAAAGCTGTTCTCGCGGCGCCAAAGCGCGGTTGCCTCAATGTTCATGCTTCACTCCTCCCCCGCTGGCGGGGTGCGGCGCCGATTCAACGGGCGATACTGGCGGGCGACAATGTGACAGGCGTGACGATCATGGACATGGAGGCAGGTCTCGACACAGGGCCGATGCGAGCCAAGCATGTCACGCCGATCGAGGATAAAACGGCGGGAGAGCTGACTACCGAACTGGCCCATGCAGGCGCGGAGTTGATGATCGAAGTCCTCGAAGATCTGGACGCCCAGCCTCCTGTCCCGCAACCCGAAGAAGGCGTCACCTATGCCGCCAAGATAGACAAATCCGAAGCCCGCATCGATTTCACCCGCGATGCTCATTCCATTGAGCGGCAGATTCGAGGGTTCAATCCGGCCCCGGGAGCATTTTTCGAATATCATGGCGAGCGCTTCCGCATACACGCGGCCCATATCGAGCATGGCAGCGGCCTACCCGGCACATTACTCGATGACAGTCTGCTCATTGCGTGCGGCAAAGACGCCATTCGCCCCACCCTGATCCAGCGCGCGGGCAAGGCAGCGATGAGCGTCGGCGAATTGCTGCGGGGGTATGAGATGGCGGAAGGAACGATGGTCGAGGGGATGACGGAGTGATGATTTGACCCGCTTCGCCCTCACCGTCGAATTTGACGGCCGCCCATTCATGGGATGGCAAAGGCAGGCGCACGGCCCCAGCGTGCAGCAGGCCATAGAAGAGGCCGTTTTCGCGATCACAAGCGAGCGCACCATTCTCCATGCCGCAGGACGTACCGATGCGGGCGTCCACGGCCTCGCCATGCGGGCGCATCTGGACATTGCAAAGGCCATCACGCCTTTCCGTCTGATGGAAGGTCTGAATGCAAAATTACGGCCGCAGCCAGTGGCGATTCTTGGCTGCGAAATCGTACCCGACGATTGCCATGCCCGTTTTTCGTGTGTTGGCCGTTTTTATGAATATCGCATCGTCAATCGCCGTGCGCCACTAACGCTGGAGGCTGGTCGGGCATGGCAGATAAGGCCGAACCTCGACCATATTGCCATGCACGAGGCCGCACAAATATTGGTGGGCCATCACGACTTTACGACGTTCCGGTCCGTCCAGTGCCAATCGCAGAGCCCCGTCAAGACCCTCGATCGGCTGGATGTCGAACGGGACGGCGAGCATATCCTGATCCAGGCCGCCGCCCGATCGTTTCTGCATCATCAGGTCCGCTCCATGGTCGGCTGTCTGGCGCTGGTCGGCATGGACAAATGGAGCGCGCACGATATGCGGCATGCGCTGGAGGCGAAGGATCGGCAAGCACTCGGCCTGAATGCCCCGCCTGACGGACTGTATTTCGTGCGGGCAGACTATCCGGGCTGAGTCGCTGTTGGGCACCTTGGAGCGTGATGAGTTAACCGCTACATGGTTTGGATGACTGGCGACGGGTTTTCCATGGTGAATCAACAGTTTGAGTTTGTACCGGGACCAGGCTCACGATCTCTTCGAATCATATTTCGTGGATTCTGGGACGACGATGTCATGAAAAGTTACATCGAAGCGTTACGCAAGCGCGCAATTTCGGCTGGCGGTTCATCACCGACCAATAAGGTCCTTCTTGATTTAAGAGAGTGTTCGATTCAGTCGCAAACCGTGTTGGACAGCATGCTGCAGATCATTGAAAACTACGCTGCACAAATCGAGCATTATGGAATGCTTTTACCTGAATCCGCCCTGCTGAGACTTCAAATGAAGCGGCTGATGTCTATCGCATCCACCTCTTTCTTTGCCAATGACGAGGAAGCGGCAAAATGGCTGACCTCCTGATCCTTATCCGGCCATGATCGCAGCATCGCGCAATCCACGCCAGACGTGGATGGCTTGCAGGCTTTCCTGAACATCATGGACGCGAATGACTTGAGCGCCCAGTTGGATCGCATGGTGAGCCAACGTGACCGAACCGCCAAGGCGTGCGCTTGCAGGGGCCTCGTTGGACAGGGCGCCGATCACGCGTTTGCGACTGGCGCCGAAGATCAGCGGCAGGCCAAGTCCCTGAAACATGGCGAGTGCGTTGCAAATGGCAAGACTGTGTTGGAGCGCCTTGCCAAAACCAATGCCGGGATCGATGAGGATCGCATCGCGCGCTATGCCCGCCGCAACGCATGCCTCCACGCGTTCGGCAAGCCAATTATAAACGTCTATGGCTGCATCGCCATAGCTGGCCCCGGCATGGGGATTATTGCCGCTCGATGGCGCGTGCATCAGTACGACCGGGCAACCGGCCCTGGCGACGACTTCCATGCTGCGCGGATCGTGAAGCAAACCGCTGACATCGTTGACCATATGCGCCCCCGCCGCCAGTGCCGCCTCCATGACAGCCGCCTTGCGCGTGTCGACCGACACCGGCACGCCGCCTTTGGCAAGCCGTTCAATGACGGGGACGACGCGCTTGATCTCATCGCCTTCCCATACGGTCTCGGCGCCCGGACGAGTGGACTCGCCACCGACATCGATTATCGCCGCGCCAGCTTCAATCATCGCAAAGCCCGCATCCGCCGCCGCCGCAGGGTCGCCCATATGCTTGCCGCCGTCAGAAAAGCTGTCGGGAGTCATATTCAATATGCCCATGACATGCGGCACGTCAAAACGGATCACCCGCTCACCTAGGGTCAAGGGTGGACGCGGGCGGACAAAGCCCTCCATCATGGATCGACCCTGCGTCGCGTTAGGGAGTGCGTCGAAGGCATCCTCCAACTGTTCGACCGCTATCAGGTCACGATACACGCGCTCGCCAGCCAGCATGGCGGTCAGTTCAACAGCGCTGAACCAGAGCAGACCCTGCCCCAGCCGCGCCGTGCGGCCATCCAGACCGACGGGCGAGTCAACGAAATTGCAGGGACGCAGATATATGCGCGCATCGGCGGCAAGAGCGGAAAGCGGGGCAAAGGTCATGGCGTTTCCTAATCCCTGCTCTGCCCCACCGCAATCGTCATCCCTGTATGGGGATCGACATCATCAGGGTTCGGTCGCCAATATGTAGGTTTGCCGGAACGCGTCGATGGGCTTCAGCTTGCCCGCATCTTCATAATGCCAGAAGGTCCAGCCATTACAGGACGGCGCATTCTGCAATGTAGCGCCCAGCTTGTGGATCGACCCGGACTCTCCGTCCACCTGCAACGATCCATCCACGCGAACGGTGGCTTTCCAGCGCCGTTTGACATCGAAAAGCTGCGTTCCGGGTTTCAAATAGCCGTTCTCCACCAGCGTGCCGAACGCCACCTTGGGCTGCGACTTGGGCGATTGCATGATAGTGAGCGCGGATTCGTCAAGCGGCAGTGAGGCCGCAATCCGTTCCAGCGCGACCGAGCAATAATCTTCTTCCTTTTCAATGCCGATCCAGTGCCGGCCGAGGCGGCGTGCAACCGCGCCCGTCGTGCCAGTGCCAAAGAACGGGTCCAGCACAATGTCGCCAGGTTTCGTGCAGGCCAGCAGAATTCGGTATAGGAGCGCTTCAGGCTTTTGCGTCGGGTGCGCCTTGGTGCCATTGCGCTTCAACCGTTCCTGCCCGCCGCAGATCGGCATGACCCAGTCAGAACGCATCTGCAACTCGTCGTTCAAGGTCTTCATCGAACGATAGTTGAAGGTGTAGCGCGCATCCTCTCCCTTCGATGCCCAGATGAGGGTTTCATGCGCATTGGTAAAGCGCGTGCCCTTGAAATTGGGCATCGGGTTCGCCTTGCGCCAGATGATATCGTTGAGAATCCAGAAACCTCGATCCTGCAGCGATGCACCGACGCGAAAGATATTGTGATAGCTGCCGATCACCCAGATCGTGCCGTTGGGTTTCAATACGCGCCGCGCCTGTTCCAGCCAGGATTTGGTAAAGGCGTCATAAATGGCCAAGGTATCGAATTTGTCCCAGTCATTGTCGACCGCATCCACACGACCGCCTTCGGGCCGGAACAGATCGCCGCCAAGCTGAAGGTTATAGGGCGGATCGGCGAAGATCATATCCACGCACGCATCGGGGAGCGCCGCCATCGCACTGATACAATCGCCCCGGATCAGCCGATCGGTTTCAATCGCTACGGCTGGATTTTCAGCCGACTTTTTCTTGCGCGTCGAAACGCGTTCCATGACACCCATATTCTTCGTGACCCCTGTTGTTGCCATAGGGATGAGTCCTTGAGAGTCTTCCGTCAAGTTCAAAAGCTTAGGGTTCAAGCCTCACAAAATGGTTAACATCATGAGAACGAAACGAGTCCCCACGACATATAGAGTCCGCGACACCATATCAGACTCAACATGTCGTGGGTGTGGCCACAAGGACTCAGCGAATTTTTTCGCGCAATTTTCGTTTCAGAGGAGCAATAATTGCGCCACCGGAGCGAAACTGCGGCGGTGAAGCACTGTCGGCCCATGGTGACGCAGGGCATCGAGATGCTCTTGCGTGCCATACCCCTTGTTGCGTTCCCAGCCATAATGGGGGTGGTCGTGCGCCGCCCTCACCATCATGCGGTCGCGCTCTTCCTTTGCCAATATAGACGCCGCCGCAATGGTCAGGCATTTGGCATCCCCTTCCACCACTGCCGTCGATGACCAGCGCCAGTCCGGGCAGCGATTGCCGTCCACCAATATATGTGCACACTCCCGCGCCATCGCTTCCACCGCACGGCGCATGGCCCGCATCGTTGCCCACAGAATGTTGAGTTCGTCAATTTCCTCAACAGTGCAAATACCAATGCCAAAGCCGATGGCTGACTGGCGAATATCGCCATCCAGACCCGCCCGCCGTCGCGCCGTCAGCTTCTTGCTGTCGTCCAGGCCATCGGGCACCGCTTGCCGGTCAAGGATCACTGCGGCGGCCACGACTGGCCCGGCCAGCGGCCCGCGTCCTGCCTCATCGACCCCTGCAACGAAGCCGCTGTGCAAATCCTCATGCGCGAAATCAGGCATCCCGCGGCACCCCCATCGGTCCGCGACCGTGGCCAAGGCCGGGCGCCGCCAACAACGCAGCCCGAACATATTGACGCGCTCGCACAATGGAATCTGTCAGCATCATTCCCTGACCCAAGCCCACTGCGATGGCGCTCGCCAGCGTACAGCCGGTGCCGTGGGTGTGGAGCGTGTCGATGCGCTTACCCTCCCAACGGGCGATTTCACCACCTGTATCGAATAGCCGGTCAACCAGTACGTCACCTGCGCCGTGTCCGCCCTTTGCCAACACTGCGCAGCCATGAAGAGTCGCAATAACATCGCCGCCCAATGCCGCCAATTCAGGAATATTGGGCGTGACGACCGTAGCAAGCCGCATCAACTGTTCAAAGCCGGCAATAGTATCCGCATCGGCCAGAACCGATCCACTGGTCGCAACCATGACAGGATCAAAGACGATGGGAATCTTCTCCATTGCCTCCAGCCTGGCCGCCACCGCTTGAGCGGTTTCCGCCGAACCGATCATGCCGATCTTCACCGCGTCCACGCCGATATCGGCAACCACGCTGTCAATCTGCGCCAAGACCATATCCACCGGCACCGGATGCACACCCTGAACGCCCAGGGTATTTTGCGCCGTGATGGCAGTGATCGCAGTCATCGCATGGCCACCCAGCGTGGTGATGGTCCTGATGTCCGCCTGTATCCCCGCACCGCCGCCGCTGTCGGACCCGGCTATAACCAATATGCGCGCGATACCGCTCAAGTCGCCGCCTGCTCCACCGCCGTGCAGATACGGTCGACGACGTCGCGCACCTGATCCTCACGATCGCCTTCTGCCATGACGCGGATGACAGGCTCCGTACCGGATGGCCGGATCACCAGTCGGCCGCAACCGTCCAGTTCCCGTTCCGCATCCGCGATCACATGCTTTACAGCAGCATTTTCCAATG
This sequence comes from Rhizorhapis sp. SPR117, assembly GCF_021742065.1. Next base: position 62,955 of record NZ_JAKKIE010000002.1, read on the forward strand.
GTTTTCCAGATGTATAACGCACGTTCTTCAAAAGCTGCGGCACCGGATCGAACTGATGCAATACCTCGCTTGCAGGCTTGCCGCTTGCCACCACTGCGGCCAGCACCTGCAACGCCGCAATGGTGCCATCGCCCGTAGTCGCGTAATCGGTCAGGATCATGTGACCCGACTGTTCCCCGCCAACATTATAGCCGCCCTGCTTCATTTGTTCGAGCACATAGCGATCGCCAACCTTGGTGCGGACAAGATCGATCCCCTGCTCATTCAGGAATCGTTCCAACCCCAGATTGGACATCACCGTCGAGACCAGGCCACCGCCGCGCAGTGTTCCCGCCCTGGCCCAGCTACTGCCGATCAGCGCCATGATCTGGTCGCCGTCAACAATCTTGCCCTTCTCGTCGACCACAATCAGGCGGTCCGCGTCGCCATCCAGCGCGATGCCCATATCCGCACCGGACGCCACGACCGTTTCCTGGCATGACATGGGTGCGGTCGAGCCACAGCCATCATTGATGTTGAGGCCATCGGGGCTAACGCCAATGGCAACTATCTCCGCGCCCAATTCCCACAGTGCGGAGGGCGCCACCTGATAGGCCGCGCCGTTAGCACAATCGATCACGATTTTCAGGCCATCGAGCCGCAGGTGAGGGGGAAAGCTGGACTTCACCGCATGAATATAGCGCCCTCGTGCGTCCTCTACCCGGCGGGCGCGTCCGATATCCTGCGACTTGGCAAGCGGAATATCGCTCTCCAGCAGGGACTCGATCTTCAACTCGTCCTCGTCCGACAGTTTGTAACCATCGGGTCCAAAGAGCTTAAGTCCGTTATCGAAATAGGGATTGTGGCTGGCCGAGATCATGACACCCAGATCGGCGCGCATGCTTTGCGCCAGCATCGCAACGGCGGGTGTCGGAATAGGGCCGAACTGCACCACATCCATGCCCACACTGGTAAAGCCCGCGACCAAAGCATTTTCGACCATATAGCCAGAAAGCCGCGTATCCTTGCCAATCACGACGCGATGCCGGTGTGCGCCCCGCTGGAAATGCGCGCCCGCCGCCATGCCGACCTTCATCGCCAGTTCCGCTGTCATCGGCCAAGCGTTGGTGCGGCCGCGGATACCGTCTGTCCCGAAAAACTTCCTGCTCATAAATCCTTCATGGCCTTTATTCGCCATCACTCATGATTGCCCTGCGGCGGCTATACCGGAATTTGGCTGCTAATCCATTCCCGGCATGAGCATTCTGCGTTTCACTTAAATCCAGCGCCATATCCCTGCGCCCACACCGCCATGCGCCCAGGTTGCACCCAGCCATATGACCGTACCGACAGTGAATTCTCCCGCAGAGGGAACAACGTCACGCCATCCCGCCTTGCCGCTCAATTGCATGCCAAAGGGAACAAAGGCCGTCCGTCCGCGCCATCCCTGCCAGCCGGTTCCCAACTGCCGCACCTTTTTGCGATCCTGTGCCAACGCCCCGAAAAAAGCGAGAAACATGATGCTGCCCGCCAGGACGATATTGGCGTTGGTCGGCATCAGGACGATATGCACCATTCCCCAAAGGATGAACGACCACATCATCGGGTGGCGGGTGATGGTGAACACCCCTTCGGCTGGTTTGGTCACATGCATCCGGGCGCGGGGATCGGGGAACGCCGGATTGCCCGACAATGACCCTGCAAATAATATACTGGCGAATAGCATGACTACGCTGGCCGCTGCCCAAAGGGCATCTGACGAGGCCCAATAGGCTGTGCCGCCGTTCGTCGCGCGAAAGGCATAGATCATCCATGACAAACTCAACAATGCGACCAGCGAATAAAAGGCCAGGAACAAGCCTTTTCCCATCCGCGCAATCAAAGGCGCGCGTAAAGGGTGGGAAAGGAGGAAATGACTTCCTACAAATACCACGCATGCAACGACCAGAGAGGTCATCGGACTCATCTTTTACGGGCCTTTGAAACTGCATCGGACATCAGCGCGTCTCCCCGCCCGTGTGTACGCCCGCAGCAGCCGGTTCGCCAATCTCCTGCTCGCCCGCCATCGTGTGATCAACATCGTCACGCAGCGTATCGAGGTGCATGAGTTTTTTAATCAATGGCGAAATCACGACCACACCGACACCGACTGCGACCCCGAACCATCCCACGACGTTATAGACTTCGGTTACACGTTCGGGGCCGGCGCCCTCCGCTCCGGTCGCCGCAGCGATCAGTCCTGCCGAAAAGTTGCCGGTCGCCGAAGCAAAGAACCATGTGCCCATGATCAGGCTCGCCATATGGGCGGGCGCCAGTCGGTTCATGGCAGACAGTCCCACAGGCGACAGGCACAGCTCTCCGGTGGTATGGAGCAGATAAATCAGAAAGATGAAAACCACAGGAGTCAGACTGCCAGGCCCTGCCGCCGCAGCGCCCCACACCAGCACCAGGAACCCTGCGCCAAGCTGGATCAGGCCCAATCCGAATTTGGCGGGCGTGGAAGGCTCCAGCCCCCGTTTTCCCAGCACCGTCCACATGACCGCGAAGATTGGGCCAAGGATTACAATGTAAATAGCATTGATCGACTGGAATACTGACGCGGGCACATCAATGCCCAGAATCGTCCGGTCTGTCTGCCGGTGGGTATAGAGATTGAGCGAGGAACCCGCCTGTTCGAACAACGCCCAAAAGAGGATGGAGCCAAAGATGAGAAACATGGCCGCAAATATCCGATCCCGGTCCTGCGCGGGCAGCTTTGCCACGGCCGTATAGAGCACATAAAACACTAATATCGCACCAGCCACGCCCAGCAAGCTGCCCACCAGCGCCTGATGCTGGATCAACCACCAAACGACGCCGATCGACACAAGGCTCAATATGTAGAGCAGCCATTCGAACCTTATGCCCGCAACCGGCGCGGCCAGCCGCGCAGGATCAGGAGCCTCCCCTCGTCCAAGCAAACAGGGCTTGCCCCACATGAAGACGACAAGGCCCAGCAACATACCAAATCCCGCCGCACCAAAACCATAGGACCAGCCGTAAGTCTGCCCCAGATAACCCGCAACAATGGCACCCAGCGCCGCGCCCAGATTGATGCCCATGTAGAAAATCGTGTAAGCCGGGTCACGCCGGACATCGGTGCGGGAATATAGCTGGCCGACGATTACGGAGATATTGGCCTTCAGGAACCCCGAACCCACGATGATGAAGGATAACGCCAGCCAAAAGATATTGATCGCGGCGCTGCCCTGTCCTCCCTCACCTTCGAACGCCATCAGGAAATGGCCGCAGGTCAGGATTACAGCGCCAAACAGCACCGCCTTGCGCTGCCCCAGATAACGGTCCGCCAGATAACCGCCAATCACCGGCGTAATATAGACCAGCGCGGTATAGGCTCCGTATATGACCGATGCCTGTTCATCGGAATACATCCAGTGCTGCACCAGGTAAAAAATCAGCAGCGCCCGCATACCGTAATAGGAAAAACGCTCCCACATTTCGGCAAAAAACAGGACGAACAGACCCGTTGGATGTCCAAGAAAGCTGGATTCTTCCTTGCCCGTCGGCATAAAACCGCTTGCCATCGAGGCCATACTCCCAAAGCTTCTTACAGCCTGTCCTGACTGTTCTTACCGACCTGCAGACTAACCAAAAAATTGCGTCTGGAAAGAACATTGTTTCAAAGACAAGCCGCATGCGCAAGGCCGGTGCCATGCTTGCCGCCTGAGACACCGTGGCTTATAGGCCAATTGCATGTTCAATGATTTCTCCTCCCCCATCCGCTATTGTCTTACCCGCCGATCGGCCAAGCCCCGCGACCTGATTGCGCCCGGCCCGGACGGCGACCAGATGCGGCAAATCCTGACTGCCGCGATGCGCACCCCCGATCATGGCAAGCTGGCTCCATGGCGGTTCGTCATCATCGGCCCTGACCAGCGGGAAACGCTCGCAGACATCCTCGCCACTGCCTATCGCGCCGAAAAACCGAACGCCGGACGGTTGGAAATAGACGCGATGACGCAATTTGCGCATCAGGCGCCTGCGCTGATCGTCGCCCTGTCATCGCCAGTGGAAAACAGCAAGATACCGCAATGGGAACAGGAACTGTCGGTCGGGGCGGCGTGCATGAATCTGCTTCACGCAGCAACTGCACTTGGCTTTGGCGGCGGCTGGCTCACAGGCTGGCCCGCATATAACAGCGAAGTCCGGGATGCCTTTGGCGATGCATCGGAAAAAATTGCTGGCTTCCTGTTCCTGGGCACGCGCTCCCGAGCGCTGGAGGAAAGGCCCCGGCCCGACTATGATGAACGGGTATCCCACTGGAACAGATAGTGCCAAACTAACGGCAGAAACGCTGTTTTCATTTCATAATTGACGCGCCTCGCTGTATTATGTCACTCATGCAGTCATGAGTGAAGGCAAACCTGTCTATCTACGCCTGCGTGAGATTATTACCGCCTCGATTCTCGATGGGGAATACCAGGACGGCGACATGTTGCCATCGGTCCGCGCCTTCGCCGCCCAACAGGGCGCCAATCCGCTGACGGTCGCCAAGGCTTATCAAAGCTTTCAGGATGATGGGCTGGTGGTCGTCAGGCGCGGGATTGGCATGTTTGTTGCGGATGGCGCAACTCGTCGACTGCACAATATGGAGCGGACCCGCTTCCTGCAGCAGACATGGCCAGCCATCGCTGAACATATGCGCCGCATCGGAATCACCATACAGGACCTGCCAACCGATCAGAGCGGCTGAAACAGGCCCGATCAGGGATTTACCAACCGCGCCTTCAGCCCATCCAATATATCATTCTGCCGGTCGATTATGGCCAAGGCATCGCCCCGCGCCTGATCAACGATTTCAGTATTACTGCTGTGCGCGGCATTTGCGGTGACCGCATTCAGACGGTTGATATACAGCGTGTCCAGACTGGCAAGTGCAAATACGCTGTCATATCGTTCGCTCTCCAGATCGGAAATCGCGACCTGCGCCGTCACCCAGGCCTCGCTTGAAACCGCCGATCCCTTTGCCGCCGCAACCTGTTGCTTGGCACTCTGCACGTGTGCATCAAAGGCCGCGGCCCCTGAGCGTGCTTTATCCATCAGCCCGCCAACCTCCCGCGTCAATGCGGGATCGACAGTGACAGGTTCGGATACGGGCGCGCTGACGCTCGCTCCGTTCCCGGATTCAACTGGCCGCTTTGCAAGTGAAGGATAACTGCCAGAGCCGCTACCAGCGCATCCCGCCAGGAACAGGGCCAGCATCTGAATATAAGCGCGCAGTTTCATAGCCTCCATCTATGCGCGGCGGAGCACATTGGCAACCGCACTGGAAAAGGTTAGGGGCGGACAACCATGCTCTCCACCGCCCTGATCATTCTCCCAGTCTTCCTGATCATCCTTGCCGGCTATGGAAGCCGCAAAACAGGTCTGTTGGGCGAACCGGCCAGCAGCGAGCTTAACCGCTTCGTGGTCTGGCTGGCATTACCGTGCCTGATGTTCGATGTGGTGGCGACCACGGACTGGCGGGCCGTCTGGCATCCCGGCTTTGTGGCCGTATCGGTGGTCAGCAGTTTTGCAGCTTTCCTGATGGGCTTGATCGTCGGCAAGGTACGCGGTCTCAATCTGGCCGATATGAGCGTCGATGGATTGAATGCGTCTTATTCGAATTCGGCCTATATCGGCTTTCCGCTGATGTTTCTGCTATTTGGTGAGGCGAGTCGGCCCTTTGTCGTCATTGCGGCGGCTTTGACGCTGATGTGCCTGTTCGCTGCTTCTGTCCTTCTGATCGAAATTGCGCAACATGGCGGCCAGCGTGGACATATCGTCGCAGCGAGAGTCGGAAAGTCGATGCTGCGCAATCCCATCGTGATGTCACCGGTCGCTGGCTTTGGCTGGTGGTGGACGGGTATCCCTCTGCCTCAATCAGCGGATGTATTTGTTTCTCTGCTCGGTGGTGCGGCAAGCCCGGCTGCGTTGGTCGCGATAGGATTATTTCTCGCGGCGCGGCCGCTACGCGAAGCAGTGACAAACCCGTTCGTCCAGACGCTGACCGCGATCAAGCTTGTCGCGCATCCAGCGGTGACGGCATTTCTGGCTCTCTATATATTTCAACTTCCCCACGAAATCGCCCTGATGGCTATCGTCATGGCCGCTCTACCTACGGGCACCGGCCCTTTCATGGTCGCCGAATTCTATGCCCGGGATGGTAGAGTAACCTCGGGTTCCATTTTATTGTCGACCACCATTTCCGTGCTGACAATCGCGGCGGTGCTGACATGGCTGGGGCCAAGCACGCCGTGACACAGGCGACCGGTAAAATCCCGTCGCGCCCGCCAAAAGCGTTGACAGGTGGGACTCAATCCATTAACGGACCGGCTTTCCCGCGCGGAGGCATTTGGCTGCGGCCTTGTGTTTTGCGCTAAGCTTTGAAGATAAAGAGACAAGCCATGTTCGCTGTTGTGCGCACGGGCGGCAAGCAATATCGTGTTGCCGCAGGAGACAAGATCGTAGTTGAGAAGCTGGCTGGTGAAGCCAGTGCGACAATTGCGCTGGACGATGTTCTGCTCGCCGGTGAGGGCACGGAACTGAAGGACACCAAGGGCCTGACCGTTTCGGCCGAAATCATTGCGCAGGCAAAGGGCGAAAAAGTCATCGTCTTTAAAAAGCGTCGCCGGCATAATTACCGCCGCAAGAACGGCCACCGCCAGCAGCACACGATCCTGCGGATCCTGAGCATCGGCGCTGAAAAGAAGGCTGCGCCGAAAAAGGCCGCAAAAAAGGCTGACGAGGCCCCCGCCGCAGAAGTCGGCGCGGCCTGAGCAGATAAGGAGCATAGAAGATGGCACATAAGAAAGCAGGCGGCTCCTCGCGCAATGGCCGCGATTCAGAGTCCAAACGCCTTGGCGTGAAAAAATTTGGTGGCCAGGAGGTCATCGGCGGCAACATTCTGGTGCGTCAGCGCGGAACGAAATTCTATCCGGGCCGTAATGTCGGTATCGGCAAGGACCACACCCTTTTTGCACTGACGGAAGGCCGCGTGTCTTTCCACCAGGGCAAGCTTGGCCGCAAATTCGTGCATGTGGACATGATGGCGGAAGCCGCAGAATAATCGGACGATTCAATCAGGGTCGTCCGCCAGGGCGACCCGGGATCCGGTAAAACGGATTCGATCTGAAGGGAGACGGGGCGCCCCGGTCTCCCTTTTTTATTCTCTCTTCGGATTGGCACGTTTCGGCGCGATTACGCCCGGATCGGTCACACTTGTCTCCAAGCCGTAACCGAAATCCGGCAGGGTGGCAGACAGAACAAAGGAGAGAGCATAATGTTCGCCCGTACAGAAAGATTATTACTCCGGCCCGGCTGGCATGAGGATGCACCGGCGCTTGCCGCTACCATCGGCGATGAATCCATCGTCCGCAATCTGGCTCGTGCGCCTTGGCCATATAAGGTGGCGGACGCAGAGGAATTTATTGCCCGCACCGATCAATCGACGCTGCCCAATTTTCTGATCTTCTCCCGAACGCTGGGCGCACCCCGCCTTGTGGGTAGTTGCGGCGTCACGCGCGACAAAACAGGAGCGCTGGAACTGGGATATTGGATCGCTCGTCCCTATTGGGGCCTCGGCTTTGCGACAGAAGCGAGCAGGACGGTTGTGGAAATCGCCCGCGCCATGAAGCTGCCAAAACTGTACGCCAGGCACGCCATTGATAATCCGGCATCTGGCAATGTCCTGCGCAAGATCGGTTTTCGTCCCACTGGCCGCATCAGCCTGTGCCACAGTGAAGGCCGGGGCGAGGATGTCTCCTGCGCGCTGTTCGAGGAAGATGAGCTTGTGGACATGCGACCAGACCTGTCGACCGATCTGTATCAGGACCGCCACGCGCTGGCGGCCTGATACAATTCGTAAATTCTTAACCATAGTCTTTCGGCATTTAGTATCCTTGCGGTGTTAGTGATCAGCCATTGGTATAGTCCAGCCACCGGAACTTAAATGGCACAAGCACTGAAGATAGTATTTTTCATCATGCCATTCCTTTTCGGGATTGGTTTCATTGCGCCGGTGACTATCGCAATTATTGGCCTGATGGGGGCATCAGTTCCCTTTAATTTGCCACCGACCGCCTTCGGCCTGCTTTTCGGCGGCATATGGGGTGCCTATGCAACCTGGAAAGGGCGCTGGCTGTGAACGCTATAGTTGGGCGCGAGCATTTTAGCAGGCCGGCAACACGGGACAAGCGCTCTCCGTCAGCCGATCTCCTGCCAGCGCATGATAACAAGGCTTTGCTGCGTGCGGAGCGCGCCATCGCCCAAAAATATGTAGGCGGGCGGCTATGGGGCGTGGTGGTTCTTGGGCTGGGCAATTTCTTCCTTTGGGCGGCGCTGTTTCCGCTCACCATGTTCGACATCATCCCGCTCTGGCTGGCTTTCATCATCGCCACGCTGTCGATAACAGTTTGCTATGTACCGTCGCACGAAGCCCAGCATTCGAACATCGCGCGCGAAGGCGAAAAGTTGCGATGGGTGAACGAACTACTGGGGCACCTGTCTACAATTCCCTTGATTTTGCCGTACCGCATGACCCGGATCATGCACTTGCAGCATCATATGCACGTCAATGATCCCGAACGTGATCCTGATTATCCGGATGCCGCCAGAAATGCCTTTCATGCGATCATCAAAACGATCGTCAATCGCCAGCCTCGCAGCACGGGGACGATCAACCATTACAAGCGAGTCCTGACGGAGCTCAACAGTCCGGCCGCCCGAACGGCACAAAAGGACACGGCCATCGCGCAACTGGCTTCAATGGCCTTTTTCTTCATCATGGCCTGGTCGGGATATCCGCTGGTCATCGCGCTTGTGTGGTGGCTGCCACGACATATTGCGCTCAGCTATATTCGTTTCTACCTGAGCTGGGCGCCGCATCATCCGCGTGTTGAAACGGGGCGCTATACCAACACGCGCGCTTTTCGCAGCAGGCTTGGCCACATTGCGTCGATGGGGATGCAATACCATATCGTCCACCATCTCTATCCCAATATCCCGACGCACCGAACGCGCGCTGCCTATTGGGAGATGCGTCCCATTCTTGTCGCGCGCGGTTGTGATTTGGGCGAACTTTAGGTTCAAAATCGGTTGCGGGTGATGGTTGCATCCCAAACAAGCCGCCTGACATGAAAAAGTGGCGAGCAATTCCTCCCGCTCTGGCCCAAGACCCTAGCTAAATCCTTCATTCCATCCTAAATGCACCCTCATGCATTTCCTGGATCAGGCCAAAATCTTCATTCGCTCGGGCGCAGGCGGCCCCGGCGCAGTGAGTTTCCGGCGCGAAAAATATGTTGAATATGGTGGCCCCGACGGCGCGAATGGCGGCAAGGGGGGCGACATCATTTTCGAAGCGATCGAAGGGCTCAACACGCTCATCGATTTTCGCTACACGCAGCATTTCAAGGCGCGGCGCGGCGCACCCGGCGCGGGGACAAACCGCACGGGCGCTGGCGGCGATGATCTGATCATCAAGGTGCCAATCGGCACGCAGGTCATTTCCGACGATGGCGAGCATGTGCTGGCCGACTTCACCAAAGCAGGCGAACGCAAGGTATTTTTACGCGGCGGCGATGGCGGACGGGGCAACGCCAGTTACAAGACCAGCACCAACCGTGCCCCGCGCCAGCATGGCACTGGTTGGCCCGGCGAGGAAATGTGGGTGTGGCTGCGCCTCAAGCTGCTGGCCGATGTGGGATTGGTCGGGCTTCCCAATGCAGGCAAATCGACCTTCATCAACGCCGTCAGCAATGCCAAGGCGAAGGTTGGGGCCTATCCCTTCACCACAACCCGTCCGCAGCTTGGCGTCGTCAGCCACAAAGAGCGCGAGTTCGTACTCGCCGACATCCCCGGCCTGATTGAAGGCGCATCGGAGGGTGCGGGTATCGGCGACCGCTTTCTGGGACATGTCGAACGGTGCCGCGTACTGTTGCACCTGGTCGACGCGACAGGCGATGATCCCGTCGCCGCCTGGAACATCGTGCAGGATGAACTGGCCGCTTATGGTGCGGGTCTGGAGGATAAACAGCAGTTATTGGCGCTCAACAAAAGCGACCTGCTTGACCGCGAATTGATGGACGATGTCGCAGCGCAGCTCCGCGAGGCGGGGGCCGAGGAAATATTCCTCATTTCAGGCGCGACCGGCGCGGGCATTGACGAACTGCTGGATCATGTAATCCCGTTACTGGATACGCCAGCGAATGCAGGTGATGAAGAACCCGATCAGGGGGAAGATTCGGCATGGTCACCGCTATAGACGGCTTTGATGCCGCCCATTGGAAACGGATTGTCGTCAAGATCGGGTCCTCCCTGCTGGTGGACAAGGACGGGCGCATCCGTGAGGACTGGATCAGTACCGTTGTCGAGGACATTGCCGAACGCCATGCGGCGGGCCAGCGGGTCATTATCGTTTCATCCGGGGCGATCGCATTGGGCGCACGACGGCTGGCGCTGGCCAAGGGCGGGCGGAGCTGTGTCGAGGATGCACAGGCCGCCGCTGCGGTCGGTCAGATCGCGCTATCGCACAAATGGGCGGAATTACTGGCTGCCAAGGGCCTGACTGCCGCACAGATACTCGTGACACTCGATGATCTGGAGCACCGCCGCCGCTATCTGAACGCATCGGCCACGCTGGAGCGGCTGCTTGGCCTTGGCGTCGTGCCGGTGGTCAATGAAAATGACAGCGTCGCCACGGAGGAAATCCGTTTCGGCGACAATGACCGCCTCGCCGCGCGCATCGCGCAGGCGGCCGACGCCAGCGCGGTCGTCCTGCTGTCGGATATTGACGGGCTGTATACCGCCAATCCCCACAAATATCCCGATGCCACGTTGGTCGAACATGTTGAGGCGATCACCGATGACATCATCGCCATGGCTGATGGCGGCTCTTCGTCCGGCATGGGATCGGGCGGCATGGTGTCCAAAATCGAGGCAGCCAAAATCGCCAATAGCGCGGGCATATCGCTGGCCATCATCAGCGGTCACAAGGATCATCCGCTGACTGCCTTTGCGCAGAGCGGACATGGCACCGTCTTTCATTCGGGCAGCAATCAGGGCGCGCGCAAGAAATGGTTGGCGGGGCGGCTGACGATCCGGGGCCATATCACTGTCGATGCCGGCGCGGCAAAGGCGCTGATAGCAGGAAACAGCCTGCTTCCCGCTGGCGTGCGCGCCGTGACAGGCACGTTCGCACGGGGCGATGCCGTGGACATCCTGACTGATGATGGCCGCATTCTGGCGCGAGGTCTGTCCGAATATGACAGCGGCGATGCCGTCAAGATCATCGGTTGCCGATCGGAGGAGATTGCGCGCATTTTGGGCAGCGTTTCCCGTTCCGTCATGGTGCACCGCGATCATATGGTGATGCTGTAATAGCCATGATTCTGGATTTTCTCTCGCATTGTCCTTTACGTCGTCATTCCCGCGAAGGCGGGAATCCATCTCCCGACCTTGTAACAAGCGGACGGTTCAGGAGATGGATTCCCGCCTTCGCGGGAATGACGAAGACACTTTCGGAATCGTTGGAATAAATGGTCCTTCAGGAAGAAGTTTTTCACCTTGCCATAACCGGCGGAACCGGGTTTGTCGGCAAAACGGTGATCGACCTTGCCCGGACAGAAAAGCTTGCGGTCAATGCCCTGGCCCGTCGTCCGCAAGCGAATCGGGAGGGCGTGACATGGGTGGATGGCGCGCTTGACCGAGAGGACAGCCTGAACAGCCTGATGACGGATGCGGACGCCGTGCTGCACATCGCGGGAGTCGTCAATGCGCCCCACAAAGCCGGATTTGAAGCTGGCAATGCAGCAGGCACTCTGACCGTTGTCCGCGCCGCGCAAACGGCGGGCGTCAGGCGTTTCATCCATGTCTCCTCGCTCGCCGCGCGCCAACCGGAGCTTTCCGACTATGGCTGGTCGAAACACTGTGCCGAACAGATTGTCATGGCAAGCGGTCTCGACTGGACCATCATCCGTCCGCCCGCCATCTATGGTCCGGCGGATACCGAAATGTTCGATCTGTTCCGCATCGCACGGCGCGGTCTGGTGCTGCTGCCGCCCGAAGGCCGCCTGTCGGTTGTTGAAGTAGGGGATCTTGCCCGCCTGCTGCTTGCCTGCGCACAGGATCGGGACATCAGCATCGGTGCGCTATACGAGGCGGACGATGGCGTCGATGACGGCTGGAGTCATGGCGCCTTTGGCCGGGCGATAGGGTGGGCCGTTGGCAAGCGGGTCACTGCGATTGCAACGCCGCGCCCACTCCTGCGCCTCGCCGCCAGAACCGACCGGCTGTTGCGCGGAAAAAATGCGAAGCTGACCAGCGACAGGGTCAATTATTTCTGTCACCCCGACTGGGTCATTGACCCACTTAAACGCCCGCCCGCGCCACTCTGGCAACCAGAAGTCGGCACGCGGGAAGGCCTGAAAAAAACGGCTAAATGGTATCAGGAAAACGGCTGGTTCCGATAGGACGAGCCGTCACTTGATCCGGCGGACCGGCACGATCAACGGTTCACCCGTCGCGCTTTGGCCGATATGCACTTCCACGCCATAAGCGATACCAAGAATGGCCGGGGTCAGCACCGCCGCACACGGTCCCGCCGCAACGACCGCACCGTCCTTCAGCACCAGCACATCGTCGGCAATACGTGCAGCCAAGGTCAGGTCGTGAAGCACAACGACAACCCCCGCGCCATCGCGCGCGCATTGCGTCAACCGGTCGAGCACATCGAGCTGATGCCCGGGGTCCAGACTCGCCAGCGGTTCGTCGGCAAGCAACCATTGCGGCTCGCCCGCCAATACGCGTGCCAGTAACACCCGCCCCTGCTCCCCTCCTGACAGGCGCAGCACATTGCGATCGGCAAGATGCGTGCAATCAGTCGCGGCCATAGCGACGGCAATAGCGGCATGATCGGCGGCATTCATACTCCACCGCCCGCGATGCGGCAGGCGGCCCAGGCCGACAAGCGTTGTGACGTCGATATCCCAGTGAATATCGGCGCGCTGCGGCAACAGGCCGATCAGACGCGCCCGCTCACGACGGTCAATCGCAGGAAGGGAGCGCTTATCAAGGAGTATTTCTCCCCCGTCGGGCATGCGCAAACCTGCCAGGCAAGACAACAGGGAGCTTTTGCCTGCGCCATTCGCCCCCAGGATCACCGTGACCCGGCCCTGACGAAAGCAGCCGCTGACATTGGCGAGGATAGGGCGTCCTCGCAGCGAGAGATCAAGCGCACTGAATTCCATATCCATCACACAAGCTCCCGGCGCATGCGATACAGGAGGGCAAGGAAAAAGGGTGCACCGAGCAGCGACATCGCAATGCCCAGCCGCAACTCGCTCGTACTCGGCATGATTCTGACCAGACTGTCGGCCAGAACGACCAGCAGCGCGCCCGCCAGTGCGGACGGCAGCAACACCGCAGACGGTTTATGTCCCACCAGTGGGCGAACCAGATGCGGCACGATCAGGCCGACAAAACCAATGACTCCGGCGGCGGCCACCGATGCTCCGACCGTCAGGCCAACACCCAGCACGACCAGCCACTGCAATCGCAGTGTATTGACCCCCATCGACCGCGCCGCTGCTTCGCCCAGCGTCAGTGCATCGAGCGACCGTGCCGTTCCGGCCAGCACCGCCATGCCAGCTGCCATGATCGGCAGCGCGAGGCGCACATCGTCCCAACTCCGGTCGGTCAACGCACCCATCAGCCAGGTAATGATTTCCGACGCAGCAAACGGCGTAGGGGCAAGACTGATCATCAGCGCCGTCAGCGATCCGGTCAGGCTGGACAGGATCATGCCCGCAAGCGTGAAGAGGATGAGACTGCCCGACCGCCCGGCCAGCATGGCGAGCAGGCCCATGCCTGTCGCAGCACCCGCCAATGCAAAGAGCGGCAACAGCAACGCGGACGCCGCATAGCCGAAAAACAGTGACGCCACCGCGCCCAATGCGGCACTGGACGACACGCCGAACAGGCCCGGATCAGCCAGTGGATTGCGCAAATAACCCTGCATCACCGCGCCTGCCATGCCGAGCGCCGCTCCAATCCCCACCGCCAGAACCACGCGGGGCAGACGAAGTTCGAATATAATGAGCGAAGCAAGGTCGCCACTCGCCCAATCATGCAGCGGCACCCAGACCTTGCCTGCCATCAGCGAGAGCATGGCGGCAAACACCAGGGCCATGCCCAGCAGGACATTGATACGGGCGATCATCGCGTTTTGGCCTTCAGTGAACGGCGAATCTGCGACAGGCGATCGACGGCATCTATGATCGTCGGACCGCCGCAATGGAGCAGGCGCGGCGAATAGGCCCGGATGGCTATATGTTTCGACAGATCCCGCATGACCGGGTGGGACAGCATACGATCGCGCTGCCCCTCCGCCCCCACCGACAACAGCACGCGCGGCGGTCGGGCAAGCAGATGTTCGATGGGCAGAACGTCCCATTGCTGCAAACCGTAAGCGCTGCTCATATTGGCGAAGCCTGTCCGGCGCAGCAGTTCATCTGCCAATGTGCCCGCTCCCGGCACCATCCCCCCGCCCTGCCAGATCAACGCGGGGACCAACGCCTGGTCGTGGGGTTCGGCCCGGTCGAGCGCGGCGTCTATAGCGGCATTCAACCGTTTACCGCGCGTCGACTGGCCAATCGCCGCCGCGAGCCGGCTGATTTCTTTTCGACTGTCGGCAACGCTTTGAGGGACGCCCATCTGTATCAGCGGAATGCCCAATTTTTGCAGGGCATGAATGGTCGGCAGGGCGACATGGGGACCGGCAATGACGAGATCTGCCTGCTTTGCGATCACTTCCTCTGCGGTCCCGGATGTAATAGGAAAACGCAGCGCCTGTGCCAGCGGAATAATGGAAGTTGCGCGCGGGTCATGCGAATAATGGCTGATCGCGGCGATCTGTTCGGGATCCGCAATTCGTACCAGCACTGAATCAAGACATGGGTTGAGGGACACAATGCGATGCGGCTTTGGGGGAGCCGCCGGTGCACTTGCGGCGGGCGATACCGCCAACATTCCAAGAAGAGCGAGAACAATGACGGCGCGCATGGACATTCCCCTCGCTTGAGCAACACAGGGAGTCACGCAGCCCGATTTGGCATGACCCCGACACATGTCGTCACACGAGGAACTCCTCGATCGCCCGGCACACCCCGTCCGCACGAAAGAACGACTGCGTCAGGCAGGTCTCCTGGCTCTCGGGTCATTATCCTGTCACTCTGCCTTCCCGGATCAGTTCCAGTGGCCTATGGAGCGCGGACTCGCCGATTACAGTTGCGGGGGCAGCACCGGCTCATGGATCGGATCGTCCACTTCCGGCTTCCCTTTTCATCCCGTCTCCGGGAACCTGTCGCGGCGCGATTGATAGTGTGCGGTCGCCAGGAGCGCAAGCAGCTAATAGCGTAGTGGAGGCGCTGGCCTTAACGCACGAACATCGATGCGAGGCCGGCCACGAACCCGCCCAATGCGAGAAAGCCGACACACATGGACAAGGCTTCTTCAAAGCGGCTCCGCCAGTCACGATTGACCATCGGGAGGGGAATGACATCACATGGCGTCAGTCTCGCCTCGATTTCGGAATGCAGGGCCGCGACCGGGCCACCTGCCGCTCTGGCGAAATAGAGGGGCATAACGACATTTGCGGGACTGGAATCCGTCCTGACACCGTCCTGTTCGGAATTGGGAAGCGCTGCCATGAGAGGTTCCTGTCTGTCCATTATTGCATGGGCCGATAGTGACGCACATGTGGTTAACAACTGGTAAATCCGGCCATCATTCCACCGCAAATATTGGTCCGAAACGAAGGTTTCAGCTGGCCATCAAATCCGCCAGCAACTTTTCACGCGGACCAATCGCCTTGGCCCGCCCGCCACTCAGGTGAAGGATCAAGTTGACCGAGGATAATATCGATCGCCGGTGCGCAACCAGCAGGACAATGCCGCCCCTCGCCCGAACAGCTTCAACCGCAACCATCAGGGCCGCTTCGCCATCGGGGTCCAGATTGGAATTGGGTTCATCGAGAACCAAAAGGAACGGATTGCCGTACAGGGCGCGCGCCAATGCAATCCGCTGCCTCTGTCCGGCGGACAGAAAGGCGCCATTCGGGCCGACAGGTGATCCATAGCCGTGCGACATCCGTTTTATCATGTCGTGCACACCGGCCATCTGCGCAGCGGCAATTATATCCGTAGTGGCGGCATCTGGCGAAAAGCGTGCGATATTGTCCGATATGCTCCCGTCGAGCAGTTCGACGTTCTGCGGTAGGTAGCCAATAGCCCGCCCCCGCTTTTCCGGCGCATATTGGTCGAGCGTCGCACCGTCCAGCCGGACATGACCATGAACGGCGGGCCAGATGCCGGCAAGTGCGCGAACCAGCGTGGATTTTCCTGATCCGCTGGGTCCGATGATGCCCAATGCTTCCCCCGCCACCAACCGGAAACTGATCCCCGCCAGAGTTGACTGCGCCACGCCCGGCGGAGCGATAGCCAGATTCTCGATCCGTAAATCCTGGCAAGGCACAGGCAGATCCAGCCGATCCTCTTCCTGCCGTAACAGCGGCAAATATTCTTCCAGCCGTCGCCAGCTTTGCCGTGCAGCAGTCAGGCCCCGCCAATGGCCGATGGCCTGTTCGACCGGCGCAAGTGCGCGTGAAGCAAGGATGGAACTGGCAAAAATAATACCACCCGTCGCCTTGCCATCGATGACCAGTATCGCCCCAACCGTCAGCACCAGCGATTGTAGCAACATGCGAAGCATCTTGCTCGCGCTGCCCAGCGTCGCAGCGGTGTCGGCCATGGTCTGCTGCGTCTCCAGGAAGCGGCGGCTGTATATTGTCCAATGTCTCTGGAGGTTGCCGCCCATCGCCATCGCCTTGAGCACTTCGGCATGACGGCGACTGGTTTCGGCAACCGCAAGGCGCAGACCCGCACATTGACTGGCGGCCTGTGTCGGCACGCGGGTCAAACGGTCGGCGGAAAAAGTGAGGCCAAGCAGCACCAGTGCGCCAATCAGGACCGTTAACCCCAATGCCCAATGCAACAGCATGAGAACGACGATGAAGAAAACCATCCAGGGCAAGTCCGCAAAAGCCAGCGGCCCCCCGCTCGACAGGAAATTACGAATCTGGTCAAGGTCGCGAACGGGTTGCAGGCTTTCCCCCTGGCCCGGACGTTCAATGGAAAATTGCTGAATGAGCTGGAATATCTCGCCATTCAGATCATGGTCGATGGTGGCGCTGACCCGGCTGAGCAGCCGGGCGCGAATGATATCCATTATTCCCTGGAACAGATAGACGAGGATGACCAGCATCAACAAACCGGCAAGCGTCGGCAGGCTGCCCGCAGGCAGAACGATATCATAGACCATCATCATATAGATTGCGCCACCCAGCAGCAGCACGTTGAGCGCCGCGCTCAAAACGAAAATGCCGTAAAACGCCGATTTCGATTTCTTGAGGATAGCTGCGATCCGGGACGGCGGTTCGCTTTCACCCTGCCGGGCGGTGGCGCCCATGTGGTTTGTCTCCGATAATGGCTTGCACCCTGACGATGATTACCATCATGGCCCTTGCCATCGGCATCGCAAATTGATCCGATCCGGCATGCAGCTTTATTTGCATCCGTTTTTTGCGTAGGCGAAAGCAATAATAGCTGGCGAATATGGCCACAGGGAGTGAACCGAGCTTGACCCATGAGCCAAAGCCCCAATCAGGGCACGGCCGCCGCGGCACCAAGGCCTTTCTCATGGCCTCCGGCGTGGCGCAATTGTGCGCGCTAGCCCGCTATACGGTTCTCGCCCGCATCCTCGGGCCTGAACAACTCGGCCTCGCCGCGATATTGATTCTGACCGCGCAGTTTTTCGAATCCGTCACCGACAGTGGCAGCGACCGTTTTCTGGTTCAGGACCGGGGAGGAGACGATCCCGCCCTGATGAACCTTGTTCATCTGATTTCCTTTGGGCGGGGGCTGCTGATCGCTGTCGGCCTCATCCTGCTCGCCGGTCCCATTTCCCGTCTGTCGGGTGCGCCGCAGTTGGCGCCCGAAATGGCTATACTGGCGATTTCGTCCCTGATCATGGGCTTTGTCCATTGGGATTTTCGCCGCCAGCAGCGCAGCAGCGATTTTCGCGGTGAGGGCAATATCATCATGTATGCTGAAATCGGCAGCCTGATCGCAACGACGGTCGCCGTGCTGATCGTACGGGATTTCACCGCGATCCTCTATGGTCTGATCGCACGTTCGCTGGTGACGGTCGTCGTATCGCATATCATAGCGCAACGGCGCTACGCGATGGGCTACGCGCGGCCTTATGCGCCGCGTCTGGCGCGCTTTGCCTGGCCACTGATCATCAATGGCCTGTTGATCTTCATTGGCGGACAGGGCGACCGGATTTTCATTTCCAATCAGCTGGGCGTTGCTGAACTGGGTCATTATTCGGCGGTTGCATTATTGATCTTCTACCCCTCTGGAATGCTCGCACGCTTTATGGCGACCGCCTATTTGCCGCGTATTTCGGCACGGCATTCCGACCCTGCCGCATGGGACCGGGCCAGCCGCGCCTTTGCCAGCCAGACCGTCCTCATCGGCATAGCCATGCAGTTTGGCTTTGTTCTGGTTGCGCCTTTTGCCGTGCCCATCCTTTATGGCACACGATTTGAAATCGGATTGCTTCCCATCGCCTTGATCGCCATTTTGCAGACGATCCGTTTTATTCGTACATGGCCGGGAACCGCGGCGATCGGCGCGGGCTTGAGTCATATCGTCATGATCAACAATATAGTGCGGATGATCGCCTTTCCCGCCGCCATAGCGGGTCTGGCGCTGCTGGGCGGCATGGAGGGTATTATCAGCGGCTTTATTTTTGCCGAATGCCTCGCATTCATGGTCGGCCTGGTGATGGTGAACCGCGCCCTGGGTCGGCCGCTGATGCACGGGGGCAGCCGCTTCCTCTATTTTGCGAGCGGCGCGATGTTGCTTCTGCTGACTATCCAGTTCTTTGGGCAGAATTGGTGGAATGCGACGGGCTTGACGGCCGCTGCCCTCGTCATCTGGGCGGTTTTGCTGGTGCGTTCCGAATGGGAAGCCTTGATGAAGGCGCTGGCACTGCTGGACGGGGCGACCGGACATCGCATCGTGCCGTCATGGATATTGCGCAACACCGGGGAGTAATCAGGACCTAGAAACGCCCGGTTAGCCATTCCCCAATGAATGTCACAAAACTGAGCACCAGACCGACCAGGAAAATGCGATAGGCATAGCTTAAATAGCGGTATTTCTTGCGCTGGAGGACCTGCCCGTTTTGATAGACATCCCGCAACATGGTACGGCAAACGGCTTCGTCATCTTCCATCCGGTCGATGACCCGGTCGATATAATCCGCCTCGCTTAGTCCGGTAAAAATGCCAAAGAACAGGATGTTGTCGTCCGCGCCTACAGGTCCGTGAACATGCGTGACCTTGGGCAATACCGTCATCACCGCAAAGACGGCGGCAAAGAAGCATGCAAAGGTCAGGATCGCGAACGGAGCGAATAATGTACCGCTACGTATTTGTCCCATCGACAGCGTGAAAACCACGAATGCGGCCCCCATCAGCATGCTCGCTTTCTGATCGGCCATCTGGCTGAGTTGCATTTGCATCTGCTGCGAGGTTCGAACCAGATGGATGGAATGAACGGACAGGTGACGCGGCGCATCCGGCCTGTCCTTGCCTGTTTCGATTGTCTGTAGCTCCGCCATCGACCCGTACCCCCGGGAAACATTCTGAGCATCGCACCCTTTACACATTAGGGCAAGATCATGCCCGATTGCCGCCTTATTCGCTTGCCAAAGGGGTGTTTCTGTTGACAAGCAATCGCGTCGGCACTTTGGGAATCTTTACAGCATGGACAACCGTCAGGACATATTCGACAGCGTTGCAACGCAGATCGAGCCTTTCAACAAAAAAGGCGTGGATTTAACGGAAGCCACGACTTTCGCGGGCGATCTGGAATGGGACAGCCTGACGGTCATGGACTTCGTTGCAGCGATAGAGGATGAATTCGACATCATCATCACCATGAACATGCAGGCTGAGATCGAAACCATAGGACAGCTTGTGGATGCGGTGGCAAAGCTGAAAGGCTAAAGAATTTTCGTCATGCTGAACATATTCAGCATGATCACCGATGTGAAAGTATGGAATGACTGATCTTTTTTCCAAATTCGACGCCCTGATTGCTGAACGCGAGGCGTTGCTTGCGACCGGCGTGCGCGACCCGTTTTCCATTGTAATGGATGAAGTGAAATCGCCTACTCTTGCCATCATCAAAGGCAAGGAGACCATCCTACTCGGCACCTATAATTATATGGGCATGACCTTTGACCCCGACGTCATTCAGGCCGGCAAGGACGCTCTCGACAATTTCGGGTCGGGCACGACCGGCAGCCGCGTCCTCAATGGCACCTATCAGGGGCATCGGGAATGCGAGGACGCGCTCAAGGAATTTTACGGCACTGAATACGCCATGGTTTTTTCAACCGGCTATCAGGCGAATCTGGGCATGATCTCCACATTGGCGGGCAAGGGCGATTACGTCATCCTGGACGCCGACAGCCATGCCTCCATCTATGACGGCTGCGCACTGGGCAACGCCGAAATCGTCCGCTTCCGTCACAACAACGTCGAGGATCTGGACAAGCGTCTGGGCCGATTGCCCGCCGAAGCGCAAAAGCTGGTGGTGCTGGAAGGCGTCTATTCGATGCTTGGCGACATTGCGCCGCTTCCCGATATGGTCGCGGCGGTGAAGAAACATCCTAACACCATGATCCTGTGCGATGAAGCGCATGGCATGGGCTTTTTCGGCGCGAACGGCCGGGGTGTGTTCGAAGAATTGGGTTGCGAGAACGACATCGACTTTGTTGTCGGCACCTTTTCAAAAAGCGTCGGGACCGTCGGCGGCTTTTGTGTTTCCAACCATCCCAAATTCGAAGTGCTGCGCCTGGTTTGCCGCCCCTATGTCTTTACCGCCTCATTGCCGCCCAGCGTGGTTGCCACGGCTGCCGCGTCCATTCGCAAGCTGATGCATGCTGGCGACAAGCGGGCGCACCTATGGGAAAACAGCCGTCGATTGCACAATGGACTGACCGAGTTGGGCTTCAAGCTGGGCACCCAGACCCCGCAATCGGCAATCATTGCAGTCATCCTTACCGATCAGGCGCAGGCCGTCGCCATGTGGCAGGCGCTGCTGGAACTTGGCCTCTATGTGAATATGGCTCGCCCGCCCGCAACACCTGCTGGCACCTATTTGCTGCGCTGCTCCTTATGCGCGGAGCATTCAGGCGAACAGGTCGAAAAGATATTGGAAGTGTTCGCTCAGGCCGGTCGCGCTGTGGGTTGCATAGCGTAGAAAATACCACCGAATTGGCGTCGAAACGGTGTCTTTTCAGGTGTTGCCGCTTGGGCTATGGTGACAGCTAGCTGGAGGCCATGCCATATACACTGATGAGCCGAATGCCCCGCTATGGGCACCAATAGGACGCTTTCTGCCGCTGTTTTTTGCAGCCGGTCTGTCGCTGACACTTGCTGCTCTTTTGTATTTCGTTTCACAGGCGAGCATGGAGCGCGACGAAGCGCTGGCGTCCCAGCGCCATAGCTTCATGGTGATGAACATTGCCCGCGCACTTGATGGAACCATTGCCAAGTCCGAATATATTCTCGCCCGCTATGTGATCAGTACCGACAAGAATGTGGGCCGCCTTTATCAGTCGGAATGGCGAAAAGCGGGCCAGCAGCTTGAACTGCTCGCACGACAAACCCGCGATAGTCCGCGGCAAACGGCGCTGGTCGCGCAATTGCACGATGCCTATATGGAGCGCGGTCGTGAACTTGACGACATTGCGTTACGGACCAGCTATGATCAGAAAATGGGCGCACTTGCCCGTTTCCACCAGGCGGGAAAAGCCGAAAGCCTCAGCCGGATCACTTCGCTGCTAAGCCAGGTAATCAAGGTAGAGGAAGTCGTCCTTGAAAAGCGTAGCGCCGCTGTCAGCGCATCGGAAACGCGATCGGAAAACCTGTCGAGCACCTACCGAATTTTCGGGCTGATCATATTGGTGGGTGCACTCGGCATGGGCTGGGCAGCAAATGCCGCGATCAGCGACCGGCGCAACGCCCGCCGTCTCGCCGAAGCGGAATCATTGCGTGCGGCCGATCTTGAGGATGCGGTGACGGAACGGACCCATGAACTGGAAATCGCCAACGAAAGCCTGCGTCGGGAAGCGGCGGAGCGTGCTCAGGCCGAAGAAAGCCTGCGTCAGATGCAGAAGATGGAGGCAGTAGGGCAATTGACCGGCGGTATCGCCCATGACTTCAACAATATGCTGGCTGTTGTCGTCGGCGGTCTGGAACTGGCCCGACGCAAGATGCACCAGGACCCTGCCCATGCCGAACGCCATATCGCCAATGCGATGGAGGGCGCCAACAGGGCATCGGCGCTGACCCGGCGGCTGCTCGCTTTTGCCCGTTCCGAACCCCTGTTGCCCGACACGCTTGACCCTGATGTCCTTATCAACGGCATGACCGATCTGATCGACCGCACCATCGGCGATCAGATTCGCGTCGAAACAATACAGGAATCAAACGGGTGGAAGATATGGGTCGATCGCCATCAGCTTGAAAATGCGATGCTGAATCTCGCGGTCAATGCGCGCGATGCCATGGACGGAAAAGGCACTCTCACCATCACGACCCGACAGGTGCAACTCGCCGCACAAGAAATAGGCGAGTGCGTGGCAGGCGACTATGTTGTGATAGGCGTGCGGGACACCGGTTGCGGCATGCCGCCAGACGTGCTCACCCGCGCTTTCGAACCGTTTTTTACGACCAAGCCGGTGGGTAAGGGAACAGGTCTGGGCCTGAGCCAGATTTTCGGCTTCGTTGGTCAATGCCGCGGAGAAATCCACATTGAATCAGAGGTCGGCAAGGGAACCGAAGTCAGTCTCTATCTGCCCCGTTATCAGGTCGACAGCGAACAAAGCGTCCTTCCTGCTACGTCCAAGGCAACCGATGAAACCCTGCCCCATGCTGTCGGCATCGAAATACTGGTAGTCGAGGATGACCCGCGCGTTCTTTCGGCGACGTTTGATGCGCTGGTGGAGTTGGGCCATCATCCTGTCGCATGCGACCATCCCAGCAAAGCCGCACAGATATTAGCCCATCATGACAAGATCGGACTTATTATTTCCGACGTCCTGATGCCCGACATGACCGGTCCTGAAATGATCGCCATGTTGCGCCATTCGCATCCGCATATTCCGGTACTGTTTGTGACCGGCTTTGCGGGCGATGTCGAGGATGCGGCCATGTTTGCGGGCTATGAGGTATTGCGCAAGCCCTACACCATTTTAACGCTGTCGACCGCCATCGCCAATGCCATGGGCCATGGGCAGGCCGCGCCCGCTAGCGAATCGCACCACGGGCAAACAGCCGCGGTAACAAGCTGACAGCGCCCAGCAGTGGCCAGCGTCGTTGCCAGGGCTTGATCGTTATCTGCGCCCCTGCATGGCGGTTTATTTTCCAGGCGAGATAATCGATCCCCCCGGCAAAGGTGAAACTGGCCTTGGCAAGGCGCAACAACGTCAGCCGTTTTCCCCGCCGTTGCAATGCCCGCCAACGCGCGGCATTGGCTTCCACATCCTCAGGCGAAAATCGCTGGCTTTGCGTCAATCCCGCCGCAGTCAGCGCGGGGGCCGTAAAGCGGCGATACCGCCCCGCATCTACATCGACGATCGACGCCGATCGATCCTTGCGCTCGGCACGTAATTCAGCGTCATAGGTCAGCGCAAAGCCTGTGCGCCATATATGCAGGTCGTTGTCCTTTGCTCCCTGCCCGACCATTTTCTGAGCAGCGGGCGCAGCAAGCGTCAATAGCGTGGGCGCCGCCCGTGCTACTGCCCCTATTGCCGCATCACGCGCCGCATTATCGGCGAACCACACCAGTCGAGATGGCTGCGCAAAGCGCGCCCACACCGATACATTGTCCGCATCCGGCAGGTTCAACCGGGCGAAATCTGCTTCGCTCAACACCGCATATTTGGCGGCAAGACCATCATGGGCAAAGGGAAAGACATTGGGCGGGATGATCCGGTTTGCCATAGCAAGCCAGCGCTTGCCATATGCTGCGCGATAATCCGAAACGATCAGATAAAAATCGAGCATAAGCCCGTCCAGTTGCTCCATGCGCAAACAAGAACCATAGAACAGTACGGCCCGCGCAGCACCGGGATAGTGCCCGGCCAGCGCCTTCGCCATAGCGGTCACACGCATATCCACAGGCTCGGCAAGCTCTGCCGCGACCAGTTCGGAAAGGGATGTCACGCCGCCAGGCGCAGGAACGGCACAGGCGCGGTCGATGTCAACACAATGGCATTGCCCGCATCGGCCTGAAACAACTCGCCATCCAGTATCACGCTGCTGCGGTCGCCCTCGATACGGATCATGTCGCCGCGTCCCAGATGGATACCTGCCAGTTCATGTTTGCCAAGTTGGCCCGAAACACTCGCGAACAGCATACGGAACAAGGCTGGGATGCTCTGGTCAACCGCCATCAGTTTCATGCTGCCTTTTGCATCGGTGCTGCCTGCCCGCGCACCCAATAACAGCCTTTCCAGCGTTGTGACAATCAGGAGAGAAAAACGACCCCGCAACTGTCCCTCTCTAATCAGTGACACCTGAATCGGCCGGGTTTTGGGCGGCATATATTTACCACCTATGCCAAGCAGCAACGAGAAAACGACCGCCATGGCGGTAAGAAAATGGCTCAACCCGTTGGAAAGCCCCAGCGGATAGATCCGGTTGCGGCAATAGAGAATATAATCGGCCAGCCCCGCCCCGCCAAGGAACATGCCCAGCACCGGCCGGCTTCCGACCCGTCCATCCGACAGGGAAATCAGTTCCCGCACGACGATATGCTGATCAAGCCCGGTCTTCGCAATTTCGACGATCCGGTCGAGCGCTTTCAACGGATCGCCATAGGTGCCAAGGTCAAGCGCGATCAGGTTCGTCTTGCCGTTAGGCAACACAGCAATCGGCGGCACCGTGCCCTTGAAATGTTCGCCCTGATATAATTCGGTCAGTGCTGCCTGCACCGTGCCGTCGCCGCCATTGATGACGATGACGGCGGGTTCGACCTGCGCTATGGTCTGCAGCGCTCGACCAATCTGATCGGCATGCTCCACTTCATAGTGGAAAATATCTGGATGATTGGCGCAGTAACTGCGAACGCGAGGCAGCATGGCGCGATTGCCCGTCGATTTCGGATTGGACAAAAGCGCTACGCATACCATTGCTGCCTGACCGCCTATCTATATTGTTTCAGCGGCTGGAAAGAGAGCCCCTGAACATAATTGAGAATGATCTTGATCGGCCGGGTCTGTGCCCCGACGGAAAACTCCGCTTTGCTCATGCTCGGCTTT
Organism: Rhizorhapis sp. SPR117; assembly: GCF_021742065.1. The sequence goes on from NZ_JAKKIE010000002.1 coordinate 88,431, forward strand.
TTCTTGGCCATCATATCGAATAGGCTGACATCGGGATTCCCCGAAAAACCGCCGCCATCGCTGCGGTCGCTCTTGCCGTTGCCATTGGCATCATGCCGGACATAGACGGCATAATTGCCTGGCTTGGGCACGGGCACGCACACATTCATCAGGCCGTTGGGCGTGACTGGCAGCTCTATCCGCTCCAGATATTCGCCCTTTTCAAGAAACGTCTTGGGGTTGTTGCTGTACAACTGCACGCGGATATTCCCCGTCCGGCTCTTGATGCCCTCGATCTGGACAAGAACCGCACTGGCATTGGTATTACAAAGGTCCGCCTGCGGCCCCAATGCCGCCTCTGCATGGACGCCAAACGGCAGAAATGTGGCAGCAGCGGCCAAAAGCACAGCACCAACACCCTTTCCGTTAAATTTCAACATGACCAACACACTCCTGGAAGCTATAGCCCGCCTGATCGCAGACTGGCTTGGCCCCGTTCGCCCCGCCTGATGATATGGAATTTATTTGCGGCCAAAACATGGTGATGGGACGACCATATATTGAAACTGCTTAGTGCCACCGACCGTTACATTGCTCGCCTGATCGCCTTGCCGCTTCTCAGCACGCTGGTCATCGCGGCCATGCTGCTGGTGCTCGACAAAATGCTGCGCCTGTTCGATTTCGTGGCAGCGGAAGGCGGGCCTGTCAGTGTCGTGTGGCGGATGCTGGCCAATCTTATCCCGGAATATCTGTCGCTTGGCATTCCCATTGGTCTGATGCTCGGTATATTGCTGGCGTTCCGTCGTCTGGCGCTATCGTCCGAACTCGACGTATTCCGGGCAATCGGCCTCAGCTACGGCCGATTGCTGCGCGTCCCCTATATGTATGCGATCGCGCTGGCGTTGCTGAACCTTGCCATCGTCGGCTTTGTCCAGCCTTATGCCCGTTATGCCTACGAAGGATTGCGCTTTGAACTGCGGTCAGGCGCGCTCGGCGCCTCGATCAAGGTCGGCGAATTCACGAACCTTGGCAAGAGAATGACATTGCGGATCGAGGAAAGCCGCGATGATGGCCGCAATCTTTATGGCATTTTCGTGCGAATCGAAGGCAAGGAAGGACAATCGCTGGCGGTCACGGCCGCACAAGGCACGTTTCTCGCTACCGACGATCCCGACACTATCATCTTTCGCTTGAAGAACGGCGTTCTGGTGAATGAATCGCCTAAATATGAAGCACCCCGTATTCTCAGCTTCAGCTCACATGACCTGCCCATCGATCTGCCGCGGATAGAGGCATTCCGCGGTCGGGGTGATGCCGATCTGGAACTCACGATCCCTGAACTGGTGCGCGTCGGCAATGACAGCAAGTCCAGCCCCGATTTGCGAAATCAGGTACGCGCGAATTTTCATTTTCGCATGGTCGAAGTGGCGATGATGCTACTTTTGCCGCTCGCCGCGCTTGCCTTTGCCATCCCCCCTAAACGTTCAACCTCGGCGCTGGGCGTATTTCTATCGATCGTCTTCATTGTGACATATCACAAGATCAATGAATATGCGGAAGCCTTCGGCGCGCTTGGGCGATTTGATCCGTTGCTGGCATTATGGCTGCCTTTCCTGCTGATCGGTGCGTTGATAATCTGGATGTATCACGTCATTGCGCACCGGCCAGGCGGGCAACCGATCGGAGCATTGGAACGCGTTTTCGCCACAACCGGCAAATGGATTATGAAATTGTTCCGTTTCGGCCGTCGCAAGTTCCGGCAGGTGACCTAAGTCATGCAATTGCAATTCTTCCCCTCGAAAACCATAGCCTTTTACATGGCCCGGATGTTCCTGCTCCGCACCCTTGCCGTGCTGGCCCTCCTCGTGATCGTATTGCAAACCCTCGACATGCTTGGGGAATCCGGTCAAATCCTTGCATATCCAGGTAATGGCGATGCTGAATTATGGCGCTATGTCGGCCTGCGGGCACCACAAATTATTGACCGCTTTCTTCCCTTCTCGGTGCTATTGGGTACGATTATCACGCTCGCCACGCTGAACCAGAACAGTGAAGTCGTCTCCATGAAGGCTGCGGGCCTTTCCGCACATCAGGTGCTGGCTCCACTTATCCTGTCCAGCCTGTTCATTGCCGGGATCAGCTTTGTCTTCGAAGAACGGGTCGTCACCCGCGCGAACGCCACTCTCAGTGCCTGGGAACATGTCGATTACGGTCCCATTCCACGGGACAGCGGCGTGAAAACGAATGTGTGGGTCCGGGAGGGCGGTCAATTGATCCAGGCAGGCATGGTCGTGGGCCACGGCGCTTCCACCCAACTGACCGATGTCCGCATCTTCACCCGCACCGACAATGTCCTGAACAGCATTACCAAGGCGCCACGCGGACGCTATGTGAAGGGCACATGGCAGTTGGAAGACGCCGTGCGTTTTGACGTCGCACGCGGCACCCAGGAACAACTCGGTACGATTCGGGTTGCGCCAGAAGTACGGCCGGATCAATTCACTCTGTCGACAGTCGATCCCGATGGTCTTTCGTTCACGCAATTACGTTCCGCCATTGCCGATCTCAAGGATGCCGGACGGCCCATCGCATCGTTGGAGGCGAATCTGTGGCACAAGATTTCCGGTCCCTTGTCGGCTGTACTGATGCCGCTTCTGGGTGCGGTCGCCGCCTTTGGCTTGGCCCGATCGGGAAAATTGTTTCTGCGTGCGGTTTTGGGCATGGGTCTTGGCTTCGCATATTTTGTCGCCGACAATTTTGCTCTCGCCATGGGCAATATGGGGACATACCCTCCCCTGATGGCGGCATGGGCGCCATTCCTGCTGTTTTTCCTGGTGGGTGAAACCGTCCTCATCCGGACAGAGGAATGACATTGTGACCATGGGGCCTGCAACAAATGTGGCAGCATGATCGCCGGACTGTCCTAAAAGGGCCTTATTGCGGCGCGATAGGCCGACATTATATTTGAGGTCCTGTACAGGACATGGAAGATTGAAGAGGTCCAAGGTGAAAACGGCTGACATGGAACGCACCAGCTTCTGGAATCGCTCGCACCATCTTGATCGAATGACGCTGCGCGAACTGGTCATTGCTTATTTCCAGTATCCGGCCATCATTGCCTATCTGTTGTTGGCAATAGTGGCTGCCGGTGTGTGGGTTTATAATCCTGCCCCCGTGCTTCCAACCCTTGCGTCGATAGCTTCGGCCATTCTGCTTTATCCGCTGGTCTGGTATGCGCTTCACCGCTGGGTTCTGCATAGCAACTGGATGTTCAAGGTGCCTTTCCTGGCCTCCACGTGGAAGCGCATCCATTATGATCATCATCAGGACCCCAATCATCTGGAAGTGCTGTTTGGCGCATTGCATACGACGCTTCCGACAATCGCAATTGCCACCATGCCGATCGGCTATGCCTTTGGGGGAATGGGCGGCGCGGCCATCGCGCTTTGTGCGGGCTTGCTGACCACCTGCTTTTACGAATTCTGCCACTGCATCCAGCATCTGTCCTACAAGCCGAAGAATCCGTACCTGGCATTGATGAAAGCGCGGCACATGGCCCATCACTTTCATGATGAGAAGGGCAATTACGGCATCACCAATTTCTTCTGGGACCGCCTGTTCGGTACGTTCTACGAGCGGCATGAGCGCAAGGACAAAAGTTCCACCGTGTTCAATCTGGGCTACACCGACGAGGTCGCCCAGCGCTATCCGCAGGTAAAGCAATTATCGGGGGGCATTGTTGCCACCGGCCACCCACGCCAGCGTGCGAGGGATTAGGGGCCGGTTTCCAAGGATCAGGCCTTTTCCCGCTTGATTTCACACAACCGGCTGATAGGCCACCGCTTAGAGCACCGCGCGGAAAAGTGGGAACCGGTTTTCCGCGAAAAGCGGTGCGACAACAAAACATAGAGCAAGCCGGGTGATTCAGATATCGTGCGACTTGCTCTAGCGCATATCTGGCGCATCATAACGAGCGGGAATCCATGCAGGCAAGCACCGTCACTATCCGTCCCGTCTCCAGCAAGGCAGAGCTGAAGGCCTTTGTCGACCTGCCCTGGGCAATCTACGCCAATGATCCCAATTGGGTTCCGCCGCTGAAGAATGAGGTCTACGGCCTCATCACACCGGGCAAGAATCCATGGTTTGAACATGGCGAAGCGCAATATTTTCTCAGTCGGCGCGGGGCGGAGGTCACTGGCCGCATATCGGCGCACATCGATCACCTCGCACTCAGCATGCAGCCAGAGCAGGGCATGGGTCCGGGCACAGGCAATTGGGGCTTGCTGGAAGCCAAGGACCAGGAAAGCGCCACCGCACTGATTCAAAAGGCCGAACAATGGCTACGCGAAAAAGGCATGACCCGTGTACTGGGACCCTTATCCATTTCAATATGGGAAGAGCCGGGCCTGTTGATCAAAGGCCATGACCATCCACCCACGGTGATGATGGGGCACAACAGCGAAGCATATCAGTCATGGATTGAGGCGCTGGGTTATCGCCCGGTCAAACAGCTCAAAACCTATGAATTGAACATAACGCAAAACTTTCCACCCCTGATCCAGCGCGTCATTCAGTCAGGCGAAAAAAACCCGCGCATCCGCATCCGCAAGGTGAAAAAAGCACATTTCGACCGGGAAGCAGCCATCATCCTGGCGATATTGAACGATGCCTGGGGCAATAACTGGGGATTTGTCCCTATCACCGATACAGAAGTCGTCTTTACCGGCAAGAAGTTAAAACCCATTGTTTACGAAGATCTGATCCGCATCGCCGAACTGGATGGTGAGCCGGTTGCTTTCATGATGACGCTGCCTGATCTGAATGAGGCAATCAAACCGTTGAACGGATCGCTCTTTCCCTTCGGCTGGGCCAAACTGCTCTGGTGGCTGCGCGCGCCAAAAGTGCGGACCATGCGCGTCCCGTTGATGGGTGTGGTCCAAAGGCTTCAATCCACCCGTATGGCTAGCCAGCTTGCCTTCATGATGATTGAATATATCCGCCTCGAGGCCATCAGCCGTTATGGCGCCACCCGCAGCGAAATCGGCTGGGTGCTCGATGACAATCAGGGCATGAACGCCATCGCCGAAGCCATCGACGCCCAAGTCAACAAGGTCTATCAGCTCTATGACAAGGCATTGTAATGGAAGATCGATGATAGAGCAGTAAAAACTCGATTCAGCGCAGTTCAATCCAGACTGGCGCGTGGTCGCTCGCCTTTTCGCGTCCGCGATACGCCTTGTCGACTTGTGCATCGATCAAACGGTCGGCGGTGGCGGGACTGAGCAGCAGATGATCGATACGAAAACCTGCATCGCGGGGCCATGCCCCTGCCTGATAATCCCAATAGGTCCAGACCCCGCCTGCGGGATGTCGGCTTGCCAGCGCATCGGTCCAGCCATCGCCCAATAAACGGCGGTACGCCGCACGGCTCTCGGGCTGCATCAGCGCATCGTCCTGCATGGCCTGCACCGAAAAGACGTCATGATCCTGCGGGATGACATTATAGTCGCCTGCCAGCACGGCCGGCACTTCTTCGGCCCATATGGCAGATGCCCGGTCGCGCAGACACTTCATCCAGCGTAACTTATAGTCAAATTTAGGGCCTGGCTGCGGGTTTCCATTGGGCAGGTAGATGCTCGCAACACGCACGCCCATCACGTCCGCCTCTATATAGCGGCTATGCTCGTCCTCGGGTTCGCCGTCCAGGCCCCGTCGGACCTCAACCGGATCATCGCCTTTGGCCAGAATAGCCACACCGTTAAAGCCCTTTTGCCCGTGCCATATGCACCCATAGCCCAAGTCACGAATGTCCTTGTCGGGAAAGGTTTCATCGGATGTCTTGAGCTCTTGCAGGCAGGCAATATCCGGCTGTGTTTCGGCCAGCCATTCAAGCAGACGAGGCAGCCGGGCCTTGATCCCGTTGATGTTGAATGTGGCGATGCGCATGGGATCGTCCGTAGCTTGGGATCAGGACTTGTTCAACCAAAGCCTAAACGGAAAAACTCGACCCGCATCCACAGCCGGATGCTGCATTGGGATTGGTGACCTTGAACGCACTCCCGCCCAGATCCTCGACGTAATCGACTGCGGACCCACGCACGAGATCAAGGCTGACCATATCGACAACCAGCTTTACGCCATCCTGTTCAACCATCAGGTCTTCGTTATCAACCGCATCGGCCAGATCAAAGCGATATTGGAAGCCGGAACAGCCGCCACCTTCGACGGCCAGACGCAATATGGCGGGCTTGCCCTGGCGCTCAGCTATGGTAGCTACGCGCGCGGCGGCAGATGGTGTCAATATGATGTCGGACATGCTCTGAAGATAGGGACTCAACACCGAACGAGCAAGGCAGGACGCGCGATAGAGCGCAATCCGTTTCCAACAATGCGATTATTCTTCGTCAGGACCACCCATGGCGACCGGCGGCTTGTTGTTCATAGCCAACAGATAGTCGTTGGATTCCACGAAGGGAACGGGATTGACGGCAAGACCGTCGACGCGGACTTCATAATGCAGATGGCTGCCGGTGGAGCGGCCGGTTGAACCCATCAGGCCGATGATTTGACCGCGGCGCACCCGGGTGTTCGCCGCAACGATCAGCTTCGACATATGGCCATAACGCGTTTCAATGCCACTGCCATGGTTGATTTCGACCATATTGCCATAGCCGTTGACCCATTGCGCACTCCCCACGATCCCATCGGCGGTCGCATAGATCGGGGTGCCAACAGGGCCAGGGATGTCGATCCCCTTATGGGCACGGTGACGACCAGTGAACGGGTCGGAACGCACACCGAAATTGCTGGTCAGCGTCAGATTGTCGACGGGCCTGCGTGAAGGGATCGACACAGTGGAACGCGCCACATTATCCATTTTCTTCCAGGAGGCGAAAATGGTGCGGAAATCGGCATCGGTCTTGCCAAGGCCGTGCGCTTCAACCACGTCTTCGTCATGGCTGTCCATGGCGACATCGGCGGCGGCGCTGGCAGGAGCAGCGGCAGAAACAGCCGCACCAATCATGGCAATTTTCAAAGCGGACGGGATCGTTGGTGATAGATTTCTGAAAATTTTACGGAACAAGCTCTCACAACCATCGTTGTTCGCTTTAATAGTGGACATGCAGACCCCGGCTTTTTTTGTTTCGCGCCGGGATAGCCCATTGCGTATTCACTCTTTGCCAAACAGTCCCGGTTCCCAAACCCCGACTGCTGTGACCCCGTGGACGCATGTCTGCACAGCTAAGCCTTTAGTGCAAGCGCAGCATAATAATCTTGGGTTAAACCGGCTTGTCGACGCGCCGAGTCGTTGAATGGCGGCTTGAGAGCGCCCCGGAAATGGCGGTTTACAAGGATTTGGTAACTATTTACCGGACTAATCCCTTTGCGCTTCGCCGCCAGATTGAACCATTTCGTCCCAGCCGCGACATGCCGAATCTCATCGCGATAGATTCGCCCAAGCATTTTGCCCGACGCAAAATCTTCTGCCTGTTCAAATCGCACGATCGTCTGCGGCGTGATGTCGAGTGCGCGTGCTTCGAGCACCATCGGCACGATGGCAAGCCGCGCCATGACATCATGGGCGGTCTCTATTGCCGCCTCCCACAGACCGTCATGAGCAGGCAGCGCTCCATAAAAGCTGCCATATTGCCGCAGTCGGCGGTCCAGCAGGGCAAAATGCATCGCCTCATCCGCACCCACGCGCATCCAGTCATCGGTAAATTCCGGCCCGAAATCCCCTCCGAACCGGCCCACCAGGTCAAAGGCAAGATCGATGGCGACAAATTCGATATGAGCGAGGGCATGTAACATGGCGATCCGTGCGCGCTCCGATCGCCCCTTGCCGCGCCGTGGCATTTGCGCTGGCAACAACAGTTCGGGCCGATCGGGTCGCGCCGGACGATCAGGCAGAACAGCGTCGAAAACATGGGTCAATCGCCCCAGCCGCCAATCTCGCGCGGCAGCCCGTGCCGCCATCACCTTGGCATAAGGATCGGCGGTTCTCAGTACATGGTTTGTCGCCGCGCCAACGCTGATTAGTGTGCCCTCAGCCAAGCCCCTTTACCGCCTCCAGCACATCCTGCGCATGGCCGGCCACCTTGACCTTGGGCCACACACGAACGATTTTGCCACCCTCGTCAATCAGGAAAGTTGCCCGGGCGATGCCCATATAATTTCGCCCATACAGGCTTTTTTCGACCCAGGTGCCAAAGGCTTCGCAAAAACCACCTGCCTCATCGGACGCAAGATCGACCTTCAGTTCATATTTTCCGATGAATTTCAAAAGCTTTTTCACCGGATCCTTCGACACACCCAGTACGGCGGCGCCATGCTTTCTGAACTCTCCGATCAGTGCGGAAAAATCCTTCGCCTCATTGGTGCATCCCGGCGTATCTGCCTTGGGATAGAAATAGAGGACCAGCGGCTTTCCCCTGTATCTGCCAAGAGTAAAGCTTTCGCCATCCGTATCGGTCAGAGCAGCGTCGGGAACTTGCGCGCCTTCACTCAACATTTTGTATCTCCCCATATTGTGCGACAATGGCCTGCCATGGGCCGATGACGCTTTGCCGCGCGGCGTCGTAGCTTTCAAGCAGCGCATTCCAGTTTTCACAACCACATGCTCGCGCCACCAGCGGACGGGTCGCCTCTGCCGGCTCCTGCGCACCGGGTGCTACCAATCGTGACACAATCAAATAGCGAGTGAGAAGATCATGTGCCGCAATCAAGTCGCCCGGCAAATGGCCCTGCTTCACCAACGCTGCCAATGCCGCGCTCAACCCCGGGGAAAAGCCGCTACCTGTCATAAACTGCGTCACATGAATAAGGAATTCCAGATCGATCAGCCCGCCCTCGACAAGCTTTGCATCCAACGGTCCTGATGGCGGCTTATGCTTTGCGACATCAGCGCGCATCTTTACCGCGTCGGTGATGAACGCCGTCAGATCGCGTTTCACATGCAGCACATCAGCAATAATCGCGGCAAGGGCATCGCGGGCCTTGGCCGACCCAAAAACCGGTCGTGCCCGGGTCAGTGCCAGATGCTCCCAAGTCCAGGCCGATTCTTTCTGATACCGTTCGAAACTGTCGAACGAGACCGTAATCAGGCCCTGAGCACCCGATGGCCGCAACCGGGTGTCGATCTCATAAAGCGGTCCTGATGCAGTCTGCACCGACATGGCATTACTGATCCGCTGGACAAGGCGATTATAATATTGCGTCGCGCCCAGGGGCTTTGGGCCATCAGATTCCGCGTTGAAATCGCCACTGAACAGGTAAATCAGATCAAGGTCGGACGCATGGGTAAGAACGCCGCCGCCCAAGCGTCCCAGTGCCAATATGGCAAGCTCACTGTCGGGAATCCGTCCATGCTGCACCTCAAACTCTGCTATCGTCGCATTTGCCAGCGTCACCAGCGCGGCTTCGGCCACGCGCGCATAATCGGCCCCGACGGCTAGTGGATCGCGCCTGCCCTCGATGATCTGCACACCCAATGCGAAGCGTCGGTCACCAACTTTCTGCCGTACCCGGTCGAGCAAAATCTGATAGTCGTCACCCGGCTCCAGCGCGGAAAATTGCGCTACCAGTTCGCCAGCTTCCGGTTGCGGATCGAAAGCGGTGGCATCGATAAGGCCATCCAGCAATTCCGTCCGCCGCCCCAGTGCCTCAGCCAAAGCTGGCGCGTGACTTAATATGTCTCCCAACATCGCCGCCAGCGCCGGTCGCGCTTCCAGCAGCTTGAAGAAGTTGATCGCACTGGGCAGGCGTGAAATCATGGTGTCCAGGCGATTGAGCGCGCCCGCCGGGTCCGGCGCCTTGCCAATGCCCGCCATAAGTGCGGGCAGGACGGCCTCCAGCGCGGAAAGCGCCGCCTTGCTACGCAATGCGCGCACCGATCCGCCGCGCCAGCTTTCTATACGCCTGACTGGCGTTGCCGTGTCGGCAAAACCAAGCGCTGCAAGCTGTTCCGCCAGTTTTTCCTCGTTCCTGGATAATCCATCAGAAGCATCCGAGCCGATCAAACCGTCAAAAATAGCACCCGTCCGCTCGACATGGGGGCGCAACAGGTCCAACAAAGCCGCGCTACTGTCCAGACCATGCAGCCGCGCCACCCGTTCCATCGCTTCGGCATTTTTGGGCAGGCTGTGCGTCTGTTGATCCTCAATCATCTGCAATCGATGCTCGATGGTGCGGAACACCACATAGGCGGCATCAAGATCCGCCGCCTCTTCTGCCGCGATGATTCCGCCCTCACGCAAGGCAACGAGTGCATCACGCGTCGCGGGTGCACGCAATTCGGGATGTCGCCCTCCATGGATCAGTTGATGCACCTGAGCGAAAAACTCGACCTCCCTGATTCCTCCGCGACCGCGTTTCAGATCATAGCCGGGGCCAAAGGCCTGACCTTGTGCATAATGGTCCCTGATCCGGCGCGAAATATCGGTAATCTGTTCAACCGCGCCGAAATCGAGCGAACGCCGCCAAACGAAGGGACGGATGGCCTGCAGAAAATAGTCCCCCAGCGCCTTGTCCCCCGCCGCCGCCCGGGCACGGATAAATGCTGCCTGCTCCCATCCCAGCGCCGTCGATTCATAGTAGGAAATGGCCGCGTCAACCGGCAGGACGATCGGCGTTGCCTCCGGCGATGGCCGCAACCGCAAATCGACGCGGAACACATAGCCATCGCCGTCCCTTTTGCTGAGCAGTTCCACCACCCGGCGCCCGATCCTGACCGCCGCCTCGATCGGTTCTTCGCGCTCCCGCCGGGGCAGGGTTTCGGGATCGAATAGAAAGATCGGGTCGATGTCGGAACTGTAATTCAGTTCCCTGCTGCCATGTTTTCCAAGCGCAATGACTGAAAATCCGCATGGTTCCTCGTCCGGAAAGCGCTCTGCAAAGGCCGTGCCAATCGCATCTTCCAGAGTATTGTCGGCAAAATCCGACAACACCTGCATGACCCGGCCCAGATCCCAGGCCCCGGAAAGATCGGCTACAGCAGTCACCAGCGCCAGCGCATTGCGACGCTGTCGCAATGCCTGCGCCATGTTCGCCGCCCCCTCGCCGCATGCCAGTGCCGCTTCATAAGCCAGCTCAATTGTGTCTGTCGTCAGAAGCGCCAAAACCGATGGATTGCGTTGCAGCAGCACGGCCAGAAAATCGGAAAATTCCTGCGCCCGCGCCAGCGCTCCCGTAACATCGTTCATGCGCTTCATCTGCCTGTCCAGCCTGCCTCTTGCCTGTGATAGTGCGTGCTCAACACCGCAACAAATGCCGGAAACTTTTCCGGTACATCTTCGTTGTTAAGCCATGTTCATGCCAAATCAAAGTTCATGCGAGCCACATCCGGAGGAACGAAATCGTTATTTCACGATCTCTCGCCCGACTGCGCATGAAGGCATCAGCCGCGCCCTACGTCGTGCCTACCGACAACGAGAAAACGAATTGCCCGTGGAAATGATGGAATTATTGGGCAAGCTGAACCACACCCCGCTGTAAGTTTTTATCAACCTCAAGCATCCTTGGCTTTTCGATACGCTGCCCTGAATTCGCTTGCGAAGGCCGTGAACCTTCCTTGCGCTATGCTATCGCGGATCGTGGCCATCAGAGATTGATAAAAACTGATATTATGCTGTGTCATCAACATGGCACCCAATATCTCTCCCGCCTTCACCAGATGATGCAGATAGGCTCTGCTCCACGTGGCGCACACGGGGCAGCCGCATTGCTCATCGAGGGGAGCTTTGTCCTCGGCAAAGCGTGAATTACGGATGTTGAGTGGACCGTTCCACGTAAAGGCCTGACCGTTGCGTCCGCTGCGTGTGGGCAGCACACAATCGAACATATCGATTCCGCGTTCGACAGCACCGACAATATCGTCGGGTTTGCCCACCCCCATCAAATAACGAGGTTTGTCGATGGGCAGCATGTCTGGCGCGAAATCCAGTGTCGCAAACATCGCTTCTTGGCCCTCGCCCACGGCAAGTCCTCCCACCGCATAGCCATCAAAGCCGATGTCGAGCAATTTTTCGGCGGAAATCCGTCGTAATCCCTCGTCCAACGCACCTTGTTGAATTCCGAAAAGCGCTGCGCGTCCGGCATGACCCTCACTGCTGTCAAAACCATCCCGCGACCGCTTTGCCCACCGCATGGACCGTTCCATCGAAGCCGCAGCCTCGTCCCGCGTCGCGCCGTTTTTTGTGCACTCGTCAAAGGCCATGACGATATCGGAACCCAACAGGCGCTGGATTTCCATTGATCGTTCCGGGGTCAACAAATGACGCGATCCGTCGATATGGCTGGCAAAGGCGACGCCTTCTTCACTCATTTTCGTCAATGCCGACAGGCTCATGACCTGATAGCCCCCGCTATCCGTCAGGATCGGATGCGGCCAGCCCATGAAATCATGCAACCCGCCCAGCCTGTCGATCCGTTCCGCGCCCGGGCGCAGCATCAAATGATAAGTGTTGCCCAAAATGATGTCCGCGCCGCTTGCGCGCACTTCAGCAGGCCGCATCGCCTTGACCGTCGCGGCAGTTCCCACCGGCATGAAGGCGGGAGTACGGATTTCTCCCCGCCGCATGGCAATCGCACCTGTACGTGCTTTGCTGTCCGTAGCGGAGATGGAAAAGGAGAATCTGGGAAGGGACATGCCGGCCCTCTTAATTAGGCCATGCGACAGGTCAAATCCTATTGCGGCAGTGGTCCAGAGCGTGTCGATACAGCAATGCCGGACAGCGGCCCCGAATGAAACTTCACTGGTTAACGCGCTTTAACAAAAATAAGTGCCATGTTACAGAGATTTGGCAGGAGCAGTTGGGGAGTTGCTCATATTGATACGGGAATAACCGATCAATCCGGTGCCGCAGTCGAAGTCTTTTAATCGTTTGTAGCGGCCAATAAAGATCTCAGTGCCCGCGGACATGGTCAATAGCCAGGGATGTCCATCCGCCGTGCGTAACGTCAGTGTAATCCCGTAATGATTTTGCTGACTCTCTGCCATAACGACAGAGATACGCGTCAGGAGTTAAAAAAGGATTTTAGCTGAATCAGTATGGATAAATTATACATCTTTGCGGGCTTTGTTTCGCAAAGCTGAGTCTTCGGTGCAACAAAGTGAGTCCGTGACGCAACAGATTTGGTAAAAAAGGGGTTAATAAATGTCCCAATATGGAAAAGCTGTTGCTTTACAACATGTAAGCATGCTCTTTACCTCTATCTACTGTTCCGGGGGGAACTAACGTGATTGAAACAGGCCATATTGGTGCTTTGGACAAATCGGACGAAGTTTCGGGTGAAGCGGAAACACACACCGAAATTGGCGTCGATTTCCGGCATGAACCAACTCCCCTTTTCGATCTTGGGCAGATCAATGTCGACTGGGAAGAAAGTACCGGCACATTATGGGCCTTTCTAACCCCTACTGACCGTCCCAATTGCAATATGGGCCTGCTAAAGGACTCCATCACCTGGCAAACGGAAAGTAAACGGATCTTCGGGCATCCGGGTTCACCTCTTAAATATATGGTGCTGGGTTCTCGTTTTCCCGGCATCTTCAACCTGGGTGGCGACCTGGAAATGTTCGCCGATTGTATAGAGCGGCGCGACCGTGAAGCACTGGTGCACTATGGCGGCATATGCATCGAATTCGTACATCACGTCTGGCATAACAATAACATGCCGATCATCAATATCGCCCTTGCGCAGGGCGACGCGCTGGGCGGTGGCTTCGAAGCGATGCTTACCTTCGACGTGATTATCGCCGAACGTCAGGCCCGCTTTGGATTACCCGAAATCCTGTTCGGCCTGTTCCCCGGCATGGGCGCCTACAGCCTTCTTGCCCGCAAACTTGGCCGTGCCATGGCCGAAAAGGTCATTCTTGGCGGCAAGGTTTATACGGCCCAGGAAATGTATGACATGGGGATCGTCAATTTCCTGGTCGATGAAGGGGAAGGCGAACAGGCGGTGCGCGATTATATCCGCGACACCACCGACCGCCATGCGGGTTATTGCGGTATTTATCGCGCCGGACGACAAGTCGATCCGCTGCATATTGAGGAACTGACCGAAATTGTTGAAAACTGGGCGGATACTGCACTGAAGCTGACACCCAAGGATTTGAAGCTTATGAGGCGTCTCGCCGCAGCGCAAGCGCGCCTGCATCTGCAGTCTCGTTGATCGACTGGCTTGACGGCATTCCGCTCCACATGCTGGCGGGCGGCGCTCCTTCGCCCCGTTCGAGCAATTTCAATATCGCGTCATCGCTCATGGGCTTGTTGAGCAGATAGCCCTGCAAATTAGTAAAGCCGGCCTCTTTGGCGTAACGCAGTTGTTCATGCGTTTCGATCCCTTCAGCCACAGTGTCCATGTTCAGGTCGCGGGCGAGATGCGCCACGGCCCGAATAATCGCGCGATCCTCAAAACTCTTGTCAATCCCGGCCAGAAACGACTGATCCACTTTGATCGTATCGAAGCTATAGGACCGCAAATAGCTGAGCGAGGAATAGCCCGTTCCAAAATCATCCAGTGCCATACGCAAACCAATGCGTCGCAATTCCCGCAATATCTGGCTGGTTTGCGCATTATCCTCAAGGAAGACCGATTCAGTCACCTCAAGCTCCAGCCTGCGCGCCTTGAGTCCGGAAGAATAAAGGCAGGCAATAACCGTCCGCGGCAAGTCGCCCGCACGCAGCAGGGCCGGCGATATGTTGACGGCCACACGGACATCATCCGGCCATTGCGCAGCGGACGCGCAAGCCTGTCCCAGAACCCATTCGCTGATGGGGCCGATCATTGAAATGCTCTCAGCGATCGGAATGAATTCGCCCGGCGACACATCGCCCAGCACTGGATGATGCCAGCGAATCAACGCCTCACAACAGGCTACCTGGCCCGTCTCGATGTCGAATATAGGTTGATAATGCATCTTGAATTCGCCGCGCTCAATCGCTTTGCGTAGCCCCGCCTCGATCTCGCGAACGCGATGAAATCGCTCCTTCATGGACCATTCAAACAGGCTGAAGCGGTTCCGTCCGCCATGTTTGGCGTGATAGAGAGCCATGTCCGCATGTTGCAGAATTTCATCGCGATCATGACCATCCTGTGGGGCAACTGCGATGCCGATGGACGCCGAAACAGTCAGGTGATGACCGCCGATCTCAATGGGTTCTGCAAGATAGTCCAATATGTCCTTGGCGACTTCCGCTGCGTCGGGACGACTTGTCTGACGGCACAGAATGATGAATTCATCGCCGCCAAAGCGTGCGACCGTACCACGGTCACCCAAAGCCTGGCCGATCTTTTCTGCCACCAACACAAGCAATTGGTCGCCAACGATATGGCCAAGCGAATCATTAATCTCCTTGAACCGGTCAAGGTCCATCCAGATAACCGCCAGACCATCGCGCTCACCATTGCTTTCGTCGAACATGTCACGAATGCGCATCTGCATCGCCATGCGGTTTTCAACACCTGTCAAACTGTCATAGCGCGCCAACTTCTCAAACTTCGCGGCAAGCAGCGATTTCTGATGCTTGCCGTTTAGCGCCTCCAGCACAACCCGGTGGGTCGTTGAAGAAATTTCGGCGATGCTCAAGATCAGCAACACGACAGAGACTGCCAGGATTCGATAGGTAATGCTGTCCACGGACCAAAGGCCAATAGCGGTCGGTGCCAGCGTCAGTATCCCTTGCCCGATTGCAATATGCACGCGTCCCGCATTTCGTCCGGATATGCCGCCTGCATAGCCCGCCGCCACCGACACCGTCAGCAGGTGAATAATAGCGTTATCGCTGCGAACAAGTGCGGCAAATGCCATCAACCCAATTAGTGCCGCATATACCCAGGCACCAAGCTCATAGGCGAGTTCCCAACTGCGAGACCCCTCAGCCCGACCTTTTTTCAAATTACGATGGAAGTAATAAGACGACACGGCACGCAAGACCGCGATGACGCAGAGAAGAGCAGCAACGCCGGTGATAAATGTATCCTTGGCGGTAAACGCAACAACGGCACTGACCGCACTACCCGCAACAGCACCAATCGCCAGGGAAAGCGGTGAAGCGTAGAGAGACTCAACGAGCGCGCGACGCACGTCTGCATTTTGCCGTGCATCAACTGCCGACTTGGCGTGCCATCTGGATAGAAAATTTCTCAAATGAGAGCTCCACATCCACCTCTTAATGGACGAGCAACCTTGTTTTTTCGTTAAATTCCGGGACTCAATTCATCCCTTCCCCGAGCGAAAAAGCTGAAAATCCGGTCTGTTCAGCCGAGACATAAAAATTAACGCGCAATATCAGGAAGCAACAAGCTGGCATCGCCATAACTGTAGAATCGATATCCTTCCGAGATAGCATGGGCATAGGCCGCCTGCATCCGCTCTGCCCCCATCAGGGCACTCACCAGCATGAACAAGGTCGATCGGGGCAAGTGGAAGTTGGTTATCAGACCGTCAATCGCGCGAAATCTGTAGCCGGGCGTAATGAAAATACGTGTGTCGCCCTCAAATGGGCATAGCGTTCCATCTTCCCGTACAGCGCTTTCCAGAAGGCGCAGACTGGTTGTCCCAACCGGAATGATCCGCCCGCCATTCGCCCGAACAATATTCAATCGCGCCGCCACTGTGGCGTCGATACGTCCCCATTCGGCGTGCATCTGATGGTCGTTCGTATCGTCCGCCTTGACCGGCAGGAAAGTCCCCGCGCCAACATGGAGGGTCAAGGTTTCGATGATCGTACCTGCGGCTTGCAGCCGCTTGATCAGGTCCGGGGTAAAATGCAGTGCCGCAGTAGGCGCCGCCACGGCACCCTGTTCCCGCGCGAACATGGTCTGGTAATCCTCACGGTCCTGCGCATCGGTTTGGCGCTTGCTGGCAATGTAGGGCGGCAATGGCATGGTCCCTACCCGTTCCAGCAGGATTTCGACCGGCTCGTCTCCCTCGAAATCCAGTGTCACTCCCCCATCCTGGGTCCGATCACCAGCTAGCGCGCTGACACCCTCGCCGAAGTCGATCCGATCGCCCGCGCGCACTCTTTTTGCGTTGCGTATGAAGGCCTGCCATTGTCGGAGCCCGGTTCGCTTGTGCAATGTCGCGCCAATGCGTGCGTCACCCCGCCTGCCTTCAAGCTGGGCTGGAATGACTTTCGTGTCGTTGAAGATCAGACAATCGCCCGGACGAATCAGGTCCGGCAGATCGTGGACGTGCCGGTCGCACATGCTATCGGATGCGACCACGAGCATGCGGGCGCTGTCACGCGGCCGGACCGGACGCAATGCAATATTGCCCGATGGCAGGTCAAAATCGAACAGATCGACACGCAATTTCCCGCTCGTTTCCTATTTTCCGATCGGAGCGTTCAGATCATCCACCGAAATATCCTTGGCCGGAGATGCTCCTGAAGCAGCAGGGATTTGGGTTGGCGGCGCCTTGCCATCGGCTTCGATCGACGCTTGCAGGATACGGGTGGGATTTGCCGGCGGTTCGCCGCGAGCAATCGCATCGGCATATTCCATGCCGCCAATCACACGACCAAGAGCGGTATATTTCCGGTCGAGCGAAAAGCGCGGCATCAGCATGATGAAAAACTGGCTGTTGGCGCTATCATCTGATGAGGCGCGTGCCATCGACACTGTACCACGCAAGTGCGGATAGGCGTTGAATTCGGCTTTCAAATCGGGAAGCTCCGAACCGCCCTGCCCAGTGCCTGTCGGATCGCCGGTCTGCGCCATGAAGCCTTCGATCACGCGATGAAAAATAACGCCATCATAGAAACCCTGACGCGCCAGAGTTTTGATTCGCTCGACATGATTGGGGGCAATATCCGGACGCAACTGAATACGGACGCGTCCACCATTGGACAGATCCAGATCCAGCACATTTTCTGGCTCGACGGGCACAGTGGCTGCCGGAGTTGGCATATGGGCCGGCGCCGTCGGCTCCTGCGCAATCGCTCCCGACGCCGCAAACAGGATCGGCAGGCAGAACATAAGGGCTTTGATCGGCATGATTAAGCTATTCTCCAAAGAAAACGGATGCTGCAACAGCAGACGACTAAGCAATCGCAAATGAACGGATCATGACCCTTTGCGGCCGATAATCTTGACCCGTTCGACCATCTCATTGCTGACGGTAGGCGTCACAAATTTGCGAATGTCGCCGCCAAACAAGGCGATTTCCTTCACAAGACGCGAAGCAATCGGCTGCAGTGATACATCGGCCATCAGGAACACCGTTTCGATCCGGCTGTTCAATTGCTGGTTCATACCGGCCATCTGATATTCATATTCAAAATCGGCCACTGCGCGCAGGCCCCGGATGATAACGCCTGCCCCCTCCCGTTCGGCAAAATCCATCAGCAGCGAGTTGAAGGCAACGACACGGATTTCCGAATCGATTCCAGTGCATTCCCGCCGCACCATCTCCATCCGTTCCTCGACCGTGAACATCGGGGATTTGGACGGGTTATTGGTGACACCAATGACCAGCCGGTCGACCAACTTGGCACCGCGCCTGATGATGTCCATATGGCCCAGCGTGATGGGGTCGAATGTTCCGGGATACACACCCACGCGTAATTTTGGCTCTGTCATTCAGCGATCCCTCCCAATCACATAGTCCGCTATGGACCGCAGCAAATTTGCCTCCGCGCCATAAATGTGCAGATGATCCTTGGCCTGTTGGATCAGCATTTTCGCCTGTTCACGCGCCCGCTGGACACCCAGTAATGATACAAAGGTTTCCTTGCCCGCTCGCGCGTCCTTGTGCAACGCTTTACCGGCACGCAGCTCATCGCCCTCAACATCCAACAGGTCATCGGCGATCTGGAAAGCAAGACCTATGTCGCGCGCATAGCCGCGCAGGCCCGTGCGGCTTTCAGGCGGGACATGCGCCATAATCGCCCCTGCCTCCAGGCAAAAGGAAATAAGCGCACCGGTTTTTAGCTGCTGAAGCCGCGTTACAGTGGCAAGGTCAAGACTCGCCGCTTCAGCCTCCAGGTCCATCATCTGCCCGCCAGCCATCCCGGACGGCCCCGCCGCCCGCGCCAGCTCCACCATCAATTCGGCACGCACGAACGGATCGCGATGCGTTTGCTCGCTGCCCAGCACTTCGAAAGCCAGCGCATGCAGTGAATCCCCAGCCAGGACCGCAGTCGCCTCGTCAAATTGCCGGTGCACGGTTGGCTTGCCGCGGCGTATATCATCGTCATCCATGCAGGGCAGATCGTCGTGGATCAGCGAATAGACATGGATGCACTCGATCGCCACACCCACGCGTAATGCCGCCGCCGGATCGATGTTGAACAGGTCGCATGTCGCCTGCACCAATAACGGGCGAAGTCGCTTGCCTCCTCCGATTACGGCGTGGCGCATCGCTTCGAAAAGCCGCGCACGGGAATCGTCCGGGATGGCAAGCAAATGGCTGAACTGCGCATCAATGTCCCGTGAAACGCGTTCAATGGCCGGTTGCAGGCTGATGCCTCCGTCCTCTGGCTCACCGCCACCCAATGCTAATCCGCTCCAAACGATTCTGCTCCGGTGACAGTGCCGTCGCTGCCAAGTGTGATCTTGTCGATCCGTGCCTGGGCATCGGCCAGCCGCTTCTGACACTGGGTACGCAGCCGATCGCCTTCGGCATAAAGCGTGATCGACCGGTCAAGCGGCACATCGCCGCTTTCCAGTTGCTGGACAATCGACTCGAGCCGTTTCAGAGCGTCCTCGAAGGACAGGGATGAAAAATCCGTTTCTTCCGCCATGCCTCTGCAATGACGGGGCAGCCGCCCGGGGTCAAGAGCATGCAAACCACCACTGCCGTGATCATGCGCTTTTTTATTAAATGCCATGAATTAACCATCATACGTAACAATGTTTCGGACTTCGGAAATTTGATGGCTTTTTCAGATAAATTTTTCTTGCCTGTGGTAAAAAAACCATTGACTGTCGTGGGTGCAGTCGCAAAGAGGGAGGGGTTATGAAACCCTATATCCTTTTCCCTTTCGCCGCCGCGGCTATCATGTCTCTTTCGGCTTGCGGCCAGTCTCAACCTGAAGTCGTCGACAATAAGGCGCCAGATCCTATCGCGGAGCAAGCCGCCATGGCTGCGCCTGTGCAGTTGCCGCCGGCCGTCAAGGATAGCCGCACCTACCGCTGCAAGGATAACTCCCTCATCTATGTCGATTTCCTTGCCGATGACAAATCCGCCAACTTGCGTATGGAAAAGACGGGCACCCCTACTGCGCTGAAAGCTGAAGTCGCAGGTGAACCATATAAATTCGATGGTTATGAGCTGGTCGGTCACGGCGCCTCTGTTACCGCGACCATCCCTGGCAAGGGAACGCAGGCCTGCAAGGCGTAACTTTCATTTCCACAACAGATTGCAAAGGGCTGGAAGTCAAAACTTCCGGCCCTTTTTATTTCTGCTCGATCGTGGCGGGCTGGTCGCCAACGCCAAAATTCAGCTACTCACACAGCGAAATAGCGATAGCATATTCTCCCTTGTCCGGGTCATAATCCAGGTGCGAACGGAGTTGGCGGGAAAGTCCCGTAAGAATACGCCCAAAGCGCTGATCCAGATATTGCGTCATTTGTTCCGATGGCTTGAGCGCGCTCGATTGCACGCGCAAAATGGCGCGAGGCCTACTATCTCCCTGCCGAACGGATTCGCCCACCCGGACGGAGATGCGGATGGCCGCGCGCGCGTCCACCAATAGCGCCATCTCAGCCAACTCGGTGATGAGGAACGCAATTGGCACGGCAACGTCCTGACTCACAAACAGGTGATCACTGTTCACCTGAATCGCCATATTGGGGGCGTCATCCGGCATGCTGCTGCCCAGCGCCACCGACAATTCGCTTACCAGCGAGCGGATACCGACACCGCGATGTTCCTCCAGTTCGGCATAATGGTTGCGATGGACGACCGAGAGCGCGTCTACACGCCGCTGAATCGAGGCATAGGCATCGGCGGCCTCCTGTGTCGGGGCGGCCCGGCTGTGCAGATTGATGAGACTGGCTATGATCTGAAGGTTGTTTTTGACCCGGTGATGGACTTCGCGCGTCAGGCGCGTTTGCCGGTCCAGGCTTGCGGCCAGTTCGCTCTCGTGATCCGCAACAGTCTGGGTAATGGCGCGAAACGTATTGCCAAGATCACGAATTTCCTGTGCCGGTGTCGGCATTTTACGGAGCGGTTCGAGCACTTCGCCAGGCTGATAGTCGGATACCAGGCGACGAAGTTGGATAAGCGGAAAGATAAGCAGTCGGTTGACCACGAACCAACCAATACCGGCTGCCGCGACCCACATCAGCAACGGCAGAAATACCGACAGACTGCGTGCGATATTGACGGGCGGGTCCCTGACCGTGAGCAGCAGGTCGATACCAGCGTTCCCGACCGGCGTACGCACCCGGTTGAAATCCCCGGATGCCCGCGGTCGCAATGTACTGCCGACTACCAGCTGGGCACCTCCCTTAATCAGGGCGATTTGATGGTTTTGCAACGCAGTGGCGGGGCCAGTGATTCGTTCAAGGTGCGACACATTATAGATAGCGATGGCAACCAGTTGGCCATCACCGCTTAATGTCCGCACGATCAGCCGCTTTTGCTTGGGAAGAATATCGGCCGGGTCTGCGCCAAACGGATTATTACCCGGTAGATTCAACACCAGATTCGGATCGGAAGCGCAAAGCGGTGCATCCGACTGGCGATCATGGATGATAAAATCGACGCGCGCATCATCGCGCTTGCGTAAAATTTCATCTGCTCGTGCGCAAATGCCGGTGTTTTGGCGATTGGCGGCCAAGGCATTGACGACCACACGCAGCGCTGCGCCATTAGCTGCAATTTCCGCGACCAGATTGCGCGCGCTTTCGTTAGCCGCAACGTTGAGCAAGGCCGCTTTTTCCAGGTCTGCCGTGCGGCTGGCCTGCAAAGAGGCGAAAAGTGCGATCAGACCAAGCGGCAACAGCGCAAGAGTCAGGATGAGGAACATCTTGACGCCCGTGGACAGGCGCGTTTCCGATGTCATGGCCATCGGGGCGCAGCCTGGATCTGGCGTCGCCACATCCACTCCCCTGTTCAGCTTAGCTTGTTCAGCAGATCCAGCATTTCAGCAGGAATATCCTCATTGACCGTCTGCTGATAAACTGATCGCAGCGCTCCCCCAACAGTGCTGTCGTCGAGCGCAGGTCGTTTACCCGACGCGACATTTCCATCAACACCGCCGGGACCGGCGGACGCCTTTGTTTCCGGGCGTTTGCCGACGCCCGTATCGCCTTGGCCATTGCCACTCACGTCTGCAACCTGCTTCGACCCTCGGTTAACAGAAACCAATTCAAATCCCTTTTCCCCTGGTGCGATCCGATGGATTACAACCTTATACTACATGCATTGTGATTTTGTTAACCTTGCAGATAACGGGACCATGGCGCAAATTCAAATTTCCAAATCGCTTGTGAAACATTTCCCGGTTTCATTTGTTCCCCTTTGATCGGGTTTTTTCCATAGAGCATCATGGGGTATACGACTGCGTTTCTTTCGGGCCGGAAATTTCGGCAGGTGGCCAAGGCAGGGATTGCAAACATGTTCGTCCCGTACCACTTTGATTGCCATGGCAAAGCCCTGTTCCAAACTGGAGTTTGATTTGACTATGTCGCTAGGCCAGCAATTACAGCCCCACCTGCCCTTTCTGCGCCGCTATGGCCGCGCCCTCACCGGTAGTCAGGTGCATGGCGACGCCTATGTGCGGGCGACATTGGAGGCAATCGTGGCTGCACCCGAACAGTTTCCGCAGGATGTTGACCCGCGCCTTGGCCTGTATCGCATGTTCCATGTCATCTGGGGATCGACAAATATGGGCGATGCGGCGCCGGTGGCAAACGACGATAGCGATGATATCGCTGCTCAGGAACAGGTAGCGCAGGCGCGCCTTGCCCGGATCACGCCGCGATCACGCCAGGCCCTGTTGTTGACGGCGATGGAAGGGTTCACCCACGAAGATGCCGCCTATCTGATTGGCGTGCCGGATGAAGATGTGAGCCTGCTGGTGCGCGATGCGCTGCATGAAATCGAAAAACAAACGCACGCACGGGTCCTGATCATCGAGGATGAACCGATTATCGCCATGGATCTGGAAACCATCGTCCGCGATCTGGGCCATGATGTGACCGCTGTTGCCGTAACCAGGGACGAAGCATTGCGGGAAGCGCGGACGGAACGACCGGGCCTGGTGCTTGCCGACATCCAACTGGCCGATGACAGCAGCGGCATCGACGCGGTAAAGGATATATTGGCGGAATTCGCGGTGCCGGTCATTTTCATCACCGCATTTCCCGAACGCCTGCTGACTGGCGAACGGCCGGAGCCGACCTTTCTGATAACCAAGCCGTTTCAGAGATCTACGGTCAAGGCCGCGATCGCTCAGGCATTGTTCTTTGACGAGGCGACCGCGCCTGCGTGATGAACCTGTCCCATGGATCTGTAGCGCCGTGTCGCCATTGCCGGTAAAAAAATGGAAATCTGTGCAATCCGATGAATTCATCGTACAAGGAAAGCGTACTGGCGTCCGTGTTGTTTTGGATGAAGGAAGGGGCACAGCCGAATGACGGATGAGCACACCCCTGCCGCACGTGCGGATATACCCGAAATCGCCGACAATCCGAACGATCGGACCAGCTTGTCCGACGACGAGTTCAAAAAACAGCTTGCCGATGTCATTCCCCACTTGCGTGCCTTTGGCCGTTCGCTTTCGGGCAACCGGGATCTGGCCGATGATCTGGTTCAGGAAACGCTGCTCAAAGCATGGGCGGCGCGCGATCGGTTTCAAGCGGGCACGAATATGCGGGCCTGGACCTTCATCATTTTGCGTAACTACTACCTGTCGCAAATGCGCCGGTCGCGTTTTCGCGGCGAATGGGATGAACTGACCGCCGACCGCCTGCTCGCGGCCCCTGCCGGACAGGATAAACAGGTGGAACTGTCGGATATGCATCGCGCCTTGATGGAATTGCCCCAGTCGCAGCGGGAAGCGCTGATCCTGGTAGGGGCAGGCGGTTTCGCCTACGAAGAAGCCGCCGATATTTGCCGCGTTGCAGTCGGCACGATCAAGAGTCGCGTCGCCCGCGGTCGTGCGGCCCTTGAACAGATATTGTCCGATGGCGCCATCCCGTCGCGCCGCACTCAGGAAACCAGTCAGAATGGTCCGCTTGAAGACATCATGCATGAAGTCGATCGGATGAGCCAGGAGCGATGACGTTTTGCCGGACGGTCCCGGTGGATCTCGTCCGTCCGCTACCGCCCAAAGCCGACAATCCCCCTGCCCTTGCCCAATTCACTCTAGGCGAACGCACTCACCTCCGCTAAGGGCGTGCCCATGTCAGAGCCCGCACCCCCCATTACTCCGCAGGTCGTTGCCGACCATGGTCTCAGCCAAGAAGAATATACCCGCACTTTGGCGGCGTTGGGCCGTGAGCCAAACCTGACGGAACTGGGTATCTTTTCCGTCATGTGGTCGGAACATTGCAGTTATAAAAGCTCGCGTATTCACCTGAAGAAGTTGCCCACTACCGGCCCTCAAGTCATCTGCGGTCCTGGCGAAAATGCTGGCGTGGTTGACATCGGCGATGGACAAGCCGCCATCTTCAAGATGGAAAGCCATAATCACCCAAGTTACATCGAACCCTATCAGGGTGCGGCAACGGGTGTCGGCGGCATATTGCGTGACGTCTTCACCATGGGCGCGCGGCCCGTTGCCAACATGAACGCACTGCGCTTCGGTCGCCCTGACCACCCGAAAATGCGTCATCTCATTTCCGGGGTGGTGCGCGGTATCGGCGGCTATGGCAATTGCGTAGGGGTGCCGACGGTGGGCGGTGAAGTCAATTTTCATCCCGCTTATGACGGCAATATCCTGGTCAACGCCATGACAGTGGGCGTCGCGGAAACCAACAAGATCTTCTATTCGGCGGCCAGTGGCATCGGCAATTCCATCGTCTATGTCGGGTCGAAGACCGGGCGCGACGGCATTCATGGGGCGACCATGGCCAGCGCCGACTTTGGCGAAGATTCAGAGGAAAAGCGCCCCACTGTTCAGGTTGGCGACCCCTTCACCGAAAAATTGCTGATCGAAGCATGTCTTGAACTGATGGCATCCGATGCAATTGTCGCCATTCAGGACATGGGCGCGGCGGGCCTCACGTCATCCAGCGTCGAAATGGCAAGCAAGGGCGGCGTCGGTCTGTTGCTGAACATGGATGCCGTACCCCAGCGCGAAACCGGCATGACCGCCTATGAAATGATGCTATCGGAAAGCCAGGAACGCATGTTGATGGTGCTGAAGCCCGGTCGCGAGGCGGAGGCGGAAGCGATCTTCCACAAATGGGAACTCGATTTCGCGATCATTGGCGAGGTCACAGACACCGGCCGCATGGTCCTTGTCCATCATGGGGAGACGGTGTGCGATATCCCGCTCGGCCCGCTGGCGGACGACGCACCCGTTTATGACCGTCCGCACGTACCCACGCCCAAGCGCGCGGAATTGACCGACATCCCGGCAAGTAGCGACCTTGCCGCCGATCTCGTCGTGCTGATGGGCAGCCCGGACATTGCCTCGCGCCGCTGGATCTGGGAACAATATGACAACAAGGTCGGCGGCGACACGGTGCAGGCCCCCGGCGGCGATGCAGCCGTTGTGCGCGTCCATGGCACGCAAAAAGGGCTGGCGATCACCACCGACTGCAACCCGCGTTATTGCTTTGCCGATCCATTCGAAGGCGGCAAACAGGCGGTTGCCGAGGCCTATCGTAACCTGTCGGCAGTCGGCGCAACCCCGCTCGCGGTCACCAACTGCCTCAATTTCGCCAATCCGCAGCGCCCGGAAATCATGGGCCAGTTCGTCGGTTGCCTCGACGGTATGAGTGAAGCATGCCGCGCGCTCGACTTTCCCATCGTGTCCGGCAACGTGTCGCTTTATAATGAAAGCAAGGCAACCGGCGGCGGCAGCGCGATCCTGCCTACACCCGCCATCGGCGCGATCGGCCTGCTTGCGGACTGGACCAAGACGGCGACCGTCGCCTTCAAGGCGGCGGGCGAAGCGATCTTCGTCATCGGCCAGAACAATGGTCATCTGGGTCAGTCAAGCTGGCTGCGCGTCATCCATGGCCGCGAAGATGGCCCGCCCCCTCCGGTCGATCTGGCGAAGGAACGTGCCCATGCAGAATTCGTCCGCAAACTGATCGATCAGGGGCTGGCAAGCGCGGTTCATGATATCTCGGATGGCGGTCTGTTGGTCGCGGTTGCGGAAATGGCGCTGGCCGGAAATATTGGCGCGACGCTGGAAGAAATCGGGGATCACTTCACCGCTTTTGGTGAGGATCAGGCCCGTTATGTCGTCACCAGCCGCAATGCCGAAGCCATTCAGGCCGCTGGCATCCCGATGACCCGCATCGGCACGACCGGGGGCGACACATTGCAAATCCACGGCAAGCAGATCACCCTTGCCGACCTCCGCACCGCCCATGAAGGTTTCTTCCCGGCATTGATGGACGTCTGACATTGAATTCGGGTGCAATGCCCGTCCACCGGACCCGCCGGTTATTTCGCTTCTGACTGCGTATAGTCGATTCGTATCCGTACCCAGGCGCCGACAACCTTGTGCCCGCCGATTCGGGGCGGCAGGACAAGGAACTGCCACGCTGCTTCACGCACGGCTCGCCCCAGCCCGGAACCGAGCGGCGATTCGCCCAATATGCGGCAATTATCGACATGAAAGCGCTCCACCGTCTGGCACGCGATCAGCCCCCAGCCTGTTCGTGGGGCGTCTGCGGGCATATAAAAGGCCAGTTCCGCATCGGTTGGCCTGCGATACCATTCGGCTTCATACAAACGCACGCCGCCGGGGCCTTCGCCCGGGCCATAGGCGGAACTGCTACTATCGCTGGCGTCAGCGCTCCCCTCATCACGGTGCGAAGTGAGTTTGGATATGTCGGATGCGGCAAAATCCTTTTGGCTGAGAAGCAAAATCGGCAGCGAAGGTACGGGAGGCGCCATCGGCGGCTTGGGCTCAGCCGGTGGTGGCGAAGACGCTCGTGGCCGTTCTTTCTCCTTGTCGCGCTTTACCTTGTCAGCTGTATGAGATTCGGGGAGCAGTTCGAACGTGGCGGGCATGGGGTCCGATTCCGGCAAGCGAAATGGAGAAGGCGCTTGCTGCAACAATATGACGATAATCAGGACATGTATGGCCAGCGCCAGCAAAAAGACCATTGTGCGGCGGCGACGGGACGTGTGGTACATATCCGACCGAGACCGGTAATAAGTTGAATACATTGATCCACTGTCCAGGCGGCGCAGCCACACGCCGCGATCTAAGCTTCTTGGGTGCGGGACATAGTTGAAATCCTCGACCTGTTCAAATCCGGCTTACCCGTACAAAGCCGACATGGTAGGTCGCCCGCGCACCACCATCTTCAAACGCCCGGATCACCCGACGCAGCGCCGCAGCCGATACCGGCGCGCGTCCTTCCACAGGAACGGTTGCGCCAATCGCTTTAAGATGTGTCAGGAACGCCCTGCCGCTGCCGAACTCCACAATATAATCCTCGTCAAAGGCAGCGCCATCAGGATAGCCATCGAGCATCGCACGTAGCGCCATCAGGGACGGATATTCCGGTGTTCCCGACACAAGGCCACATACATCATGCGCCGCCCGCCATTCGCCAAAACTGCGCTCCGCCATAGTGGAAAAAATAAGGCTTCCCCCCGGCCGCAATAGCGCGAAGAGCCGCTCTAACGCGCCTGACAGATCGTCGAACCATTGAAAGGCGAGGCTGGAAACGATCAGATCGAACCACTGACCTTCAAAACAGGGCCATTGTCCATCCATTGTGAAAAATGTCCCCGAAAGACGCGGATCGCGCGAGGCTCGTTCCACCATTTCGGGTGCAAGATCAGTCACGGTCAAATCGGCTTGGGGCCATTGCGCATGAATATGACGCGTCAGGAAGCCCGTGCCGCAGCCGACTTCCAATATACGCGGATTATCGGGCAAGCGTCGCTGCGCCGCCAGCATTGCAACCGTTTCAGCCACAATACGCTGCACGTCGGCGCTATCCTCATAGCCTTCCGCTGCAGCCCCAAAGGCCTGCCTGATTCTATCCGTCCGTTTGTCCGTCATCACTGCATCCATGGAACAGATCACACAGGTTTTCCAGACATGAGATGGCGGATGTTCTGGTGGCGTTTTACTATTGCGACCTATTATCATTAACGCTATAGTCCGAATCAGGAGAACGAAATGGTTGTATGTGTGTGCAATGCGATTCGGGAAAAAGACCTGCGAAATGCTGTTCGTGAGGGCGCCCACGATCCGTGTAGCGCCTATGCCCGTTTCGGCCGCCGCCTCAAATGCGGCCAATGCATGCCTTTTGCCAAAAGCATCATCGCCGCCGAACGTGCCACTGCATAGCGCTATTCTTCAAAAAAGGTCCGTTATCTTGGGCTTTCGGCTTAACTTCCGGTAAAATATGCCTATACTGCCTCCTTGCATAGCAGTGGAGCAGACTCATGAAGGGCGACGAAAAAGTCATCGAATATCTGAATACCGCCCTCAAAAATGAACTGACGGCGATCAACCAGTATTTTCTTCATTATAAAATGCTCGAAAATTGGGGCGTAAAGAAGCTCGCCAAGTTCGAATATGATGAATCCATCGACGAGATGAAGCATGCGGATTTGCTGGCCGAACGAATATTGTTCCTGGACGGGCTACCCAATTTTCAACTTCTCGGCCGTTTGAAAATTGGCGAAAGTGTCGAAGAAATATTGCAGGCCGATCTCGAACTTGAAAACGAAGCACTCCCCCTGCTCCGCGACGCCATCGCCTATTGCGAGAGTAGCCGTGACTTTATCAGCCGCGACCTGTTCGCCCATATCCTGGAAAATGAGGAAGAGCATGTCGACACGCTGGAAACGCAGTTCGCCATGATCGAGCGCATGGGTATTGAAAATTACATTCAGCTCAATTCAAAAGCGGAAGAAGGCTGAATATCCAGGATTGCGGGCACGAATGCAGCCCAATCAAGAATTTGAAAGAGTTGGTTTCAACCCGGTTTTTTTAAAGCCGTCCGAAACCTTGCGTAACAGGATCGCCAGCCTTGCGACCAAATGTGGGCCGTCGGTGAGCCAACGGATTGGCTTCTCTTTCCAGGAGCTGCAAGGTTTCCTCAAATACAGGTCGTAGCGCCACCACCTGTTCTATCAATTCTTCAGGCGATTCATGATATTCGACGCAGCGACGGGCAACCGTTTCGATTTCTTCGGCGATCAGAGACAGGCGTTCTGCACCGAACTGTCGCGACTCACCCTTCAAAGTGTGAGCGGGGAGGACAAGCGCGGCGGCATTGCGCGATCGCATGGCCTCTTCAATGGCGGTGACGGATTTTACGCCATCTTCCCGGAAATATCCCAGAATGCGGACAAATCCCGCCCCCA
Source organism: Rhizorhapis sp. SPR117 (assembly GCF_021742065.1). Next base: position 117,883 of record NZ_JAKKIE010000002.1, read on the forward strand.
ACTCGCGCCGAGTCTGGGCGAAATCGGTCCAGTTCACAAGGGTACTCTCCAAGTGGGCCACCAGCCTCACTCCTTATCCAAATCCACGGTTCCCACACCAACACTCTTATAGGGAAAGGAGTAAACAGAGTGTGTATATGGACATCAAATGCCTAATCCATTGGCATTATTTTCGGATGCGAAAGGCTTGCCCCTCGTTGGTCAGATCTTCAACCAGGTGCCAACTATTTTCCCGCGCCAGGCTGCGCAATTCACCTGGAGCGGCAGGATCGTCAGCAAAAATCAGGATTTCAGCATGTTCACGAAGCATGCGCGCAGCCCGCAAGGCCGGCCAAGGACAACGCATGCCCCGTGCATCGATCTGCACCATCTTATTTTCCAAAAGGATTTTTCGGCGCGCGTAAGGTCAGCCGCACCGGCACCGCGCCAAATCCCAGTTCTTTCCTGATGCCATTCACCAGATAACGGCGATAGCTTTCGGGAAGTTGATCCACCCGGGTGCCAAATAATATGAAACCGGGCGGTCGGGTTTTGGCTTGTGTCAGATAACGCAGCTTGATCCGCTTGCCGCCGGGTGCTGGCGGCGGATTGGCTTCCAGCGCTTTTTCAAACCAACGATTGAGTGTCCCGGTCGAAACGCGCTTTGACCAAGCCGCACGGGCATCAAACGCCGCGCCCAAAAGCTGATCAATTCCTTTACCCGTAGCGCCAGAAATGGTGAGTAGCGGCACCCCGCGCGCCTGCGCCAGGCCTTCATCCAGCGCCTTGCGCACGCCTTGGTAAAGACTGCTGCCATTCTCGGCGACGTCCCATTTGTTGAGCGCGATGACAAGCGCCCGCCCTTCCTCCAAAATCCGGGAGGCGATCTTCAGATCCTGTACCTCCAGCCCGCGTGTGGCATCGAGCAGCAGCACGACTACTTCTGCGAAATCGACGGCGTGGAGCGCATCGGCCACGGACAGCTTTTCCAGCTTGTCCTGCACCCGCGCCCGCTTGCGCATGCCCGCCGTGTCGATCAGACGCACGTCGCGTACTTTGCCTTCAGGGTCTTCCGATCGATCGATCCATTGCCAATCAATGGCAATGCTGTCGCGCGTAATGCCCGCTTCAGGTCCGGTAATGAGCCGGTCCTGGCCTAATATCTTGTTGATCAGAGTCGATTTTCCGGCATTCGGCCGCCCGACAATGGCAAGCTTCAGCACCGCATCAGGCGCTTCCTCATCATCCTCATTTGTGTCGGCTTGGTCCGGTTCGTCCCGCTCCAGATAGGGCAGCATGGCTTGAAACAGGTCCGCCATGCCCTGACCATGTTCAGCACTGATCGTCACGGGTTCGCCCAGACCCAATGCATAGGCTTCCAATATGCCAGCATCGGACGCGCGGCCCTCGACCTTGTTGGCGACGAGAAATACCGGGGTCTTGCTGCCGCGCAACCAGCGTGCGATTTCCTCGTCCAACGGCGTTATGCCGGCGCGAGCATCGATCATGAACAAGGCGACATCCGCAGACGCGACCGCCGCCTCTGTTTGCGCCCGCATCCGTCCAGGCAAGGTATGGGGATCCTCATCCTCATACCCTGCCGTATCGATGACCCGGAAATCCAGACCCAACAGGTGTGCATCACCCTCCCGCCGGTCTCGCGTAACCCCGGGCCGGTCATCGACCAGCGCCAGTTTCTTGCCGACAAGGCGGTTGAACAAAGTGGACTTGCCGACATTGGGCCGCCCGATAATCGCTAATACGGGCAGCATATTGGCCTGCCTACCTCCTGATGATCCGATTGCTGCTCATCGTTCAACGATAGGCCGTCAAGCGACCATTATCGTCAAGGATGTAGAGCATGTTGCCCGCTACCACCGGAGAAAGCGACATACCGGAATTCAACTCTTGTGTCGCCTGCACCGATCCGTCGGCGGGGTTCACATAGTCGAGTTCGCCTTCCGAAGATACAAGGATAAGACGCCCGCCCGCAAGAACCGGTCCCGTCCAGCTGATCGGCTTTTCCTTTTTCTTGGCCTTGCGATAATGCTTCAGTTGGCTGATCCAGCGAATTCGCCCTGTTGCGCGCGCCACGCATAGCAATTTGGCTTCATCGGTCACCACAAACAACCATTCACCTGCGACCCAAGGGGTGGAAATGCCCGCCGCGTTGAGTTCCCACAACCGCTGGCCCGTTACCAATTCATACGACGCCATGCGACCGCCCTGCCCGACGGCATAGACCCGGCCCCGGTCGATAACAGGATCGGCATCGATGTCGGCAAGTGATGCCACAGCGGTCGAAATGCTGGTGCGTGACAACGCATCGCCCCAAAGACTTCGTCCGTTTTCATAACGATAGGCGGTCAGTTCGCCCGAACTATATCCGGCAATCACCGTCCCCTGCCCCGCCGCCGGAGCCGCAACGCCGAAAACGCCGGTGACTTCCAGCGTGCCTGCCTCGGTCCAGACGAGTTCGCCATCAGGCGCGTTCAGCGCGAAAATCTGATTGTCCTGCGACATCACATAGACATGGCCATTGGATAGCGTTGGCGATCCGCGCAAAGGGCCGCCGGGCCGCTTTTTCCAAATAACGCTGCCATCGCCAGTGTTAAGCGCGACGACATCGCCGACGCCGGTTGTCGCATACAGGCGATCACCCTCCGCGCTGACGCCGCCACCAAAAAGGGCGCTGTTATTACCGCCCGATCCCAAGCTGGCCGTCCAGACCCTTGCGCCTGTCCCCGCATCGAAGGCATGGACCCGCGCATCGGTGTCAATTGCATAGACCCGTCCGTCGCTTACTACAGGCGCAGACGCCAGACGCGCCGAATTGCTGCTGCCCTTGATATTGGCCGACCAGACTTTCTGCGGCGAAGCGCCTAACGCCAAATGCCCCATGGATTTGGCCGCGTTACCGCCCGGCTGTGCCCAGTCGGCATTGACCTCTGGGCTGGGAAGAACAACCTGAACATCGGCGATGGACGGATCAAGCTCTACGCCGGATTCCGACGTCAGAATGGAAATACGATCTCCCACAACGGGCGTCTTGGGACCGCCCTTGCCCTTGAAGACACCACATCCCGAAAGGAGCGCTATCGCCACAACGGCGGCTGTCACGCGCATATGTCTATTCACCTTCATTGTCCCCACTTCCGACCGGTGTACCGGCATCATCGTCCCGGTCGGTTTTGACCGCATCCACTCCCAATAGACCCGCCATCTGAACAGAGCGTGTCCGGATCGTTTCCGGTACGGCATCGTCCTTTGAAATAGCAGCGAAAAGCGGGCCTGCAAGTTCGGGCTTGCGCAATTTCATGTAGGCAATCGCAACCATTTCACCGGCACTGCCAAACCAGGGATTCCCCTCAATGGCCAATGGCTTCAGCCGGTCCACAACCGCCTGGGGCTGCACATCATCAAATTCCAATGCCGTTTGACGCACCAGCGCCAGGTCGCGATAGGGCTGAGCCAGCTTCTCGTCCGCTGCAATCGCCTTGTACTGCGCGATCGCAGCCTTTTCATTTCCATTTTCCAGCGCCAGCGCAGCCTTCATAAGCAATGCAGCGGCCCGATATCCCGGTTGATCGGCGGCGGCAAGCGCATCAATCTGCCTGGTGGCCTCCGCCTTGTCCCCGGCCTCGACCGTGTCGAGCGCCTTGGATAGCGCTTCACCCGTTTCGCCGGCTTTCTGTTCGGCCTGATGGTTCCACCAGAGCCAACCGCCAAAGGCGACAAGCCCAAGAACGATGAGCGCCAACAACCACCGGCCATAGCGCGCCCAGAACCCTGTAAGCTGATCATGACGCAGCGCTTCATCAACCTCACGCATAAAGGCTTCGTTATTCTGAGGCGTTAGGGCCAAAATCGATCTCCGGTGGGAATTGCATGATGGTTGGACGCGGACCTTAGCGGCGGATGCACACAAGGAAAATCACTTTTTCGGGCGATAGACCTGTTCGTCCGTGGGGAAGCTGCGGTTGCGAACCTCCGCGGCGTATTTCGTGACCGCACCAGTAATCGTTTCGGCAAGCGATTCATAGCGCTTGACGAAGCGGGGCACGCGTTCGAACATGCCCAGCAAGTCGTCGATGACCAGCACTTGGCCATCACAATCGACCGACGCACCGATACCAATGGTGGGACAGGACACCGCCGCCGTCACATCACGTGCGATCTGCTCCATCACCCCTTCGACGACCAGCAGGAAACAGCCCGCGGCATCGACTGCGCAGGCATCACGCATGATTTTTTCAGCCTCCGCCTTGCTTCGGCCCCGCGCGCCATAGCCGCCCAGCGTATTGACCGCCTGCGGAGTCAAGCCAACATGGGCGCATACCGGAATACCCCGCGCGGTCAGGAAAGCGATGGTTTCGGCCATGGCCTCCCCACCTTCCATTTTCACGCCCGCAGCGCCGGTTTCCTTCATTATGCGCGCGGCATTTTCAAATGCTTGTGCAGGGGAAGCTTCATAACTGCCAAAGGGCATATCGACGATGACGAGGCTGTGATAGCTTCCGCGCACGACAGCCGCGCCATGGTTGCACATCATTTCCATCGTTACCGGCACTGTCGATGGCAATCCATAAACCACCTGTCCCAGCGAATCGCCGACAAGCAGGACATCGCAATGCGGGTCCAGCAATTGCGCCATCCGCGCGGTATAGGCGGTCAGCATGACAATCGGTTCGGCTGTCCGCCCATCCGCCTTGCGCGCACGGACGGCGGGCACGGTCAGACGCTTCATTGGCGCAGGAGTCGGATTCGCGCGCGAGGTGGAGGTATCGAGAGTGAATGTAGTGGACATGACACGCTTCTAACGCCCTTCTCCGAATTGCGCCAGCAGTGGCGTTGGGCATTATCAAAAGCCACATAGGGCGCTGATCGACATGGCATGGAAGCCCTTGTGCCCAATTTCAATGCGCACCTCAGCTTCCAGCCAAGAATAGTGAAAGTGAACAACTGGTCCTTTGCACTACTGTAAGGCGGCAAAGAAACAGCTTTGCCGTGCTCGCCCCTTCATTAGCGCCTCTGGCGCTCCATCAATTCAATCAGTTCATTGAATTTCGCACGCTGTTCGGTTTCGTCTCCTGAGGCGATGGCCTCGGCAACACAGGTTGCCGCATGGTCCTTGAGCACCTCGCTCTCAACCTTGGCAAGCGCCGATTTCACTGCCTGGATCTGAGTCAGCACGTCGATGCAATAGCGCCCGTCCTCAATCATCTGCGCCACACCGCGCACCTGCCCGGCAATGCGGTTGAGGCGGTTCACCTTGGCTTTGATATTCTTGATATTGTCGTCACAGGTCAATTTTCGATTCCTTAAAAATACCCTGCGTGGGTATATATTCCCTGTCGAGAGAGGCAATACGTGATCGCCTTTAAGTAGCGCAAGTCCTTCATTCACAATATGTCATCAAGGGTGCTGTCACTGAAGCCGCAATAATGTGCGTTATATAGCTTGATCGGGATCAATGCCGTCCTCTCATCAACTGAATGTGTGCCGACCGACAGGAAAGACCCTAGCCCGGATATCTCAAAGGTAGGGGGTGCATGGGGGCTCTGAATCGGATGAATAAATTTCTTCTGCAACAAAGTCTTACCGGACGGCAGAGGCGTTCCCCGATGCCAACACAGTGTAGCGCAAGGACATACGGATTTGCACGTGTAGAATCGCTGGCGGTGGTAGCTGGTCGCCCGTGAACAAAGGGATGTTCGTTTCGGGGCTGCGCAGAGCGCGCCGTCGCGGTGGTGCCGAAGGCGTTTACCTGATGCTTGACGTTCAGATGGCGAGCATTTTCGGTTGGCCTGTGGGGATTCAGCCAGACGAGAGCTTCGCCCATGGGCTATGCTGACAGTCCCCTATGTGCGAATATGCCGAAAGGTGGTGTGCTTGGGCCGCGCAGTACCTACCGACGCGCTTTGCGTGCCGATGGCTATGCAGCTTGGTCTGCTCGCGCGGCAGCGGACAGGACGAGGAGCTTAATTGAGCAAGCCCTGCAACTTCCCAAAAACCCGGCAGTTGACAATATTCGCGCGCGAGTTCTTTCACTTCAGCAGCCATCTGGGAGGCAAATGACCGATCCTGCGTTGACAGAAGCGGCCCCGGCAGAGCGGGCGCCCCGCCTAAACGTTAATCCACCGGTGTTTTTCACGTCGGCTGCGCTAATTCTTGCCTTCGCGCTGTTCGGCGCGATTTTCCCCAGCCGAGCGGAACGGCTGTTCGCGACCGTGCAGGCCGCCATCATCATTGACTTTGGCTGGTTTTACATTCTCGCGGTGGCTGGCTTCCTGTTCTTCGTCCTGTTTCTGATGATCAGCCGTTATGGCGACGTGAAGCTGGGTCCGGACGAGAGTGAGCCCGATTACAGCTATCTCTCCTGGTTCGCGATGCTGTTCAGCGCCGGCATGGGCATCGGCCTGCTGTTCTTTGGCGTGGCCGAGCCGGTGCAGCATTACGCGCTACCACCGGTGGGCGAAGGACGCACGATCACCGCCGCGCGCGAGGCGCTGCCACTCACCTTCTTCCATTGGGGCCTCCATGCCTGGGCCGTGTACATCGTCGTGGGCCTGTCGCTCGCTTATTTCGCTTACCGGCGAGGGCTTCCGTTGACCATTCGCTCCGCGCTGTTCCCTCTGATCGGCAATCGCATCTATGGGCCGATCGGGCATGCGATCGACATCTTCGCGGTGCTCGGCACGATGTTCGGCGTCGCAACGTCGCTTGGTTTGGGCGTGCTGCAGGTCAATGCCGGCTTCAGCTACCTCTTCGGCCTGCCGACGACCCCTGCGGTTCAGATCGTGCTGATCGCTGGCATCACCGGCCTCGCCACGCTCTCGGCGGCGGCTGGGCTCGATGCGGGCATAAAACGCCTCTCGGAGCTCAACATCATACTGGCGATCTCGCTGCTGCTGTTCGTCCTGTTAGCGGGTTCCACGATTTTCCTCCTGCAGGCCTATGTGCAGAATGTGGGCGCCTATCTCGGCACGGTCGTCCAGCGTACTTTCCGGATGTATGCCTATGAGCCCAATCCCTGGCTGGGGCACTGGACGCTGTTCTACTGGGGCTGGTGGATCTCATGGTCGCCCTTTGTGGGCATGTTCATTGCGCGCATATCGCGCGGGCGCACCATCCGGGAATTCGTCGGCGGGGTGCTGCTGGTGCCGGTACTATTCACCTTCCTGTGGATGACCGTGTTCGGCAACACCGCGGTCGCGCTGGATTTGAGCGGCGTCGCCCCCATCGCGCAGACCGTGGCCAACGACCTCCCCGTCGCGCTGTTCGAGACGCTGGCGCAATTGCCCCTGCCGCTGATCGCGTCCGGCATCGCGACTTTGCTGGTTATTACCTTCTTCGTGACGTCGGCTGACTCGGGCGCGCTGGTGATTGACATGATCACCAATGGTGCGACGGAGGATCCGCCTGTGTGGCAGCGCATCTTTTGGGCCGTGTGTGCGGGCCTGGTGGCGGCGGTGCTGCTGATGGCGGGCGGACTGCAGGCGCTGCAGACGGCAGCCATCGCCAGTGCTCTGCCCTTCGCGGTGATCATGGTATTCATGTGCTATGGCCTCCTGCGCGCCCTACAGACGGAAAGCCAAAGCACCTCCATCGATCTTTCCATCGCGGCCGAGGCGCCGCCGCCCGAGCGCACGGGAATGACCTGGCAGCAGCGGCTCGACAGCATCACACGCTATCACGAGAAGAGCGAAATCGCGGACTTTCTGGGCAACACCGCCTGTTCGGCGCTGAACGAAATGGTGGACCAGATGCGCGGCAACGGCCTGGCTCCTGATCTTGAGCAAGACAGCGATCATCTCGTTCTTACCGTCCCGCATGGCGAGCACGGCATATTCCGCTACACAATTCGCGCTCGCGGCTTTCGCGCACCAAGTTTCGCATTTGCGGAGACACGCAAAGTGCGCGGGGCGGAGAGGCAGCATTACCGCGCGATGGCGCACACTTCCGAAGGCGACCAGCCGCACGACGTGACTGGCTACTCGCGCGAGCAACTTATCAACGATCTGCTCAATCGCTACGCTAGATTCCGCCACATCAGGCGGCTGGCCTGATGGCGGGGCTCGACCAGACGGGCCGACATCGCGCGAGAGCGAACGCTTCCAGGTCGCAAGGCATCTCCTGATTCCCGCTGTATATTAGGTCTTTATATTGAGGCCATGACGGAAAAGAAACCCAAGCGCTCGCGCGACCCAAACCAGCTTGCGAAAATGATGATGGATATTGCCATGGGTGAGGCGAACGAAGCGGAAGAGACGACACTTACCAAGCGCGCGAGTAAAGCGGGCACAAAGAGTGGCCCAGCTCGCGCCAAGGCAGCGTGAGCTTCTTTTCCACGCCATGGAACCGAAACTTGACCCGCCATATTTGGCGTCCTTCAAAAGCGCATCGACACGAGATTTTAGCCTGGGAGTGGATGAATCTTGGCCAGATAATTGTTTGTCTGCTGCCGCTTTGGCCGCATCTGAAATTTGGACGGTTTGGTTACTTGAAGAAGTGATTGATTGGGTCTGCGCTGTAGATTCGGGTGCTTTGGCGGACGAATTTGATCCCGTAGTCGCCGCGTGGAGCAGTTTTGCCGAACCTGGATAGCGTGAGTAGGTCCTGTTGACATAGTGCGGTAGCCAGACGCGGACGCCAGTGCCTTGCTGGGCCGGGAAATTGATCATGGCGGCGTCACCCGCCGGTAAATTCGACAACGACGAATAGGGATTGGGGAGGCATTTTGAGGCGCATCTCTACCCAGAGTGATAGTTCATTGGTAGGCCAAAACCAGTTCCAGACAAACCAGCCCGTCTGCAATCAACTAATCGGAAATTAAGGTCATTAATTTGACCGTTGACAGGCAGCCCGGAATAATAAATTCTGCAGTGCAGCGAAAAGATTTGGCCGAAGCAGGGGCGCCAATGCCTGTTTCTTAGCCATTTTTGACAACGAGGTCATTCGCTTTGACGCAGCGCAGCGTTATCGAGTCGGTCGCTCCACGGACGGCCTGCCATTTTGTGCTGCGGTCAAAGCGGAGATGAAAAAGTGGGCATCGCCCCTGATGCAAACCTGGCATCGCCGGGTACAAAGACCTTAAACGAGTCCGGTCCGGAAACGGGCGCGGAAGCAGGCTTTGACGCATCATCCGAAGCAGGCCAAAATGCCGTTGGAAGCGACCTGGATTCAACCTTATCCCATGTTGTCGTCGGCGGCGGCCCTGCGGGCATGCGCGCAGCGCAGGAACTCGCCCGCCTGACGGACAAGCGGATCCTTCTTTTCAGCGATGAAAAATGGGGCCCGTATAATCGCGTCAAACTGACGCCGCTCCTCGCCCGGGAGGTCAATCTGGGGCAGGTCTGCCAGCTCCTGGACCTGGAAAGCGCCCGGCGGGTCGAACGGATCGACGGCTGCCGGATCACGTCTATTGATGCCGCCGCCCGGACGGTACGGGACCATCTGGGGCGCGAGTGGGCCTATGACAGCCTGATCCTGGCCACAGGCTCGCATCCGCACCGCCCGCCCATTCCCGGCATTGAATTGTCGGGTGTGTTCACGTTCCGCAATTTGAACGACACCCAGGCGCTGGTCGCCCGGGCGCAGCGCAGCCGCCATAGCGTCGTCATTGGCGGCGGTTTGCTTGGGCTGGAGGCGGCGCGCGGCATGTTCGGGCGCGGCGTGCCGGTCACAGTGGTCGAGCACGAATCCCGCCTCATGGCGAAACAGCTTGACGATGCGGGCGGCGCGACGCTTGGCCGGGAGATCGAGGCGCTGGGGATTGGCGTGCGAACGAGAGTTTCAGTCCGGCAGATCGTCGGAACGCTCCGCGTCGAAGGGCTGTTCCTGTCCAACGGCGAAGAGCTGGCATGCGATACCGTCATCCTTTGCACCGGCGTCCGCTCCAACCGTGATCTGGCGCTCGATGCGGGCCTCGCCGTCGGCCAAGGCATTCGCGTAGACGACCGGATGCGGACATCGGACCCGCATATCTATGCTGTGGGCGAATGCGCCGAGCATGACTCGATTGTCGAGGGACTTGTCGCACCCGGCCTGGAACAGGCCAAGGCCGCCGCTGCGGCGATCACCGGCACGGAGCGCCCCTATCGCCGCGCGCCGGTCACAACCCGCCTCAAGGTGGTCGGCGCGCCCGTGTTCAGCGCAGGCGACGTCGAGCAAGCCGATCAGCGGACCGACATCCAGTCAGCCGCCTATATGGCCGAGAGCGAGGGACAATACCGCCGCCTGATCCTGCGAAACGGGCGGATTACCGGTGCGATTGCCGTAGGCGAATGGGATGAGATCGGGCAGATTCAGCAGCTCGTCGCCCGGAAGGGCCGGGTCTGGCCCTGGCAGCTTCAGCGATTTGTCCGCACCGGCGACCTGATCGGCGCCAGCGTTCCGGAATCCGTTATCGCCTGGCCTGCGGCATCGACCGTGTGCAACTGCACAGGCGTCACACGCGGACAATTGGGCGAAGCGATTGCCGGGGGCTGCGCGAGCGTGGAGGCGCTTTCGCGCATGACCAGCGCATCGACGGTCTGCGGCGGTTGCCGCCCGCTGCTGCAGGATCTGCTCGGCGCCGACGCCCCTGCAGAGCCAGTGAAGCGGGCGGGCCCGGTGGCCCTGCTTTCGTTGTTCGCGCTGGCCGGGGCGCTATTGTTCAACCTGCTGCCGCCGCTGCCCATGGCGCAGGCGTTCAGCGACGGTTTTACGCTCGACAAGCTGTTCATTGACGGGACGTTGAAGCAGGTGACGGGCTATAGCCTGCTGGCGCTCAGCGCCATCGCGGCCATCCTGTCACTGCGCAAGCGCTGGGCATGGCTGCGCTTTGGCGATTTCGCCGGTTGGCGGCTGGTACACATCATCCTGGGCGTACTGGCGCTTGCGACGCTGATTGCCCATACGGGTTTTCGGTTTGGCGAGAACCTCAATCTTGCACTGATCGCGTCCTTTCTGTCGACCGTGCTGGCCGGAGCGATCGGCGGCGGGATCATTGCCTTTGAACATCGCCTCGCGGCCCTTCCGGCCGTCTGGTCGCGGCGCATCGACCCGCGCGGCATTGCCCTGTGGCTGCACATATTGGCCTGCTGGCCGCTGCCGCTGCTGCTCATCATCCACATATCAACGGTCTATTTCTACTGATGGCGGGGACACGCAAAACCGTCTGGCTCTGGGCCTTTTGGGGCGCGTTCACGCTGATCCTGCTCGCCCTTTCGGCCGTCACCATGGTCTATGGCGGGCCGCGCCAGCTATTTCTGATCGGCAAGACCAGCGACGCCCATCACCAGATCGAAATGGCGTGCAGCGCCTGCCACACAAGCTGGTTCGGCGGCAGAGAGGCCATCGAGACCGCCTGCCTTTCCTGCCATGAGGAAGACCTCAAAAACTCCAAGGACAATCACCCGGCAAAGAAGTTCAGCGATCCCCGGAATGCCGACCGGCTGGCCAGGCTGGACGCGACGAAATGCCTTACCTGCCATATCGAGCACCAGCCTGAAGTGACCCAGCCGATGGCGGTGACCCTGCCCGGCGATTTCTGCGTCGCCTGTCACGCCGATGTCGGCGAAGACCGGGAAACGCACAAGGGACTGACCTTTGACACATGCGCGGGCGCGGGCTGCCACAACTTTCACGATAACCGCGCACTTTATGAGGATTTCCTCGAAAAGCATCTGGGCGAGCCCGCCATCAAGAAGGTGGCGAAGGTCGCGCTGATCGACTGGCACGCGATGGATGCGGATATGCCGAAGCCAGAGCCCGCCACCGTACCGGATGCCCCCGCCAGTATCCAGCCGGACGCGCATGTGATGTCCGACTGGCTCGGCACGGCCCATGCCAATGCCGGGATCAATTGTTCGGGCTGTCACCAACCACAGGGGGCTGGAGCGGCCAATGCCGCAAGCTGGATCGAAAAGCCCGGCATGGCGCAATGCGCGACCTGCCATGCAGGGGAGGTCAAGGGCTTTACCCAAGGCAAGCACGGCATGCGCCTGGCTGCCGATATGTGGACATCGAAATCGGCGCTCTTCGGCCTTATCAAGGATGAAGCGCTGGGGCCGATGCGGCCGGAACTTGCGCGCCTGCCGATGAAGCAGAAGGCGCATGGCACGGAGCTGACCTGCACCACCTGCCATCAGGCGCATGATTTCAACCGGCAGAAGGCCAAGGTGGAGGCCTGCGCCACCTGCCATAATGACGAGCATACAAAGGCCTATTTCGCCTCGCCGCATTTCAAGCTGTGGCAAGCGGAGCTGGCAGGAAAAGCGCCCGAGGGCACCGGCGTCACCTGCGCTACCTGCCACATGCCGCGCCTGCTGGAACGCGGGGACGACGGGATCGAGCGGGTGCTGATCGCCCACAACCAGAACGACAATCTGCGGCCGAACGAGAAGATGGCGCGGGCCGTCTGCATGGATTGTCACGGGCTTGGCTTCACGCTCGACACGCTTGCCGACCGAGCGCTGATCAATCGCAATTTCAAGGGACGTTCCTCTGTCCATGTCAAAGGGATCGACTGGGTGGAGCGGCGCATGCGGCAGCGGGAAAATACGCCGTGATGCCGTGACTATCAACACGTACAGGGAAGGAGTTTTCGGTCATGAATATCAAAAGGATGGCAATATTGGTGGGGGCTGCCGCGGTCCTTGCCCTGGCGAGCGGATGCTCGTCGGGCGGGGAGGCTGAAACGCCCGCGGCCAGCATCGATCCGCAAACATTCACGGACTCGCTCTTCGCAGTGATGTCCTCGGACCGCGCCGTTTACACGCAAAAGGTCGTGAACCGCCTGCAGAATGACGAGAAGGTCATCAAGGCAAGCGAGCATTTCGAAGACGACAAGGCTCTGCCGCTGCCAGCGCAGATGTTCCGTTTCGGCGCGGAAATGGTGGGGGAAAAGACGGATAAATTCTCATACCAGCTTCTCTCTCTCTGGCCGATCAACAAGCAGAACGAACCCAAGACCGACGTCGAGAAAAAAGGCCTTGAGTTCATCTCCGCCAATCCGGGAAAAAATTTCTACGCCGACGAGGAACTGGGCGGGAAGAGATACTTCACTGCCGTCTATGCGGACAAGGCCGTCGCCCCCGCATGCGTGACTTGCCACAACGATCACAAGGATACGCCGAAGACGGACTTCAAGATCGGCGACACCATGGGCGGCGTGGTGATCCGCGTTCCCATGTCCTGATGAAGTAGCAAAAGGAAGACCGTCACATGTTTCGATTTCACCCCTGCTTGATAATGGCCGCAGCACTCGCGCTGTCGGCCTGCAGCGAAGCCCAGAAGCCGGAAACCGAACAGGAAAACAAGGCTCCCGAAGGCGGACCGCTTGAGGGCTATGTGACGGTCGACCGCTTGCCCATGCCGAGCGCTCCTCATCTTGTTGAGGGACGAACGGTATGGGCAGGCACATGCCAGGCCTGCCACGGGCTTGGCGAAGCCGGATCGCCCAAGATCACCGACAAGGGTGCGTGGGCGCCCCGGATCGCGCAAGGCATGGACACCCTGCATGAGCACGCCCTCAAAGGCTTTATCGGCCCTGAGGGCACGATGATGCCGGAGCGGGGCGGCAATCTCGACCTCTCCGACAAACAGATCTTCGCGGCTGTCGACTATATGGTGGCCAACTCACGTTGAAAGGAATTGCACAATGACTCCCGAACAAATCGATCTCGTCCAATCCAGCTGGGCCAGGGTGGCCCCGATCGCCGATCAGGCGGCCGATATTTTCTATGACCGTCTGTTCGAAATCGCCCCCGAGGCGCGACCCCTTTTTGCCGACGACATGGCGAAGCAGAAGAAGGCGCTGATGGGCATGCTGGCGACGGCGGTCAACGGCCTCAAACGGCTCGACACCATCCTTCCCGCCGTGCAGGCGCTGGGCGAACGGCATGTCGGCTATGGCACCAGGGACGAGCATTATGACCTGGTCGGATCAGCCTTGCTGTTCACCCTGGGCAAAGGGCTGGGCGACGGTTTTACCGAGGAAGTCAAGGCAGCATGGACCAAGGCCTATGTGACCCTCGCCACGGTCATGAAGGATGCAGCGGCAAAGGCACAGCCGGCCTGACGGGGAATGCGAAAGGGGTTGGGAGAAAATGAACTATGGAGGTACTGCGGACGAATGATGTACTGTTCTGCGTCCACTTGACGTGATCCCCAACTTTCATCCCGGTTGCGATTAGAGCATCGGCATCGTTGTTGCGCGTGGGCGCGAGTGAAGCAAGGGGCAGCGCAGCGGAGCGAATGAGACTGACTGACCATGCCGGACTCGTCACGCACGACGATCAGATTGGTGAGTTCGCGTCGCACGACTCGCTTGCCTGAGATCGAGGTGTCCAGTTCGTGTACGGGCCAGGCATTCGGCTTCGCCAGAAACTCGGTATAGTTAGGGCAGGTTTTGAAATCCCCAACCTGAGCCTCGAATGCCCTCCGAGGGCGCAACCACGACGTATATTGCTGCAAGCGACAGATGTTTGGCTTCGCCAAGGTACTGGTGACACCATTATCTCTTTGGCGGCTTAATCACCGTCGGCGACCCGCTCAGTCACCCCAACTAACCCTAACATCTGACCGCGTTTGAGGCGAATTGGGGCGAATACGCACTCGCAATAATCCGCAGAAATGTGCGGGTTTTCGTACAACGGGGAATCATGGCGAACAGGGGACTGGCGGAGAGGGTGGGATTCGAACCCACGTTACGGTTGCCCGTAAACCGCATTTCGAGTGCGGCGCATTCGACCACTCTGCCACCTCTCCGTGAGGTTTTGTCCGATGTAGTTAGGGCGTATTATATATGCCTGTTGGCGACGCCGGACTGGTCATTGAGCGGCGGGCAATAGCTTATGACTTCGTGCTTGCCAAGCACTCACCTTGTAACAAATCGCAATCCTTCTAAATTGGGAGTATGGATTCGAACAACACTCTGCCGATTGGCGCTAACGCCCCCCTTCAAGCACCGATCATCGTCCACGCGCGTTTTTGCATTGGTGATGTCGTGCAGCATCGCCAGTTTGGATTTCGGGGTGTGGTCTTCGATATCGATCCGGTCTTTGCCAATAGCGAGGAATGGTATCTGTCGATCCCCGAACATGTCCGGCCTGATCGGAATCAGCCATTTTACCACTTGCTCGCCGAAAATGGTGAAAGCAGCTATATTGCTTATGTCAGCCAGCAAAATCTGGTGTTCGACGAGAGCGAAGAACCCATTGATCATCCCGCGATTGATGGATTGTTCAGTGCCTATTTGAACGGACGCTACATGCTTCAGACACGGCACCGCCACTAAGGTCCTGACCCTGGAGATTGCGGATCTGCCGAAAACAGGGACGTCAGGCCTTCAGCTTCCAACCTCTCGCCAGCAGCATATAGCAAATAATTCCCAGCAGAATATTGAGAACTAACAGCACCAGTCCGCCAATCAGCACATTAGAGTCTGCCGCCGATAGAAACCCATAGCGGAAACCCGAAATGATGTAGAAAAAGGGATTGGCGTGGCTGACCATCTGGAACGCCGGAGCAAGGCGATCGACCGAATAAAAAGTGCCCGATAATAGTGACAAGGGCGCGATCACGAAATTGGTCACGGCTGCCGCGTGATCGAATTTTTCTGCCCAGATCGATGTGATCAAGCCAAAAAGGCCTAAAAGCGCAGACCCCAATATACCAAACCATAATATCGCCCAGCCATGAGCCGGCGTTACATGAACCCCCGGCCATAACGCCATGGCCAACCAGACCGTCACGCCGACGCAAACGGCGCGGGTAATCGATGCTGAAATCAGGGCAAGCATCAATTCGCCCGTCGAAATCGGTGGCATCAGATAATCCACCAATGTTCCCTGAACCTTGCCGACCAGCAAGGCGAAGCTGCTATTGGCGAAGCTGTTTTGCATCATCCCCATGATGATGAGCCCCGGCGCAATGAAATCGGCGAATGGCACGCCAAGCACTTTGTAATCCCCACGGCCCAGAGCGACCGTGAAGATGACGAGAAAAAGGAGAGTCGTGATCGCCGGCGCCCATATCGTTTGCAACTGGACCTTGAAAAAACGGCGAACCTCCTTAAAGTATAGGGCTAGCATACCCGCCCAATTGATATTGCGGATCAAGGGTACGCCCGGTTCCGCCCGGACTTCCATGACAGAACTTTCAATTTTCTGCTGTTCGTTCATGGTAAGATCGCCTATCGGGTGGCGACGAAGCCCGCAAGGGCGTTTTTTTATTTCCCGGCGCAGATATTTTATCGCCCAGGAATCAAGGTTTATGTCGAAGGAGCTTGAATGGCCTGGACAGATGAACGCATCGACCAACTGAAATCGATGTGGGAAAAAGGCATGACTGCCAGCCAGATCGCGGAAGATCTGGGTGGTGTGAGCCGTAATGCGGTAATCGGAAAGGCTCATCGGCTTGGCCTGCAATCCCGCCCCTCTCCTGTGAAAGCAGGCGATGGCACACGCAAAGTTGCCACCGCCAAAAAAGCCGCCCCTAAAAAAGCGGATTCACAGGGCGATACGGCTCCTGTTTCTGTGCCTGCCAGACCCGCAGCAGCCTCTGCTGCACCAGCGCGCGCCGCCCCGCCGGAACCGGCAACGGCCGCGCCAGTGCAAAGTGCGCCGCAACCGCGCATCGTTTCGGTCGGACCAGGCGGTTTCCTGCGTCAGGGACCCGGCGATCAGCAAGCCCCGATTCCCCCGGCCCCGCCCCGGCGGCTGGTGCCGGCCAAGCCAAGCCCGGAAATCGCTGACAAAACGAGCCTGCTCGACCTGACGGAAAAGATTTGCAAATGGCCGATGGGTCATCCTGGCGAACCCGATTTCCATTTCTGTGGAGAGAAGGTAAATCCCGGCTTTCCCTATTGCGTCGAACATTGCGGTCGCGCCTATCAGGCGCAACTCCCGCGCGGCACGCGCCGTCCGCCGCCGCCGCTGCCTTTTGGCGGCCCGCGCGTGCGCTGACACAGGAAAGGCCGCCGGGTCCTCCCCGACGGCCTTCTTCCCAGGCCATAAAGCTGCGTCAGAATCGATAGGTCGCCGTTACCTGGCCCGTATGGTAATTGAACTTGTCCGATCCGCGCGCGATCAATGTCTGACCGCTCGTGGTTGCCGTGTTAGTGAATGGGCCGGTTGCCGGGGCACTCCCCTGCGTTACCGTCACGTCATAATCCTTGGGATCGAGAGACGTATATTTATACAGCAGGCCGATCGAAAAATTATCGGCGATCCGCTGTTCCACGCCCCCGCCAGCGGTCCAACCCCACGCATTGCTGTTGCCCGTATCGGCAAAGTCATTGGCGGTGTTAGTGGTACTGAAACGGTTATTGATACGCCCATAGGCGCCGCCACCTGTTGCGTATAACAATGTGTTGCCCATGGCATAACCCACGCGCGCCCGAAGCGCCGCATTTTCCTTCAAACGGCGGTTGAGCGTGTAGCTGCCCGGTTCATCCGAAAAGCCTGTCACGCCATCGGTCACATCGGCAATACCGCCTTCAGCCACGACGCCGGCAACAATATTGCCGAACTGCATGTCATAGCCGGCGATCCCAGCCCAGTTGGTGCCTGTTCGGTCATTCACACACCCGTCTGCCGCAGCGCCGCTTGCAGAACGTCCCGAGCAATAGCCGGTAAAGATGTCGCTGCCTCCGGACGTGACGCTGTTATCAAATTGACCGTCTCCATCGGTATCGAACACCAGCGTTTCACCGCTGTCATGATCGGGTTTGGCAAGACCGATCGAACCGCCAACATAAGGCCCCGACCAATTCCGCTCGACACTAGCGTCTTGCGCCATGGCTGGCCCGGCCAAGGCAAACGCCAGCACTGCGCCAAACGGCACATTTATAAATTTTTTCATGGTGTTAATCCCTCCATGTCTTGATGGACATGCGAGCAACGGACGGAAACGCCGCAAGTTGCATGAACGTCAGTTTAACGGGGCATTCCAAGCTATATTATGCACGACCCGCCTTGCAAGCATGATGGGGCAGGCCCTATAGCCTCCTTATGTCAGACGACCTTTTCGGATCAGCTCCCATCACATCAACCGACTATGACGCCTCCCATATTGAGGTTTTGGAGGGATTGGAGCCTGTTCGCCGCCGCCCCGGCATGTACATTGGCGGTACGGACGAGCGAGCGCTCCACCATCTTGCATCCGAAGTGCTCGATAACAGCATGGACGAGGCGGTCGCGGGCCATGCCAGCCGGATCGAAGTGTCGTTGGAACCGGGGAACCGCCTGACTATCATCGACAATGGCCGTGGCATGCCGGTCGATCCGCATCCCAAATTCCCCGGCAAGACGGCGCTGGAAGTGATCATGACAATGCTGCATTCGGGCGGCAAATTCTCTGACAAGGCTTACGCCACCTCCGGCGGCCTGCACGGCGTCGGCGTCAGCGTGGTGAATGCCCTCTCCAGCGACACGCTGGTCGAGGTCGCCCGCAACAAGGAGCTTTATCGCCAGCGCTTTTCTCGCGGACACGCGCAGGGACCGCTTGAAAAGGCAGGAGCGGCGCCCAACCGGCGGGGTACATTGGTCGCATTCACGCCCGATACGGAGATCTTCGGCGAAGGCGCCAAGTTCAAGCCTAACCGCCTCTATCGCCTCGCTCGGTCAAAAGCGTATCTGTTCGCGGGTGTCGAAATTCGATGGAAATGCGCGTCCGAACTCATCATCGACGAAACTCCGGCCGAAGCCGTGTTCCAGTTTCCCGGCGGGCTTTCTGATCATTTACGCGAACAGATCGGTGAGCGTGAATGTGCCACTGCAAACTTCTTCGAGGGTCGCCAGGACTTCCCCGATGGCGCGGGGCGGGTCGAATGGGCCGTAGCTTGGCCATTATGGTCGGATGGCAGTTACAGCTGGTACTGCAACACCATCCCAACACCTGATGGCGGAACGCATGAAGCGGGCCTTCGCGCCGCCATCACCAAGGGCATTCGCGCCTTTGGCGATCTGGCAGGGCAGAAACGTGCCGCTCAGATTCAGGCCGAAGACATCATGTCCGCCTGTGAAATCATGCTGTCGGTGTTTATCCGCGATCCGCAATTCCAGAGCCAGACCAAGGATCGTCTGACCAGCCCGGAAGCCGCCAGAATGGTCGAAAACGCCGTGCGCGATCATTTCGATCATTTTCTGTCCGATAACATGGAACGCGGAAAGGCGCTGCTCGCCTTCGTGCTCGACCGGATGGACGAACGGTTGAAGCGCAAGGCCGAACGCGAGGTCAAGCGCAAAACAGCCACCTCTGCGCGCAAGCTGCGCCTGCCCGGAAAACTTACCGACTGTTCGACTGATGATCCGGAAGGCACAGAGATCTTCATCGTCGAAGGCGACAGCGCCGGCGGGTCGGCAAAGCAAGCGCGTGATCGCAAGACGCAGGCGATCCTGCCGATCCGTGGCAAAATCCTGAATGTCGCGTCGGCCAACAGCGCCAAAATCTTCGCCAATCAGGAAATCGCCGATCTGGTCCAGGCTTTGGGTTGCGGCACGCGAAAGGACTGCAATCCCGATCATCTGCGCTATGAGCGCATCGTTATCATGACCGATGCCGATGTTGACGGCGCGCATATCGCCACGCTGCTCATGACCTTTTTCTTTCAGGAGATGCCGGAGCTTGTCCGGCGCGGTCATCTCTATCTCGCACAGCCGCCACTTTACCGGCTCGTGTCAGGTGCAAAAAGCGTATATGCCCGTGACGACGCGCATCGTGCCCGACTGGAGGCCGGCGAGTTCAAAGGCAAAAAGGTGGAGGTCAACCGCTTCAAGGGATTGGGCGAGATGAACCCGATGCAACTGCGCGAAACCACCATGGACCCGAAAACACGGAGCATGATCCGCATCACCCTGCCGCAAGAATATGAAGAGCGGGCGGGCGTACGCGATCTGGTCGAACGATTGATGGGAAAAAATCCCGAACATCGCTTTGCCTTCATTCAGGAAAATGCTTCAAGTGTCGATGAAGAGATTATCGACGCTTGAAGCGCCTTTCAAAAAAAACATTGTGTAATGGCGGTGCAAATAACTACCAGTCTGCCATTTGGACTTAAGGTAATGAAGAGGTCTACATGAGAGCGCATTTTCTGTTCGGCACGTCAGCTCTCTTTCTGGCCGCTTGCGGGCCAACACCGGAACAAGCGGTGCAAGACAATAGCGCAATGCCCTATGAAAACAGCGTGGTAATCGGGAACGCCGTGACGGAAGAAGCCTCTGAACCGGCTCCTGCACCTACGCCCGTCGATAAAGCCCCTGCAGCCGAGCCAGCACCACAGATCACAGCAGAAAAACCAGCAGCTTTTGCGCAATGCGCCATTTGCCACAAGGTCGATAAAAGTGGCACACACGGTATCGGTCCCAACTTGTATGGCGTGTACGGCGAAAAGGCCGGATCAGCTGCAGGCTATGTCTTTTCTCCAGCTCTGAAAGCCTGGGGCGCTACGCTTGATGACGCCAATCTTAACGCGTTTATCGAAAACCCGCATGCGACAATCCCAGGCACCAAAATGGCCTATGTAGGGCTAAAGGATGCGGCCAAGCGCAAGGCGATCATAGACTGGCTGAAAACACAGAAATAAGGTCTCAGGGTCAGAATTACTCTGCCGCCAACGCCTCTACCAGTGCCTTGACCTTCTTCTGTCGCCATTGCGGCAGGGGCGCAATCAGCCAATAAGCTTGCGATGCTTCCCGCGTATCACCCACTTGCCGAACACGTCCATCGGCCAAGTCCTTTTCGACCAGCAGCAACGGGACGGACGCATGGCCAAAGCCGTTGGCAGCCGCCTCGATGGCAAGGCCCGCATCGGCCACGCGCATGATTGCCGCGCCATCTTCAACAGGACAGCCGGGCCAGTGAATTTTGTGCTGCGGCCCGCCATCCGGCGCTTCTACAGTAACAAAAACGGCATCGCCCAATCGCAGCCCTTCATGTTCCCCCGGCCCATCCGTCAACCAGACGGCCAGGTCCAGATTGGCCTCCGTAAAGTCCAGTGGTTCATCGGCGGCAACCATTGCAAAACGCAATTCGGCGTCGCCCGAAGCATATTTCGCCAGTCGTGCATTCAGCCATTTCGCAGTAAAATCGCGTGGCGCCGCAATCGTCAACGATTTGGATGATTGCCCCGCCTGCATGGCACGCACGGCCTCTTCGAACTCCAGAAAACCCGAACGCAACGCCTCAAGACCGGCTTCTGTCTCCGGCGTCAATTCCAGCCCCTTGGGCGTGCGGCGGAACAGGACGACGCCCAGCATGTCTTCCAATGCGCGAATCTGCTGTCCTACCGCGGCTGGCGTCACCGCCAGTTCGTCGGCGGCGCGCGTGAAGCTGAGATGACGGGCCGCAGCGTCAAGCACGCGCAGTCCATTCAACGGCAAATGTGTTCGCTTCATTCCGCCACCGCAGGCGCTATCAACGAAAAGCGGGGGATATCGGCGTCGAACGTGCGTCCGCTTGCCAATAGCATATGATAGCTGCCCTCCATTGCACCGGTGGGCGTAGCAAGCGGGCAGCCCGATACATAGTCATAGGAATTGCCCGGTTGGATCACTGGCTGTTCACCAACCACGCCTTCGCCCTCGACCCGATGCTGAACGCCGCGTCCGTCGGTGATGATCCATCGGCGGGACAGCAATTGCACCGGTTCCGCACCGCCATTTTCGATGCGAATATGATAGGCCCAGAACCAGCGCCCCCGGTCCGGCTCCGACTGTTCGGGCAGGAAGCTGACAGCAACCCGGATGGTGACATCGCGGGTCGTCTGGTTGAAGGGGAAAAGCGCCAGCATGGTCATGAAAATCGCCTATCTGCCGATGGCCGTCAATGCCTGATCCAGATCGTCGATCAAGTCTCTCGGATCTTCCAGCCCCACATTGATGCGCAGCATGTCTTCCGTAATACCGATTTCCAACCGCGCCGCTTCCGCCATGCCATAATGCGTGGTCGATGCCGGGTGCGTCATCAACGAACGGCTGTCGCCGATATTGTTGCTGATGTCGATGAGGTTCAGCGCATTCAACAGTCCGTGCGCTTCCTTGCGCCCGCCACCGACATACAGTGAAAAGATGGGACCGCAGGCATCCATTTGAGTCATGGCGAGGTTATGCTGAGGATGGCTGGGGAGACCGGGATGCAGAACCTTTTCGACCCGCCCTTCCAGGAACTCGCCCACTAGCAATGCATTCTCGCTCTGCCGCCGGATACGCAGGTCCAGTGTTTCCAGTCCTTTCAGCACCACCCACGCGTTGAAGGCCGAAAGCGTCGGGCCAGTATTGCGGTGAAAGGGCAGCAGCGTATTGACGATGAATTCCTGTGTGCCGCAGATCGCACCTGCCAATACCCTGCCTTGTCCGTCCATCATCTTGGTCGCGCTATAAGCAACGACATCCGCACCGAACTCCATCGGTCGCTGCAATGCTGGCGTAGCGAAGGCGTTATCGACGACCGACACGATGCCATGTTCGCGAGCAAGCCCACAAACGGCTTTCAGGTCGACTATATCCATCGTTGGGTTGGCAGGGGTTTCGAAGAAAAAGGCCTTCGTATTAGGCCTGATCGCGGCTTTCCATGCATCAAGATCGCGCGCATCCACCACGGTTGTTGCAATGCCGAATTTGGGCAGCAACGTGTCGGTCAGCCAGCGGCATGAACCAAACAGCGCCCGCCCCCCGACGACATGATCCCCGGCTGAAAGCTGGCACAAAAGCGCTGCTGTCATCGCCGCCATGCCGCTCGCGGTGCAGCGCGCGGCCTCCGCACCTTCCATCAGGGCGATACGCTGTTCCAGCATCTCGACTGTTGGGTTCTGGAGGCGGCTATAGGTCATGCCGACCTGTTCGCCTGCGAAGCGTGCGGCGGCATCCTCGGCGCAATCATAGGCATAGCCGGAGGTAAGGAAAATCGCTTCCGACGTTTCGCCAAATTCCGATCGCGCGGTGCCGCCCCGGATCGCCTGAGTGGCCGGGCGCCATGTCGACGTTATGCTACGATCCTGACCGGTCTTACGTTTCATTTCTGATCCTTGCCTGAAATCTTCAAAGGACGGCGAGAACCGCGTCGCCCATTTCGCGCGTACTCATCGAACCGCCAATGTCACCACTGCGCGCGCCGTTGGCCAACGCCTTTGCCACCGCAGCCTCGATCCGGTCAGCGGCATCCGGCAAGCCCAGCGAATAGCGCAACATCATGGCAGCGGAGAGGATCGTCGCCAACGGATTGGCCTTGCCCTGGCCGGCAATATCCGGCGCGCTGCCATGAATGGGCTCGTATAGTCCCTTGCCGTTGGCATCGAGCGAGGCCGACGCCAGCAGGCCGATGGAACCGACGCACATGCTCGCCTGATCGGACAGGATGTCCCCGAACAGATTGCCGGTGACGATCACGTCGAATTGCCCTGGATTGCGAACCAACTGCATTGCGGCATTATCGACATACATATGGCTGAGTGCGACATCGGGATAGTCTTTTGACACTTCAATCACCACATCGCGCCATAGTTGCGATGTTTCCAGCACATTGGCCTTGTCGACCGAGCAGAGTTTCCCACGACGGGCCTGCGCAGTGCGGAATGCGCTGTGAGCGATGCGCGACACCTCCGCCTCGTTATAGGACATGATGTCATAGCCTTCACGCAGGCCGTCGGCTGTCTTGCGCATACCCTTTTCGCCGAAATAAACGTCGCCGTTCAATTCCCGCACGATCATCAAATCGATGGCGCCCGCCACCTCTGGCCGCAACGCCGATGCGTCCGCCAGTTGAGGGAACATCTTTGCGGGCCGCAAATTGGAAAATAGCGCCAGTTCTTTGCGCAAACCAAGAATGGCCTGTTCGGGACGCAACGATCGCTCCAGCGAGTCACAATCGGGATCACCCACCGCGCCGAACAAAATCGCGTCGGCGCGCTTGGCAAGTTCCAGCGTTTCGGACGGCAGCGGGTGGCCTTTGGCCTTGTAGGCGGCGCCTCCAACAAACGCCTCCTCATAGGTAAGGCCAAGGGGACCCAGCGCATCCAGCACCCGCCGCGTCTGGTCGATCACCTCCGGCCCGATTCCATCCCCCGGCAGCAGCGCAACCAACATTTCCTAAAACTCCAATTTCCGTTGAATGGCCAATGCCGCAGCCCACATCATCACGCAACCGCTCTTTTCAGCCTTTCCACCAGCCTTCCGCGCGAAGCCAACACCTCCGCCCGCCGATCAGTCAGGACGGAACGTTCCAGAAAATGACCGGTGAGCGCCAAACCATCCAGTATATCCGCCCATTCCGCCATGCCGCCTATTGTCAGAAAGCCGGGAAGCCTGAGCAATTGCGATTCATAACCCCTGGCAGCATCGGCGCTAACTGCGGCTCCGCTTTTGGGGCTGACATAGCTGAGCGCCACGTTCTCCCCCGTCACCGCGCAACGTGTCATGTCCAGGCCAAAGCCAAGCTCCGTCAGGATGAGCAGTTCATAACGCACCAGCGCCACCGCCCAACCCCGTGCCGCCGGCGCCGCCTCGATCGCGCCCAGCACGCCGTCCAGCGCTTCATACAGCGCTGGATAGCCTTGTTCCTCCGGCAATCCGGCCGCTGTCAACGCGCAGCACCATTCAATCGCCGCTGCGGGTAATGGTTCACCCAGAAGCGGGCCGCGACTGTGCTCCAGTTCAACCGTCAGGCTGGCAAGTTGCTCCCCCGTCCGGGCGCGAAATTCCGCCTGCACCAGATTGGCGGACATCAATATGGGGCGCAACCGTGTCGATCGCCCCCCGCGCACATAACCCGCCATCAGCCCGTGTTCCGGCGTCATCAGCTGCGCTATGACCCCATGTTCGCCGTGGTGGCGGATCGCGCAGACAATGGCCGGGGTCGTGATGTGGGTCACTTAACCACCTTATATCCGTTCGTGCCGAGCGAAGTCGAGACACGTTGCGCGGGCATCCCTTGACTTCGCTCGGGACGAACGGAAAGGGAGCGACGTTCCTCATCCATGGAAATAGTCATAGACCGTCTGCGCCACCGCCTTCGACACCCCCGGTGTGCGCAGCAAATCGGTCAACCCTGCATCCTTTACCGCCCGCGCCGTACCAAAATGCATCAGCAGCGCCTTTTTCCGCGCGGGGCCAATACCAGGCACATCGTCGAGTGAACTGGTCGTAATCGCCTTGCTCCGTTTTGTCCTGTGCGCACCAATGGCAAACCGATGCGCCTCATCGCGTAGTCGCTGGAGGTAAAACAGCACGGGATCGTTCACTGGCAGGGTCAGTTCCCGCCCATCGGACAAATGAAACACCTCTCGTCCGGCGTTGCGGTCCGGCCCCTTGGCCACGCCGACCAGTGCGACATCCTCAATCCCCATTTCTTCCAGCACACCACGCACCGCGTTTAACTGGCCGCGTCCGCCATCAATCAGCACCAGATCAGGCCAATCGCCCTTGTTTCGATCGGGATCGTCTTTCTGCGCCCGGACAAAGCGGCGCTCCAGCACTTCACGCATCATGGCGAAATCATCGCCCGGCGCGGTTTCCGCCCTTTTGATATTGAACTTGCGATAGGCGTTCTTGCGAAAGCCCTCCGGCCCCGCCACCACCATCGCGCCTAGTGCATGGGCGCCCTGGATATGGCTGTTATCATAGGTTTCTATCCGCTCTGGTGGGCCATCCAGTCCAAAAAGATCAGCCATATCGCGTAGAATCTTGCCCTGCGTCGTCGTTTCGGCCAAGCGCCGGTCCAACGCTTCCACCGCATTACGCTGGGCCTGTTCGATCAACTTCATCCTGTCACCGCGTTGGGGCACCTCGATGCGCACCTTTGAACCGACACGTTCGGACAGCGCCTCTGTCAGCAATGCGCCTTGCATGGGCGGTCGGTCAGCAAGGATCAATCTGGGCGCTGGCACTTCCTCATAAAATTGCGCCATGAAATTGGTCAGGACCTCATCTTCGGGGACATCAGCCGTATGGACAGGGAAAAAGCTGCGATGCCCCCAATTCTGGCCGCCGCGAATGAAGAATGCCTGGATGCAGATCGATCCCGCCTTGCTGGCGAGTGCAAAAATGTCGGCATCGCCCAACCCTTCGGCGTTGATCGCCTGCGACCCCTGAATGAAGGTGAGCGCCTTCAGTCGATCCCGGTAAACCGCAGCCATCTCGAAATCCATGGCATCCGAGGCCGCTTGCATGGCAATGCCCAGCTTGTGCTGCACCTTGGTCGATTTCCCGGCCAGAAAGTCCTGCGCATCGCCGACCAGCTCGGCATAGGCGGTTTCACTGATCCGCCCCACGCAGGGGGCTGAACACCGTTTGATCTGGTATAGCAGGCAGGGACGCGAACGATTGTTGAAAAAACTGTCGGTACAGCTTCTTAATAAAAACAGTTTTTGCAGCGCATTCAGCGTCTGGTTGACTGCGCCTCCGCTGGCGAAGGGACCATAATAGCGGCCCTTGATCTTTCGCGCGCCACGATGCTTTTGGATGCGCGGAAAAGCGTGATCTTCGCGCAGCAAAATAAAGGGAAAGCTTTTGTCGTCGCGCAGCAGCACATTATAGGGCGGGCGGAAACGCTTGATGAACTGCGCTTCCAGCAACAGCGCCTCAGCCTCGCTGTTGGTGGTTACGATGGTCATCGAACGCGTCTGCGCCACCATGCGTTGCAGCCGCTTCGATAGCCGTTCCACTTGGACATAATTATTGACGCGGTTTTTCAGCGCCCGTGCCTTGCCCACATACAGCACATCGCCGCGTTCGTCCTGCATCCGGTATACGCCGGGACGGGACGGCAGGGTATGCAGCGTTTCCCGTATGGCAGCAACACCCGCTTGCAGGTCCGGCTGCCCCACGCCGCGAAAGGTGGAAGTCGCCTTGCCTTCGTTAAATCTGTCAGGGGATTGCGGATCGAACATAGATCAGATGTAGAAAGACCGGACTGGATTGCCCAGCCCGGTCTTCAAATTTTCATCAAGTTGCCCAGCGCGTCAATTCAACCCGCTCAACCCCTTTATCGTGCCATCAACCAGCGCCTTGTCGGCGGCCGCATCATGATGTTCTGCGATCAGCGTCGCAGCGGCAGTGCTGGCGGCTTTGGCAACCTTTGCCCGGACATCGGCTATCGCAGTGCGTTCAGCGGCCGCGATCTTGTCCTCCGCCATTTTTTTGCGGCGAAGGACCAGATTGCTTGCGTCTTCCTTGGCCTTAACCAGGATATGCTCCGCTTCTTCTTCTGCGCGGACCCGCATATCATCCGCTTCCTTGGCGGCAGCGGACATCTTGGCTTCATATTCCGCCTTCAGCGCTTCAGCTTCGGCACGCAATTGCTGTGCTTCATCAAGCTGCGCACGTATGGCCGCGATCCGCTTGTCCAATGAGCCGCCAATGGCGGCGGGAACCTTTTTCCAAAGCAAAATGCCCAGGAAAATCACCATGGCCAGGCTGACCCACGCCGTAGCGTCCAGACCAAGAGCACTCGGATCTGCATGATGCTCCGCCCCGCCGGGGGCCTGCGTGCCAGCGTGAGGCATAGCCTCCGCCGATGCTGCATGTTCCAGATTTTGCTCTATCTGTTGCGAACCTGTGTCGAGATGTTCTGCTGCTTCAGCCATTGGCCAGTGCTGCCTTTACTGCCTTGCCAGCCGCGGCGGCGCTCGCCTTGGCCCCGGAAATCTTTGTGACCATATCTTGTGCCGCATCAGCCGCAATCCCTTCAATCTGGGTCAGGGCTGATGCCGTAGCTGCGGCGATTTCCGCTTCAGCCGCAGCGATCTTTTTGGCAATCTCTGCATCCGCATCAGCCAGTCGCTTTTCAGCCGCCTTTGCAGCCTTTTCTTTTGCGATCTGGGTTACCTTTTGTGCAGCCGCACGATTTTCATCCGACTTCACTCGATACTCTTCCTCGATTTCATCGGCACGGACGGAAGCCGCCTTCGCCGCATCAAGGTCATCCGAAATCCTTTTGTCGCGCGCCTCCACCGTCGATTCGATCTTTGGCAACATGCCAAGGCCGACGACGACAAAAACGAAACCAAACGTCAGCAGCAGCCAAAAAATCTGCGATGCGTAGGTTGCGGCGATCTGGGATATTTGTGGCATCGAATTCGTCCAGCAAAATGGTCAGCCAGGCAGCAACAGCCGCCCGGCGGGATATTCAATCCGTTATCGCTGCTTTACGCCACGAAGATCAGAATCATCGAAACAACGAACGCCAGCAGACCGAGAAGTTCGGCAGCGGCGAAGCCGATGAACAGGCGACCCTGCTGACCGTCGGCTGCAGCCGGATTGCGCAGTGCGCTTTCAAGGAAAGAACCGAAAACATTGCCCACGCCCAGTGCGGCCATGCCAGCACCGATAGCGGCCAGACCAGCACCGATCAGCTTTGCTGCTTCTGCGTCCATGATAGTAAACTCCTTTTCCAAACGATTCTAAATGTTGAAGAAATTCTAGTGAAGGTTGACCGCGTCATTAATGTAGAGCGAGGTCAAAAGGGCGAAAACATAGGCCTGAATTACGGCAACCAGAACCTCCAGCGCGTTGATGCCAATCATCAGGGCGAAGCTCGATACGCCGACTGTCAGACCATAGCCGATCCCGGCATTGGTGCTGTTGATCACGAACCCGCCCAACACCTTCAGCAATACGTGCCCGGCGGTCATGGCAACGAACAGTCGCAGGCCAAGGCTGAACGGTCGCACCATGAACGACACCAATTCAATCACGAAGATGAATGGGACCATCGGCAGCGGCGTTCCATGTGGAATGAACAGCGAGAAAAAGTGCAGCTTGTGGCGCCAGAAACCGACGATGAGCACGATCGAGAAGCTCATGATCGCTAATATGCCGGTGACGGTGAAATGGCTGGTAAAGGTAAATGCGTGCAGGCCCACTACGCCCAGCGGCAACATGCCCAGCACGTTGGCGAACAGAATGAACATGAACAACGAAAAGACGTAAGGCGTATATTTCTTGCCTTCTTCACCAATGTTGGCGCGCATCATATTGCTGATAAAGCCGGTCATGCTTTCGACTGCGGCTTGCCAGCGGCCCGGAACCAGTTCGCGCTTCATGCCGCCCAGCATGAAAATCCATAGCGTGACGGCGGCGATCACCATCCACAGGGCGCTGTTGGTAAAGGCGATCTGATGACCGCCAAGGTTGAAACCGTCAAAAATCGTCTGCACTTCAAACTGATGCATCGGATCGATTTTGCCTGATTCAGCTGCCACGCCTTAAACCCCTGACGACAATTACGTATAACAAAAGCGCCCTCATTCCTTCGGGCGTTCGTTGGAAATTCTGATAATATTCCTGAAGGCCACGATAATCCCCACAAAGAGGAAAACCAGCAGGAGCCAGGGAGACGTTCCGATAAACCGGTCAAGGACCCAGCCTATCAAAGCGCCGCCAACGATTCCCCCGATCAGTTCCGCCAGTACGCGATTGCCGAGGCGGTAGTTATTGTCCACCCCTTTTTGCGTACTGCCCGTCCTGACCGCTTCGTCCTGATCCGCCTGCTTGAGTCGCTCTTTGAGCGCTTCCAGCCGCTGATCTTCTTCGATCGGGTCTCGCCCGGACTCTCCATTATTCATCCGCTGCACTCCGTTACCTGCCGGGCTTTAGCCCAGATGATACGGGATGCAAGAACGAGTAGTGGATCACCCGTCAAGGCGCCGCCCGTTTAGAAAGGCGGACCCGTTTAGTCAACCGCTTGCTGCCGCATCGGACTGCTATTGCCAAAAGGGATAAAAAAGGCAGGAAAAAGGCCGCTTCAGGAACTGCAATCCCTCAAGCGGCCTAAACAGATGGACAATCTCGAAAAGCCTGGAGAAGCTTTTAGCCTGCCGTTGCGCAATAATCGGGAAGCGTGATGGGGCCCGCCCCCTTCACGTGCCAGCTACCATCGCTCAAACGATAGGATTGACCAGTCTGCACGCGGCTGGACAGCGTCTTGCACCCGGTTGCCGCAGCCATGTCAGACACCGTCACGCCACGCTTGGCAGCAAGATCGGTATAGGCCGCGCGCCGTTTGATATTGATCGAATCGACCTCTGCCTTGACAGCGGCCGACACTGATCCCTTGACACCAAGATAGCCATCGGCCTGCTCACCGACACTGCCGCTGGCCATGGCCTGCGCCACAGAGGATGCCTGCGCGATCGCTACGCCCGTTCCACCAATGGTCAGCGCCACAGCGCCAGCCAATATGAGCCAATATTTTCTCTGCATCTTCATTGCGGGAACAACTCCGGGTTGTTTTGAATAAGGTCTTCTGCATCTTTTTGCAGCCGGACAATCACTTCCTGCTGCACTCTGACATTCAAATTAATCTCAATCGGCTTTTCCGGGGCTTTCACCTGTATGCATCCCACCGGAAGCACCGATCCAATCATCAACATGCCCACGCCATATGTTTTGGGCCAATATCCGAACTTATGCATTATTTGTCCCCTGTTGACATAGTGTCGCTTTCGCCAGGCTGAACGGCAAGTCTGTTTTCAATAACCGGCTCAAACCCTGTACCCAGATTATTGCGAATGAGCAGGGTCGGATCGACAAAGGATTGCGCAGTGTTGATCAGGCCCCGGAAAGGCGCTTCAATCCGGACATTGAAGATGAAAGGCAAGCCGATAAATTGCTTGAACATGCCTGTCTTTTTGGTGCCGCCGGGGTCCTGATTGACACCATTGAACGACACCTGCGTCACGATTTCGCCATCAAGGTTGCCGTCCATCAATATGGTCAGGCATTTATAGCGCAACGATTTCAATGCATCGAACGCCAGCTTGCCGAACATCCCAAGATCAGCATTGGACACTTGCCCGACATAAGCGAGCGTCCCTGCCTGCCGTGCCGGATCGCATTCGACATGCAGGCTTTTGGCATCCGAAACGTAAAGTGGCGGCAGGCCCGACTGCCGCGCAACCAGAATGCCGCCGACGATGCGACCTCCCGTATCGTCAAAAACCATCGGTAACAGGCCATCGAACGTCCCCGTCGCCGAAATATTTTCCAGTTCAAGCTGATTGATGAAATCGCCCGCCTGCATACCGATAATCCGGAAAGTGAGATAGCGGGGTTTGGCTGCGCTGAAATCCAATGTGGTTGGCTCCAACAATAGCTGCCCTCCGGCAAAGGGCCATTCCCCGCCTTCAACCCGCACCTGTTGCCCCGGAATCAATTGATAGTGGACCACACCGTTAACCGCCTCGATTCCTGGATTGGCATTGGCGATACGAAGAACCTGTCCCGGCGGCGTTTCCAGTCCCAGCAGGTCGGAAAAGGTGATTTCGCCCGACAGTCCGGTCACCGGACCGAAAGCAGCGGCCAGGTTCATATCCGACGTGCGAAAGCGGCCATCGCTGGAAACACTGTTTTGGTTCCAGCGTATCTGACCAGCACCCGATACCACGCCCCGCACGTTGGCTACCACACCGAGAGCCAACCGCGTGACATCCTCTGGCTGCAAAGCGTCGTCAAACCGCAAGCCGTCGACCAGCAGATCCGCCCGCCCTGCGCCGCTGCTCAGGTCATGAACGATATCCACTTTTGTCACCGGCATTTGCGAACGCGGTTCAACCAATGTGCCGTTCGCAACGATCCTGTTATCGCGAAGGGTCAGGTTGAAATCTTGCGATTCCAGCGGATTGAAGCGATCGGGAACCGCGCTATCCGCAACACGCAGACCGCCATTAATCTCAAGCACGCCTTTGCCAAAGCGCCAGCTTCCAGCCGCCCCGGACATTAGCAGGGGCACCTGGCCTATCCGCCCTGCCCCGCCTTCCAGCTTGCCCGCCATGCCAGCGGCAGTGAAATCACCCGTCAGATGCGCCAGCTCCAACAGCGTGCGGGCATCCGCAGCACCAAGCGCAATTTTCACGTCACTGCCGGAAAAGCCTCCCTTGGGCGCATCGAATCGCATTTTGGAGGCAGTAATCGCAAGCGGACTATCCCCGATGCGTCCCTTGATCTGTGGCGCTGCAATTGCCGCACGCAACGCAAAGCCCGCAGGCCCTGCCGTCACGATGGCCCCACCGTCCGCCGGGCACAGGCGCAACCGCGTCGGTTCCAGCACCAAGCTTTCGTATTTGAGAGATGTGAATCCTACTGGCGTACATGCTGTGTTGATCCGTACCGCGCCCCTGGGGCCCACGGTGCCATCCACTGGCAAAACAAAGCCCTGAAGCCTGCCGCCCGGCAATGGGCCATCCAATCGCAGCGCCGTGGTAAAATGGCTGCGGCCATTGCTCTGCGCGACGAAGCGGACCGGATCGAGCGACAAGCGGCCCGTACCAGCGACATAATCTTTCATGAAAATCTGCCCGGCGAGCGCGCCAGTTTCGTTCTGCCGCTTCAACCGGATCGCAGCTTCGGGCAAGCCGCCCCCTTCAATGCGAACACGGCCATTCATTCCCAGTTGCCCATCCGGCCATGACCACGCAAGTCGGCTGCCATCGGCCAGAACGGCCCGTGCGCCACTATCGCTGCGAAAGCTCAGCCCGGTGATATCAATCCGCCCCTTGCTCCCAAGCTGAGAAAACGCCAGCTTGATCCGGGCGTCATTCTTGCGTCCGGCTTTGTCAATTGCAGCGACGAACTTGGCGGCGATCGGCTCCAGCGGCGTGCCGACGCTACTGGTACGCAAACCGGCTACAGGATTGCCTGCCCGCATCCGCAACCCCTGAATACGCACATTGCCATCAAGCTGCGCCTGCATTTTCGACCTGGCTGTTCCAATACTGTAAGCGCCTGCAAATTCCGCACGGTCGGATTGAATGGAAGGGATAGAAAAAGCGCGCGTGAATAATCCCATCCGTCCTTTCATGGCCTTCATGTCGCCATCGAAAGAGATTTTGCTTCCCAGTGAGGCCATGCGCATATCGCCGTTAGCCAGGGAGTCAGCGGACACGTTCGCTTCCCCATGCATATGGTTCAGGGCCTCATTCAAACGGACGTCAAGTCCGATGGCTGGCCGGGCCAATGCAAGGTCCGCATTGGTGCAATTCAGTGTTCTGGCGCGAACCGGACCGTTCAGGCGTGGCTGCCGGTTCTGGACGGAAACATCAGCGTAAACCGACAGAGCCTTCGCCGCACAGCCGCCAGCATCCAGTTCCGGCATGACCGCGGCAAGCTTGCCGGCAAATCCTGACTGCAAATTACCGCTGCCATCCAGTTTTATCCCGATTGGCCCCTGCGGCGTTTCAAGCCGGATACGCGCATCGTCAAGAGTGAGATCAATATCCGGCAAACCCAGCGGCGCGTCGGATGTCATAGTACGAAACTTGTCGAGTTCGCCCAGCAATAGCCGCCCGTTTACAATGCGTCCATGCATACGCACACCGCCTGCCCGCACCGCCGCTATACCGGGGCTAAGGCCAGCCATGCTGACATCAACCTCCACCCAATCAGCGCTAAGGTCCGGATTATCGCGGTCGCCAAGGACCAGGTTTTCAAGCCGTTGGGTCCGCAGGCCGATCGCCGCGACATCATAATGCGCCGCCACGTTGCGCCGCACCAGTTCACGGCTGATCAGATTGTCGGCGATCGGTACGCGCTGCGTCCACAGAACAATCACAACCAACGCCACGATGGACAGGATAAGCAGCGGCCAGAACAGCCGCGTCCGAAACAGACTGTCCTTTTCAGGCTCGTTTTCTGATTCTGCCTGGATCATTCAATCATAACGCTCGGTTGCCGCCTATCGTTTCGCCTGATGTCCAGATCATAGCGCACCGCATTGACCAAAGCTGAACGACAGCGCGAAAAGCGATATGTTTCTGACCTTGAGAACATGAAGTTTGGCGTCATGCGTATATCCCGATTGAGCTTCAACGATAATATGCTTAGCTGTTGATGTCATGGGCGACACCAGAGCGGGCGGCAAGCAGGAACATCATGGCACAGGGCATAGAGAGCGGCTGCGTCGGCGCCTGATCGATGGCGGCCCCGATGCACTGCTTGATCATGAACTGATCGAATACCTTCTCGCGCTCGCCATTCCCCGGCGCGATACAAAGCCGCTGGCCAAACAGCTATTGACGGAATTTGGCGGCATTGGCGGGCTGTTGACTGCCGATAGCGAAGCGATAATGCGCGTCAACGGTATGGGTGAAACCAGCGTCGCGGCGCTCAAGATCGCGCAAGCGGCGGCCCTGCGCCTGATCAAGTCAGAGATTACCGAACAGCCGGTGCTGGCAAGCTGGCAAGCGTTGCTCGATTATTTGCGGGCGGACATGGCGCATATGACTGTGGAGCGTGTACGCGTGCTGCATCTCAATAGCCGCAATATATTGATTCGCGACGAAAATATGGGCGATGGATCGATCGATCAGGCCGCTATCTATGTTCGTGAGGTTATCAGGCGTGCGATCGATCTCGGCTCTGCATCGCTCATTCTCGTCCACAATCATCCGAGCGGCGACCCCGCGCCCAGCCGTCAGGACATCCAAACCACACGCAATATCATCGAGGCTGGAAAAAGACTGGGTATAAGCGTCCACGATCACATCATCATCGGCAAAGGCGGCCACAGCAGTATGCGCGCTGCCGGATTAATATAGGCGCAAGGGCACGATAAAAGGCGGACCGCCATAAGCGGTCCGCCTTTTATGAAGAAGCAAGGTGGCTTTAGCCGCCGAGGTAGGTCACCAGTTCATTCTTGCTTACCGTCTTGCTTTTGTCCTGATCGGCCATTGTAAAGGCCGCGCCGACCCATGCGGTGAGTTCCTGATCGCCAAGAACATTGCCGGTCGATGCCATTTCGGCCTTTTTGAGTGTAGTCATCCATTGGGCGAACTCACTCTGATCCAAATCGCCGCTTTTGTCGCTGTCATAGGTTGGGAACTCGCCATCGACCACTGCGGCCACATCAACCGTAGACGCCCCTTGAGCCTGAGAAGGTTCGGCTGGTTCAGACGGGACTTGGCCGGAAGCGCCCGGCATCTCCTGCTGCGGCACAGGTTCAGCAGCTGTCTGCGCGATTGCGGGCACTGCCAGGATCAGTGCCGTAGAACAAATAAGTGTGCGTATCATCTGTCTGTCTCTCCGATTTGTTGCGACCCGAAAGGCTGTCGAACCAATGGGCAGGTAGGATTAATAAGCGCCGCAGCGCCTTCGGTTCCGCCGAAAAAAGGCGCAGCTTCATCCCATCGCATCCCCATAACGATCCGTCCGGGGATTGAGCCGCCGCCGCGATATGCGGATTTGGCGCCTTCCGCCCCGCCATAACGGCGGAGTGCATTTGCCCTTGGCTGCCGAGCCTGCTAGCGGGCGCGCATCAGCTTCAGTCATATTCAGGATTCGTCATCATGGTCCCGCGCTATTCCCGTCCCGATATGGTTGCCATCTGGGAACCGGAAGCCAAATTCCGCATCTGGTTTGAAATAGAGGCGCACGCGACAGACGCATTGGCCGAGCTGGGCGTAGTGCCCAAGGCTGCGGCCAAGGCACTTTGGGACTGGTGGGCCACCAACCCCGTGATAGACGTCGCCGCGATTGATGCCATCGAGGCAGTGACCAAACATGACGTCATTGCGTTCCTGACATGGGTTGCGGAAAATGTGGGCGACGAAGCGCGCTTCATGCATCAGGGCATGACCAGCAGCGACGTTCTCGATACCTGCCTCAACGTTCAGCTTGCCCATGCCACCGACATATTGCTGGCCGATATCGACAAGCTGCTGGAGGCGATAAAGCGCCGCGCCTTTGAACATAAATTGACGCCCACCATTGGCCGCAGCCATGGCATTCACGCAGAACCTGTCACCTTTGGCCTGAAAATGGCCGAAGCCTATGCCGAATTCGCGCGCTGTCGTGCCCGGCTGGAACTCGCGCGTTCGGAAATCGCGACCTGCGCCGTATCCGGCGCTGTCGGCACCTTCGCCAATATTGATCCCCGCGTGGAATCGCATGTCGCGGACAAGCTTGGCCTGACGGTGGAACCAGTATCGACGCAGGTCATTCCCCGCGACCGTCACGCCATGTACTTTGCGACACTGGGCGTCATCGCCTCTTCCATTGAGCGGCTTGCGGTCGAAATTCGACATTTGCAGCGGACCGAAGTGCTGGAGGCGGAGGAATATTTCTCGCCGGGGCAAAAGGGCAGCAGCGCCATGCCGCACAAGCGCAACCCGGTGCTGACCGAAAACCTCACCGGCCTTGCCCGCATGGTCCGCGGCTATGTGACGCCCGCACTGGAAAATGTCGCGCTCTGGCACGAACGCGATATTTCGCACAGTTCGGTGGAACGCTATATTGGACCTGACGCGACAATAACGCTGGACTTCGCGCTCGCGCGGCTCACGGGCGTCATCGACAAGCTGCTGGTTTATCCAGCCCGAATGCAGAAGAATCTGGACCGCATGGGCGGCCTCGTCCATTCGCAGCGTGTCCTTCTGGCCTTGACCCAGGCGGGGGTCAGCCGCGAGGATTCTTATCGCCTTGTCCAGCGCAACGCCATGAAAGTATGGGATTCCGATGGCGCATTGTCACTGATGGAATTGCTGAAAGCCGACCCGGAGGTTTCAGGCGTTCTGAGCGCACAGGAAATCGAAGACAAATTCAACCTCGACTATCATTTCAAGCATGTCGATACGATCTTTGATCGTGTCTTCGGTTCGCACTGATCGGCTCTGACGGTCGTTACGCTGAACACTGGTATGCAACGCGAAAATCGCTTAGGTTCTGTATCAAGCAGAACAGATATGAGGCCGCGCATGCAATTTCTGAGAACCGCATTCTGGGTAGCCCTCGCGATCATGATCGTCATGTTTTCGGTTAGCAACTGGACAGCCGTTACGGTGAATCTTTGGGGCGGTCTGCGTATGGACACCAAACTTCCGGTTTTGGTCATTGGCGCATTCGCCATGGGTTTCCTGCCATTATGGCTATTTCATCGCGCGATGTGTTGGCGTTTCCGGCGGCGACTGGATACCGTTGAACGCGCCATGTCCGACAATCTTGCCCTGTCGTCTGGATCGGACCTGACAGGTACGCCTGGAGCAACCGGCACTTCCGCAATACCCCAGGGCCCCGCATGAGCAGCCCCATCTATGTAGCGATCGATACGCCTGACCTGAA
Source organism: Rhizorhapis sp. SPR117 (assembly GCF_021742065.1). The sequence goes on from NZ_JAKKIE010000002.1 coordinate 154,893, forward strand.
CAAGGCCATGGCGCTCGCGAACACGGTCAAATATCATGTCGGCGGTTTGAAGCTGGGACTCGAATTCTTCTGCGCCAATGGCCATCATGGCATGCTTGAAATGATGAAATTCGGCCTGCCGATTTTTCTCGACCTGAAATTGCATGACATTCCCAATACGGTTGCCAAGGCGATCCAGGCACTGCACTTGCTGGAACCCGCCATTTTGACGGTGCATGCAGCCGGTGGCCGGGCGATGCTGGAGGATGCCAAAGCAGCTGCCAATTTGGGCACCAAAGTTGTTGCCGTGACAGTGCTGACCAGCCTTGACGATAGCGATCTTAAGGATGTCGGCATCATGTCCACGTCCCACAGCCAGGTTGAAAAGCTCACTCATCTGGCACGCGAAGCCGGACTCGACGGCATCGTCTGTTCCGGGCATGAAGTTGCCAGCGCTCGCAAAGTTTGGCCCGACGGTTTTTTCGTGGTGCCCGGCGTCCGGCCAGCCAATGGCAAGAAGGGTGACCAGAAGCGCGCCGTCACACCCAGGGATGCATTGAACAACGGTGCGTCCATCATCGTCGTTGGCCGACCCATTACGCAAGCTGCAGATCCAGACCTGGCCGCGCGCGAGATTGAGGCAACGCTTTAGGCGACACCTGTCAGGCGCGTACGGAATCGCGTGAACCCCAGGCGAATATCCTCTAAGCCCCCGCCATGTCCCGAATCGCGATCAAGATCTGCGGTCTTTCGACCCCCCAAACACTGGACGCAGCCATAAAGGCTGGCGCATCGCACATCGGCATGGTGTTTTTTGCCAAAAGCCCGCGCCTTGTGGATTTCGACAGGGCAGCCGCGCTGGCTGCACGCGTACCGGACCATATCCGTCGGGTCGGTGTCTTTGTCGATCCGGACGAGGAACTGCTGCAGCATGCAATCTCCAGCGGCAGTCTCCACACGATTCAGCTTCATGGCAGGGAAACACCCGAACGCGCCGCGGCCATCCGCGCCCAGCATGGCCGTGACGTATGGAAGGCGATATCGGTCAAGACTCGGACCGACCTTGACTCAGGTCTGGCCTATACCGCCGCAGCCGACATGCTGCTTTACGATGCGAAAACGCCCGAGGGCGCGGCTTTGCCCGGCGGCATGGGCGTGCGTTTCGACTGGAAGCTGTTGCAGGATTTCCGCCACGGCTTGCCATGGGGGCTTTCGGGCGGTCTGGATGTCAGCAACGTCCGCGATGCCATTGGCATTGCCGATGCGCCGCTTGTCGATGTTTCCTCCGGTGTGGAAAGCGCACCGGGTATTAAGGATGTGGACAAGATCGCTGCCTTTTGCCAAGCGGTTTCCCAGCTATGACCATCAAGAACTCCTATCGCAGCCAACCCGACGAGCGCGGGCATTTTGGACAGTTTGGCGGACGCTATGTCGCCGAAACGCTGATGCCTCTCATTCTGGAGCTGGAGCGCGAATATCGCGCCGCCAAACAGGACCCGGCATTCGAGGAGGAATTCCAGTATCTCCTGCGCCAATATGTCGGCCGCCCCAACCCGCTTTACTATGCCGAACGGCTGACGAAGGAACTGGGCGGCGCAAAGGTCTACCTGAAGCGCGAGGAGCTGAATCACACCGGCGCGCACAAGATCAACAACTGCATCGGCCAGATCCTGTTGGCCCGCCGGATGGGCAAAACCCGGATCATCGCAGAAACCGGCGCTGGCCAACATGGCGTCGCCACCGCTACGGTCGCCGCTCTGTTCAACCTGCCCTGCACCATCTTCATGGGTGCGCTGGACGTTGAGCGGCAGCAACCCAATGTGTTCCGCATGAAGTTGCTCGGCGCGGAAGTGCGCGCGGTGGAAGCGGGCGCGCGCACATTGAAGGACGCGATGAACGAAGCGTTGCGCGACTGGGTCGCCAATGTGCATGATACATTCTACATCATCGGCACCGTCGCAGGCCCCCACCCCTACCCCGAACTCGTGCGCGATTTTCAGTCAGTGATCGGCAAGGAAACCCGCGAACAGATATTCGAAGCGGAGGGCCGCCTGCCTGACATGCTGATCGCGCCGGTCGGCGGCGGTTCCAACGCCATCGGTCTGTTCCATCCCTTCCTCGACGATGAAAGCGTGGAAATCATAGGGGTGGAAGCTGCGGGCGAAGGGCTGGACACGCCACGCCATGCCGCCAGTCTTGCGGGCGGATCGCCGGGCGTCCTGCACGGCAATAAAACCTATCTGCTACAGGACGACGACGGTCAGATTACCGAGGCACATAGCATTTCGGCGGGGCTCGACTATCCCGGCATCGGCCCCGAACACTCCTGGCTGCATGACATCGGCCGTGCCCGCTACGTGTCCGTGACGGACGATGAAGCGCTTGCCTCCTTCCAACGTCTCTGCAAGCTGGAAGGCATCATCCCGGCACTTGAGTCCGCCCACGCTATTGCAGCGGCAGAGCGGATCGTGCCTGCCATGGACAAGGACAAGATCGTTGTGGTCAACCTTTCCGGCCGGGGGGACAAAGACATATTCACGGTCGCCAAGGCCTTGGGGGTGGAACTGTGAACGACCGTCTCTCCGCCCGTTTCGCCCAATGCAAAACGCAAGGGCGCGCGGCGCTGGTCTGTTTCGTTACCGGCGGCGACCCGTCACCCGGCGATACCGCAGCGATTCTTGACGCGCTGGTGGAGGGCGGAGCCGACATCATCGAACTCGGCATGCCCTTTACCGATCCGATGGCCGATGGCCCCGCGATCCAGGCAGCAAACCTGCGCAGCCTCGCTGCCGGAACGAAGACCATCGACCTGTTGCAGATCGCAGCCGCGTTCCGCGTCCGGCACCCCGATACACCGCTGATCCTGATGGGTTATTCCAATCCCATGATCCATCGGGGTGCAGACTGGTTTGCGACCGAAGCCAAGGCTGCTGGTGTCGATGGCGTAATCTGCGTTGATATTCCACCTGAGGAAGATGCTGAACTGGGCCCCCTGCTGCGTCAGAGAGGCCTTCACCTCATCCGCCTTGCCACGCCGACAACTGACACGGCGCGTCTTCCCACGGTACTCGATGGCGCGAGCGGGTTTCTCTATTATGTCTCGGTCGCGGGCATCACCGGCAAACAACAGGCTGTGCTGACCAGTATCGAGGACGCTGTCGCGCGACTGAAATCGCAGACCGCCCTTCCCATCGCCGTAGGCTTTGGTGTGCGTACACCCGATCAGGCCGCAGCCATTGGACGGGTCGCTGATGGTGTGGTCGTGGGTTCCGCCATTGTCGATCTGATCGGCAAATACGGTGTGTCAGCGGCACCACATATAAAGGATTACGTCGCATCGCTGAGCGCCGCCATCAGCAGCACCGCAGAGGAGAGCGCCGCATGAACTGGATCAGTCGTGTCCGTAAGGTCATTCCTTTCATTGCGCGCAAGGAAACGACAACCGACAATCTCTGGCACAAATGCGGCCATTGCGGTCAGATGATCTTTCTGAAGGAATGGCAGGAAAACCTTTCCGTATGTCCGAAATGTGATCACCATGGTCGTATCGGTCCAAAGGCTCGTTTCGAACAGATTTTCGACGAGGGAAGCTGGAAAATCCTGCCCACCCCGATCGTCAAGGAAGATCCGCTCAAATTTCGTGACGGCAAGAAATATACCGATCGCATAAAGGCCGCCCGCGCCAGCACCGGCGAACAGGATGCACTGATCAATGCTCACGGAAAGATCGAAAAGGCCAGCATCGTCATTGGCGTTCAGGATTTCGCCTTCATGGGCGGCTCTATGGGGATGGGCGTTGGCGCTGCCTTTGTTCAAGGCGTAGAAGAAGCCATTTCGCGCAAATGCCCCTACATCATATTTACCGCCGCAGGGGGGGCACGCATGCAGGAAGGGATTTTGTCCCTGATGCAGATGCCCAAGGCCACTGTGGCGATCCAGAAACTGCATGCGGCAGGATTGCCCTATATCGTTGTCCTCACCGACCCCACGACCGGGGGCGTAACCGCCAGCTACGCCATGCTGGGCGATATACAGATTTCCGAACCCAATGCCCTGATCGGCTTTGCCGGCCAGCGGGTAATCGAAAACACGATCCGTGAAAAGCTGCCGGAAGGGTTCCAGCGGGCTGAATATCTGCTCGACCATGGCATGATCGACATGGTGGTACACCGCAGCGAACTGCGCGCGACACTGGGCAAAGTGATCGGCTATCTCGCTCCTGGCAAGGCTGCGGCATGACGAACACCCCTGCCCCTTTGACGGGGACCGGGAACATTGCCTGACCAGGCCCACTCCTCCGACCCTTCGGTTCAGGCCCAACTGGACCGGCTTGCGCAGCTTTCGCCCGGTCGCGACATATTGGGGCTGGAACGGATTACGGCATTATTGACCCGGCTAGGCAATCCGCAGCACAGCCTGCCGCCGGTTTTTCATGTGGCGGGAACCAATGGCAAAGGATCGACCTGCGCTTTTCTGCGCGCCGCGCTGGAAGCCGATGGCAAAAGCATACATGCCTATACATCTCCGCATCTTGTCCGTTTCAATGAACGCATTCGCGTCAATGGCAAGCTGATCGCAGATGCTGAACTTGCCCATTATCTGACCATTGCGCTGGACCATTCCGATGGCATAGGCGCCAGCTTTTTCGAAGTAACAACCGCTGCGGCATTTCTTGCCTTTGCCGAAAACCCGGCCGACGCCTGCATCATTGAAGTCGGCCTTGGCGGGCGTCTTGATGCGACAAACGTCATTTCCGCACCCGCCGTATGCGGTATTGCCCAGCTTGGCATCGACCATCAGTCGTTTCTCGGTGAAAGCCTGCTGGAAATCGCGGGCGAAAAGGCCGGAATCGCAAAACGCGATGCGCCGCTTGTCACCATGAAATATCCTGACCCAATCAATAATATCATTCGCGCCACGGCAGAACAGGCGGGCGCGTCATGGTTGCCAATGGGACAAGACTGGGATGCCGCCGTCTATCGCGAAAGATTGCATTATCGTGATGCGGAAGGCCGAATCGATATCCCCCTTCCACGGATGCCCGGCGCACATCAGACCACAAACGCTGCCTTGGCCCTTGCCATGTTACGACACCAGAATGTGCTTTCAATTTCAGAGGCCGCGATCAAGGCGGCGCCGCTTTGGGCGCACTGGCCGGCGCGCCTCCAGCGACTCGAACGCGGACCGTTGACGAATCTGCTTCCCAATGCGGACATCTGGCTGGATGGCGGTCACAATCCGGCTGCAGCCGAAGTATTGGCCCAGCATTTCCACGCATCACTGCCTCCGCCCCGAAAGATTCATCTGGTTTTGGGCATGCTGGCCAATAAGGATCTGATCGGTTTTCTGACCCCCCTTCAGGATCATCTCGGCAGCGTTCACGCCATACCGGTTCCCGATCATGACCATCATGATCCGGGCAGCATCGTCAAACTTGCAAGCGACTGGGGCATCAAGGGCGAAACCCACAGCGATATTGCCGGGGCATTATCCGCAATCGCCGATAAGGACCAGCCGACCACTATTCTGATTGGCGGTTCCCTATACCTTGCCGGCGAAGTGCTTCGCCGCAATGAGCAGGTCCCGGACTGAATATTCCAGCTTCTGCCGGAACCTACTCTTTAAATGGCGGTCTTTTTATAACGTGATGAGATTAGGTTGAATTCCTATCCCCCGTTCGTCCCGAGCGAAGTCGAGGGACGTTGGCTTAGCGCGAGTGTGTCTCGGCTTCGCACGACACGAACGGAAGTGAGCGAACCTATAATCATCGCACTTTAAACGGCGGGTTCGGGCACCTGTAGCGCGATCTGCCGCACCGCATCATCGACATGGCTTTCGAACTGCTCGAAATTTTCCGCAAACAGGCCCACCAGCTTCAAGGCTGTCGCATCATATTCCTGACCATCCGGCCAAGTCTGACGCGGATCGAGAATCTTGCTGTCGACGCCCGGCACGCTGACGGGTACTTCGAACCCAAAATTCTCATCGATGCGGAATTGCGCATTGTTGAGGCTGCCATCCAGCGCGGCGTTGAGCAGTGCGCGAGTCACCTTGATCGGCATCCGGGTACCAACGCCATATTTGCCGCCCGTCCAGCCGGTATTGACCAACCAGCAGGTGACGCCGCCGTTGGCGATGCGTTCCTTCAGCAAATTGCCGTAGACCGAAGGATGACGCGGCATGAAGGGCGCACCAAAGCACGTCGAGAATGTCGCTTCGGGCTCGGTAACGCCGATTTCCGTACCGGCCACCTTGGCCGTATAGCCCGACAGAAAATGGTACATCGCCTGTTCGGGCGACAATCGCGCAATCGGGGGCAGAACGCCAAAGGCATCCGCTGTCAGCATGATGATGTTTTTCGGCACCGGACCCAGATTATGTTCCGACGCATTGGGAATGAAATCAATGGGATAGGCCCCACGCGTGTTTTCCGCGAGGCTGTTATCGTCAAGATCAAGTTCGCGAGTCACGGGATGAATCACGACATTTTCCAGCACCGTGCCGAAGCGCTTCGTCGTCGCATGGATCTCAGGCTCCGCCTCCGCCGACAGACGGATCATCTTGGCATAGCAACCGCCTTCAAAATTGAAGACCGCGGTATCGGACCAGCCATGCTCATCATCGCCGATAAGAGTGCGGCTGGCATCCGCCGACAGTGTCGTCTTACCCGTGCCCGACAACCCGAAAAAGACAGCAGTGTCGCCGTTGGGGCCAATATTCGCCGAACAGTGCATCGGCATGACGCCTTTGATCGGGAGCTTGTAATTGAGAATACCGAAAACCGACTTTTTCATTTCGCCCGCATAGGCGGTCCCGCCGATCAGGATCAGCTTTTCAGTATGATTGACGGCAATAACGGTTCCGCTGTTGCATCCATGACGGGCCGGATCGGCGCGAAAGCTGGGCAGATCGATGATCGTATATTCCGGCACGAAATCCGCAAGTTCGCTCGGCTCTGGACGCACAAGCAAGGTGCGTACGAACAGATTGTGCCAGGCCAATTCATTGATGATTCGGACATTCACACGGTGCTCCGCCTGCGAGCCACCAAATAGATCGGCGATGTACAGCTTGTCCTTGCTGGCCAGAGCCTGCATGAAATCTGCCTTCAATGCAGCAAAATGGTCAGGCGTCATCGCCTTGTTGGTCTTGCCCCACCATACGCTGTCCTCGGTTTCCGCATCACGAACGGTGAATTTGTCGTTCGCGGAACGACCAGTATGTTTGCCGGTTTCCACAACCAGGGGACCATGCTGGGCAAGAACGCCCTCGCCATTCGCAAGCGCCGCCTCTACCAACAAAACGGTTCCCAGGTTCCAATGCTGTTCCGCATCGCTGAAAATACCTTGTTTTGTAAGCGTTATTGAAGACATCGCATGCACCCGCATTCTCCCATCCATCCTAAAACCAACAATGTCAGCCGAACCTGCCAACTGTTATAGCATATTGTCCAGAAATTCCGGATTACCAGATTAGTGTCGGCGCGCATATCCGCTGAAACCCAAAGCGTCAAATCTCTTGAGAACCTGCGGGAGATTGTTGCGGTGAAGCAGTGCATGGTTTACGCCTGCCCGTCCAATGCCCACAGGGGCGGGAGCCTGACCCCATCATGACCACAACAATTGCCCTGGTTGACGACGACAAGAATATCCTGACTTCGGTATCCATCGCCTTGCAGGCGGAAGGATTCATGACCCGCATTTATTCCGATGCGGAAACGGCCCTCAAGGCATTGATCGACAACCCGCCGGACCTTGCGGTATTTGACATCAAAATGCCCCGCATGGACGGATTGGAATTGCTCCGCAGACTGCGTGAGAAAAGCGCGATACCTGTCATTTTCCTGACATCGAAAGACGATGAGCTGGACGAAGCGCTGGGCCTTGCCATGGGCGCCGACGATTATATCTCCAAGCCTTTTTCCCAACGCCTGCTGATAGCGCGCATCCGCGCCATTCTGCGTCGTGCCGAATACAGCGTGAAACCAGACGGCGAAGAATCGGAAAATGCCGCCGAACCCATTATGCGGGGCCGTCTGGAAATGGACCCGGCACGTCATCAGGTCAAATGGACGGGCAAGAATGTGACCCTGACCGTCACCGAATTCCTGATCCTGGAAACCCTGGCGCAACGCCCGGGCGTCGTTAAAAACCGCAATCAACTGATGGACACCGCCTATCAGGATGATGTCTATGTAGATGACCGCACTATTGACAGCCACATCAAGCGCTTGCGACGCAAATTTCGAGAGGTCGATCCCGATTTCAATGCAATCGACACCCTTTATGGCGCCGGATACCGATTCTCCGACGAATAATGACCTCTCCCTGCAATGGTCAGGGCGATTGTCGCTTACCCGCCGTATATTGGCGGTCAACATCCTTGTGCTTGCGCTACTCATCGGTGGTTTTTTCTATCTGGACAGCTATCGCGCACGGATAGTCGACGCGCGGCTGGAACAGTCGGAACGGGAATTGACGTTACTTGCGATCAGCCTTGACCGGACTCCTCAGGAAAATTGGAACAGTCTGATTGCCGCTTTTGCACGCCAGACAGATGACCGCGTTCGCCTCTATGGCAATGATGGACGACTGATCGCGGACAGTTTTTCCATGAATGCTCCACATTATGAATTACGTGACCCCAACAGCGAGTCATGGGAACGGCACGTCGCCCGCTGGCTGGATCAAATCATCGATCGAATCGTGTGGGCACACCTGCCACCCAATTTCGCAGAGCCCGCGGTCGATCAGGTGACCAGTTGGCCCGAACTGGTTGCGGCACAGCAAACAGGACAGGCCAAATCCATCTTTCGCTATGCCCCTGACCGCACACCGATGATTTCCGCGGCGATTTCCATGGGACAGAACAAGCCGCTATTGCTTGCCACTGAAAATGCACGCGACATTACGCGCATTGTGCGGGCCGAAAGGTTTCGACTGGGCGTCGTGCTGGCTGTAGCCATAATCATATCGGTGCTGCTTTCTTTATTTCTTGCCCGCACGATCGTCCGCCCGCTGCGGCGGCTCGCCCGTGCCGCGGTTCGTGTGCGACTTGGCCGGGCGCGGGAAGTGACGGTCCCCCGCCTGCCCTCTCGCCGGGATGAAATTGGCCTTTTGGCGCGCGCGCTGTCGGACATGAGCCATGCTCTGCGTCAACGGATCGATGCCACCGAAGCATTTGCCGCCGATGTTACACATGAGCTGAAAAACCCGATCGCCTCCCTTCGCTCAGCGCTGGAGGCACTGGGCAGCGTAGAAGCTCCCAATCTTCGCTCACAACTTATGGACATCGCCAATGATGATGTCCGCCGCCTTGACCGGCTGGTAACGGACATTGCCGAAGCTTCCAGGGTCGATGCACAGCTTTCGCGCGCGAAATTCGATCTTGTAGACGTCGGCCTGACCATTGAAAGGCTGATCGTCGCTCGCGAAGCACGAGGGATACCGCGTGGGGTTCGCCTAGTATTCGCCCGTCCACGGCGCGGCGTTGCGGTAATGATGGGCGATGAACAAAGGTTGCTCCGTGTCATCGAAAATCTGGTGGATAATGCTATTTCCTTTTCGCCACCCGGCGGGCTGGTACAAATCACCGCCACCCGCGTTGATGACGATGTACTGATCAGTGTCGAGGATGAAGGACCCGGCGTGCCGGAATCCGAACGCGAAACCATTTTCCGGCGTTTTCACAGTGTACGGCCAAATGAAGAGGAGTTCGGCAAGCATAGTGGCCTGGGCCTCGCTATCGCACGCTCCATTGTTGAGGGGCACCACGGCGCCATCAGCATTGGCAACCGCGATGATCGATCGAACGGTGCGCGGTTCGTCGTACGCCTGCCAGCCGGGATGCTACTGGCCGACGACAGCGCAATCGCCTAAGCATAGGGGCCGGGGGTAACGAAAATGACTGTGATTTCATCGGAAACGTTGCATACCAGCACCGTGGCAATCGAAGGGCGCGCCGTGATGATCGAAGGCCGCAGCGGCAGCGGCAAATCAGACCTTGCGCTACGCCTCATCGACCGCGGCGCGAAACTGGTAAGCGACGATTACACCATTGCCAAGCGCAAGGGAAAACTGCTGCTCGCTTCACCGCCAGTCAATATTGCCGGCAAGATAGAAGTGCGTGGAATCGGCCTGGTTGAAATGGAACATACAAGTGATGTACCGGTCGCGCTGGTGGTGCAGCTCTTCGATACGGTAGATCGCATGCCCCTGACGCCGGAATTGCGTGTCGTGGCTGGCATTTCCGTGCCGGTCATGAAAATTGCGCCGATGGAAAATTCAGCACCTATAAAGGTTGAACTGGCCATGAAGACGTTCGGTCTGGATGTTGGCTGAAATGCCCAAAACGAGGAACCCCAAGACGATTTTGCTGGTATCGGGCCTTTCGGGCGCGGGCAAGTCGACGGCGCTCAAGACGCTGGAGGACATGGGGTGGGAAGTCGTCGATAACCTGCCGCTACTGCTGCTTGACCGATTGCTCGATGCACCGCTGCCCGAAGGTGCAGGGGGTATCGACAGGCCGCTTGCCCTCGGCATCGACAGCCGAACACGCGGTTTCGATGCAAGCGGGATCGTCAAACGCATCAAGAAGTTGCGTGCATCGAAGGAGTATGAGGTCGGAACGCTATTTCTCGACTGTAGCGGGGCAGAACTGGAGCGGCGCTATTCGGAAACACGGCGACGGCATCCCCTGGCCCAGGATCGTCCAGCCGCTGACGGCATCGCGCGCGAACGGGAATTGATGGAACCGCTGCGACGCTGGGCCGATCATGTAATCGATACAACCAACCTTGCGACCAATGGCTTGCAACAGGAAATTCGCAGCCGCTTTGGCCTTGGCACGATAACCGATCCCGCTCTTTCTATCCTGTCCTTCGGTTTTGCCCGGGGCTTGCCCCGTAATGCCGACCTGGTATTCGACATGCGCTTTCTTCGCAATCCGCATTGGGACAAGGATTTGCAACACTTGACCGGCCTTGATGACGCCGTTGCGGCGCATATTGCGGAGGACCCCGCCTATGAAACCGTGGTGGGGCAGATTGAAAACCTGCTGCTGACGCTGCTCCCTCGCTATCATGAGGAAGGGAAGGCCTATTTAACCATCGCCTTTGGTTGTACAGGGGGCCGTCACAGATCGGTACATGTCGCCGAAAGGATTGCCCAAAGCTTGCGTAAGGCGGGTTTTTCGCCCACGGTTAACCACCGCAATCTTGAATCGGCGCCGCGCGACGCCCTGGAAAACCGGCCCGAGGATGAAGAGAATGCGACAGGATAAGATAATCAAATGATCGGATTGGTATTAGTAACCCATGGTCTGCTGGCGAAGGAATTTGTCGTCGCCATGGAACATGTTGTCGGTCCGCAAAAGGCGATCGAGACGGTCTGCATCGGCCCGGAAGATGATATGGAAATCCGCCGTGCCGACATCGCCGGAGCTGTCGAGCGCGTGAACGACGGATCGGGCGTCATCCTGTTAACCGATTTGTTTGGCGGAACACCGTCGAACCTTGCCATTTCCTTGCTGAAAGCCGGTGAGATAGAAGTCATTGCGGGCATTAACCTGCCCATGTTGATCCGCCTTGAAAGTGCGCGTAAATCGATGACGGTTCAAAATGCCGTAGCCGCCGCGCGCGAGGCTGGACAGAAATATATCAGCGTCGCGTCCGAACTGCTTGGGACATCGACATGATGGGCCATAAGAGAGAGGTCCAGATCACTAACAAGCGCGGCCTCCATGCACGGGCCAGCGCCAAGTTCGTGACGCTTGCCAGCGGTCTGCCCTGTGAAATCATCGTCGAAAAGGACGGTCAGTCAGTGACTGGCACGTCGATCATGGGCCTGATGATGCTGGGCGCGGCGATGGGCGATTCGATCGTTATCAGCGCGGCCGGCGACCAAGCCATGCATGCGGTGGAACAACTCGCCCTGCTGGTTGAAAACCGCTTCGGCGAAGAATAAGCGGGGCCGTCATTGTCCCGCGAAATTACTGGTTTTTCCAACCCGCTCGTCAAACGCATCCGTTCGCTGCGGGACAAGAAGCACCGCAAACGCGAGGGGCTGTTTCTGGCCGAAGGACTGCGCATCCTGACCGAAGCGCGCGAAGAGGGCGTGCTGCCCCAAATGCTGTTCCATGCCGGTGATGCGGCGAACCACCCCCTTGGCGCCGCGCTTATCACGGCCATGGAAGCGACAGGTGGCGATGTAATCGTAACCAGCCCCGACATATTGGGCAAAATTTCCGGCAAGGATAATCCGCAAGCCGTAGTCGGTGTCTATCCGGATCGGCTGACCGCACTGAAAGACATCGACCGGAAAAGCGCAGACATTTGGATCGTGGCGCAGGCCCTGCGCGATCCAGGAAACCTGGGCACAATCCTGCGCACGGGCGACGCCGTTGGCGCGGGTGGCCTTATCCTTGTCGACGATTGCGTGGACCCCTTTTCCGTAGAGGCCGTGCGGGCCAGCATGGGCGCTTTGTTCACTCAAAAAATAGTGACCGCGCGCTGGGACGAATTCATCCCTTGGCTGCGTTCGGGGCTAGGACAATTGATCGGCACCAGCCTGAAAGCGCGGCAGGATTACCAGCAACCACGCTATCAGGCCCCAAGCTTCCTGCTCGTCGGCAATGAGGCGCAGGGCCTTCCGCAAGACTATGAGGACCAATGCGATATTTTGGTCAAAATTCCCATGATGGGCAAGGCTGACAGTCTGAATGCCGCAATCGCCACCGCCGTCATGGCTTACGAGATATTGAACCAGAGCAGGAACCGCCCGGCATGAATCACGCACCTGCCGCCACGCTGGCGGTCAAACCGGCGCCCACCGGCCGTATTCTGATGGCCAGCCTTGTCGGCACGTCGGTGGAATTCTATGATTTCTATATTTACGCGACCGCCGCCTCGCTGGTCTTCGGCCCGCTTTTCTTTCCGGCGCAATCGGCATCAGCGCAGCTTATGGCCGCTTATGCCAGCTTTGCTCTCGCTTTCATCGCGCGCCCATTGGGAGCGAGCGTCTTTGGTCATTTCGGCGACCGGGTGGGACGCAAATCCACGCTGGTTGCATCCCTGATGCTGATGGGCGGATCGACCCTCGCCATCGCCTTTCTGCCGACCTATCAGATGGTCGGATGGGTCGCGCCTCTACTGTTGTGCATATTGCGTTTCGGTCAGGGCTTCGGCCTGGGCGGCGAATGGGGTGGCGCGGCGTTGTTGGCGGTGGAAAATGCGCCTCCCGGCTGGCGCGGACGGTTCGGCATGTTCCCGCAACTTGGTGCGCCTATAGGCTTTATCGCGGCCAATGGCCTGTTCCTGTTGTTGGGCGCATTCCTGAGTGACGAAGACTTTATCACCTGGGGATGGCGGTTGCCCTTCCTTGCCAGCGCGTTGCTGGTAGGCCTTGGCCTTTGGGTCCGTCTGAAACTGACCGAAACGCCTGTTTTTGCCGAGGCCATGGCCAAGGCCCCGCCGCCCAAAGTGCCATTTGCCACATTGTTTCGCCATCATTTGCGCGAAACGCTGGCCGGGACATTCGCTGTCGTCGCCTGTTTTGCGATCTTCTATATCAGTACCGCCTTTGCCCTTGGTTATGGAACGCGCGAAGGCGGCATCGGGCGGGAAATGTTTCTGGCGATTCAGCTGGGCGCGATCCTGTTCATGGCGATCGGCATCCTGCTTTCGGGCTGGTGGTCGGACGTCGCCAACCCGCGCAAGGTGCTGATCTGGGGCTGCATAGGGACGATTCCCGTGGGTCTTGTCTTTGGCCCCGCCATGGGAAGTGGATCGGCATTGACGATATTTCTGATCCTGTCACTGGCGCTGCTCATGATGGGTTTTGTTTACGGACCGCTCGGCGCATGGCTGACGGGCTTGTTTCCGACACAGCTGCGCTACACCGGCACCTCGGTCGCATTCAATGCGGGCGGCATATTGGGCGGAGCCCTGGCGCCCATAGTGGCGCAAGGTCTGGTCGAACGTTTCGGAATCGGTTCGGTGGGGCTGTACCTGTCGATCGCTGCGTCGATCAGCCTGCTGGCGCTGCTGTTTCTCGACCGGGGACGCAGCGCGCTTTAACGAAAATTATCAGCATAAGCCTGTAGCTTCAGGCTTCGCTCCGGCGCTGGCACGACATGATGGGCAATGCCCTCACGCATTGCATAGGACGTTGCGGCCTCCAGCGTCGGGAACGTCAGCTTTACCTGACGCCGTGTATCGCCAGACCCTGCCCAGCCTGTCAGCGGATCAGGCTTCTGGGCTTCAGCAGGTTCAAATTCCAGCACCCAGGTGTTTGTCAGCGCGCGGCCCGACTGCATCGCATTCTTGGGCTTCTGATAAATACGTGCGGACATGGTTGCTCCACTCAAAATATTGTTCGCTGCGATGCCCAAATCGGCGAGAGTCGTCAAGGCTTGGCGCGAGCATCGGCCCTTTTTGTTCGCAGCGTTGCACTGGCCGCGGCGGGGTTGTCCGGCCAGGGATGTCTTGGATAGCGGCCGCGCATTTCCTTTGCCACTGCCGCCCAGCTTCCTGCCCAGAAACCCGGCAGGTCACGTGTCGTCTGGATCGGGCGACCTGCGGGCGAGGTAAGGCTGAGCACCAACGGTATGCGCTTGCTGCCGATGCAGGGATGTTCGGCAAGGCCGAATAGCGCCTGAACGCGGAGTTCCACTCTGGGACCACCTTCCGCATCATAATCAATGGCATGATGACTGCCCGCCGGGGAAATGAATTCGGGCGGGGCAAGGCGGTCAATCTGCTGTTTGACATCCCAGCCGAGAACAGCCTCCAGCACGCCGGAAAGCGCCGATGGGTCAACACCTGAAAGCCGCCTTTTTCCTGCAAGCAGCGGCGGAAGCCATTCGTCCAGCTGCGCGGTCAGCGCCTCGTCGTTCAATTCGTCCCGACCTGCAAAGACGGCGCGGGTACGAAGCGAGCGGGCATTTTGCGACCATGGCAAAAGCGCAATTCCACCCGTCCTGACCGCCTCCATCAATGCAGTGGCGACCATCACCGGATCGGGACTGTCATCCGGTCCGCTTGCAAGGCGAATCGTACCCAGCCGCCGTTCGCGCAACGCCTCCACAGCCTGGGTGTCCGCCCGGAATCGAACCGTGCGCTTCTCCTCTATGCGATCGGAAAACAGCCGGACCACCGACGCCTCGTCCACAGGCGCCGCAGATATTATGCGCGCGCCAGATGCACGACCCTGTACCTCTCCCACCGCCAGCCATGTTTCGCGGGCAAGGGGCGATGTCGGATCAAGCCGGAAAGCACGCCCGCCGACGCTGATCCAGTCCTCGCCATTGCCATTGCGGCGTTTGGAAACACGGTCGGGGAATGCGAGGGCGAGGCAGATGCCTATGGCTTCTTCGCCATCCTCCCGAGCTTGTCGGGCAACGAGCGCCTCCCATCGCTTCGCCAATCTCCGGCTTGCCTCAGCCCTCTTGCCGCTTTCGCGCCGCCAGCGGACCAGCCGTTGCGACAAATCCGCATCATTCCCGCCAAGGCCGCGTTCGGTGAGCAGCACCGCAACCTGAGCCGCGACCCTGCCAAGGCCCATTTCCCCTGCACGGACCAACATATGCGCCAGCCTTGGTTCAAGCGGCAGGCGGGAAATGGCTTTGCCATGCGGGGTAATACGGCCCTCATCATCCAGCGCTTCAAGCGAGCGAAGGCGACTGCGTGCCTCCTGCACGGCAGCATCTGGCGGAGGATCGATCCATTGCAACGCCGCAGGGTCAATCAGCCCCCATTGCGCGCAATCCAGCAACAGCGCGGACAGGTCGCTTTCCAATATGGCGGGCGGATCATAGAGCGGCATGCCACTGGTCGCGGCCGCTTCCCACAAGCGATAGGCGACCCCCGCCCCCTGCCGCGCCGCACGTCCCGCCCGTTGAATTGCAGCTGCCTGACTGGCCTTTTCCGTCACCAGCCGGGTCAGGCCCGCGGCGCGGTCATAACGAGGGCGGCGAGCAAGGCCGCTATCGATGACGATGCGGACACCATCAATGGTCAAGCTGGTTTCGGCGATACTGGTGGCAAGAATGACCTTGCGCGTGCCGGGTTCGGCGGCACGCAGGGCCGCACGTTGGGCAGCCGGGTCAAGCGAGCCGTGAAGGGGGTGGATCACAATATCGCGGGGAAGGCTATCGAGCCGTTCGGCGGTCCGTTCAATCTCCGCCACACCCGGCAGGAAGGCGAGCAGATCGCCCCTCTCCTCATCCATCGCGCGACGAATAGCTGTGGCCATGTCTTCTTCGATCCGCCGTTCCGCCGCCCGGCCAATATAGCGCAGATCAAGCGGCCAGGAACGCCCCTCACTTTCGATCACCGGCGCATCGTTCATCAATGTCGCAAAGCGCGCACCGTCCAGCGTTGCCGACATCGCCAGCAATCGCAGATCAGGCCGCAGCGCCTTTTGAACATCCAGAGCGAGAGCAAGGCCAAAGTCGGTGTCGAGGCTGCGTTCATGCACCTCATCGAAAAGGACTGCGGAAACGCCCGCCAATTCCGGGTCGTCCTGAATGCGATTGCGGAAAATGCCTTCGGTAAGGACCAATATGCGCGTTTCAGGCGACTGTTTGCTGTCCATCCGCGTGGCGTAACCAATGGTCTGCCCCACCGGCTCTCCGGCAAGCTGCGCCATCCGTTCGGCTGCCGCACGCGCGGCCAGGCGGCGTGGGGACAGCAGCAGGATTTGACCTGTGCACCAGACTTCATTCAACAACGCAGGCGCTACTGCGGTGGTCTTGCCTGCTCCCGGCGGTGCAACGAGGACAACGTTGCTGCTTGTGCCCAACGCGTTGAGCAGGTCTGGCAGGACAGCATGTATCGGGAGAGGTTCGCTCACATAGCTCCCATATCTTCACGCTGCCCCGTTATTATTCAAAAGGCGCGGGCAATCGCAAATTCGACCGCTTCGACAAGCGCGGCCTTGGCCTGACCGCCTGCAAAGCCGCCCAAGGCGTCAATAGCCCGCTGACCATAATGGCGTGCGCGAGCCAGTGTATCAGCGATCGCGCCGGATTTTTCCAGCAGGAGCGTCGCATAGGCCAGATCTTCATCGCTGGTGCGGTGCCCGGCAATCGCCTGGCGCCAGAATTGCTTTTCCTCATCATTCCCGCGTGCGAACGCCAGAATGACTGGCAAGGTCACCTTGCCGTCGCGGAAATCATCGCCTGCATCCTTGCCCATGGTTTTTTCATCCGACGCATAATCAATGGCGTCATCGACAAGCTGGAAAGCAATACCAAGGTTGCGGCCATAGGTATCAAGCGCCTGTTCCTGCGCCTCATCACGTTCGGCAATAACAGCGGATATACGGCAGGCCGCAGCAAACAGCGCAGCGGTCTTCGCCCCGATGATTTCGAGATAATGTTCTTCGTCGGTGTCGATCCGGCGTTGGGCAGTCAACTGATTGACCTCTCCCTCTGCAATCACCGCCGATGCATTGGACAGAATACGCAATACCTTTAGCGACCCGTCCTCAACCATCAGTTCGAAGGACCGGCTGAACAGGAAATCGCCCACAAGCACGCTGGCGCTGTTGCCCCAGATGATGTTTGCCGTCTTGCGCCCGCGACGCATGCCCGATCCATCGACGACATCGTCGTGAAGCAGAGTCGCCGTGTGAATGAATTCGACCGCCGCGGCCAGTTTGTGATGACGTGTCCCCGAATAGTCCAGCAACCGGGCGCAAGCGAGCGTCAGCATCGGTCGCATCCTCTTGCCCCCACCCGCGATCAAATGTCCGGCAAGTTCGGGAATCAAGGGGATTTTCGACTGCATACGCTCCAGAATGACGCTGTTGACGGCATTCATATCGTCGGCGACAAGCGACATCATGGGTTCAAGCGATGGCGCGGCGCCGGAGTGGAGGCGGTGAATAGAGGCGGTCATATGTTCCGCGATGTGGCGATCACCACACGATAAGGCAAGCATAATAGCTTGCCTGATACCTCAATCTCCGCAAAAAGCCGCGATAGAAAGGGAATCGGACAATGGATGAGACGCTGCAACGCTATCGGGAAAGCATCGACAACATTGACGCAGCCCTTGTCTTCATGTTGGCCGAGCGTTTCAAGATCACCCAGGCGGTCGGTCAGTACAAGGCCGCACATGCCCTGCCCCCTGCGGATCCGGCGCGAGAGGAAAATCAAATCGCCCGACTACGCCAATTGGCTATGGACGCTCATCTCGACCCGGAATTCAGTGAAAAATTCCTGCGCTTCATCATCGATGAAGTGATCCGGCACCACCAGGGAATGCAGGACAGATAGGCAGAATCTAGCTTACGGAAGACTGTGTCTCGACAGAAAATAAAGTCGCAGCGACATATTTGGGATCGTCGGGATTGAAAAACGGGACAGGCTCGAACGTCTGATTGGTCAATGCCAATTCGGTTAATCCTGTCACCTTGAAAGCGCCAAGCTTGACCTCGCGCGGTGGTTGACCATCTCGCTCAATCGTAACCGCATCAAGATACAACTCACCGTGTCGCGTATACAGGATATGCGGAGCAAGCGTGGCGACCATGCGGTTGTAGGTGGCAGTGATGGCTTTATGGAGCGCTATGGCTTCCAGGATGAGTTTATTTGATTCCATAAATCCAGATTGACGCAAACCGAGGCAATTTTCAACAATTATTGCAGCGCAGCATAACGTTGCACCTATCAAGCCCCGTGGCTGATGCGAACGGCTGAAAACGTCGGCCCGCTCCGCACGCGATCGGGTAGTTGCAGGTCATGGTCGACGAGATAACGCAGCACACCACTGACCGATCGAGATGGGTTTGCTCGCAGAATCATAGCGATCGAAAACCGCTTGTCCTACGACTTTGCCGTCCGTTTGGACCAGATTGTGGCCTGCAAATCCAATCTCGCTGCAGTCTCCGCTTCCAGTGCCGTCTCGAACTCTGAGCCGTCCTGAGACCGGTAAACGCGCAGCAGGGACGACGAAATGCGCGCATCTACCGCCGCCATCTGCGCGCACAGCTCTAGTGCGCGTGGCAGCAACGTGTCCGGCCGGGTAATCTCGTTCACCAACCCCCAGGCGAGCGCCGTCTGCGCATCCACGAACGCGCCCGTTAACGACATCTGCCGCGCCCGCCGCACGCCGATGGCGCTTGTGAGCAGGGCAGTCTGACCCCAACCGGGGAACAAGCCGACCTTGCCATGCGTATCGGCGAACCGCGACCGGTCGGACGCCACGATGAAGTTGCAGGACAAGGCGAGCTCCAGCGCGCCGGTTATGCAGATACCGTCCACCGCCGCTATAGATGGCTTGCCCAAAGACCTTGCGACCTCGCCAGGATGCGGACGGAAGATCCCCTCGGCCGCGCCAGAGGCAAGCTCCTTCACGTCGACGCCTGCGCTGAAGGTAGCGTGCGCGCCGGTTATCACAATGGCTCTGATCGACGGGTCCGCTTCGGCTTCCTGAGCAAGGCGCGCGAAGTCCTTGCGCATTTGCAGGGTCAAGGCGTTGCGGGCCTGCGGACGGTTCAAGACAAATATCCGAACGCCATCGATTGTAGCGGCAATCAACGGCTCAGCCGAACCTGCTACCAGAACTTCTGCAGTGATGGCCTCGGCAGACATCTTCTCTCCTTAGCCTGATCTTCATAGGACAGTGCACACAAACCGCAGAAAAGAAGTCCATTTGGCTGTCTTACACCCTCCAGGACAAAATTCGGCAACGGCCTGTCTCACAGGATTTCTGATACCATGGATCGACATAGCGCAATACAGGGCACTGTCAAAGGGATGGCCTGGGGCAAGGTGCGCTGCTGGCCCGAACGGATGCGCGACCTGGGCGAGTGGCAGTCGCTGGTCGGCTGATGGCGGTCACTGCTAGGCGCGATCTGCCCAGTGGATACGAGTTCGCGTCCGACTGACAGCACCCTCTCGATGGTGCGCGAGCATGATGCCCCATTCGCTATTTCAAATTGTGATTTGGAAAACTTGACAATCAAACTCGGCCGCAGTCATGATTGAGTAGAATTCGAAGAATGCGGTGTGCGGCATGGTAGGATGCGTGCAACGCCCGACCTAGTCACCCGGAACTGTAATCCACCTCATTGATTCACGCCTCTTTGAGGAGATGAACAATGCTAGGTCGGCAGGCAGATGCGGTGGTATTGAGCGCCGAGGAGCGCGATCTTCTTGAGGCACAGGTTCGACGACACAGGGCGCCTCGTTCCTTGTCGGATCGGTGCCGAATGATCCTGCTTTGTGCAGACGGGCTGCAAAGCAAGGAGGTTGCCGAGCGTCTCGGCGTGCATGAGCATACGGTCGGCAAATGGCGACGGCGGTTCGTGACAGATCGCATCGAAGGGCTCACCGACGAGTACCGGCCCGGCCGCCCGCGCACGGTTTCCGATCGCCAAGTGGCCCAGGTAATCGAACGCACCCTGAATACCACGCCTAAGGATGCGACCCACTGGTCGATCCGCAGCATGGCCGCCGAGACGGGGCTCTCTCACACTACCATCCGCCGGATCTGGGCCGCCTTTGGCCTGCAGCCGCATCGGTCCGAGACCTTCAAGCTCTCCACAGATCCGCTGTTTGTCGACAAGGTCCAGGACATCGTCGGCCTCTACATGTCACCGCCAAACCGGGCAGTCGTCTTGTGCGTGGATGAGAAATCGCAGATCCAGGCGCTCGACCGTGAGCAGCCGGTCCTGCCTATGGCACCAGGCGTGCCTGAGCGGCGCACTCATACCTATGTTCGCAACGGCACGACATCTCTGTTCGCGGCGCTCGACGTCGCCACAGGGGCGGTGATCGGCAAGTGCTACAAGCGCCATCGGGCAACCGAGTTTCTCGACTTTCTGAAGCAGATCGACGCGG
>NZ_JAKKIE010000020.1 GCF_021742065.1 Rhizorhapis sp. SPR117
CTCGACCGCCATACCCACAGCACAGGCTTCAGCCACAACCCATGAACCTACCGGCATCAGCCGGTCTGTCATTCAGTTTGCCGAACGTTAAAAGTGATTTTTTTCGTGGTCCGGGCGGTTTGATGTCGATGGGCATTGCCGGGGCGCGGTTGCACGGTTAATAGCCATCGCTTCTTATCTCGCGCACCGGCGAAGGATCGGGGCGAAGAACCAGGAAGCGACATGACGCAGGGCAAGCCGCTGGTCGGTATCATAATGGGCAGCCGTTCCGACTGGGAAACGATGTCGAATGCCGCCGACATATTGACGGCACTGGACGTGCCGCACGAATGCAAGGTCGTATCCGCGCATCGAACGCCCGAAAGGCTCTATGACTATGCCCGCAGTGCTGCGGCGCGTGGGCTGAAGGTCATTATCGCCGGGGCGGGTGGTGCTGCCCATTTGCCGGGCATGACAGCGTCGATGACGCGTATTCCAGTATTAGGTGTGCCGATCGAATCCAAGGCGCTGAAGGGCATGGACAGCCTGCTTTCCATCGTCCAGATGCCCGGCGGGATTCCGGTGGGTACGCTTGCGATCGGCAAGCCAGGGGCAATCAATGCTGGCCTGCTTGCCGCCGCCATTCTGGCCAATCATGATGCAGACCTTGCTGAGCGGCTGGAAGTCTGGCGGGAAAAACAGACGACGGACGTGGCGGCGGAACCTGAATGACGGCGCTTCCTCCCGGTTCCACTATCGGCATATTGGGCGGCGGACAGCTTGGGCGGATGCTGGCTATGGCGGCGGCGCAGCTTGGCTATCGCGTGCATATCTATGCGCCCGAGGAAACCAGCATTGCGGCTGAAGTGGCGGCGGAATGGACCAGGGGCGATTATGACGATGTCGCCGCCTTACGCGCCTTTGCCGCAAAGGTTGATGTCGTTACCTATGAGTTTGAAAATATCCACCATGCGCCGCTGGTTGCGCTGAGCGAAGTTGCTACCGTGCGGCCATCGGTTCAGGCGCTGGAAATTGCGCAGGACCGGGAGGCGGAAAAAACCTTCATTGACGACCTGGGCGGCCGGACCGCACCCTGGGCCAGCGTTGGCGACCGGGCGGAGCTGGATGCGGCACTTGCCAAAATCGGTACGCCTGCAATCCTCAAGACCCGTCGGCTGGGCTATGATGGCAAGGGACAGGCGCGGATCATGACCAGAGCCGATGCCGATGCCGCATGGGCGACTATAGCCGGACAACCTGCGATACTGGAAGGCTTCGTATCATTCGAGCGCGAGTTTTCAGTGTTGCTGGCCCGCTCTGCCGATGGCGTAATGCAGTTCTGGGACTGCCCGGACAACGTGCATGACCACGGGATTTTGGCGTTGTCCACCGTGCCCGCTGGCCCCATCGTTGCCAAACAGGCCGAAGAGGCAAAGGCGCTTGCGCGCAAGGTGGCCGATTCGCTTGATTATGTGGGTGTGCTGACGCTCGAATTCTTTGCAGGCAAGGATGGTCCCGTCTTTAATGAAATGGCGCCGCGCGTGCATAATAGTGGCCACTGGACCATTGAAGGCGCCATCACGAGCCAGTTTGAAAATCACATTCGTGCCATCTGTGGCCTGCCGCTTGGTGATACCCGGCTTGCCGCCGGCAAGGTCGAAATGCGCAACCTGATCGGCGATGGTGCAGAAAATGTGGAAAATATTCTCGCCGACCCTTCAAATCATCTTCATCTTTATGGCAAGGAAGAAGGCAGGCCCGGACGAAAGATGGGCCATGTGACCCGATTATTCCTGTAATCGCTAACGACCCAAGGAAAGGACGCAAGGAGCTGCAATGCCGATGAACCGCCCCGAAATCGTCCTCATTCTCGCCAGAGCCGACAATGGCGTTATTGGAAATGCCGGTAAAATCCCGTGGCACCTGCCTGCGGATCTGCGCCGGTTCAAGACCCTGACTCAAGGAAAACCGATGATCATGGGTCGCAAGACGTTCGACAGCCTGCCCGGCTTGCTGGATGGTCGTCGGCATATCGTGCTGACCCGCGATCCCGATTGGGATGAGGAAGGGGCGGAGGTTGTTCGGAGCGTCGATGAAGCCATATCCCACGCAAATGCGCCACATATATCGGTGATTGGCGGCGCGGAAATATACAAGCTGTTCCTGCCGCGTGCCGACAGGATCGAACTGACCCAGGTTCATGGGCAGCCCGTAGGGGATGCCGTTGTGGGAAGCTTCGATCCTGCCATCTGGCGGGAAGCGGAGCGAGAAAATCACTCCGCCGAAAATGGAAGGCCCGCCTTCAGCTTCATCACCCTTCGCCGTATGGATTGAACGACCATGCGGAACTTCCTATAGCGGCGCTTATGGAGCGGCTGGACAGCGGCTCGACAGTGCCGCCGCACCTGCGCGGCGCGATTGTCGCGCTTGGCAATTTCGATGGGTTTCACCTTGGTCACCAGGCGGTGTCCGGGCGCGCGATCGAATGGGCGCGCGCCGAGGGTCGGCCCGCGATCATTGCGACCTTTGACCCGCATCCGGCGCGACATTTTTCCCCCGACCTACCGGCCTTTCGCCTGACGACGCTGGATCAGCGTGAACGTCTGTTCGCAGAGGCGGGCGCGGACGCGATGTTCGTGTTTCATTTCGATGATGTGCTGGCCGGGATGACGGCTGAGGATTTCGTTGCGGAAGAGCTGGTGAAGGAAGTCGGTGCGGCGGGCGTCGTCACGGGCGACGATTTTACCTTTGGCAAGGGGCGGCAAGGTAATGTGGAGCGTCTGGCGCAATTGGGCGCGCTTCACAACCTGCGCACACAATCCATAGTGCCTGTCATGGGCAACGGGGAGGCGGTGTCGTCCAGCCGTATCCGCAAGGCGTTGCAGGCAGGCGATTGCAGCGAAGCAGCACGCCTGCTCACCCGCCCCTTCGCGATAGAGGGTATCGTCCAGCATGGTGACAAGGTGGGCAGCGAAATCGGTTATCCCACCGCCAATATCGACATGAGCAAATATCTGCGGCCGGCCTATGGCGTTTATGCCGTGCGCGGACGGCTGCCTGATGGCCGTGTACTGGATGGTGTGGCGAACCTTGGCATCCGCCCGATGTTTCAGCCGCCCAAAGAATTGCTGGAGCCATATTTTTTCGATTTTTCCGAAAACCTCTATGGGCAGATGGTCGAAATCCAGTTCATCGCCTTTCTGCGTCCCGAAGCAAAATTCGACACGATGAATGAGTTGACTGACCAGATTGCCCGTGATTGCGACGATGCGCGGCGAATCCTTGCAGCAACGCCGCACCTGCCCTAAGGCCGTGCGCTGATACGCCACGAACCCTCCCGTTTGTTTCGAGCGCAGGTTCGAGCGAAGCCGAGAACCGAAGTCGAGAAGCGTTCTCGACGGTCGCATCTCGACAGGCTCGATGCTGCTCGAACCGAACGGCTTTAGAATAAACAGGCCCAATGACCGACGCACCAAGCCAAAAAGACATGGATTACAAAGACACCGTCTTCCTGCCCAAAACCGATTTTCCAATGAAGGCAGGTCTTGCCGCGAAGGAACCGGCGATTGCGGAACGCTGGGCGAAGATCGGCATCTATGACCGGCTGCGCGAACAGCGCGCGGGGCGGGAGCGCTTCATTCTGCACGACGGCCCGCCCTATGCCAACGGCGACATCCATATGGGCCATGCGATGAACAAGGTGCTGAAAGACATCATCGTCCGCAGCCAGTCCCTGCTCGGCAAGGATGCGCCCTATGTTCCCGGCTGGGATTGCCATGGCCTTCCCATCGAATGGAAGATCGAGGAAGAATATCGCAAGAAAAAGCTGAACAAGGACGAGGTGCCAGCGCAGGAATTCCGCGCCCAGTGCCGCGCCTATGCCGACAAATGGGTCGGCGTGCAGATGGCGCAGTTTCAGCGGCTGGGCATCATGGGCGATTGGGCCGATCCGTACCTGACCATGAAGTATGAGGCCGAGGCGTCGATTGTCGCTGAACTGCTGAAATTCGCGGAGAGCGGGCAATTATATCGTGGCGCGAAGCCGGTGATGTGGTCGCCGGTGGAAAAGACCGCGCTGGCTGAGGCCGAGGTTGAATATGAGGACGTGACGTCGACGCAGATCGATGTGGCGTTCCTCATTGAGAAGGTCCCCAATGCACCTGAACTGGAGGGTGCATATGCGATGATCTGGACGACGACTCCGTGGACGATCCCTGTCAATCAGGGCATCGCTTATGGGGAGGAGATTGATTATCTTCTGGTCGAGTTTGATACTTTTGTATTCACCTCTGCGCGGCACGTGAGCGAACCTTATCCCGCTCACCCACAGCACATCGCAAATGCACTAGGAGGTAAGAAATGGCTCGTTGCTGCTGATCTCCTAGAGTCATTCAAGGATCGGCTCGATGATAGCCTGAGCGTTGGAACGGGAGGAAGCGTAGGACTCATTCTCAAGCAAACTTGGTCCGGCAAAGGCTCCCAACTCGCCGGAGCCATCGCCCGCCATCCCATGCACCATCTCGGCGGCTTCTTCGCCAAACCACGCCCCTTCATCGCTGCCGATCATGTCACCACTGAGGCCGGTACGGGCCTTGTTCATATGGCCCCGGACCATGGCGAGGAGGACTTCATCGCCTGCAAGGCCATTGGTATCAATCCGGTGTTCGCGGTTGAGGGTGATGGGAAATATCAGGCCGAATGGCTGTGGCTGGGCGGACAGGGATCGGTTATCAATCCCAAATTCAACGCGCCCGACGGCCCGATCTGCTCGGACTTGCGCGAGGCTGGTGCGCTGTTGGCCGCATCGGCGGATTTTCAGCACAGTTATCCCCATAGCTGGCGATCGAAGGCGCGGATCATTTACCGCTGCACGCCGCAATGGTTCATCCCCATGGATCGTCCAATCACCGATAGCGCCATTCCCCGCTGCGCCGAGGAAGAGAAGATCATGGCGGCGCAGGGCAATGGCGCGACGCTGCGCGAACTGGCCGTCGACGCCATCGAACATACGCGCTGGGTGCCCGAACGCTCGAAGAATCGGATACGCTCCATGGTGGAGGGCCGTCCCGACTGGGTGATCAGCCGCCAGCGCGCCTGGGGCGTGCCGATTGCGCTCTATGTGCATAAGCAGTCAGGCGAGTATCTGAATGACCCCGCCGTCAATGCGCGGATCGTCGAAGCGTTCAAACTGGGCGGCGCGGACGCGTGGTTCGGGGCGGATCATCAGGCGCTGCTGGGGCCGGGTTACGCGTTGGACGATTATGAGGTCGTGAACGACATTCTGGACGTCTGGTTCGATTCAGGCTCCACCCATAGCTTCGTGGTCGAGGCGCGCTATGGCGTGGGAACCCGCGCCAGCCTGTATCTGGAAGGGTCGGACCAGCATCGCGGCTGGTTCCAGTCCTCTCTGCTCGAAAGCTGCGGCACGCGGGGCCGTGCGCCCTATGACGCAGTGTTGACCCATGGCTTTGCATTGGACCAGCAGGGCAGGAAAATGTCCAAGAGCCTTGGCAATGTCGTCGATCCGCTGAAGATCATCGGCGAAAGCGGCGCGGACATTCTCCGCATGTGGGTCGCAAGCACCGATTATTTCGACGATGTGCGGATCGGCAAGGAAGTGCTGGCGGGATCGTCGGATGCCTACCGAAAGCTGCGTAACAGCTTTCGGTATATGCTAGGCGCGCTGAGCGATTTCGACGAAAGCGAAAAGGTGCCGGTGGCGGAGTTGCCGGAGCTGGAGCGCTATATCCTGCACCGGCTGGCCGAATTGGACGCGGAATTGCGCGCGGCGACCGATGGTTTCGCCTTCAACCGTTATATCCGTGCGTTGACGGGCTTTGCGCAGGACGACTTGTCGGCCTTCTTCTTCGACATACGCAAGGATTGCCTCTATTGCGATGCGCCGTCAGACCCCAAGCGGCGGGCGTACCGCACCGTGCTGGACACGCTGTTTCACGCACTGGCCCGTTACGCCGCACCAATTCTGTGCTTCACGGCGGAAGAGGTGTGGCAGAGCCGGTTTCCCAGCGAGGATGGATCGGTGCATTTTCTGGAATGGCCGGTGGTGGATGCCGGGTGGAAGGATGATGAGCTTTCGAGAAAATGGAGCCACCTACGTGAACTCAAAGATCATGTGAACGAGGCCATTGAACCCCTGCGGCGTGAAAAAATAATCCGTTCAAGCCTTGAGGCGGCGGTAGTGGTCCGAGTTAAAGATGCCCTGCTAGCAGAGCGGGCAGATTCTACAGATTTTGCCGAAATATGTATTACGGCATCGGTAGCTATTTCGGGCTTTGCTGACGACAACGTAGAGGATTCGAGGCAGATTTCTGTGACACCATCCACCAATCACAAATGCGGTCGTTGCTGGCGCCTCCTTCCCGAAGTGACCGAAGACGGCGCGCTGTGCGGGCGCTGTGAGGGTGTGTTGAAGGAATGATGACAACATCCTCGTCATTCCCGCCTTCGCGGGAATGACGAAAAACGGGTACGAGTTCAGGATGACGAAAGGCGGAGGGGGTAGAGAGCAAACATGACCATCGCGAAAAACCACCGGAAGCTGGGCATCATTGCCGCTGCGACGATTTTCATTCTCGACCAGATCACCAAATATGCCGTGATCTACCCGCTCGCTCTCCAGTCGCGGCAGACGATAGAGATATTGCCCTTTTTCAACCTGACTTTCGTGCGCAATTATGGGGTGTCCATGGGATTTCTCCGTGCGGATACTGAAATGATGCGCTGGGCGCTGGTGGGTCTGACGCTGGCGATCGCAGTTTTCGTGGCGGTCTGGATGTGGCGGGAAAAGGCGCGTGACGATGTCCTCGGGCTTGGCATGGTGCTGGGCGGGGCATTGGGCAATATCGTCGATCGGGTGCGTTTTGGTTATGTTATTGATTTCGCGGACTTGCATATCGGTAATTGGCGGCCCTTTTTGGTCTTCAATATTGCAGATGCGGCCATTACCATAGGTGTGTTGATCCTGCTTGCGCGTGCGCTCCTGCTGCGCGACAAGGGGGAGAAAGTGGAGAAAAGAAATGCGTAGATTTGTTGTGGGCTTCGGCCTTTGCGCCATGGCCCTGGGCCTTTCCGCCTGTGGTTCGGGCGGCGGTATTTTCAACCGCGACCGGCCCGATGAATTTGCTGTTTCGCGGGCGGCTCCACTGGTGATTCCGCCCGATTTCGCGCTAGTCCCGCCTCAGGCCGGCGCTGCCGGGAATGTGGCATCCAGAGACGCCGGTCGTCAGGCGCTTGAAGCCATGTTTGGTGGGGAGGCCGCTCGCAGCGCTGCTGAAAAAGGCATGCTGAAGGCTGCCGATACGAGCAATGACGATCCTGGTATCCGTTCCGATGTGGGCGATCCCGATACCCTGACCGTGGAAAAGGGCATAGCCACGCGCGATATTATCGCAGCGCCGGAAGGCGACGGACAATATGGGCGGGCAGTCACGCCGTAATAAGCCGCCAGCTATACATCACCGCAATTCCGCAGCGCCTTTGACCGGTAGGGCAGGCGCTGGCATAGGCGGGCCATCATGTTTTATCCGCTCCTCCGCCCGCTGTTGTTCCGTCTGGATGGTGAAACCGCGCATCGATTGACTGTCAAGGCCCTGGCACTGATGCCCGCCGGAAAGCCGTCTGCGGATGATCCGGTACTTGCCAGCACGGTAGCGGGCTTGCGTTTTCCCAATCCGGTCGGGCTTGCAGCCGGGTTCGACAAGGATGGCGAGGTTGCGCACAAGATGCACCGCCTGGGCTTTGGCTTTACCGAGCTAGGTACGCTGACCCCACTGCCGCAGTCTGGCAATCCCCGCCCCCGGCTTTTCCGTCTGGTGGAGGACCGGGCGGTCATTAATCGCATGGGGTTTAACAATGGCGGCCAGGTAGAGGCCAGTGCCCGCATCAGACGCCATGGCGGGCAGAGCGGGTTAACAGGCATTAATATTGGCGCGAACAAGGATGCTGCCGACCGTATCGCCGATTATGTGACGGGGGTGCGCAATATGGCGCCGCTCGCCGACTATCTGACCGTCAATATCAGTTCGCCCAATACGCCGGGCCTGCGCGCCTTGCAGGATAGAGGCGCGCTTGATGAACTTTTGAGTGCCGTCATGGCGGCGCGGGGAAAATCGGGACCGCCGATTTTCCTGAAGGTCGCGCCCGACCTGGAATCCGCCGATATTGACGACATTGCGCAACTTGCCGCTACGCATCGGGTCGATGCCTTGATCGTGTCCAACACGACGATCACACGACCGTCCCTTGCCTCTGCGCATGCCGGGGAAACAGGCGGCCTGTCGGGTGCGCCGTTGCATGATCTGGGGCTGCAAAGACTGCGGGATTTTCGCAAGGCCACCGGCGGGGCGATTCCGCTCATCGGTGTTGGGGGCATCGCCAGTGCGGAACAGGCCTATGCCCGAATCCGTGCGGGCGCATCACTGATTCAGCTATACAGCGCACTGATCTTTGAAGGCCCCGGTCTGCCACGGCGGATCAATTCGGGGCTAAAGGCACTGCTTTTCCGCGACGGATTTGCCCACATAGCCGATGCCGTAGGGACGGAGACCGACATATGAAAAAGCTTTTGCTATCCTTTTTGCTGTTCATTGCATTGCCGATCTCCTCTGCCTTTGCGGAAGGCGGCGTGGTTTCGTCGGCTGATCCGCGTGCCAGTGAGGCAGGGCAGGAAATTTTGCGCAAGGGCGGCAGCGCAACGGATGCGGCTATGGCGATGATGCTGGCGCTGACCATGGTCGAACCGCAATCGAGTGGCATTGGCGGGGGCGGCTTTCTGGTACACCATGACGCAAAAACCGGTCTGATCGACACGGTTGATGGCCGTGAAACCGCGCCTTCGGGGGCGCAGTCGGATCGTTTCCTGGGTCCTGATGGCAAACCCATGCCATTCATGCAGGCCGTGCCGGGGGGGCTTTCGGTTGGGGTGCCGGGCAATATGCGTCTGATGGCGATGGCGCACGACAAATGGGGAAGGCTACCGTGGGCCGACCTGTTTGGTCCTGCAATCCGCCTGGCCGAGAAAGGTTATACGGTCAATGAGGTCCTGAATGATCGATTGGAACGGGTTGCCTCAATCTGGAAGGACTTTCCTGAAGCGCGCGCGCTCTACTGGCGGGATGGCCAGCCAGCACCCATCGGCACAGTTATCAGGAATCCGGCGCTTGCGGCATTTTTGAAAACGCTTGCGAATGAAGGCCCGGAGGCTTTTTATACCGGCGCAAATGCGGACAAAGTCACCGCGACGCTTGCTGGTGCGCCCCGCAATGCAGCGGTGCTGACTGCACAAGATCTTGCCGCATATCAGGCGAAGGAGCGTCCTGCCATTTGCGGACGTTACCGCGTCTATACCGTTTGCGGTATGGGGCCACCCTCGTCCGGCGCGGTGACCGTCATCCAGATATTGACGATGCTGGAGCCTTTTGATCTGGCGAAGCTTGGCAAGGATAACCCCGAAAGCTGGCACCTGATTGCAGAGGCGATGCAGCTTGCCTATGCCGACCGGGAAAAATATCTTGCCGATCGCGACTTTGTCGATGTGCCGGTCGCGGGCATGATCGACCCCGCCTACCTTGCCAAAAGATCGAAACTGATTTCATCGACCAAGGCATTGAAGCACCACGACGCGGGTGTCCCGCCCGGTGCGCCCCGGCGTACCGCCGCTATCTCATCCGAAGTTCACGGCACTACCCATTTCATCGCAGTTGATGGCGATGGCAATATTGCGTCCATGACGTCAACGGTCGAAGGTCCGTTTGGCAGCCAGCTTATCGCCAATGGCTATGTTCTTAATAATGAACTGACCGATTTTACCTTCGCCCCGGAAAAAGACGGCGCGCCGGTTGCCAATCGGGTTGAAGGCGGCAAGCGGCCACTCTCGTCCATGTCTCCGACCATTGTTTATGATGCGTCGGGCAAGCCGATCTTCACAATCGGCGCCGCTGGGGGCAAGACCATCATCATGCAGGTGGCAAAGGCGCTGATCGCCCATCTCGATTGGGATCAGCCAGCGCGGGATGCGATTGGTATGCCGCTTATCTATTTCAACAAGGACGGTCTTGTTCTTGAAGAAGGTCCGTGGGTCAACATGATGAAACCGGCCCTGGAGCATATGGGGCATGTGGTGACCGTCCGTAAACTCGGGCTGAAGGCGAACGCCGCCGAATGGGTTGGCGACCATTGGGAAGGGGCCGCTGATCCGCGCAGCCCGGGGGTGGCGCTGGCGGAATAGCATCGGCATTTCTATTCCGGCTTGACTCCCCAACCCGCACACAGAACATGCCCGGACGCTACGGAATGCAAGCTACGGGGTGAAGAGGATACTATGCGCGAGTTCGAACATTTTCCGAATCTGGTGACCATGTTCTTTACTCGCGCCGCCGAAAAGGGCGAAGCGCCGTTCCTGTGGCACAAGAGCGGCGGCGCGTGGCGGGCGCGTAGCTGGATGGAAACGGCGCAGGAGGTGGCGGCGCTCGCGGCTGCCCTGCGCGCCAACGGCATTCGTCGGGGCGATACGGTCATGCTGGTGTCGGAAAACCGACCGGAATTCTGCATCGCCGACCTGGCCATCATGGCTGCGGGCGGCGTGACGGTGCCCACCTACACCACCAATACGACCCGTGACCATCAGCATATATTGGATGACAGCGCGGCAAAGGCAGTCATCGTCTCGACGGCCAAGCTGGCCCGCACGCTGATGCCCGCCGTGCTGCGGTCGCAGGCCAGTCTTGTCATATCCATGGAGCCGCTGCGCACGATGCAGGACAGCCATGTGCATGTCGCGGAGTGGGACGGGCTGATCGCCAGTCACCCCCGTGACGTTGCCGCCTGTGCGGCGCAGGCACAGCAGCTTCACCGCGACGATCTCGCTTGCCTGATCTATACCAGCGGTACAGGCGGCGCGCCGCGTGGCGTGATGCAGCATCATGGATCGATCTTGCATAATGTGGATGGATGCATCGCGATCATCGCCGAGGATTTTGGCTGGGATGATGAGGTGTTCCTGTCCTTTCTCCCACTGAGCCATGCCTATGAGCATTCTGGCGGCCAGTTCTTTCCCATCGGCCTTGGCGCGGAAATCTATTATGCCGAGGGCTTGGAAAAGCTGGCTTCCAATATTGAGGAAGTACGTCCGACGATCATGGTCGTCGTACCCCGCTTGTTCGAAGTATTGCGCACGCGGATGCTGAAAACTGTCGAAAAACAGGGAAAATTTCCGGCCTTTCTGTTGCGGCAAGCATTGCGGATCGGATGCAAGAGCTATTCCGAAACACTGTCTGTATGGGACAAGCCGATGCAGTTGCTGGTCAACCGGACCATTCGTCCAAAGATTCAGCAACGCTTCGGGGGACGGATAAAGGCGCTGGTGTCTGGTGGAGCGCCGCTCAATCCTGATGTCGGCATTTTCTTTCACTCATTGGGCCTGACCTTGTTGCAAGGTTACGGCCAGACCGAGGCGGGGCCGGTGATCAGCTGTAATCGCCCAAAAGCCGGCCTGAAAATGGACATGGTCGGTCCGCCGCTCAAGAATACGGAAGTTCGCATCGCGGACGATGGCGAAATATTGGTGCGCGGCGAATTGGTGATGAAGGGCTATTGGCGCAATGAACGGGAAACGGACCGGGTGCTTTGCGACGACTGGCTGCACACTGGCGACATTGGCATCATTGATGAAAAGGGTCGGATCAGGATTACCGACCGCAAGAAGGATCTGATCATCAATGACAAGGGCGACAATGTCGCGCCGCAAAAGGTCGAGGGCATGCTGACGCTTCAGCCGGAGATCGGACAGGCCATGGTGTCTGGCGACAAGCGCCCCTATCTGGTCGGTCTGATCGTGCCTGATCCGGAATGGGCGCGCGAATGGGCACTGGCCCATGATTGTGCACAGGACAATGCCGCATTAAAGGCTAATCCGCAATTCCAGGCCGCAATTCGCGCGGTCGTGGATGAAGTGAACAAGGATCTTTCTGTCACGGAAAAGGTCCGCCGTTTCATCTTTGCCGACGAACCCTTTTCCATCGAAAATGAAGAAATGACACCTTCGATGAAAATCCGTCGCCACGTCATTCGCGCACGTTATGGCGACCGGATGGACGCGCTCTATAAGGCTTGATCCGCTATTTGGCGGGCGGTGTATAGGGTACGAAGTCCCCTAATGCGCAGCTTCCGGTAATCATGCCGGCTTGCAGGTCCGCGACCCGCGCAATATCGCCGCGGCACAGTTGCGAACCCCAGACATTGGTGACCAGCGTCCCTCCGAAGGACAGCCCGCTGCAACTTCCGTTGACGCGATTGAGATAGACCGTCCGGCCTGCTTTATAGAGCAACAGATCGTCGCTGATGACCTGAAGATCGGCGCGTTGAGTGAGGCTGATGCAGCTTTGGGGTTTTCCGGCTACCTTGCCTTCCAGTGCCTTGTCGAGCGCACCCTGTTGTTTTGCGGTAAGGGCCGGGGGCTTCTCTTCCGCCATGCTGCCGGTGGCGCAGGCTGCAAGTAAAATAGGCAGGGCGATTAATACGGGTCGCATGATCGACTTCCTTATCCTGTTTTCCCGCGGATATGGGATAATAGCAGTATAATCTTTAAAACGCATCCTTCGCCGCGCGACGTGCGCCAAGGTCGGCGGCATCCTTGGCGCGCATGAAGGGGTTGGTTTCCAGTTCCAGCGCAATACTGGTCGGAACTGTCGCCTCGCCATTGGAACGGGCGACGTCGACTTCGATCATGCGATGCTTGATCGCTTCATTGTCCGGTTCGGCTACCAGAGCGAAGCGACCGTTGCTCTGCGTATATTCATGCGCGCAATAGACTCGTGTTTCAGGATCAAGGTGGGCAAGGCGCTGCATGTTGGTGAACATCTGTTCCGCCGTTCCTTCGAACAGGCGACCACAGCCCATGGCGAACAATGTATCGCCGATGAAGATCAGCGGTTCATCCGGCATGTGATAGGCGATGTGTCCCGCCGTATGCGCTGGCACTTCCAGCACATAGGCGGTGTGTTCGCCGATCATTACCGTGTCGCCTTCGCTCACCTTTCGGTCCAGCGTTTCTATCTTTGCTGCCTCGGCGGCGGGGCCGGTGATGAAGCAGCCGGTCGCCGCCTTGATCTGCGCATTGCCGCCGATGTGGTCGGGATGCCAGTGGGTGTTCCATATCTGCGTGATATTCCATCCCCGCTCCTGCGCCGCATCCAGCACCGGTTGCGCGACGGCGGGATCGATAACCACCGTCTCCCCGCTGCCGGCATCATGCATCAGCCAGATATAATTGTCATGAAGGACGGGTAAGCGCAGAATTTCAAGGCTCATCACCACTCTCCTGTGTTGGGCATGGATGCCCACGGCTCGGCGGGTTCCAGACGACCGTCCTGCAGCAGTTCGATCGAAATATTATCAGGCGTGCGGACAAAGGCCATATGTCCATCGCGCGGCGGCCGGTTGATGGTAACGCCTGCATCCATCAAAGTCTGGCACGTCTTATATATATTTTCGACCCTGTAGGCCAGATGGCCGAAATTGCGTCCCCCGGAATATTCCTGCGGGTCCCAATTATAGGTCAGTTCGACCTGAGCATCTTCATCCCCGGGGGCGGCAAGAAAGACCAGAGTGAATCGCCCCTGTTCGCTATTCATGCGTTTCTGTTCATCAAGCCCCAACAGCTTGAAAAATCGAACGGTTTCATCGATGTCGGTCACACGGATCATGGTATGCAGATATTTGGGCATGCTGGAAAACTCCGTTCGTCGTAAGTCAGGAACGGTTCATCTTGACCGTGGCAATCAGCGCCACAGTGAAAATAGGAACGCTTGCCGGAAAGGGAAAGTGCCATGAACGAGAAATGGGCGAACGGACAAGGCTGGACCATCTTGATGGCGAGCGGAATTATGGGCATCGCCGTCATCATCGGCGGCTATCTGCTCGGCGACGGCTTGCTTCGCGCACGGCAGGCCGATCGGTCGGTCACTGTCCGGGGTCTTGCGGAAAAAGATGTGACGGCCGACCTTGCGACCTGGACCCTGTCCTTTTCCAAGCAGGGATTTGACCTCAATGAGGTTCAGACAGCGGCGGATCGTGATGCCAATGAAATCCGGGCTTTCTTCAAATCCATGGGGTTCCCCGATGATGCGTTGAGCACGGCGGGCGTCAACGTAAACCAATGGTATGACAGCAATCGCGGGGTCAACAATGTGACGGTCCGGCAAAAGATTCAGCTTCGCACCAACGACATCGCCCGCGCGCGCAAGGCCTTCACGGCCCAGTTCGACCTCGTCCGGCGGGGCATCGCGCTGGAGGAAGGATCGGGCATGGTCTACAGCTTCACCAAGCTGAACGACATCAAGCCCGCCATGGTCGCCGATGCGACCAAGGACGCGCGCAACGCCGCCGAACAATTCGCCAAGGATAGCGGCACGGATGTGGGCGGCATCAAAAGCGCAACCCAGGGCTATTTCTCCATCGGCGCCCGCGACGGCGACGACATGGGCAGCGGTGCGGAGTCACCCTATAAGAAAGTGCGGGTGGTCACGACGGTGGATTTCTATCTGGAGTGACGGGTTAGTGCGCCAATGTAGCCGTTAACGATCGTGTGCGCCTATCGTGAAACCTGCCGTTTACCGAACTACTCGTGACCGGGTAGGAATCCGTGCAAAAATGGGTCAACCAAAAGTTGAATTTTAAGATTTCGACGCTATATGGAGGTTGTCTCATCTGCCCATGGCCGAAGGAGCTCGGTAGCCGTCCATCTTCGTGGTGGGCGGTTTCTGCGTTAAAAGGAGGCACCTTTCGCGCGTCGCCGTTCAAGATCTGTACTGCCCCAACTCTGAACATAATAGGCTGTGACGAGCGAGGTGACGTTTCTGCCCTCCTCTAAAATGAGCACGTATCGCTCCGGCTCCAGCCAATAATACTGGCGAATAGCCCCAGAACCCTCTTGATACCGCCATCGCGAGATTCCCGGCGCGGATCCATCCAACATGGCCGGGATCCATGGCATGCATCTCGCCCGATCATAATCCGGCAATCGGTCTCCCTGTGTCCCTTTGGAGATGATATGCCAGAAGCCCTCTTCTTTATCATCGTCAAGGCAGCGACCATCGCATGTCAGCAGTCGACCATCGACCAGAAGTCTTGGGTCCGCGTAGAAAATGCTGCGGAAACAAGCATAGAGGAGGTCTAAAACGCTATCTCATTCACCATTCGTGTCGATCTGATCTGGCAATGACATTAAGTGCGCGCCTGCCAGACAAAAACGTTGAACTTTTGATTCGACAGCGGAGATGAGACAGTTAGCTCACGCCCCCTGTGTTCCTTGATCTTCTCCGATACCAAGTGCTTGGCTGAGTTTCCAGAAAGCCCTCTGTTTTCGTAGACAACTGCTCCGAGAAGGAAGTCGCAAAGCTGCATTAGTTCGATCTCGTGTGACCGAACATGCTGAATTTTCGAAACCATCTGGCCGGTGAAGTCATATATATTATTGCACAGAACATTTTTGAGATGTGCAACCTTGAATTTGCTTCTCGTGTCCTTGATGTCGAGATAAATATCGTGACCATTGTCGGGTGATAATATTTTATTCAACATGGAAAAATACATTTTATAATAGAAGTCGTCGTGATTGCCTTGGTTGTATTTCTGGTGATCAAGCTGACTTTTGTTAGGAATGATGATGCACCTGAAGTTCAATCCATCTTGACGCCAGAACCAATCGACCAGCTCTGCATAGAATGCGGACCGTGAAGCCGACACCTTGGTCCATTTCAGTTCCCCGGCCGCCTTGTGCCGCCGCTTAATGTCGCGCAATTCAAGGGAAAGCTGTCGAACAGCTGACTTAGATACCCAGATTGCCCCCAAGCCCATAGTTGGACTTTCATCGTGCTCAAGGTGGCAGGATTCGTCACAGAAAATGCTGATGTCCACGATGGCCCTATACTAACCGTTCAGAGATTCACCCCTTAACGGGTGCCTGCGTCTTGAGGAAGGCGCGCGATCAGGATTTTTTCTGATACCCGACCGAAGTTTAGTCGGCGGCGCGGGCAGCTTTCCTCAGTCACGTGCCGCTTAGCCGCTTGTCCGCACCCGGCAACAAAGCCGCCGCGCCTATTTCGAAGTCGGAGCGGACGCCGCCGCTTGCGCGGTCAACTGTTCGAGATTAGCCGTCGCCGCCTTGCCCGCAGGCCTGTCGGGCGCCAGTTTTACTGCCCGTTCCCATGCCGCTTTGGCCGCATCATCCCTGCCGGTCAGTACGGCAATATTGCCTTCCTCCAGCGCGACGGAGGCGTCGTCGCTGGCCAGTTCCACCGCCTTGGCGATATGTGTCTGCGCCAGAGCGAGGTTGTCCATGCGCCGGGCAAGCGTTGCAGAGAGCAGCCATGCGAGCGGGTCCTTGGGCACTTGCGCCAGCGCCAGATCAATATCCTGCCGTGCGTCCGCAAGCCGGTCCTGCGCCACCAGTGCGCGGGCGCGGTCCAGATGGGCCTCTCCCTTTTCCAGACCGTCGGCAAGACCGTGGGCCAGTGCCGCATCGAAATATTTTTGCGCGTTGACGGGATTGCCGCCCGCCAGAGCGGCGTTACCTGCCTGCGCCCATAGCTGCGCACTGGCCGGATCGCCGGCGACGTCGGCTTCATCCGCGGCCTGTTGAAAGGCGGTCATCGCGGGCAACCACCGTTCCTGCTGCGCATAGGCAAAGCCAAGACATTGGCGGGCCAGATAGCCGCCGCTCGCCATGCGCCATTCCTCGGCACGCTGCGCACCGACAACGGGGTCATCCAGGGCAGCGTCGAGGCATGCGTCGAATTTCTGTTGCATCCCGCTGGGTCGCACGAAGTCGGACTTCAGCACTTTGCTGTCGATCGAAAGTTTTGGCGCCGGTGCAGATTTCGCCGCTTCCCGCCGTTTATGGTCCATCACCATTTCGGCTTCGGGATTGGCCTGGGCGGCGAGCGCAAGCGCGAGGGCAAGGATCATATCGACTCCGGCAGAGTGGCGACCGCATCGATCAATCGCGCAATATCCTGATCGCGTGACAAGCGGTGATCGCCGTCCTTTATCAATAATGTCTGCACGTCGGCTGAACGGAGCTGCTGCGCCAGCGTCAGCGCATTGTGCCACGGCACGACGGCATCGCGCTGACCATGGAGCAGACGCACGGGACAATCGACCGCGATGCTTGCGTGCAGCAGTCGGTTTGCTTCGCCCGACTGCCAGAACGCCTTTGTCGTCACATAGGGCTGATCGTCATAATCCGAAGGTGCCTCGATCCGCCCTTCGCGCAGGAGTTGCAGTTTTTGCTCCTGAGTAAAGCCCCAGTCGGTGAAATCGGGCGCAGCCGCGATGCCGACAAGTCCCGCCAGTCTACCCGGCCGTGCCAATGCGACAAGCAACGCCAGCCAACCCCCCATCGATGAGCCGACCAGAATGAATGGGCCTTCGATCAGGCTGTCGATCAGGAACAGCACATCGTCGCGCCAGATAGCCAGCGTTCCATCCTCGAACCGGCCATCGCTGACGCCGCAACCTGAATAGTCGAGTCGCAGCATCGCGCGATTGGCCGTCGCTGCCCACGCGTCCAGCGCAACCGCCTTGCCGCCTTGCATATCCGACATGTAGCCGGGCAAAAAGACGATGGTGGGACCGCGTCCCGTTCGATAGTGATAGGCGAGGCGAAGGCCATCGGAGCGAGGGAGATAGGAAGCATCGGTCATGGCCGGGCTTATGACAATAGATTGCCCCTGCGTCCAATGACACGTCAACGCCTTGACTTGGGCGCAATCGCCCGACAAGGCAGGCTGTTCTCAACACGCACAGCCGAAAGCCCAGTTAGATCACCATGACGCAGATGCTGAAAATCCGCCTTCCCGATGGTAGCGTGCGCGAAGTTGCGCCCGGCACTACCCCGGCGGACATCGCCGCGGCCATTGGTCCGGGCCTTGCCAAGGCGGCGCTTGCGGCAAAAGTGGATGGCGAATTGCGCGACCTTGATCGCCCGCTGGAGAGCGATGCCGACCTGGCGCTGGTGACGGCGCGGGATGAGGCCGATGCGCTGGAACTGGCGCGGCATGATTTCGCCCATGTGCTGGCAGAAGCGGTGCAGTCGCTGTTTCCCGGCACGCAAATCACCTTCGGTCCGGCGACAGAGGATGGTTTCTACTATGACTTCGCGCGCAGGGAACACCCCTTCACCGAGGAAGACCTGCCCGCCATCGAGGCGGAGATGCGGCGCATCATTCAGGCGAACAAGCCGCTACGCCGCGAAGTGTGGTCGCGCGAAGATCTGATCAAGCGTTGGCAGACGGAAGGCGAGACGTTCAAGGCGGAATGGGCCGCCGAATTGCCACAAGGCGACGAAATTACCGTCTATCGGTCGGGCGAGGACTGGCTGGATATGTGTCGGGGGCCGCATCTGCCCTCGACTGGAAAACTCGACCCGCAGGCGTTCAAGCTGACGCGCGTTTCGGGTGCCTATTGGCGTGGCGATCAGAAGAATGCGATGCTGTCCCGTATCTATGGCACGGGCTGGCTCAACAAGAAGCAGCTTGAGGCGCATCTTGTCCGGCTGGAAGAGGCTGCCAAGCGCGACCATCGCAAGCTTGGGCAGGAAATGGACCTGTTCCACCTGCAGGCGGAGGCGCATGGCAGCGTGTTCTGGCATCCCAAGGGCTATATCATCTGGCGCGAGCTGGAGGCTTATATGCGCCGCGCGATCGATGGTGCGGGCTACCGCGAGGTCAAAACGCCGCAGGTCATAGATGCGCGTCAGTGGGAACAGTCGGGGCACTGGGGCAAGTACCGCGAGAATATGTTCGTCATCCCCGATGAGGTGCCGAATGTCGATGATGAAGGCCCGGTGATTTCCGGCGAGGCCGACTGGATGGCGCTGAAGCCGATGAACTGTCCGGCGCATGTCCTCATTTTCCGGCAGGGCATCAAATCCTATCGCGACCTGCCCCTGCGGATTTATGAAAATGGCTGCTGCCATCGCAATGAGCCACATGGCGCGCTGCATGGCTTGATGCGCGTGCGCCAGTTTACGCAGGACGACGCGCATATCTTTTGCCGCGAGGACCAGATTGTTAACGAGGTCAGTAATTTCTGCGCGCTTGCCGACCGTATTTACAAGCAGTTGGGCTTCGAGGGCTATGCGATCAAGCTGGCGCTACGCCCCGAAAACCGGTTCGGTACGGACGAGATGTGGGACCAAGCTGAAAATGAACTTGGTGCTGCGGTCATGAAAGCCATGGCCCAAGGACATGCTCCGAGTTCTTTTGAAGAACTGCCCGGTGAAGGCGCTTTCTATGCGCCCAAGCTCGAATGGCACCTGACAGACGCGATCGGTCGGACCTGGCAGGTCGGCACGATTCAGTCGGACCGCGTGCTGCCCGAACGGCTCGATGCAACCTATGTGGCCGAGGATGGGCAGAAACATCGCCCGATCATGCTTCACCGCGCGATCTTTGGCTCTTATGAACGCTTCATCGGCATATTGATCGAACATTATGCCGGCAAGCTGCCGCTGTGGCTCGCGCCGGTGCAGGCGGTGGTGGCGACCATCGTATCGGATGCCGACGCCTATGCGTTGGATGTGGTTGAAAAGCTGAAAGCCGCGGGCATCCGCGTCGAGGCGGATCTGCGTAATGAAAAAATCAATTACAAGGTGCGCGAACATAGTCTTGCCAAGGTCCCCAACCTGCTTGTCGTGGGCAAGCGCGAGGCCGAAGAGGGCAAGGTGGCATTACGCACGCTGGGCGCAGAAGGCGGGCAATCAGTACTGACCCTCGAAGAAGTGGTCGCGCATCTTGCGCAAGAGGCTCTGCCGCCCGATATAAGGGGCAATGCAATGTGAAGAGTTGCCCAACGGCAACGGGTGCGGCATTTCCGTCATGGCGGAGATCCGGCCTCTTCCGTGCTAGCTAAAAACACTGTAATCGACCAGAATCAATAAAATCATCGCTGAAATTATCACAGGAGATACTGCTATACGTCCCCCAATGACCCGCCGCCCTCTGGCGCCGCCTCCCAAAAATGGCCCGCGTTTCAATGAATTCATTGCTTCGCCCAAGGTCCGCGTGATTGACGAGAATGGCGAAAATCTGGGCGTGATGTTGACGCAGGAAGCGATGGAGCAGGCTGCCGGAGTAGGGCTGGACCTGGTCGAAGTGTCCCCCAACGCCGATCCGCCCGTTGCGAAGTTTCTGGACGTCGGCAAATATAAGTACGAAGCCCAGAAAAAGGCGAATGCCGCGCGCAAGAGCCAGAGGACGCAGGAGATCAAAGAGATCAAGATGCGTCCGAACATTGACGACCATGATTATCAGACCAAGATGAAGAAGGTTCATGCCTTCATCGAGGAAGGCGACAAGGTGAAGATCACCCTGCGCTTTCGCGGTCGGGAATTGTCGCACCAGCAGCTTGGCATGGCCTTGCTGCAACGTGTCGCCGATGACACGCACGACGATGCCAAGGTCGAAGCCTATCCCCGCATGGAAGGTCGCCAGATGCTGATGGTGCTTTCGCCGAAATAAGGGTTTTGGGTGAGTGCCGAGGCAGTTCTGACATAAGAGTTCGTCATTCCCGCGCAGGCGGGAATCCACCTCTCAATGTCATATCAGGCAGATAGGGCTGGAGATGGATCCCCGCCTGCGCGGGGATGACGAGTAAAAGAGCGCCCGCTCATCACCCTGCACCACGCGGCTCAGCCCACCGCTTTCGTCCGGTACTGCCTTGGAAACAACTGCTTGAGCGCTTCCAGCTTGGGCCTGTCCCAGCGCAGGATATAGGGATAGCGGGGGTTCTTTTCCATGAAGTCCTGATGATAGCCCTCGGCCTGGTGAAAACCGCGATAGGGTTCGACCTTGGTGACGATCCTGTTCTTCCACAGCCCGGACTTCTCCAACTGCGTCAGATAGGCGCGCGCAGCCTTTGCCTGTGCAGGGTTCATCGGAAAAAGCGCACTGCGATATTGGGTACCGTGGTCAGGCCCTTGATAATTGAGTGTGGTGGGATCCGCGACGACCGAGAAGAATATCCGCATGAGGTCGCCATAGCTGACCACCTTCGGATCATAAGTAACGCGCACCGCCTCTGCAAAGCCGGTGCGGCCAGTGCTGACGCGGTCATAACCGCCGGGTTTTCCAGTCGCGCCGCTATAGCCGGACACGGCGCTATGCACGCCCTTTACATGTGAAAAGACGCCCTCCACACCCCAGAAGCAGCCACCGGCGAATATCGCGGTTTCCAGTTTTTGTGTGGATGGTGCATCAACACGCGGCTTTGGTGTCAGCACAGTTTCTTCGGCAGCAAAAGCCGATGGAATAGCCCACTCACTGTCCCGCCCAATCCACAGTCCGCCTGTGAGCAAAGCCCCTGCCGCGACGGAAAAAGTGAGTGCCCGCCAGTTCATGACATCCACGTCTGCGCTGCTTCGAGGGAAGGCGCCTCATTTTGCCGGGCAGCCGCATCGTCGTTGCCGCCAATCGTGAAGACAAGGACAGCGCCGAACAGAAAGCCGCCAAGAAAATTGCGGACAAAGCTGGATTTGAACAAAGTGGCCATTGCGGCGCCTTTCAGTCTGTTATTCAGTCTCTCATTCGTGGAGAACCCCATATGGGTTACAACGAGGCTTAAACAATAACGCCTGAAGCGCCGCTGAACGGTGATGCGGGGTCACATTCTCATAAATCAAGGACGGCCCAGCCGCTCCAGCAAGGCCTGCGCGGCGGCGGGAGCGCGGATCTTCGCGCCGTTGATCATGAAAACGAAGACATCCCGTGCGCGATCTTTCGCGGGTTCATCGGTCACATATTCCAGACCCTTTGGGCTTTTGCCCTGTGCCCATTGGTGGGCCATGCTGGTCCAGCGATCCAATGCTTCCGCGCCGTAGCCCATCGGCTCGTCCTCCCGCGCGTCCTGCAACCGGGCGTACACAAAATCGCCCGTGACGTCGGCAATCTGAGGATATTTTGTGGTATCGGCGAAAACGACGGCCACTCCAGCTTTTCGTGCCGAGTCGATGAAGGCCGGAGTAAGGAAACTTTCATGGCGCACTTCGACTGCGTGCCGAAGTGAAAGGCCGTTCAATTTTTCGGGTAGCAGGTTCAGGAACGCATCGAAATCGTCTGGGTTATAGGCTTTGGTCGGCATGAACTGCCAGAGAATCGGCCCCAGCTTCTCACCAAGTTCAGCGATGCCTTGCCCAAGAAACTTCGCCACTGCCTCTCCCGCTTCGGCAAGCACCCGACGGTTGGTGCAAACTCTCGACGCCTTGACTGCGAAGACGAAGCCGTCGGGCGCCGTTTTGGCCCATGCGGCGAAGCTTTCAGGTTTTTGCAGCCGGTAATAGGTGCCGTTGATCTCGATTGCGCTCAGATGCGTAGCGGCATA
The DNA here is from genome assembly GCF_021742065.1 of Rhizorhapis sp. SPR117. Next base: position 22,375 of record NZ_JAKKIE010000020.1, read on the forward strand.
TTCAAGCTCTCGCGCATGCGGAAGCCCCGGCGGATAGAATGTTCCGCGCCATGGCTCAAAGGTCCAGCCTCCAATCCCGGCGTAGATTTTGCCTGTATTTGCCATGATCAGAAACTTCGGCCATCGACTTCCCGAATGTTAAGCGCAGAGAGGTCCACCTCCTCGGCGCAGCGGAGATTGATGGCGGTTGTTGCCGAGCCATCCGGCATCTTTCCCTCTGCATAGACCTGCACGCCGCAGGTGGGGCAGAATCGGTGCTGGATGACGTGCTTATTGAAGGTGTAGGTCGAGACCTTGTCGGTACCCGCTTCGATCGTCACCTGATCAGCCGGGAAAAAAGCGAGCAAAAAGCCTTTTTTCGAGCAGTGCGAACAATTGCAGGACATTGCCTCGTCCGGCATGGCCGGAAAGGACAGGCGGACATTGCCGCAGTGGCAAGATGCTGTAACCGTCATGATGTCTTCTCCAGATCCGCTGCGCCTCCCGCTCGAAACGAAACTATCGTCGCTCGTATCCCTGGTGAGATCACTTCAGGGCGGAGCAGGCCTCCTGAATGCGGGTGCATGCCTTCTTTAGCACCTCTTCCGACGTTGCATAGCTGACACGGAAGGCGGGGCTGAGACCAAAGGCCGCACCGTGGACGGCCGCGACCTGTGCATCGTCGAGGAAATAATTGATCAAATCCTCGTCCGTGGCGATCTTGACACCCTTGGGCGTTGTCTTGCCGATCACGCCGCTGCAATCGGGATAGACGTAGAAAGCACCTTCAGGCACCGGGCAGACAAGACCGGGTGCATCGTTCAGCATGGCGACAACGATGTCGCGGCGGCGCTTGAAAGCGGCGTTGCGCTCTTCCAGAAAGTCCTGATTGCCGTTCAGTGCGGCAACCGCTGCTGCCTGACTGATCGAGCAGGGGTTGGAGGTCGATTGCGACTGCAGCTTGCTCATCGCCTTGATGATCCATTGCGGTCCGCCCGCGAAACCGATGCGCCAGCCGGTCATGGCAAAGGCTTTTGAACAACCGTTGACCGTCAGCGTGCGGTCGTAAAGGTCCGGGCAGACCTGCGCTATGGTGGAAAAGGGCGTGTCGGCATACCAGACATGCTCATACATATCGTCAGTCATCACCAAAACATGCGGATGGCGGAGCAAGACATCGCCAAGACCCTTCAACTCAGCGGCGCTGTAGGCTGCGCCGGAGGGGTTGGACGGGGAGTTCAGCATGACCCACTTGGTCTTTGGCGTGATCGCGGCGTCCAGTTGCTGCGGCGTGATCTTGTAATTCTGGTCGGCGCCCGCCTCGATAAAGACCGGCGTACCGCCTGCGAAATTGACGATATCAGGATAGCTTACCCAGTAAGGAGCGGGAATGATGACTTCATCGCCGACATCGACGGTTGCGACGAGGGCATTGAATAGCGTGTGCTTGCCACCGCTGTTCACGCTGATCTGGCTGCGTTCGTAGACAAGACCGTTATCGCGTTTGAACTTCGCGGCGATGGCTTGCTTCAATTCATCCGTGCCATCGACGGTGGTATATTTGGTCTGGCCCGCACGGATGGCGGCAATTGCGGCATCCTTGACGAAATCGGGCGTGTCGAAATCGGGTTCGCCTGCCGAAAGGCCAATAACGTCAACGCCTGCGCGCTTCAGCTCATTGACCCGGCCGGTCATGGCGAGGGTGGCGCTGGGCTGGATACGGCCAAGAGCGGCGGACGTTTGTGACATGGAAGCTTTCCCCATCTGGACTGGTCATCCGCGAGTCTGCGGACGGCTGGCTCCATAAACGGGTCAGGCGATACGTTCAACCAAAGTTGCAGCGACCAGACCGCGCGTGGCGTTGCCGATGAAGAAACCCTTCTCCAGATCGGCGCGCCGCACATCGGCTTCTATCGCCTCACCCATGTCTATCAGGCTTTGGCGCAGCACGCCGGGAAGCAGGCCGCGTGAAAGGGGCGGTGTGATCAGCTTGTCGCCGCGTTCCACAAAGAGTGAAGAAAAACAGCCTTCGGTCAGGAAACCGTCCGGGTCCATCAACAGCACTTCATAGGTGCCGCCCTGCCGCAGCGCGTCGCCGTAAAAGCGCCGGTCAGTGGTCTTGTGGCGTAAACGAAAATCGTCGGCGGGAACCGGACGACGCACCGCCGCCACGCGCATCACGGCTTCAGGCCAGGGCCGATGTCGGCGCATTTCAATCGCCATCGATCCGCGGTGCGATAGCAGCAGGCGTAGTCGGCTTTGGGAACGTAAACGGAAGGTTGCGGCCTGCAATTCGTTGCGCACTGCATGACGATCAAAAGAGAAACCGAGCTCCCGTGCGCTGTTCGTCATCCGCGACAGGTGATGTTCAAGCAGCCGTACACCCTCGACCGGATCGAAGGCCATTGTTTCAATCAGATCGAACCGCCCTTCCGCAGACGCCACACACCCTCCATGCCGTAAAATCATCCGTTGGGAACATTCCCGAGAAATTTACCTTTTTCAAGGCATTCGTCCCATTCCGCCTGCATCACGGAATCGGCGACTATGCCCGACCCAAGGCCGATACGCCCGGCGCCATGCTCTTCATTTACACAAATCGTCCGAATCGCAACATTGAAGACCGCATCGCCATCAGGAGAAATATGACCGATGGAGCCGGTATAAACTCCGCGCGGTCCGGCTTCGACTGCATGGATGATTTCCATGGCGCGCAGCTTGGGTGCGCCGGTAATCGATCCACAGGGGAATATGGTGCGCAGCACATCGACCGGTCCCAGGTCAGGCTGAAGGCGCGCGGTAACGGTGGAAGTCATCTGGTGGACAGTGGGGTAGGTCTCGATATGGAAAAGCGCCGGCACTTCCACGCTGCCCGCTTCCGATACCCGCGAAAGATCGTTGCGGAGCAGGTCGACGATCATAAGGTTTTCAGCGCGCTGTTTGGGGTCGTCCCGCAGACCGGCAATGGCCGCCATATCCGACAATGCGCCATCGCCGCGTGCCGTCGTGCCTTTCATTGGCCGTGCGGTCAGTGTTCCGTTTTCTATAATGAAGAAGAGTTCGGGTGAAAAAGAAAGCAACCATTGTGTGCCGGTATAGACGATGCCGCCATAGCCTGCCCCGGCACGATCACGGATCGCCGCATAAAGGCTGAGAGGGTTTTGGGGAAGCTCCACTGAGCAGGGAAATGTGAAGTTTACCTGATAGACGTCGCCAGCCTCGATCCAGGACTGGATGCATTCGAACGCCGCAGCATAGTCTTTCTGATCAATCAACGGCCGTGCAAGCGGCGGATTTGGGGACGGGGCTGGCAGAAAGCTGGGAATGGCGGTGACTGGGACATGTTGAACGCAGTCAAACAAGCCAAACCAGAGCAGGGGTTCGCCAGTAGCTTGGGCTAGCGAAGCCAGGCGCGGTTCCAACGCATATCCCGCCTCATAAGCCAGATAGCCCGCCGCGTGCAGGCCTTGCTTGCCAGCAGCAGCGACCTGGTCGAGGGCGGGCTGGACCTCTTCGGGCCGATGCGCGACTATCAGTTCCCGTGGATCGGCATAGAGGCGCGCCCCGGCTCCGCCCTGTGGACGGGCATCGTCGAACAGCAGGAACGGGACTGAAGTGGCAGGAAGCATTACGCCCCATACAGCTTGCTTATCACCTGCGTCCAGCCACATGCCGGGCGCTTGACAGTTGGGACGACTCACCCTAAAGGCGGCCCATCCCGACACGTTAAGTCGCGCGGCAGTGCGTTTTTTGCGCTGGCCGTCCTTTTTGCGTCCAGGGGTAGTTTACATCGCCAGAACAGAACTCGGTCTTCCGATTCACTTTTGGCCAGCGAAGCTTTGAGATGGGACGCCTGCCAGGCGACCTGTGGAGCAGGAGAATTTTTATATGGCACGTATTGCGGGCGTAAACATCCCGACCAACAAGCGCGTTATCATTGCGCTTACCTATATCCACGGTATCGGCCGCACCAAGGCTGTGAACATCGCCGACAAGCTGGGCATCGACCACAGCCGCCGTGTTCAGGACCTGTCCGACGCAGAAGTTCTGCAGATCCGTGAAACCATCGACGCCGATCTTACGGTTGAGGGCGATCTGCGTCGTCAGACCGCGATGAACATCAAGCGCCTGATGGATCTCGCCTGCTATCGCGGCCTGCGTCATCGCAAGGGCCTTCCTGTTCGCGGCCAGCGCACGCACACCAATGCGCGCACCCGCAAGGGCAAGGCAAAGGCGATTGCAGGCAAGAAGAAGTAAGCGCCGCTCCGGGCAATGCCCCGGTTCTGGCAGCTCTTTTCAATCTATAGGTAGGAATACAGGATAATGGCACGGGAACCCCAGCGCATCAAAAGGCGCGAGCGCAAGAACATCTCATCGGGTGTCGCGCATGTGAACGCGAGCTTCAATAACACGATGATTACCATCACCGATGCGCAGGGCAATGCGATCAGCTGGTCGTCTGCCGGTACGATGGGTTTCAAGGGATCGCGCAAATCGACACCTTATGCCGCGCAGGTTTGTGCGGAAGACGCCGGTCGCAAGGCTGCCGAACATGGTGTTCGTACCCTTGAAGTCGAAGTCAAGGGTCCCGGCTCGGGCCGCGAATCGGCGCTGCGCGCTCTGCAGGCCGTAGGCTTCACCATTACGTCAATTCGCGACGTCACGCCGATCCCGCACAATGGTGTTCGCCCGTCCAAGCGCCGCCGCGTTTAAACTTCGGCTTTATCGGGGGCGGCAGACGTGCCGTCTCATCATCTGCACTGGCCGGGGTTATCGTCCCACACGATGGACCCCCGCCCAAATCCCAGGGGAAATACATGACTGTCAACATGAAGAACTGGCAGGAATTGAAGAAGCCGAGCAGCCTGGAAATCAAGTCTGGCGGCGATGCCAAGCGTAAGGCGACCTTTGTTGCCGAACCGCTTGAGCGCGGCTTTGGCCTGACGCTTGGCAATGCGCTGCGTCGGGTTCTGCTGTCCTCGCTGCAAGGTGCGGCTGTGACCTCGATCAAGATCGAGAACGTGCTGCACGAATTTTCCTCGCTCGCCGGTGTGCGCGAGGATATCACGGACATCGTTCTGAACGTCAAGCAGATCGCGCTGCATATGGAAGGCGAAGGCCCCAAGCGGCTGCAGCTTTCCGCGACCGGCCCGGCCGAAGTGAAGGCGGGCGACATTGCCGTCTCAGGTGACATCGAAGTGATGAACCCTGGCCTTGTCATCTGCCATCTGGACGAAGGCGCGACGCTCAACATGGAACTGACCGCCGACATCGGCAAAGGCTATGTTCCCGCTGTCGCCAACCGCCCGGCGGATGCCCCCATCGGCCTTATCCCGATCGATTCACTGTTTTCGCCGATCAAGCAGGTCGCTTACAAGGTTGAAAATACGCGCGTCGGTCAGGAACTGGACTACGACAAGCTGGCGCTGACCATCGAAACCGATGGCACTGTGACGCCGGAGGATGCGATCGCCTATGCCGCGCGCATCCTGCAGGATCAATTGCAGCTTTTCGTCCATTTCGAGGAAGCGCTGGCTGCCGCTACGCCATCGGTCGGCGTTGCCGCCAGTGCGCAGGGCGAAGCCGAAAGCGATGCCAACCAGATCAACCGCTATCTTCTCAAGAAGGTGGACGAACTGGAGCTGTCGGTTCGCAGCGCAAACTGTCTCAAGAACGACAATATCATCTATATTGGCGATCTGGTGCAGAAGACCGAAGCGGAGATGTTGCGTACCCCGAATTTCGGTCGCAAGTCGCTGAACGAAATCAAGGAAGTATTGTCGTCCATGGGCCTGCGTCTTGGCATGGACATCCCCGGCTGGCCGCCTGAAAACATTGAGGAAATGGCCAAGAAGCTGGAGCAGGAACTGCTCGGTTAATCGGCTTTGGCCCGTCGTCCCAGGTGTTTCGATTTTGCTCGACACGAATGAGGGCGCAGTTGCTTTGAAAAGGTTTTGGGCGGTGGCCTTTTTCTACACCGCCTGGTCCTGGGTACCTCATACGGCCCTTGAACAAACGGAGTAAAAACATGCGTCATAGAGTCGGCGGCCGCAAGCTGCAGCGTACATCATCCCATCGCGCGGCATTGTTCCGTAACATGGCGGCATCGCTCATCAAGCATGAGCAAATCATGACCACCACGCCCAAGGCAAAGGAGCTTCGCCCCTATGTCGAAAAGCTGATCACGCTGGCGAAGAAGGGCGGCCTTGCCAATCGTCGTCTGGCCCATTCGCGACTGCTGGACGACACGCAGCTCAAGAAGCTGTTTGAGGTGCTCGCCGAACGTTACAAGGACCGCAATGGCGGCTATACCCGCATCATCAAGGCCGGTATCCGCGCATCGGACGCAGCGCCGATGGCAGTGATCGAACTGGTCGACCGCGACGTCACGGCCAAGGGTCAGGACTCCGGTCCGGTCCAGGGCGCCGACGAAGAGGAAATGGAAGCGGCCTGAGCCGTTTTTCGGAAAGGCTGAGTGTTTCAGCCTTCTAAGCTCATGCTTCACAAACAGGCCGCGGCTTTCTAAGCTGGCGGCCTGTTTCACTATGTTCTGGATATTCCGCTTCATGAAAAAATCGACCTTTGCGCTGCCGCTGGCGGCGCTGGCGCTTGTGCCGGGGGCAAGCGTCGCCAATTCCAATGAGGCGGACCCGCTAAATTATCCGCAGGCCAGACGGCTTGATCTGGTTGAGGAGCAGTTCGGGGTGGCGGTCGCCGACCCCTATCGCTGGCTGGAAAATGATGTTCGTCAGGACAAAGAGGTGCATGAGTGGGTCAATGCTGAAAATGCGGTGACGCAATCCTATCTGGCCACTTTGCCGGGACGCGAGATATTGCAGAAACGCATGGCCGCTCTGTTCGACCACGACCGCTACGGCACACCCCGCAAAGCCGGGACACGCTATTTCTATACCTATAATAGCGGTCTGCAGAACCAGTCACCGCTTTTTGTGCGGGAAGGATTGAGCGGCGAGCAGCAGCTGTTGCTCGATCCCAATGGGTTTTCGGCCGACGGTGCAACGGCGCTGGCGGAATGGGAGCCTTCGCGCGATGGCAGCCTTCTGCTTTATGCGGTGCAGGATGGTGGCACGGACTGGCGCACCTTGCATGTCGTTGATGTCGAAAAGGGACAAGTTCTCCCTGACGCAATTCGCTGGGTCAAATTTTCCGGGCTGGCTTGGGATGGCGAGGGGAAGGGATTTTTCTATTCGCGGTTCGATGCTCCTGCGGATGGCAAGACTACCTCAATCAAAAAGTCTATTATCATCGCCTGGGCACATCGCAGGACAGCGACAGGTTGGTTTATGCAACGCCCGGACACCCACAAATGGGACATAATGCGCAAGTCAGCGATGACGGCAAATGGTTGTTAATCACATCCTCGCAAGGGACCGACGAACGCTATGAGCTGACCATCGCTGACCTTTCCGATCCCGCACGCAAGCCATGGAAGCTGGTCAGGGGTCTGAATCATGAGTGGCGGCTGATCGGCAACGTTGGCGCACGGCTCTATTTTGTGACGGACAAGGACGCATCGCGCCTGCGGGTTGTCACGCTGGATGCCGAGAATCCTCGTGCCCCGCCCGTGGAGGTCTTACCGGAACGGGCCGAAACACTTGTCGGCGGATCGATGGTGGGAGACAAGATCATCCTGGCCTATCTGCATGACGCAAAAACCGTTGCGGAGATGATCCATCTCGATGGCACTCCTGCGGGCGATGTGCCGATCCCCGGCATCGGCACTGCTGCAGGTTTTGGCGGCAAAGGCGGCGACCCTGAAACTTTCTTTGCCTTTTCCGGCTTCACCACGCCTACGACCATTTACCGGTTTGACACCGCCACGGGCGAAACGAGCGTCTTTGCGCAGCCCCAGGTTGACTTCGATCCCGCCGAGTATGTGACGCAGCAGATATTCTATCCCTCAAAGGACGGAACACAGGTGCCGATGTTCCTGATCCGCCGTGCCGATGTGGTACAGAGCGGCAAACCCGCGCCAACCCTGCTCTATGCCTATGGCGGATTCAACATATCGCTGACGCCGGGATTCTCCGCGACACGACTGGCGTGGCTGGAACAGGGTGGCGCGGTCGCCATCGCCAATCTGCGCGGGGGCGGCGAATATGGGAAGGCATGGCATGATGCCGGTCGGCTATTGAACAAACAGAACGTGTTCGATGATTTCATTGCGGCGGGCGAATATCTGAAGGCGCAGGGCATTACTGGTGAACATCAGCTGGCGATTGAGGGGCGCTCCAACGGTGGATTGCTGGTCGGCGCGGTCGTTAATCAGAGGCCGGATCTGTTCGCCGCTGCCCTACCCGCAGTGGGGGTGATGGATATGCTGCGTTTCGACCGTTTTACGGCTGGCCGTTATTGGGTCGATGATTATGGCTATCCATCGAAAGAGGCCGATTTCCGTAATCTGTTGGGCTATTCACCCTACCATAATGTCCGTGATGGCGTGGACTATCCCGCAATCATGGTGGTCACGGCGGACACCGACGATCGCGTGGTGCCGGGACATAGTTTCAAATATGCCGCTGCCCTGCAACATGCGGATATCGGGAGCAAACCGCATATCATTCGCATCGAAACGCGGGCGGGCCATGGATCAGGCAAGCCGACAGACAAAGTCATTGAAGAATATGCCGACATGTACGCATTTATCGCCAAATGGACCGGCCTGAAGATTAAAAATATCTCCAGATAGTCGCACCAAGCCGACCTGTAACGATGAAGGGAGGGGGGGTCAGTTCCGGGCGGCGCGGGCCTTGGCTATGGCGGCTTTCAGGGCATCATAGCCAACTGCGCCCGACAATACCTGATCGCCTACTACCCACGTTGGCGTGCCGGTCGCCTGCAATGATTGTGCAAGGCGCAGGTTGTTTGCGATTTCAGCGCTAATATCGCCTGCCGACATGCCGCTCGCCAGTGCGGCGGGGTCAAGGCCGACTTTCTTTGCGGCGGCCGCGATGCTTTCCTTTGATGGACGACCGGCGGCATAAAGTGCCCGGTGGAAGCGGCCATATTGGCCTTGCTTGGCGGCGTACAGGCTGGCCTTGGCTGCTTCGCCGCTTTCATCGCTGAGGATCGGCAACTCGCGGTAAACGACTTTCAGACCTTTATCCTGCGCGAGCAGCCGGTCAATGTCGGGCAGGCTGGCCCGGCAATAGCCGCAGGCATAGTCGAAAAATTCGACGAGGACGACATCACCATCCTTTGCTCCATCAAATCCGCCCGCGAACGGCTTTTCCAATTCGGCCCGGTTGCGATCTACGATTGAGGACATGCGCTTTGCCTGCAGTCGGTCAATGGCCTCCGGAATGATTTCGGGATGTTCAAGAATATAGTTGCGAACGATCATCTCCACCTGCGCGCGGTCCATCGCGCCAGTAGGCGTAGGCGATTGGGCAGCGGATAGATCGCTTGCTCCGCCTTGCAGCATCAGGGCGGCTACACCAGCGGCAGCAAGGAAGATGGTTGCGCCAAATGTCATCTGAAATGTCCTGTTCTGGTAAAACGGCAGGCTGCCGGTCGAAGAAAATAATGCCGAGCCGAGCAATTTGAACGCCGCCCATCGGGGTGCCGTGCGCGATTGTACGGTGGCGGCATCGGCTGCCCGAACAGATTCCTGCAGAGGACTGGATTCCGATATGGGCGGTATCTCTGCCTTCGCTGCCAACATACTGATGGGCCGCTCGACAGGTTGCTCGGGTTCATCAGCAAACAGGGGCAATGCGCCCTGCGCGCCGACCCAGCTGGAGCGAACGGGAGCGGGCAGCGCTTCACGTACATCCATGCCGTCAACCGCGACGCCTTCTTCCTTCAAGAGACGCATGAGTTCGGAAGGAACGGGCGGCGCTGGACTGTCTGCGCTTGCAGGCGTCGCGCGCGATGCCTTGGCTGCGGCTTTTTTCGTCGCTGCCTGCATGTGGCGGTCGGTAATCTGCGCACGTGCCCGGGCAAGCGCAGCTCGGATACTCTCCGCACGGTGGGCGATAGCCCGCCCGGCCCGTTGAGCTACAGCAGCGCCTTTCCTGCCAATCGTTGTGGCTATCGGCCCCGATCGCGCCTGAGCGGCATTGGCCGCACGGCGCGTAGCCGCAATGGTGGCACGGCCCGCGCGGACCGATCCAGCGCGGAGCTTTTCTGCCTTCTGCGGATAATTCTGCGCCTCCACCCATTTTCGTGTCAGGGCGATTCGAGCTGGCATATCGATCCGTTCGCCAAGGTCATGGGCGCGTCCCGGCAGGGTTTTGGCAAATGCGCCCCCTTTGACAAGCAACGGCCAGACCAGTTTGACAAAAGTTGCTGCTGCGGCTTTTCCGGTCTTTGTTGCGCGCTGCAATGTGCCGGATGCGTCGTCCCGGCCTTTCGGCGTGTGAAATTGTCCTCGGTTGTCCCCCATTGCGGCGCCTATCGTTTCTTTTTGCTGTCAACGGCAAAGCGCGTGACCATCGCTATATCCTGCGCCCGCAGCCAGTCGGGCGTGCCTTGCTTTATTCCGGCCATAGCGGCTTCGGCGCTGAGCAGGGCCAATGCAGGCTTTCCGGTCATCTGATAACGTTCCGCCGTGGCCAGTGCCGCTCGCGCCGTATCGCCCTGCCGCTCATAAACAACACCAAGCTGATACCAGGCGAAAGGGTTGTCCTTGTCCTTGTTAACGGCTGATTTGAGAACTTTTGCGGCTTCCGGCAGATAGCTGTTGTCGTCGGTCGCGACCAGCGCGTGACCGAGCAAGGCGGCAATTAATGGCTGGCTGCCCGTTTCTGCGACGGCACGGCGGAGCGGTGGAATGGCCTCTGCCGGATGTCCCGATTCCAGTAATATCTGCCCTTCCAGTTCCAGGAAATAAGGGTCGTCCGGCGCCATGGCGAGAAGGCCATTCACCTCGGCTGCCGCTTTGTCGGGATAGGCGGATTTGTGCCAGGCATAAGCGCGCGCATAGCGCGCGGGAATGCTCTTGTCCGTTTCCGGGTAAAGGCGAAGCGTTTGGGTGGGATCCGAAACAAAGCCCACCAGCTTTGCCTTTACCCGTTCAAAGCGCGCCTCCAATTTCGGGTCTATGGGTTTGTCCCACGCCGGGTCCTTGCGATATACTTCACCCAGCACGGCCATACGCTCGCCGGATAGCGGGTGGGTACGGGCATAGCTGTCGGTCTGGGGAATGGCGAGGCGGAATTCCTGATTCTGCAGCTTCTTGAAAAAGGCAAGGCTGCCCCGTCCGGTAACCCCTGCCCTGGACAAATAGCGCGCACCGGCAAGATCGGCGGAACTTTCCTGATTGCGTGAAAAAGACAGATATTTGCCCATCGCGGCCTGTTGACCAGCGGCCATGATACCCATGCCCGCTTCGGCACCACCCGCAGCCATGGCCGCCGCGCCGAGCAGGAGGCTGAGCAGGGTGATGCCTGTTGCGGCCTTTATGCCTTCACTTGACCGTATGATATGGCCGCCCTCGATATGGCCCAGTTCATGTGCAATGACGCCCTGCAACTGGTTCACATCATCGGCTTTTGCGACAAGGCCGCTGTGTATCCAGACGATCTGACCGCCAGCGACGAAGGCGTTGATCTCCGGGTCATTAATCAACAGTACCTGAACATTATGAGGATCAAGCCCGGCCGCCTTAACAAGAGGTGCGGAAATCTCATTGAACAGCGCCTCTGTTTCCGCATCCCGCAGAATTTGCTGTGCCACAGCAGGCTGCACAATCAGCAGCATGGACAGGAGCAGAAGGGCAAGGCCGCGAAGCATGTGCCTCCTATCGGCTATAAACCGCAGCCGATCAACGGAAAGGGACGGTATCATCGACGCTTCATGGCGCAACGGGGCTGAACCGGGGATGAAATGCATGACCCTCCGCCCCGAGCAAGGGGAAGCAGGGCCATGCCAGAAGGTCCGTCAGTTACCGAAGGTGCGTTGCCACCAGCCACGGCGAAGTGCGCCATCCTCGTCGGTTTCACCGTCATCACTATTATTATTGGAGTCATTGGCTGGCGTCTGCGCCGTAGTTGGCGATGATTCCGGTTGCGCAGTGCTGTCGGCAGCGACCTCTTCCGCCACAGTATCGATAGCAGGTTCAGCCTTTTTCCCTCGCGTACGCTTGGGCTTCTCAGTTACCGGCTCAACGGCAGGTGCGGCGTCGACCTGTGTGGTTTCCGGTTCGGTCTTTGGCGCAGCTTTGCGGCGGGTGCGCTTGGGCTTTTCCGCAACCGGCGCTTCGACGGCTTCAGCTTCGACCGGAGTTTCAGCAGTCGGCATTTCAGGAGCGGCGGTCGTTTCGGCCACTGCAGCTTCCTGCGCATCGTCTTTGCGCGCGCGTGGGCGACGGCGTGTCTTCTTGGGCGCGGCCTCTTCCGCTACTTCAGAGGACGATTCAGGAGTTGCCTCTGCGGGGACATGGGCAGCAGCGGATGGTTCGACCTCCGTTTCCACTCCTGCGCCTTCCGTGCCCGCTTCGCTGACAGCATCGACAGCTTCTCCTCCACGGCGGCGGCGGCCGCCGCGGCGGCCACGGCGACTGCGACGAGGATTGGCTTCTTCGTCTTCGGACGCATCAATTCCGATGGCGCCATCTTCCTGGGTCTGTGCTGTGCCGGCATCCTCTGCCATTTCCGCGCTGACAGCATGGGCCTGACCTTCGGTGGTTTCGCCATCGGTTTGTTCGGGCCGTTCATCGCGGCGGCCACGGCGGCCACGACGACGACGACGGCGACGGCTGCCACCTTCGCCTTCCTCACGCTCTTTACGCTCGGCAGTCGTTTCGTTGGCTATCTCCGCCTCGATCTCTTCGTCCACTTCCTCGTCGAGGATGTCCTCTTCCTCTTCCTCAACGATGGGAGCAAAAGTAACGATGTTCGCAGGGCGCGGACCGCTGGCCTCAACAGACATGCGGGCGCCTTCGGTTTCGCCATCAGGCAGGATGACGATCTTGACGCCATAGCGCGTTTCGATCTCATCGATTTCGGCGCGCTTATTGTTCAGAACGTAAAAAGCGGCTTCCTGGCTGGCGCGCAGGGTCACGATGATGCCGCGACCGCGTGCGGCCTCTTCCTCCAGCAAACGAAGTGCGGAAAGGCCCGCCGAGGAGGCGGTACGGACAAGGCCCGTGCCCTCGCAATGCGGACATTCGCGCGTCGATGCCTCCAGTACGCCGGTGCGCAGGCGCTGGCGGCTCATTTCCATCAGGCCGAAGCCAGAAATGCGACCTACCTGAATACGCGCGCGGTCGTCCCTCAACGCATCCTTCATTGCCTTTTCGACTTTGCGGATGTTGGAGTTGTGCTCCATGTCGATAAAGTCGATAACGACCAGACCCGCCATGTCGCGCAATTTCAATTGGCGCGCAATTTCGCGGGCGGCTTCCAGATTGGTCGCAACAGCGGTCTGTTCGATGCCATGTTCGCGCGTCGACCGCCCAGAGTTGATGTCGATCGAAACCAGGGCTTCGGTGGGGTTGATGACCAGATAGCCACCCGATTTCAATTGCACCACTGGATGATACATGGCGGCAAGCTGATCCTCGACGCCATGCCGCTGGAACAGCGAAACCGCATCGGCATATTGCTGCACCCGGCGCGCATGGCTGGGCATCAACAGCTTCATGAAATCCTTGGCGGCGCGGTAGCCGTCCTCGCCCTCGATCAGCACCTCCTCAATGTCGCGATTATATATGTCGCGAATGGCGCGCTTGATGAGATCGCTGTCATTGTGGATGAGTTCGGGCGCCGATGCCTTCAGCGTCTTTTCGCGAATCTCGTCCCACAGGCGCGCGAGATAATCGAAGTCGCGCTTGATTTCCGGCTTCGTGCGCTGCAACCCGGCGGTGCGGACGATACAGCCCATTGTGCTGGGCAGCTTCATTTCCGCAATAATGGACTTCAACCGCTTGCGGTCGGCCACATTGCTGATCTTGCGCGAAATGCCGCCGCCATGGCTGGTGTTGGGCATCAGTACGCAATAGCGACCGGCCAGGCTCAGATATGTTGTGAGCGCCGCACCCTTGTTGCCGCGTTCTTCCTTGACGACCTGCACCAGCAGCACCTGCCGCCGACGAATGACGTCCTGGATCTTGTACCGACGGCGCAGCGCCATGCGTTTGCGGCGTAGATCGTCCGCAGCACCATCGCCGTTGCGGGCTTTGGCAGGAGGGGCGGACTCTTCGTTCCCGTCATGGTCGTCCTCGCCCTCTTCGTCATCAAGAGCGGCGGGCGGAGCCATGTCTTCCAGTTCGCCTTCGCCGTCCGCATCCTCCTCCTCGGCTCGAAGTGCGGCTTCCTCTGCGGCATGCTCGGCCTCTTCGGCGAGCAATGCCTCCCGATCTTCGCGCGGAATCTGATAATAGTCGGGGTGGATTTCCGAAAAAGCCAGGAAGCCATGGCGATTGCCGCCATAGTCCACGAACGCCGCCTGAAGCGACGGTTCAACTCGCGTGACCTTGGCTAGATAGATATTCCCTTTGAGCTGTTTGTGCTCGGCGGATTCGAAATCAAATTCCTCGATCCGGTTTCCCTTGACGACGGCAACCCGGGTTTCTTCCCGGTGGCGCGCGTCGATCAGCATACGCATTGTCATGTATTATACTCCAGGCATGGCGGCCCGCGGCCAGGCGGCGGGGGGCCATGCGATATGAAAAAAGCAAACGCGGCGCTGTGCGCCGGTCGTTCGCAGGGGTGTGAAGAGTGGAATGTGCCTCTACTGCATAGGCATGGCCGGCAATTTTGCCCGGCCGCGACAGTCGCATCCATACGCCAAGACCCATAGATGGGTTTTGGAGTCGGGAAGAAAAATGCCTCATGCAGCGTCAACCTGTCTGATCGCCATCAATTATGGCGATTCGCGAAACCCGATATTGACCAGAAAAATCAATGCGGGACCCTTTACCGCTAGCACCGGAAGTGGGAACGAGCAATGTCTCCTATAAATTTATTGCGCCACGACGGAACAAAGCATCCTTAATGGTGCGTTTACGATTTCGCTTTATGGGGGGCGAGCGGCTTTTTGCTCAATGCCGCCTTCGGCGCGATGACAGAGGCAAAAGGCACAATTTATGAAATTTGGCTGGACCTGGGCACGCACGGCACGCAAATATGCACCCATGTTCCTGTTTTTTATATTGGCCGCCACGATGTTCGCTGCCCCGGCTGAGGCGGGCACCATCAATGCCGTCCAGGTGAATGGCGACACGGTCACTGTTCGCTTTGATGAAAGCGTCAGCGGCGCTTCCGCCTTTCTGTTGGATGCACCACGGCGCATCGCCCTTGACATCAAGGGCGCGCAGCCGGGTGCTGGCGGCGTGGCACGCGGTGTCGTCTCCGCAATTCGTCAGGGCCAGTTCGACCCAAGCACGGCACGGGTCGTTTTCGATCTTTCGCGCCCCGCGATCATATCGGGTGGCCAGTTTGCTGCGGACGGCAAGACGCTGACATTATCGCTTCGCAATGCGGATGCTCGTGATTTTAGCGCCGCAGCCGCCCGCGGGCGGAGTGCGTTTGACCCGCCGGCTGCAAACGCCGCGCGCACGCCCAGCAGGACGCACGGCATCACGGTCGCCATTCCGCAGCCTGCAAAGGGCGTTGACCTGCCCCGGGTGGCTGGCCCCGCCGACGACAGCCGGCCGCTGGTCGTGATCGATGCAGGCCATGGCGGGCATGACCCTGGTGCGCTCAACAAGGAACTCGGCACGCGCGAAAAGGACATCACCTTGGCGGTCGCCCGGGCGATTCGTCGTGAACTGTTGAAATCCGGGCGCGTGCGCGTGGCCCTGACCCGTAACGACGACCGGTTTCTGGTGCTGGAAGAGCGTTATGGCATTGCACGCAGGATGAAGGCGGACCTGTTCATTTCCGTTCATGCGGATGCGGCCGAAAATGAGGATGCGCACGGCGCGACCATATACACGCTTTCCGAAGTCGCGTCGGACCGCGAGGCGGCCAGACTGGCCGCGCGCGAGAACAAATCCGACATTATCAACGGCGTCAATCTGGGCGACCAGAGCAGCGATGTGTCCTCGATCCTGATTGACCTGACACAACGTGAGACGATGAACATATCATCCAGCTTCGCCAAATTGTTACAGCGGGAGGCTGCTCCGCTGGTTGATTTTCGTTCCGCCTATCATCGTTTCGCTTCGCTGATCGTGCTCAAGGCGCCCGACACGCCGTCGATTCTGTTCGAAACCGGCTATATCACCAATGCCGATGACGTGCGGTTCCTGACATCGCCGGAAGGACAGTCGAAAATCGCGCAAGGCGTGGCAAGGGCTATTGAGATCCATTTTGCGCGCAAGCTGGTCCAAAACTAGACCTGAAGCCTCGGCCTGACGCCAGATCAAATGCTTCCGCCTTCATTCGTTTTGCGGCCAGCACCATATCCCGGCTGGCAATCGCCGTAAAAATTGCTAGAGCCGGTCCGTGATGGTTGAGGCCGAAGAGACAAATTTGCGGTTCAGGCTGCAGCGCAATGCTGGCGGGATCGCGGCTTTTTTCCGCAAGATGTGGCATAAATGGTGGTTCAAGCTGCTTGCCGTGTCGCTCGGCGCTGCGCTGTTGGGTCTGTTTCTCATTTGGTTCATATTCGCGCGTAACCTGCCCGATGCCAGATCCTTACTGGAATATGAGCCGCCATTGCCTACCATCGTGCGATCCGTGAATGGCGAACCGGTGCAAAGCTATGCCCGGGAACGGCGCGTTCAATTGCAATATGCCGATTATCCACCGCAGCTGATCCGTGCCTATATGGCTGCGGAGGATAAGACCTTTTTCCAGCATCATGGGCTTGATTATCCCGGCATCATCGGCGCGATGATCACCAATCTGACCCGTAGCGGCCGCCCCGTCGGCGCGTCGACGATCACCCAACAGGTCGCCAAGAACCTGCTGCTGACCAATGAAGTCAGTTATGTGCGCAAGGTGAAGGAGGCGCTGCTCGCCTACCGGATCGAATCGGTCATGACCAAGCAGCAGATATTGGAGCTGTATCTCAACCAGATATTCCTGGGCCGCAACGCCTATGGTGTTCAGGCCGCCGCCCGCGCCTATTTCGACAAGGATGTAGGGGACCTGAAGCTGCACGAAATGGCCTATCTGGCCATATTACCCAAAGGACCGGCCAATTACCGTCCGGAAAAGCACATGGATCGTGCGCTGGAGCGCCGGAACTGGGTGCTCAATGAAATGCGGAAGAATGGCTGGATCGACAGGGCGCAGTATGAAGCCGCCATCGCCGAGCCGCTGGGTACCGTCGCGCAGCAAAGCGCAGCGCGTTTCGAACGGGTTGGCGGCTATTACATCGAGGAAGTTCGCCGTCGTCTGATCGAACTTTATGGGGAAACCGCCAAGGACGGGCCGCATAGCGTCTATGCGGGCGGGCTGTGGGTGCGTACGCCACTTGATCCCCATATGCAGGGGTTGACGCGCAAGGCCTTGCGTGACGGCTTGATCCGTTATGACCAGGGCAAGGGCTGGTCCGGTCCTGTCAATTCCATCAAAATGGATGACCAATGGGCACGTCGGCTCGCTTCCACCTTCATTGGCATCGACTATGCTGATTGGAAGATCGCAGTGGTGCTGAGCAAATCGGGCAGCAACGCCACCATCGGATTTGTCAACGGTTCGACCGGCACATTGCCGCAAGGCCTTGCCAGTATGGCCTACAGCAAGACCGGGGGCACGGCCTTTGATGCGCTTCGTCCTGGCAATCTGATAGCCGTCAAGCCGCAGGGCAGTGGCTGGGCACTGCGTAATATTCCGGGTGTGTCCGGCGGTATGGTCATCGAAAACCCCCATAATGGACGTATTTACGCCATGCAGGGAGGATTTGATTCGCGCCTGAGCGCCTTCAACCGCGCTACCCAGGCTGAACGACAGCCGGGATCGACGATCAAACCATTTGTTTATGCCGCCGCACTCGACAACGGCATGACGCCGGCTTCCATCATCGTCGATGGCCCGTTCTGCGTCTTTCAGTCTGTTCGGCTGGGGCAGAAATGCTTCCGCAATTTCTCCGGCAGCAGCGCTGGACCGCAAACCATGCGCTGGGCCGTTGAACAGTCGCGCAACCTGATGACCGTGCGTACTGCATCGCAAACCGGCATGGACAAGGTGGTTAAGACCATCAAGACCATGGGGATCGGCGATTATACTCCCTATCTGTCATATGCGCTGGGCGCTGGCGAAACCACGGTCGAAAAGCTGGTTAATGCTTATGCGATGCTGGCAAATCATGGCCGTGAGCTGAAGCCCAAGGTGATCGACTTTGTTCAAGACCGCAGAGGCAAAGTCATCTGGCCTGAAAACTGGCGGCCTTGCGATGGCTGCAACATGGCTGAATGGGATGGCAAGCTCATGCCACGCTTTGCCCAATCGGGACGTCAGCTGATGGACCCGATGACGGCTTACCAGGTTATCCACATTGCCGAAGGCGTTATCACACGCGGCACCGCGCAACGGCTGAGCGACATGAAAAGGCCGCTGTTCGGCAAGACCGGCACCACCAACGGCCCGACAAATGTCTGGTTCATAGGCGGGTCACCCGATCTGATTGCGGGTGTCTATCTTGGCTATGATCAGCCCCGCAGTCTGGGCGGTTATGCGCAGGGTGGCAGGATAGCGGCTCCGATCTGGCGAGAGGCGATGGAGCCGGTGCTTGACAAAATACCCAGGCGGCCCTTTGTCGCGCCCGCCGGCATTCGCATGGTACGGATCGATCGCCGCAGTGGCCGTCGCGTCTACGGTGAATGGCCGACGAACGATGCCAGGCCGGCGGTGATCTGGGAAGCGTTCAAACCTGAAACCGAGCCGCGCCGTACCATTCGCAAGGAAGAAATTGTCATCGGCGACGGTGACGAAAACGCTGATTCGAACGCCGCAGCCGGGCGCAAGCAGAATGACAACGACTTCCTGCAGCGCGAAGGCGGCATTTACTGACACGCGTTCAGCTATGCACCGCTTTGCCAATGCCGCACGATGCCTATATCGGGCAAAACTGTTGCCCATGACTGGAGATTGAAAATGCGCGCCGAAGCGCAGACACATATTGACCGCATCGAAGCAGCTCTTGAGTTGCTCCGCCGCTTTCTCGACTGGGACCGGGCGCTGCGTCGCCTGGACGAACTGAATGCGCGCGTCGAAGACCCGACTTTGTGGGACGACCCCAAAAAGGCGCAGGAGGTGATGCGCGAACGCACCCGGCTGGATCAGGCGATCGGCGCGACCCGCGCGATCCAGCAGGAAATGGATGACACAGTCGAACTGATGGAAATGGCAGAGGCAGAGGGTGATAATGCCCTGGTCGATGAGGGGGTGGCGCAACTCGCCGCGCTTGCCGCACGCGCCGATGAGGACAAGGTGAAGGCCCTGCTGGCTGGAGAGGCCGATGCCAACGACACCTATCTTGAAATTCATGCGGGCGCAGGCGGCACGGAAAGCCAGGATTGGGCCGAAATGCTGCAACGCATGTATATGCGCTGGGCGGAACGGCGCGGCATGAAAGTAGAAGTGGTCGATTATCATGCCGGCGAACAGGCGGGGATCAAGTCGGCGACCCTGCTTTTGAAGGGCGAAAACGCCTATGGCTATGCCAAGACCGAAAGCGGCGTACATCGGCTGGTGCGGATATCGCCCTATGACAGTTCAGCGCGGCGGCACACCAGCTTTTCGTCCGTCTGGGTTTATCCGGTGATCGACGATAACATCGATATAGAGATCAACGAGAGCGATCTGAAAATTGATACTTATCGCGCATCGGGTGCGGGTGGCCAGCATATCAATACCACCGATTCGGCAGTGCGTATTACCCATGTGCCGACCGGCATCATCGTTGCCTGTCAAAATCAGCGGTCGCAGCACAAGAACAAGGCCGAAGCGATGAGTATGCTCAAAGCCCGTATGTACGAAGCTGAGTTGCAGCGGCGCGAGGCGGAGGCGAGTGCGACCCACGCGTCGAAATCCGATATTGGCTGGGGGCACCAGATCCGTTCCTACGTACTGCAACCCTATCAAATGGTGAAGGATCTGCGGACGGGTATTGTGTCCACGGCACCCGACGACGTGCTGGATGGCGCACTTGATCCGTTCATGGCCGCCGCGCTGTCACAACGTGTGACGGGTGAGACGGTCGTTGTGGAGGATGTTGACTGATGCGCCTGTCGGCATTGGCGTTTCTGGCCTTTGCCACGTTGCCCACAGCGGCTTGCGACCAGTTGATGCCCAGTTCCGACAAAGGGCGACCGCAAACTGCCCGGGACTTTCCTCGTGCCGATCGGCCGATAGCCAATATCGTATCGACCCGCTGGTCCGATGAGGACAGCCGGGATCGCCTGAACGAGGCGGATGACATTATGGACGGCGCCGGAATAAAGCCCGGAATGACGGTCGCCGATATTGGCGCGGGCGAAGGCTATTATACCGTGCGTCTGGCACGACGGGTCGGCCCCACCGGACGTGTGCTGGCGCAGGACATATTACCAGAAGTGCGCGACAGTCTGGCCCTGCGCGTCGCGCGGGAAAATCTGGATAATGTCAGTGTAAAACTGGGCGCTGCGGACGATCCGATGCTGCCCGCTCGCAGCTTCGACCGAGTATTCCTCGTCCACATGTACCATGAAATTGCTGAGCCTTATGCCTTTCTCTGGCGACTCTACCCGGCACTGAAATTATCCGGGCAGGTGATCGTGGTTGATGCCGACCGACCTACTGCGGAGCACGGAACCCCGACTCGCCTGTTGAAATGTGAGTTTGAGGCGGTGGGATACCGCCTTGCCGAAATCACGCCAAACCTTTCCGCCGGTGGCTATTTCGCGCGTTTCAACATTAGCGGAAACAGGCCCGATCCTGATAAAATCATACCGTGCAGCCTCAAACACCATAATCGAGCCGGACGATGATCGAGTGAGGAAATCATGAGCGCGCTTATACTGCATGGTTATTGGCGGTCGGGCACAAGCTATCGCACGCGGATTGCTCTGGGACTGAAGGGTTTGTCCTATCAGCAGAAAGCGCTCGACTTGCGTAGGGGGGAGCAGCATAGCCCCGATTATCTGAAGCTGAACCCGCAAGGCCTTGTCCCCACCCTGGAGACGGAGGACGGCATACTGATGCAAAGCGTTGCAATCCTGGAATGGTTGGAGGAAAAATACCCAGATCCGCCTTTGCTGCCACGTGTCGCGGCGGATCGCGCGGTCGTTCGGGCGATGTGCGGGATCATTGCGTGTGACATTCATCCCATCAACAACCTGCGCATATTGAAAGCGCTTCGACATGATCTGGGCGCGTCGCAGGATCAGGTCAATACATGGATAGCGCGTTGGATCAGCGAAGGATTTACGGCATTGGAGGCGATGGTGGCCCGGTATGGAAAAGGCTTTGCCTTTGGCGACGCGCCGACTTTGGCCGATTGCCATCTGGTGCCGCAGGTTTATTCGGCGGAACGGTTCAATGTAGACCTGTCGCCATTTCCTACCATCAGGGCAGCTGTAGAAAAGGCACGCATACTTCAAGCCTTTGAACAGGCAGATCCAAAATATCAACCGGATGCCTACTGAATGACCGGGCTATTAACTAACTGATCCGGGAGATATATGGAAAGCGGCCATCCAGCTGGCGGCGCAGCAACGTAAGGCGCGGGACGATGCCAAGTTTATTCTTGAGCTGATGCGGTGTCACGCCGACGAAGTGCTTGAGTTCGCGGATAAAATGCGACTGATCGTAAAAGATGTCGCCGATGACATCGTGCCAGTCCTCGTCCGTGCCGGCAATCGATGATGCGATGCGTAGCGCCCGATATTTCCGCGCCAGTAATTTGGGGGGAGCGCCATATAGCCGGTTCGTCAGTCGGGCGACCTGACGCGCGGACAGGCCCGTCGCTTCTAGCAGTGCTTCCACACGCGGTGAGCTCTCGTTGGCGAGCCAGGCGTCAGCGGCTTTTACAAAATCCTGAAAGGAGCTGTTGATCGGACGAAAACATGTCCGCAGGAAAATCCAAAGCTGTTCCACGGCCTCTTCGTGATTGTCGATCCCCTGCAATGCTTTCAGTGCTTGGGTATATTCCGGGCCAATCGTCGCACCGTCATATAATGAGTCCGCATGGTTGCATGCATCCTGGTTCGTCAAAGCATACCACCCCAATGGTAACAGGGCGACCCCCACTACCTGCAGTGGCCCATCCACATCGAAATGAATGGCCGACATGGTGGGCCCAAGTATACATACCGGAGGCGTTTCCATCTGGCGGCCGTCATGGAAGGTGTAATAGCCCCGGCCGGACAGCATGAACCGCAACTGTGCAAAGTCCGCCCTCGTGATATCAGAGACATAAGGCAAGTTAGCAGTGAAGAGGTAGATCGAAGCCACCAGATCACTCAGGTCCAAAGGCGGTTCATAATAGCGAAGAGCTACCATGCCGTCCTTGTTTCCGTCTGGGAAATCATGCTGCATGGTGTTGCTTCTCCATTGCGGAGGGGCAACAGGCAACATGCATCCTTATGTGGGACACGGCGCTATTCACCCGTGCCGACAAAAACTTTTCCCCCATTGCGCAACCCCGAATTCCTGATCACCTTATAAAATTCTGACGAGTTTTTCCATTATTGCTATTAAAAGAATGGCCCGACCGGAAAAACCGGCCGAGCCATCAAGGAAAAGGTCTCTCTGTCGTCAGACCAAGAGCCCTTCGGGTCGCAAATTTGTCCTACGCTGATTCGGCAGGAAAATTATTGGACAGAATCGACATTTTCGTCGATTTTTTGATGCATAACGGCAACACCGCACCCCAAATTGTCCCAATTACGAGATTTGGGCCGCCACCGGTTAGGTCAATCCGTTCAGTGGCAATTCAAGTAGCGCGGATTATTATCGCCGCATGACACAGGATATTTACAAAAGATGGTTCACGGCGGCGCAATTTCCGCGTTTTGCCGTTGCAGGGTTGGCAGCTCTCCTCGCGCTGGGCGGATGTTCCGCCTATGACGATGGTTATGGGTATGGCGGCGTATCTATGGGTTATGGCGCCGGTTCATATTATGATCCGGGCTATGGCGGATATTATGGCTGGTATGACGGTTTTTACTATCCTGGGACCGGCTATTATGTCTTTGACCGGCAGGGGCATCGCCACCGTTGGCGGGACAATCACCGGCGATACTGGGAAGGCCGCCGCACGCATCGTCGCGACGATTACCGCGACGAGCGACGGAGCCGGCACCAGTACAGGAGCGGGAATATACAACGCGATCGAAGTGGCGAGCGGCATGTGAATCGCAGGCAGGACCGCGTCGAACGGCCAGTCCGAAAGCAGGAAAATGTTGCCGGACCAGTGCGGACACGCCGGGAAGCCGCCATACAAAGTCGGCGATCACAGGCGCGAGAACAGCCACAGGCGCGAGAACAGCGGACGGAAACAAGGGGGCAGCGGCGTGAATCGCGGTCTCACCGATCCTTGGACGACAATTCACGACGCGACCGCCGTTAGATCCTGATCCTGGCGGTCAGGGCGTCATTCGTCGGCATAAATGGCAATGACCCGTTCGCCTGTGCTGCCCGTTCTTGCGCGATACATGCCCGGTGTGTTGAACGACCAGACGAGGTCGCCGCCCGGGCCGGTAACGATGACGCCGCCGACGCCGCCCATCCCACCCAGCTCCGCGATCACGGCATCTGCTGCTTGTTGCAGACTTTCACCCTTCATACGCACACGCGCGCAGATTTCATGGGCGACACCGATGCGGATGAAATATTCGCCCGCTCCGGTGGCAGAGACGGCACAGGCACGGTCATCGGCATAGGTGCCTGCGCCTATGACAGGCGAATCGCCAATTCGGCCCCAGCGCTTGCCCGTAAGGCCGCCCGTCGATGTCGCGGCGGCGACATGTCCTTCATGATCCAGTGCAACCGCGCCCACGGTGCCGTATTTCATATCTATGTCGAAATAGCGGCTCTTGTGCTGCCGGAATTCCTGCCATTGCCGTTTGCGTTCGGGCGTTTCAAACCAGGAAGGATCGACCTGTTCGATCCCTTTTTCAATGGCGAACCGTTCGGCGCCCTTGCGATTGAGAAACACGTGCGGACTGTCTTCCATCACATGACGGGCCAGCACTACGGGATTTTTCGTCCTTGAAATGCCGGTCACCGCACCTGCGTTCCGGTCTCGACCATCCATGATGGCTGCATCGAGTTCTATCGTTCCATCATAGGTATAGACTGCGCCGCGTCCGGCGTTGAAATGGGGATTGTCTTCCAGCACCTTTACGCTTGCCGTCACCGCATCCAGTGCAGAGCCGCCGAGTTTCAGCAAAGCCGATCCGGCATCCAGTGCCCGGCCCAGCGCAGCCCTGACTCCGCTGTCCTGCGGTTGAGTCATCTGATCACGCGTCATGCTTCCCGCACCGCCATGGATGAGGAGCCGCCATTGCAAAGCCTCTTCGATTGTCGGGTTCTTTTCTGTTGCTGGAATGACCATCGCACATTCTCCAACGCAAGATCTTGTTCAGACGCAATCTGTACCGCTGTTTCCATTAGCGTGCCACGGGGCCGCATGGCCCTCGCATGTCTGGCACAGGCGCGCTATAGGAACCACGGAACGAAGCAACGGAGTCCGTCCCCATGTCTGTACGCCCCTGGCGCGACATAGAAAGGCGTAAATCGCGCCAGATCATGATCGGGAATGTGCCGGTGGGTGGCGATGCCCCCGTGACAGTCCAGACCATGACCAACACGCTGACGTCCGACGTCAAGGCAACGATCGACCAGATTCGCCGCTGCGAGGAGGCAGGTGTAGACATCATCCGCGTGTCCTGCCCCGATGAGGAATCAACCGCTGGCTTGAAACAGATCGTGCGGGCGTCGCGGGTGCCGATCGTCGCCGACATTCATTTCCATTACAAACGGGCACTGGAAGCGGCCGATGCGGGTGCTGCCTGTTTGCGCATCAATCCCGGCAATATCGGCAGTGAAGCGCGTGTGAAGGAAGTGGTGGACGCCGCCAAGGCCAATGGCTGTGCCATCCGCATCGGCGTAAATGCGGGCAGCCTGGAACGCGACCTGCTCGAAAAATATGGCGAGCCTTGCCCAGAAGCATTGGTCGAAAGTGCGCTGGACCACATCAAGCTGCTGCAGGATCAGGATTTCCACGATTACAAGGTTGCGGTAAAGGCGAGCGATGTGTTCCTGGCGGTATCTGCCTATATGGGGCTGGCGGAAGCCGTCGATTGCCCGCTGCATCTGGGCATTACGGAGGCAGGGGGCTTGATCGGCGGCACCGTGAAAAGCGCCATCGGTATCGGTAACCTGCTGTGGGCCGGGATTGGTGACACAATCCGCGTTTCCCTGTCCGCCGAGCCGGAGGAGGAAGTGCGCGTCGGCTATGAAATTCTCAAATCGCTTGGCATTCGTTCCCGCGGCGTGCGCGTCGTTTCCTGCCCCAGTTGCGCGCGGCAGGGGTTCGACGTCATCCGCACGGTGCAGGCGCTTGAAGCGCGGTTGCAACACATCCATACGCCGCTTTCGCTTTCGGTATTGGGGTGTGTCGTCAATGGTCCGGGAGAGGCGCGCGAAACCGACATCGGGATTACCGGCGGCGGGGCGGGCAAGCACATGGTCTATCTGTCAGGCGTTACCGACCACCATGTGCAGGATGCCGATATGATCGAACATATTGTCAAACTGGTCGAAGCCAAGGCAGCAGAGATAGAGGCCGCGGAAGTCATAGTGGGACAGGTGGCCGCGGAATAACGAATCGTTCGCTCCGAGCGTGATGGTCCGGGTCTGACCGTTTGACAGCAGCCACCCTTGACGTGGACTCTCTGTCCGGCGCATTGTGACGCCAAGAACATTTCAAGCACATTTGCAGGGATAGACACATGGCCGGCCGGGCAGCGGCAAAACGCACACCAGAATGGCGGGAAATGCTGAAACGCAGCCTGTTGCGCAGCGGCGAGCTGATCGGATCGATCCTGCTGTTTTTCGCCACCATATTCCTTGCCTTTGCCTTGTTGAGCTATCAACCGACCGATCCGTCGATGAATACGGTGGCGGGCGGAGCCATCGCCAATATGATGGGTGCACCGGGTGCATGGATAGCCGATTTCATCCTGTGGCTTTTGGGTGTTCCGGGTGCGCTGCTTCTGCCGCTGATGCTTGTGCTGTCGCGGCGCATGTGGGGTGAATATGAAATGGACGGCTGGCGCGGACAGCTTGGCCGCTGTCTTGTCGGCATTTTCCTTATCGGTCTGGCGCTGTCGCTCTATCAGCCCGAGCCCATGATTGCCCTGCCCGCGGGTTGGGGGGGGGTCATCGGTCTTTTGAGTGCCAAGGCGATATTCATCTTGGCCGGCAGCGTGCCTGAACCCGGACCATGGTGGCTTTCTGCGGCGATCATGGCATTGGGCATCATAGCGGGCAGTATCCTCTGGTATCGTAGTCTGGCCTTGGAAAGGCCGCTTTTCCGTCTGGAGTGGCCAAAGCTGCCCCGCTTTAATCTGCCCGGCCGTAACGAAACCACGGGCGATATTCGTGCCGACTCTATTGAGGCGACACCGCGCCCTGCGGTTGCTCCCACCGCAAGGCCGACGATCAACATTCAGTCGCCTCAACCTGCTACGCGTCCCCAAAACCGCGATGTGCGGCAGGAGGATCTTTTTGGCAACGTCGTGCTTCCCTCGCCTGATTTGCTTGCACAGGCCCCAGCCAATAGCGGAGTAAAGATCGACAAGGCCAGCTTGGAGCGCAATGCACGGTTGCTGGAATCCGTGCTCGATGACTTTCATGTAAAGGGCCATATCACCGAGGTGCGCCCCGGTCCGGTCGTTACCATGTACGAACTGGAACCGGCATCCGGGATCAAGGCGAGCCGGGTTATCCAATTGGCCGAAGACATCGCCCGCAACATGTCGGCGCTGTCAGCCCGCGTCGCCACCATTCCGGGCCGTACCGTCATCGGTATCGAACTGCCCAACGTCAAGCGTGAGGCGGTGGTGCTGCATGAACTGATCTCTGGCGCGGTCTTCGCAGATCAGAATGCCCAGCTTCCCCTGATATTGGGCAAGAACATCAATGGCGACCCGGTCATCGCCGACCTTGCGCCCATGCCGCACCTTTTGATCGCGGGGACGACAGGTTCGGGCAAATCGGTTGGCCTCAACTGCATGATATTGTCGCTGCTCTACCGGTTGACGCCGGACCAGTGCAAAATGATCATGATTGACCCGAAGATGCTGGAGCTCAGCATTTACGACGATATTCCGCATCTCCTCGCGCCCGTCGTGACCGAACCTGCCAAAGCGATCCGCGCACTGAAATGGGCGGTCGAACAGATGGAAGATCGCTATCGCATGATGGCGTCGGTCGGTGTACGCAACCTGGCCAATTTCAATGAAAAGGTCGGCGCGGCCAAGGCAAAGGGCAAGCCGCTCGGTCGCAGGGTCCAGACCGGCTACGATCATGAAACCGGCCAGCCCATCTATGAGGAAGAACAGCTCGATTTTCACCCGCTGGCACAGATCGTGGTGATCATCGACGAACTGGCCGACCTGATGATGACGGCGGGCAAGGAGGTCGAATTCCTGATCCAGCGGCTGGCGCAAAAAGCGCGGGCGGCCGGCATTCACCTGATCATGGCGACGCAGCGCCCCTCAGTCGACGTCATTACCGGCGTCATCAAGGCCAACCTGCCGACCCGAATCAGTTTCCATGTGACGTCCAAGATCGACAGCCGCACCATATTGGGCGAACAGGGCGCAGAGCAGCTTTTGGGCAAGGGCGACATGCTCTACATGCCCGGCGGCAAACAGATTACGCGCGTCCACGGCCCATTCGTTTCGGATGATGAAGTCCGCGCGGTCGCCGATCATTGGCGCGCGCAGGGCCAACCCGACTATAACATGTCCGTGACCGAGGAGCCGGAGGATGGCGGCTTCGCGCTTGATGGCGTAGACTTGTCCGACGACAGCCCGGACGCGCAGAATTACCGCAAGGCATGCCAGCTCGTCTTTGAAAACCAGAAGGCCTCCACAAGTTGGCTGCAACGGCAATTGCGTATCGGCTACAACAGTGCGGCACGCCTGATCGAGCGGATGGAAAATGAAGGTCTTGTCGGCGCCCCCAATCATGTCGGCCGCCGCGAAGTGCTGATGGATGAGAACGGTCAGCCGAAATAGCAGTCGGGTTCATGACTCATATGAATGGCGGTGAACTGATCAATTCAGTTCGCATTCAATAGTCCCCGGTCATATATCAGTATCAAACAACCGGAGATTCCGTCATGGTTCGATATACCCTTGCCTTGCTTGCAGCGCCCATTGTGTTGGCTGTCGCTCCAATGCAGATGGCGGCCGCGCAGCAGGTGTCGGATGATCTGCATCGGGTCAATGCCTATATCCGTGCGGTGAAAAGCATGACCGCTGCCTTTACCCAGACGGACCGCAATGGGCAGGTATTGTCGGGCACACTGACATTGAAACAGCCCGGTAAAATTCGTTTTCAATATCAGGACGACGTACCGCTGCTGATTATCGGCGATGGGCATGCGCTGACCATGATCGATTATGAAGTCCGCCAGGTGCAGCGTTGGCCGATTGGCAATTCACCACTGGGCGCGCTGCTCGACCCTGACCGGGATTTGTCCAAATATGGGAAGATCATCCCGTCCGGGGACCCCGAAATATTGATGGTGGAAGCGCGCGATCCCAAGCGCCCGGAATACGGGATCATCACCATGATCTTCAAACGGAACGCGCAGGCGCCGGCTGGTCTGGAACTCTATGGCTGGGTCGCGCTCGATTCGCAAAACAACCGCACCAGCATCCGCCTGTCGGGACAGCGTTATGGCGTAGCGGTGGCGGATTCGGTTTTCAGGTGGCGGGATCCCCGTCCGAAAGGCAGGCCGGGTCGCTAGACCGAACAGTTTTTACGACAGATGCGGATCGGAATGATCCTGTTCATCTGTCGCTCATATCCGCAGCATTAGAAAAAATGGGTGACGGCGGAACGCCGCGGGATTTCCCCCTGTTGCCCGTGTGTATCGTCCGTCGCCGCACCGCGTGAAAACGCAATAGAGACCCCCGTTCCACGCCCCCGGAGCGGGGGTCTTTCATGTGCCGCCAGTGGCCGCCGCCACACTCTTGCCCCGGCTTGATTTCGGTCCTAGGGAAGTCGGCATGTCCCAAACTATCAAGATCGCCTCCTGGAATATCAATAGCGTTCGTGCCAGAATCGATATCGTCCAACGCTTTATTCAGGAAGAATTGCCAGACATATTATGTCTGCAGGAAACCAAGGTCGTGGACCAGATTTTCCCCGACGGCATGTTTCGTCAGCTGGGCTATAATCACCTGATTTTGCATGGTCAGCCCATGCACCATGGGGTCGCCATCATCAGCCGCATCCCCATCCGCGAAGATGACCGCTTCGATTGGCAGGATAATGGCGAAGCACGGCACGTAGGTGTGCAAATGGAAAACGGAATCAGGCTGGAAAACGTTTATGTGCCTGCGGGCGGCGACATTCCCGACCGCATGGAGAATCCCAAATTTGGTCAAAAGCTGGATTTCCTGGAACGGATGATCGCCTGGTCCGGTCAGCTTGCCACACCCACCATCCTTGTCGGCGATTTCAACATCGCACCATTGGAATGTGATGTGTGGAGCCACAAGCAGCTATTGAACACTGTCAGCCATACACCGCTGGAATGCGAAACGCTGGCCCGCCTGCAGCATGCGCACAGCTGGGTCGATCTGGGACGTAAATTCGTCCCGGCACCCGAACGGTTATATACCTGGTGGAGTTATCGCGCCCGCGATTGGGCGGAATCCGACAGGGGCCGTCGCCTGGATCATATGTGGGCAAGTCCTGCCATCGCCGACGCCGCCATTGCACATCGGGTGGCCGAACCCTGTCGGGGATGGAACAAACCGTCGGATCATGCTCCACTCATCACGGAATTCCAGTTCTGATGAACCCGCGCCTGGCCGCCCGCGCCATCGATGCATTGCACCGGGGTTGGCCAGTCACCGTTTCGGCGGAGGGGAGCGGCTATGCGCTGCTGGCGATTGAAAGCGCAAGCGACGATGCGCTGGCGCAATTCGATGCGGCGGGCACGGCTGACATTCTGGTTTCCGCCAGTCGCGCAGAAACCCTGAAACTGACCAATCAACTTGCCGCCGCGAATCCCGACCAAGGGGTGCTGATCGAACGCACATCGTGGTTGGACCTGCCGCTCGCCATGGCGCTGGCGGATCCGGTGCAGGATCTTGGCTCACCATTGAAGGGGCCGTTCCGCGCCAAATTGCTGGATGCACCCGATGCCGCAGCGGCGGCATTGAAGCTGGCCCGACTGGCCGGAATATTGCCCGCCTTTTTCCTGCGCGCAGAGGATGTAGCAACCGAAGTGACGGTCGATGCCGTGGATATCGAAGCCTATGACGATGCGGCGCGGCTTGCCATTGCAACGCGGGCGCGATTACCTGTGGGGGTTAGTGAAAATACCGAAATCATCGCCTTTCGCAGTCCGGAGGAACCGCAGGAGCATGTCGCTCTCATCATCGGCAAACGCGATGCCAGCGTGCCGGTTGTCCGCCTGCACAGCGAATGTCTGACCGGCGATGTACTGGGATCGCTGAAATGCGATTGCGGCCCGCAACTACATCAGGCGCTGCACCAGATCGCGGAGGCCAAATGGGGCGTGTTGTTGTACCTGCGGCAGGAAGGTCGCGGCATTGGTCTTGTCAACAAGCTGCGTGCCTATGCATTGCAGGATCAGGGTTTCGATACGGTGGACGCCAATGTGAGGCTGGGTTTCGCCATTGATGCCCGCGATTTCTCGGTCGCGGCGCGGATGCTGGACCTGTTGCATATCAAGGATGTGCGCCTGCTCACGAACAACCCGAAAAAGGTCGAGGGGCTGGAACAGGCGGGGATCAAGGTTGTCGAACGCTTGCCGCTTGCCATTACCGCAAACCCGCACAATGCCCATTATCTGACCACTAAGCGGGATCGGACCGGTCATAAGTTATGACGCTCATTCGGGTTGACGGCGCGCAAGGACGATTGAGTTTTGGAGCGATCGACATCCCTTGTGTGATCGGTCGGTCAGGCAGCTGTCCGGCGAACGCCAAGCGGGAGGGCGATGGCTGCACGCCGCTGGGGCGCTGGCCTGTGCGGGGGGCGTTGTTGCGGCCCGGACGCCTGATACTCGACCAGCGCCTGTCGATTCCATGGCGCTGGACGCGGTCCGAGGACGGCTGGTCCGATGGGGCGGGGGACCCGGCCTATAACCGGCCAGTCCGCTTGCCCCGCAACTGGTCCGCCGAACATTTGCAGCGTGACGATGCGGCCTATGATGTCATCATCGTCCTGGGCCATAATGATAATCCGCCCATTCCGGGCGCGGGAAGTGCAATTTTCTTTCACATCTGGGTCGATGCCCGTCCTACGGAGGGCTGTGTTGCCATTGCACCGCAGGAAATGCGACGTATCTTGCCTCTGCTTGGTCCGAAAACAGTGATGGAAATCGTCGGTTAACATCGGCCCCAACCACGCCCATCGTCCTCGCCCCCTTGCTGCGTTGCGACAAAGTCGCTATGGGCGCGGGCTTGTAAACCTCTCACATGGCAGTTTTTTCGCATGAGCCTTCGTAATGTGGCCATCATCGCGCACGTCGATCATGGCAAGACCACTCTGGTTGACCAGCTTTTCCGCCAATCCGGCACCTTCCGCGACAATCAGCGCGTCGAAGAGCGCGCCATGGATTCGAACGACCTGGAGAAAGAGCGGGGCATTACCATTCTGGCAAAGCCCACGTCGATCGATTGGGAAGGCACGCGCATCAATATCGTGGATACGCCGGGTCACGCTGATTTCGGCGGTGAAGTTGAGCGCATCTTGTCGATGGTCGACGGTGTTATCCTGCTGGTTGACAGTAGCGAAGGCGCGATGCCGCAAACCAAGTTCGTGACCGGCAAGGCGCTCGCTTTGGGCCTGCGCCCAATCGTGGTCGTCAACAAGGTCGATCGCCCCGACGAGCGCATTCAGGAAGTGCTGGACGAAGTATTCGACCTGTTCGTCAGCCTGGAAGCCACTGACGAACAGCTCGACTTCCCTGTGCTCTATGCATCGGGTCGCAACGGCTATGCCAGCGAGGATCCGCAGGCGCGTTCAGGCACGCTGACACCGATGTTCCAGAAGATCGTCGATCATGTGCCGCCGCCTGCACTCGACCTCGATGCGCCCTTCACCTTTCTGGTCACGCTGCTTGACCGCGACAACTTCCTTGGTCGTATCCTGACTGGGCGCGTCACTTCAGGTACGCTCAAGATCAACCAGCCGATTCATGCACTCGACATGGATGGCAAGGTGATCGAAACCGGCCGCGCGTCGAAGATATTATCCTTCCGCGGTCTGGACCGCGTGCCGGTTGAAGAAGCACGCGCAGGCGACATTATCAGCCTTGCCGGGCTTTCAGTCGCCACCGTCTCCAACACCATTTGTGATACCTCGGTCACGGTGCCGATCCAGGCGCAGCCGATTGATCCGCCAACGCTGTCGATGCGCTTTGCCGTCAATGATTCACCCATGGCGGGCCGCGAAGGCAGCAAGGTGACGAGCCGCATGATCCGCGACCGTCTGGAACGTGAGGCCGAATCCAACGTCGCGATCAAGGTGACCGAGAGCGATGACAAGGATAGTTTCGAAGTCGCCGGTCGAGGCGAACTTCAGCTTGGCGTGCTTATCGAAACGATGCGCCGCGAAGGCTTCGAGCTGGGGATCAGCCGTCCGCGCGTGCTGTTCGGCACGGATGAAACAGGTGGCCGCACCGAACCCTATGAAACGGTCGTCATTGACGTGGACGATGAATTTACAGGAACGGTCGTCGACAAGATGAACCAGCGCAAGGCGGAAATGACTGACATGCGTCCATCCGGTGGTGGCAAGACTCGCATCACCTTTTCCGCGCCCTCGCGTGGGTTGATCGGCTATCATGGCGAATTTCTGTCCGACACGCGCGGCACCGGCATCATGAACCGCCTGTTCGAGAAATATGGTCCCCACAAGGGCAAGATAGAGGGCCGCAAGAACGGCGTCCTCATCTCCAACGGCGCGGGCGAAGCCAATGCCTATGCGCTTGGCCCGCTCGAAGAGCGCGGCGTCCTGATGGTCGGCGTGGGCGAAGTGCTGTATGAAGGCATGATCATCGGTGAAAATGCGAAGCCCGACGATCTGGAGGTCAACCCGATGAAGTCGAAGGCGCTGACCAACTTTCGCGCCAGTGGCAAGGATGATGCCGTCCGCCTGACCCCGCCATGGAAAATGACGCTGGAACAGGCCATCGCCTATATCGACGATGATGAATTGGTGGAGGTCACGCCCAAGACGATCCGCCTGCGCAAGCGTTATCTCGACCCGAACGAGCGCAAGAGGGCGAGCCGGGCCAAGGCGGCTTGATTTATCGCGTCATCCCGGCTTTAGGACGGGATGACGCTATTAAAGAGATGCTGACATGACCGACACGCCCCCCGATCATCTTTCCACCAACCCGCGCTCCCCGCATTTCGACATGGAGGTGCTGCAACGTGGCATTGGCATCCGGTTCAAGGACCGGGTGCGCAATGATGTCGAGGAATATTGCATTTCCGAAGGCTGGATTCGGGTGGCGGCAGGCAAGACGCGAGATCGTCACGGCCAGCCGCTGACGATAAAGCTTTCCGGCCCGGTTGAAGCCTGGTTCGAGAATGCGGCGGCTGAGAGTGGACCGGCGAGCGAGGAATAAGTTCGTCGTTCCTGCGAAGGCGGAACCCATTTCCGAACCCATCAATTTAACGCTTCGGCAGGAGTTGGATCCCCGCCTTCGCGGGGATGACGAGAGATCATAGCGGCGCGCAGGCCTCCTCCAGCCACGTCCGCGCCGTGCCTTCAAGCTGCGGACCGACGACCTCCAGCACGCTCGCATGATAACCATTCAGCCAGTCGCGCTCCGCATCCGTCAACATGGCGACATGCACCAAATTCCGGTCCAGCGGTGCAAAGGTGAGGGTTTCGAAACCCATCATCTCCTGTTCCGCGCCCGCAATGCCCCGCCTTTCGACCAGCACCAGGTTTTCGATGCGGATGCCATATTCGCCCGTCTTGTAGTATCCTGGTTCATTGGACAGGATCATGCCGGGTTGCAGCGGTTCGTCGCCACCGCCAAAGCTGGCGATGCGTTGCGGTCCTTCATGCACCGACAGGAAACTGCCGACGCCATGTCCGGTGCCATGGGCATAATCCAGCCCCGCCGCCCAAAGATACTGTCGCGCCAGCACGTCCAGTTGCGATCCGCGTGTTCCAACCGGAAACTGCGCGCTGGCAAGTGCAATATGCCCCTTGAGGACCAGTGTGAATCGTTCGCGCATTTCATCGCTGGGCGTGCCGATGGCAAGGGTGCGGGTGACATCGGTCGTGCCGTCACGATACTGTCCACCTGAATCGACCAGATAGAGCGTTCCCGGTTCGATTGGGCGATTGGTCTTGTCCTCAACCCGGTAATGGACGACCGCGCCATTGGGGCCAGCGCCGCTGATCGTGTCAAAGGACAGGTCGACAAGGCAGCCAGTATCCTCACGAAAGGCGCGCAACCGGTTCGCCGCCGACATTTCGGTCAGTTCGCCCTTGGGTGCTTCGACCGAAAGCCAATGCAGGAACCGCGAAAGGGCCGCGCCATCGCGGGCTTGCGCGGCCTTGTGCCCGGCTATTTCAACATCGTTCTTGATCGCTTTGGGAAGAACCGCAGGATCGCGTAGTTCCAGCACGGTCGCACCGCCCTTTTCCAATCGATCGAATATGGCGGCGACGGCGCGTTCGGGATCGGCGACAATGCGCTTGCCGGAAAATTCTTCCAGATCGCCGGCAAAGCTTGTCTGGTCGTGCACGCGCACCGCATTGCCCAGATGTTGCAGCACATCGTCGACCAGTTTTTCCGGTGCAACATACAGGTCCGCCGTCGCATCGGCATGAACGATGGCATAGGCCAGAGCGACGGGCGTGCGCTCCACATCCTGTCCCCGAATATTCAGCGTCCAGGCGAGCGAATCGAGTGCCGACAGCACCGCCGCATCGGCCTTTTGGGAAACCAGCCAATCGGCAATTTCCTGCCGCTTGTCGGCCGCGCTGCGTCCTGCGTATCTTTCGGGGTGAACAATCAGCTTGGCGCGGCTGGGTTCGGGCTTGTCGGGCCAGACCGCGTCGACGGGATTGCGCTCCACCGCCACCAATTCGGCACCCTTGCCGGCCAGCGCATCGGTCGCCTGCTGCACCCATTTTTTCGTGTGCAGCCAGGGATCATATCCGATCCGCGCTCCCCCGACCGCATGTTCGCGCAGCCATTGCGCCACGCTGCTTTGTGGAACGCCGACATATTGCCAATGCGTGGCGTCCACTTGTTCGCGCACTTGCAGCGTATAGCGCCCATCAACGAAGATTGCCGCTTCCTCCGGCAATACCACAGCCGAACCCGCCGATCCCTGAAACCCGGTCAGCCAGGCCAGCCGCTGCGCATAGGCACCGACATATTCGCTCATATGTTCATCGGTCAGCGGAACGACGAAGCCATCGAGGCGATCCCGTTTCAATTGCGCCCGCAGCGCCTTCAAACGATCTTCATAGGTGGACATCCATGGTTCCTTGACCTTAAGCATTGGCACCCAACATAGGAGCGCGGAGGCAGGCTTGCCAATGTCTCTCTTGTGCCTTTTTCCGTTCAGAAAGATCGAATGACCAAATTGCCCCAATCGTCCCCCAAGCCGCCTGTCGCCCAACAGCGCCCTTACAGTTATGAATGTCATGGCTATAAAGTGGAGGACCCCTGGTTCTGGCTGAAGGACCCGGCTTATCCAAAGGTGGAGGACAAGGACGTCCTTGCCTATCTGAACGCCGAAAACAGCTATTTCGAAACAGCGATGCAGCCGCACAAGGCGCTGACCGATACGATCTTTCAGGAAATGAAAGGCCGCATCAAGGAAGACGATAGCAGCGTTCCGCAAAAGGACGGCGACTGGACCTATTGGCGCGAATTCGAAACCGGCGCGCAATATCGCAAATGGTACAGGCGGCCCATTGCGGGGGGAGAAGCGCAGCTCATACTGGATGAACCGGCATTGGCGGCTGGTAAGGACTATTTCCGGCTGGGCGCGATTTCGGTCAGCCCGGACGGGCGTTATCTGGCTTATGCCATTGACGATAACGGGTCCGAACGGTTCGAAGCGCGGGTGCGTGACCTGTTCACCGGCGAAATGCTGCCCGATGTCATTCCCGGCACACTGTCCTCGCTCGTCTGGACGTCGGACAATCGGGGGTTTCTTTATGGTCTGGCCAATGAAAACTGGCGCACCGACAATGCCCGCCTGCATTGGCTGGGCGATCCGATTGAAAAGGATGTAGAGATATTCCACGAGGCGGATGAGGGCTTTCGCGTCGGTGTGGGTCTGACCAGTTCGGAAAAATGGATTACCATTTCATCGGGCGATCACGTGACCAGCGAAATCTGGCTGTTGCCCGCCCACGATCCGTTGGCAAAGCCGTTGCTGGTCTCGGCACGGCAGGTGGGCCGCGAATATGATGTGGATGAGCATGAGGGCACACTGTTCATCCACACCAACGACACCAGTCCCAATTTCCGCCTCGCCACCGCCAGCATCGATGCGCCCGGCGAATGGCAGGAACTGATCCCCGCATCGCCGCATTTCTACATGACCGATGTGACCAATTTCAAAAATTTCTATGTGGTCGAAGGGCGCGAGGACGGGCTGGATCAGATCGAAATTCGCGATTACGCCACCAACACGCCCAAACGCATTCCCTTTCCAGAGGCAAGCTATGTCGCCGGGTTGGACGATAATCCGGATTATGACGTGACGAAGCTGCGCGTCGGTTATGAATCGATGGTCACGCCCGATACCATCTATGACTATCATCTCGATAGCGGAGAGCTGGAAGTTCTGAAGGTTCAGGAAATTCCTTCAGGCTATGATGCGTCGAAATACGCGACCGAGCGGTTTCACGTGACAGCACGTGACGGGACGGAGATTCCCGTGTCGGTGGTCTATGCCAAGAGCTTCAAAAAGGACGGCAAAGACCCATTGCACCTCTATAGCTATGGGGCTTATGGTTATGCCGTGCCGCCGGGCTTTTCGACCAATAGGCTGTCGTTGCTCGACCGGGGGTTTGCCTATGCCATTGCCCATATTCGCGGCGGGGATGATCTGGGCCAGCAATGGTATCTGGATGGCAAGCTGGAAAAGCGCACCAATACGTTCAACGATTTTGTCGATGTGGCCAAAGGCCTGATCGAGCGGAAATTCACCAGCGCCGGATGCATCAGCATTTCTGGCGGCTCTGCGGGCGGCGAGTTGATGGGTGCAGTGGCCAATTCCGACCCTGAACTTTGGGGTGCGGTGGTGGCGCATGTGCCCTTTGTCGACGTGCTCAACACGATGCTGGATGAAAGCCTGCCGCTGACGCCGGGCGAATGGCCCGAATGGGGCAACCCGATCACGGACAGAGCAGCGTTCGAACTGATCCGCAGCTATTCCCCCTATGATCAGGTGCGCGCTCAGGCCTATCCCCCGATGATGCTGACCGGAGGTCTCAATGATCCGCGCGTGACCTATTGGGAGCCAGCGAAGTGGGCTGCGAAACTGCGCGCGATGAGGACGGACGACAATATTTTGTTGCTTAAAACCAATATGGGCGCTGGCCATGGCGGCAAGTCGGGACGGTTCGATTCACTGGAAGAGGACGCCGAAGAAATGGCGTTCATCCTATGGCAAATGGGTGTGGCGGAATCGCCCTTGGATCAGGCCTGAAGCGCGCGGAAAATGGCTGCGATTGAATCTGGTGCAGTCGTAAATCCCATATGGCCGCAGCCAACCTCGATAGCCACATCACTTTCATGCGGCAGCCCGCGAGCGCAATGACGGTCAACCACGCCGTCATTGCGCGACCAGATGGCATAAGTTGGGACGGGCGGCTTTTCCGTGAGCTTGACCGGGAGCGGGGGCGCATCGACGCGATGGCCGGCGATCAGTTCATATATCCGCCAGGCATGATTGGCGCGAAGGTCCCCGGAAAAAGGTGTGCCGAGCGTGATGACCCTCGCTATGCGATCCCGTGCATGTTTGGCATATTCCCGCGCGATCAGGCCGCCAAGGCTCCATCCGATCAGCGTGACAGGACCCGCATTGACATGTTGTATCTCGTCCATTCGCTGGTCGATGCGGTACAGAATATCGCCGCGAATGCCGAAATTGCGCCCCAGACCCCAGCCATGGCTACGATAATTGGCGGCATTCAGCGTTCGGCGCAGCATGACCGTTGAACCGTCCGCAGCCAGAAATCCCGGAACCACCAGAACATTGTGGCCCTGTCCATCATGGTCCGTCCTGAGCGCAGGTCCGATTCGTCCGCCCCGGCGCAAATCAGCGAGCGCGCGCACTTCACGCAGCAACAGATTCAGCGGCGGCGCGGAAAATGCCGCCGGCTCCATCTTTTGATCTGATGACAGTGACAATCGCACGACAGTTCCATGACCTGTTTGCTACAATTACACTTTTATTACAGTGTAAAGCTGAACGTGTCATTGCTGAATGCGACAAATGGCTGTGCCGGTCCGACACAATCATAAGAGAAGGTCGGGAATAGCCTTAGGGTGCGAGCGGGGAGGGCTGGTCGATGGTACTGCCGTCGGTTGCGCGCAGTTGGCGCGGTTCAAGAATGGCGGCTGTTTCAATCAGGTCGAGCGCGCGTCGCGCCTCAATGTAGCGCCTTGCCTGCTCCATCCATTTTCCGCCCGATGCGCGCCCCGGCATCCGCGATACTTCGGCCAGCGCGGCGTCGGCGCGCCCCGCCTCCAGCAAGCGCTTTGCCCGGGCCAGCCGTCGTTCAGGCAATGCAGACGGCGTTGTCGCTTCCCGAAAGACTACAAGATGCCCCACCTCGCGCTTGATATCGGCCCACCAATTCTGGCTTCGTCCTCTGCCGACGAGTTCAGTCCCAATCTCATCCAGTCCGGCCTGCAAATCCTGCAACGTCACAGGTTCATGCGCGGCATTGATGATAGTAGCGACCGCGCGCGGCTGCGCCTGACCAAAACGCAGGCGCAATTGTCCCTCGATATAGCCGAGCGTAGCGCCGGTATCGAGGGCACGGCGAGCGGCAAAGGCGATCAGCAGCCCTTCGGCCCGGGCGGCGTTGCCTGACGCGGCCTGCGCCTGCACATTGACGCGCGAAATCCGGTCTTCCAGCTCAGCGACCCGCATGTTGAGCGCCTGAGCATGGTTTTGCGGCAATACCTCATCGGACGGTTTTCCCGCCCCGGCGTTTTTTGCAGCAGTGCCGTTAACGGAAGACTTCGCATCCATCCCGGAATTATGTCCGCTGACGGTAGCTTGTTCCTTTTCAGCCCAGCTATCCCAGCGGGTCATCACCCATCCCATTGCGGCAAGGCCACCGACAAAGGCAAGAGCCAGCATGATTGCCATGTTTCGGATGTTATATTTGCCCTTTGCCGGGTTTCCGATGGTCTCATGATCACGGCCCATTATCGTCGTATTTCCCTCATAGAAATCGTCGGAGCCTTTTTTGCACAAAGTGGTCGCGAGAGCCAGTAATGCTTCGTCATTGGGCTGTGCGGCTGCCGTAGCTGATCCCCATCCCTGGCCCGCCTGTTGCAGCACTGCCGGGCTGAGCGCGACCAGGTGCAGTTTGCGCCGTTCCATCATCGGCACCAGCGTTGCAAGTCGCTGCCCGGCGCGTGGTGAATGGATCAGGGCAACGGCTTCCGCTGGCATGGCTGCGGCCAACCCTTCGGCATCGCCTGCCTCTACCGCTTCGTAGACAATCCGCTGCACGATGACGAGTGACCTCGGGTTGGTGGGACGCCTGTCCCGACCGCAGGGGTGAAAAACCCTGCTATGTCCTCGTTCTGCAATGATTTCCAAAACTGCTTGCGCGCCCGACTGACCGACAGCGGCAATATTGAAGCCGTGTGCGCGGGCGGCGTCCGCAGAAGTTTGGCCGACGGCAAAGACCGGCAAGTGCCGATAAAGTTCCAGGTTGGCCCCGCCGTGGCGCACGGCGTTGGCGCTGGTCAGCATTATGGCTTCGAAATCAGCCGGATCAGGCGCCTCCCAAGCGCATGGATGCACTTCAAACAAGGGATAGCAAATGGCGCGGAGACCCAATTCTTCCGCCCGCCGCGCGGTCACAGATGCACCCGGTTCGGGCCGAAGGATCAGTAATGGCAGGGTCATACGGTAAACAGAGCGCGCAATTCGGGACTGGCGCGTTCCAGAAGAGTGTCGGCCAATGTCGCCGCGCTCTTTTCATCGCCTCGGGCAAGGCGTACCTCGCCAGAGACGTGCTCACGCCCGTCAAGGGTGAGAATTTCGGCTTTCAGCAGGATCTTGTCACCCTCTATGCGTGCTAGTGCCGCCATCGGTGAATGACATCCGGCACCCAGACCCAGTAACAAGGCGCGTTCGGCCCGCACGCAGTCGCTGGTGTCGACATGATCTATGGCGGCGAGTAGCCCGCGAACATGGCTATTGCTGGCCAATGCCTCAATTCCCACCGCGCCTTGCGCCGGTGCGGGCAGGATAGTGTCAACGGGAATATCATGCCCTACGTCGTCCTGACCCAGCCGGATCAATCCCGCCGCTGCCAATAATGTAGCATGGGCCTCCCCCGCTTCTACCTTCCGGAGGCGGGTCGCCACGTTGCCGCGAAACAGCACAATGGAAAGGTCGGGTCGCAAGCGCAAAAGCTGGGCGGTGCGGCGCGGTGAACTTGTGCCGACCTTTGCGCCCTGGGGCAGAGCGTCAATGCTGTGTGCGCCGATCAGCCGATCTTGCACATCGGCGCGGGGCAGCATCGCGGCGATGACGATGTCTTCGGGTCGGATGGTTTCGACGTCCTTCATGCTATGCACCGAAAAATCGATCACACCTTCGCCCAGCGCGCGGTCGAGTTCCTTGGTCCAGAGAGCCTTGCCGCCGATTTCCGCCAATGGCCGGTCTTGAATCCGGTCGCCATCGGTCCGCACGGTCACTATATCGATGGCGCCTTCGTCCCATCCATGTGTAGTCCGTAGCGCGGCCGCCACCATATGCGCCTGGACCAGCGCCAGCGGAGACCCTCTGGTGCCAAGGCGCAGGGGTCTGGAGAGCGGCGGATTGTCGGCATGGGTCATATCGTTGCTTGCTCTAATCCTTGTGCGCGGTAGAGGGAAGGGCAATGACGATCATATTGGGCCTTGAATCCAGTTGCGACGAGACGGCGGCTGCGCTTGTGACCGCGGACCGGCGGATATTGGCGCACAAGCTGGCGACGCAAGAGGCCGAACACCGGCCCTATGGCGGGGTGGTGCCCGAAATCGCGGCGCGCGCGCATGTCGAGATGCTGACGCCATTGATAAAGGCGGTTTTTGATGAGGCGGGACTCGCGCTCGCCGATGTCGATGCCATCGCTGCAACTGCTGGCCCTGGTCTGATTGGCGGGGTGATGGTGGGGCTTGTCACCGGAAAGGCGCTTAGCCTTGCGTCGGGAAAGCCGCTGGTCGCTGTCAATCATCTGGAAGGGCATGCGTTATCACCGCGCCTCGTCGATCCATCGCTGGAATTTCCTTATTTGCTGTTGCTTGTTTCCGGCGGCCATTGCCAGCTTTTGCGTGTTGAGGGCGTCGGTCGCTATCGCCGCCTCGCCACCACTATCGATGACGCGGCGGGCGAGGCCTTTGACAAGACGGCCAAGCTGCTGGGTCTTGGCTTTCCCGGCGGTCCTGCCGTTGAACGAGCGGCAGCACTGGGCGACGCCATGGCCGTGCCGCTGCCAAGGCCGCTTCTGGGTG
Source organism: Rhizorhapis sp. SPR117 (assembly GCF_021742065.1). The sequence goes on from NZ_JAKKIE010000020.1 coordinate 64,219, forward strand.
CGAATGATCCGCATTTTTCGTTTGCGGGCCTGAAAAGCGCAGTCCTGCGCGCGCACCAGTCGGGACAGTGGCAGGTGGAGGACATTGCCGCCAGCTTTCAACAAGCGGTCATCGACTGCCTGATCGACCGTACCGGCAAGGCTATTGCGTCTAGTGCAGGCTTGACCGCACTGGTCGTCGCGGGAGGCGTTGCCGCCAATCAATCCGTCAGGACCGCATTGGAAGCACTGGCCATCGATCACGGCCTTCCCTTCGTTGTGCCGCCACTCTGGCTATGCACCGATAATGCCGCCATGATAGGCTGGGCTGGTGCGGAACGCTTTGCGGAAGGATTGACGGATGGACTCGACTTCGTGGCACGGCCGCGCTGGCCGCTCGATCCGGGAGCCGAAAAGGCGCGCGGAGCGGGGGTGAAGGCATGACGGCCATGAAAATCGGTATCATCGGAGCCGGAGCATGGGGTACGGCGCTGGCGCAGGTGGCGGCGGCGAATGACGATCCGGTTTTGCTCTGGGCGTTCGAGGAGGAGGTTGTTCGGGCGGTTAACGACACGCATTGCAACAGCATCTATCTACCGGACAATGCATTAAATCCCGTGATACGGGCGACCGGCGACCTGAACGACCTTTCGGTTTGCGACGCCTTGCTGGTGGTTACGCCTGCGCAGCATCTGGGCGCAATTCTGCAACATGCGCCGGTTGACGGCAAACCGCTCATCCTGTGTTCCAAGGGGATTGAAGCAGGAACGCAAAGGCTGATGTCCGAAGTGGCTGGCGATGTTCATCCCGGTGCACCGATCGCGGTGCTTTCCGGCCCGACCTTTGCGCATGAAGTTGCTGCAGGTCTGCCCACTGCCATCACGCTCGCCTGCACGGACAGTGTGCTGGGTGAGGCGATTGTCGCCCGGCTCGCACGGCCCCAGTTTCGCCCTTACCTGTCCGACGACGTAATCGGCGCGGAAATTGGCGGGGCAGTCAAGAATGTGCTCGCCATTGCCTGCGGCGTGGTGGAAGGTTCCGGATTGGGCCAGAATGCCGGTGCAGCGCTCATCAGCAGGGGGTTCGCCGAAATGACCCGATTTGGCCTTGCACGCGGTGCGCGGGCTGAAACCCTGTCCGGCTTGTCCGGGCTGGGCGATCTTGTGCTGACCTGTTCATCCACCAGTTCGCGTAACTTCTCGCTTGGAAAAGGGCTGGGAGAGGGCAGGGTGGTGGCAGATCTGCTTGCAGATCGCCGGAGCATTGCCGAAGGGGCCTTCACCGCGCCTGTCTTGCAGGCTGCGGCCCGGCAGGCGGGCGTTGACATGCCCATTACCGATGCGGTCTGTGCACTTCTGTCAGGGGTGCTGTCGGCGCCGGAAGCCGTGCACGCGCTTCTTGCACGCCCCTTGCGTCAGGAATATGTAAATTGACACGTTCTTTGCGCACAAGAATTTACATGTCACCCATAGTACGTGATAAGCATCGTCTTTAGATAAGGGGCAATTTTTTGGCGGGTGCGACTACTCCCGGTAGCCCGGTTGATGCGGCATCCCCCGAACAGGCGGATATTGCCGCACTTGCCAAAGGGGGGCGCGTCAATTTCTTTGGCTTTCTGCTGCGCCTTGCCGCGCGTCTGCCTTTCCTGTTCATCGCCGGGCGCATTTACGGTGCCGAAGCGCTTGGACGTTTCGCCTATGCGATCCTGGTGGTGGAGTTCGCGGCACAGCTTGCCACATTGGGATTAAAGCGCGGTCTGGCCAACGAACTGGCTCACGCAAAACGGCCGCATGTCCACGTTGTTTATGATGCCATGCTAGTCAGCACAATCGCATCGATCGCGCTCGCCGCAATCCTGTTCGCCTTTCCTCAGGCACTGTTCCCCAACAGCAGCGTCAATGGTCTGGATGGTCTGTTGCCGTTGATCATCATCGCGGTTGCGGGGTCGGACATTGCACTGGCCGCCTGCGCCTATCGCTATGACATCGCGGCCACGGTCCGTGCGCGCTCAATCATCGAACCCTGGACGATCAGCATCGCCGCCTTTGCCTTCTCCTTCTACTCGTTGCGGGATGGCCTTATCCTTTCCTATGTGCTGTCCATGATCGCGGCGTTGCTTGCCTCGCTCTGGCCGCTTTTCAAAAGCTATGGATCGCCCGCAGGATGGCGCCCGCATCCGATGCGATTGTGGCGTATGGCCCGGCAAAACATGCCGCTTGCCGCCGCCGATGCGGTGGAATGGGGGTCGCGGCGACTTGACCTTGCTATATTGGGCTTGTTCGCCACGCCCTATATTGTCGGCATCTATTATGTTGCGCAGCAGGTCGCGTCCCTGCCGCAAAAGCTCAAGACCAGTTTTGACCCAATTCTGGGCCCCGTCATTACGCGGAATCTTGCGGAAAAAAACTACAAGGCTATTGCCAGTCAGGTCAGCCAGGTCGGTTTCTGGATCATCGCGGCGCAGGCGGGGATTGCGCTGGCACTGGGCATACCGGGCGAAGCGGTGATGGGGCTTGTCGGCCCCAATTTCGTTGGGGGAACAGGCGCGCTGGCCTTTTTACTTGCCGCAGAGGTGATAGCGGCGACCGCCGTGGTGAGTGAAGCTGCGCTGGTCTATATGGCGCGTCACCGCAACCTTGTGATCTCGCTTGCAATGATAGTCGTGCAGGCAGGGTTGAGCTTCGCCTTCATTGCCTTCGCCCGAACGATGGACTGGCTCGATCTTTATGTCGCGGCAGGTCCGGCATTGGCGCTCTGCATCGCTTTGGGTCTTGCCGCTTTGCTCAAGGCGCGGCTGCTGTCCCGCTTGCTTGGCGCCCGTGTCAATGCCTGGCGCTGGGCGTTGTTCTGGGCGGCTGGTCTGGCGACGCTGGTGGGCGTGGGCGTGACCCATATTCCCGAATGGGCGGAACTGATTCTGGGCATCCCGCTGATCCTTGGCGTTTATGGATGGGTGATCTGGTCGAGGGGTTTCGGCCCGGGGGACCGTGAACTGTTCCGCCGCACGGCCTAGTCACCTGAATCCGAAGTTCGCTTCATTGTTTTCTGGCAGAAGCGTTTGACGGCGGCGAGGATCTCGTCGGCGG
>NZ_JAKKIE010000200.1 GCF_021742065.1 Rhizorhapis sp. SPR117
AGACCGTATACGTTGACGCAGACTGATCAGAGCATCTCAAAATCTACCTTGCAAACGGGGCGGGCCATACGTTTTTTCAGCAAGCGGTTTTCGAGCGTCAGGTCGGCAACGCATTCCTTCAGGGCACGGGCTTCGCGGCGCAGATCCTGCACCTCGCCGGTGGTCGCGGCACGGGCAGTGTCGCCCGCCAGGCGGCGCTTGCCCGCTTCCATGAACTCCTTCGACCAGGTGTAGTACAGGCTCTGGGCGATGCCTTCCTTGCGGCACAGCTCGGCAATGCTGTCATCCCCGCGAAGGCCTTCGAGCACGATGCGGATCTTGTCCTCGGCAGAGAAGTGCCGCCGGGTCTGCCGCCGGATATCCTTCACCACCTGCTCCGCAGAGGCCTTCGACGGCGATTTTGAAATTTTGAATAGGAGGATTTGGGCTTCATCTTCGTTCCTTCGTCACTACGGCGAAGCCCAAATCCTCCTTAAATCACAACCTCAAATCTGTGCCATTGGTGCTGACGGCGGACAGCGCTGGATACCGTATCCGCATGGACCGGCTTCGTAGCAAATGTGGAGATCGACTCCCGGTCCACCGAGCTTGCCTAGCAGCTTCTTCAAGGCGCCGGCGTGTTCGCAATCACGCCATGCTCGCGAACCTCGGAGCGCTTGCCGTCCTCTGCAACCGCAACCGCTATCGTGTCCTTGTGGACGTCCAGACCCACATACTTCACCGACTGGCTCATCGCCTTCGCCTCCATGCAGGAGATCGCGCCAGACCAGCCCGGTGCGATCTCTGCCCTGCATATTACGAGGCGGGCTCGCCCAGCCTCAGGCGAACATGTGGTTTAGAAGTGAGCCTAAACCGCTGCCTGATGGCCGGCGGTTTAAATTGTCATGCGCGAGTATAGACTGGGTCGGTTTTGTCTTTTGTGCCGCGGACGTTCAAGGCCGCGAACATTCCCTCGT
>NZ_JAKKIE010000201.1 GCF_021742065.1 Rhizorhapis sp. SPR117
TCCCACAACGCTTCTTCCATCGCGGGGTCGGACAGCCCAAACCATTGCTGCATGAAATGGATCTTCAGCATCGACCGCAACGGGTATGGACGACGCCCCCCGCCAGCCACCGGATAATGCGGGACGATCAACTGTTCGAACCGATCCCACGGAACCACCGCCGTCATCTGATCCAAAAACATCGCCCGCCGCGTCTGCTTGCGGGGCCGTGACATGCCAATTTCTGAAAAACGACCCTGCTTCATGCGGCCCTCCATTTGCGAAGGGAATCACATCATCATTGTCGCAGCAAGGCCAACTTGTTCAGAGATACCCTATATATCCAAGTTGTGCAGCCTTGAAGACAGTTTGACTGCGATTGACCGACTCGAGCTTCACTGCCGCGTTTTCGAGATGGAACCGCACCGTCGCCGGGCTTCGTGCTATAATCATGCTGATTTCCTGGTCGGTCTTGCCGACCGCAGCCCAGCCCACACACTCTATCTCCCGCTTACTTAAGCGCGTATCGACCGGCACCAGTTTCGGGCGGCACATCACACGGACGTAGCCGGCGACGAAGGTACGAGTAAGAAGTCCTAGAATATCGCTGTACGCCTCGAACTCCTTCGCGAGATCGAGCTTCGAAGAGTCGACCGGACTATAACTGGCGGCGCCGATTTGACCAAATGGCAAATGGACGGGCACCACGATCGCGGCGCGCGTCAGACCACGGCGCTCGAAATGCTCAAGACTGATGTTGACGAGCTGCGGGTTGGGCAGACCGATACGGAATCCCGCCGCGTTGCACCAGAAAGGCTCACTTTCGTATCGGCAGGCGGTAGGCAGCGGCGACTCCAGAGCGAGATGCGGCGTCCGCCACCAGCGGTCACTCTCCGCATCGGTCCAGCCAAAAACGCTCGTTGCAAGGATGACGCCGTCACCGTCGACCATCGACTCCCGGGTG
>NZ_JAKKIE010000202.1 GCF_021742065.1 Rhizorhapis sp. SPR117
AGAGCCCAACCGAAAATTATGTTGAGTGATTTCAGCGAGCTGTGATTCTCTGTGGTTTAGGAAGACTACGGAGGATCGGATGAGCTGGACCAAAATCACTCGCGGACAATATGACCGAAGGCAGCTACGCTATGCAAGCGATTGTACGGATGAAGAATGGTTGCTGATCGAGCCCTTCATGCCTGCGGCGAGCAAGGTTGGGCGTCCGCGCAAATGGCCGATGCGCGAGATATGGAACGCGATCCAGTATATTGCGGCGACGGGATGCCAGTGGGCGATGTTGCCCAAAGGGTTTGCGCCGTTCACGACGGTGCAGCACTGGTTCTACCGGCTGCGCGACAACGGCATGTTCGACCTCATCAACGAGACGCTGGTCATGGCCGCACGGCTTCTGGCCGGTCGCGCGGCGGAACCGACAGCTGGCGTGATCGACAGCCAGAGCGTCAAGACCACGGAATCCGGCGGGCCGCGCGGCTATGACGCGGGCAAGAAAGTGAAAGGCCGCAAGCGGCATATCCTCACGGATACCCAGGGCAATCTGCTGGGTGCGATCACCCACACCGCCGACATTCAGGATCGTGACGGCGCGCCGGATGTCATCGTATCCACGAAAGAGAGCTTCCCCACGCTGGTTCACCTGTTCGCCGATGGCGGATACGCCGGAGAGAAGCTGGGAGCCGCCATGCAGGCCATGGACGGCCCGGCCATTGAAATCGTCAAACGGCCAAACGGAGCAAATGGCTTTGTCGTCATCGCACGGCGATGGGTCGTTGAGCGCACCTTCGCATGGCTGGGACGCTGCCGCCGCCTCGCCAAAGACTGGGAAGCCACCATCGCATCCGCCGATGCATGGCTCCTCATCGCTTCAATCCGGCGAACCGCCAGATTTATCGCACGAGCTTGAATCCAATGAATATTAATTTTGAGTCGGACTCT
>NZ_JAKKIE010000203.1 GCF_021742065.1 Rhizorhapis sp. SPR117
CCGTAGTCTTCCTAAACCACAGAGAATCACAGCTCGCTGAAATCACTCAACATAATTTTCGGTTGGGCTCTAAGGCTTTCCGCTGCGCTTCGATGCTCTGGTCGCCCGTGCTGCAACGATAGTAAGCGATACGACTCATCTGATTATCCTTCTAGCTCATAAGATATGTATCTATATATGATCTAGATCATAAGTGAGTCAATATATCTTTTGAGCTAGACGGCAATGCCTATGCAGGCATGGCGCAAAGGTTACAGGTTTTGAGCGTAAGGCTATGGCGTTGACTGCCCACTTTCTATGGAGCACATGCTCGCTTGCAATCCAGATCGAATGCCGCACATCGAACTACAAATGAGAACAGGGCTATGACCAAGTTCTTCAATGATGTTTTTAATTTCTCAGATTGGCTTGCCCTTCTGCAAGTGATGACTGGCGTTTTGGCTCTAATCATCGCCCCTGAAACCATTAAGGCCTTATACCAGCGCCTTCGTTATAAGTTGCAAATCTATCCAATAGCGACCAACATACGTGAAGATAGAACTTCTCTATCTTGGATTTTAGAAATAGAGACCAAGAGACAGATCGATAAAAATGTATCGATATTTATTCATTCGAAAGGTGGCTCCAACATAAAGAGATTCAAATTTCACGGGCGTGTTGGGTCAGGAAATGCTGTAAAACTCAAAATTGATGAATATGGTCATGGCCGTATAGATATAGATAGAATGCCTAAGAATTCTAATTTTGCAGTTTACGCTTCGTTTGAATATCCAGATATGCCGTCATCGATTAGCCACGGAACCAATTCGATTATTAATTATTTTAACGAATTTAGAGTTAGAAAATACCTGAATGACTGACCGGCTGATGCCGGTAGGATCAAGTGGAGGGGCTGAAGCCGTTTCTGTGGGAATGCCGGTCCA
>NZ_JAKKIE010000204.1 GCF_021742065.1 Rhizorhapis sp. SPR117
TGTCAATCGGCGTCCAAACGGGACCCCCTATCGGCACGCAAAAGGGACCCCCTGTCAGGATGGCGGAACGTTGATGTGACGCACTCCCTTGCGCTGCGGGCGACGTAGGGAGGGCGTAGCCCGACCGGAGGCGCGCGCAGCGCAAAGCATCTTCTAATTGATGGCCGCTCGGGCGGATCAGCTTCGGTTTTTGAAGCGCCAGCTGTCATTACCGGTCTCGACAATATCGCAATGATGGGTGACGCGATCCAGAAGCGCGGTGGTCATCTTGGGATCGCCGAACACGGTGGGCCACTCGCCAAAGGCGAGGTTGGTGGTGATGATGACACTGGTCTGCTCATAGAGTTTGCTGATCAGGTGGAACAGCAACTGGCCGCCTGATCGGGCGAACGGCAGATAGCCCAGTTCGTCCAGTACGATGAGATCGAGGCGGGATAGCTGGGCGGCAAGTCCGCCACCCTTGCCGATCCTGGCTTCCTCTTCGAGGCGGGTCACCAGATCGACCGTGTTGAAGTAGCGGCCTCGGGCACCGGAACGCACGACATTGGCGGTGATGGCGATGGCCAGATGGGTCTTGCCGGTGCCTGTACCGCCGACCAGGACGATATTGCGTCGTGCGGGCAGGAACGCGCCGCTGTGCAATGAGCGCACCAGCCCCTCGTTGATGGGTGTGCCCTCGAACCGGAAGGCGTCGATGTCCTTCACAACTGGCAGCTTAGCGGCCGCCATTCGGTATCGGATCGACGCGGCATGACGATGCGCCGCCTCTGCTCGCAGAAGGTCGGTCAGTATCTCCATCGTCGTGCGCTGGCGCTGAAGGCCGGTGGTGACGGCATCGTCGAACGCGCCCGCCATGCCCTTGAGGCCCAGGCCACGCATGGCCTCGATCATATCATGCCGCTGCATCGAAGGTCCTCAGCTG
>NZ_JAKKIE010000205.1 GCF_021742065.1 Rhizorhapis sp. SPR117
CCTAGCATTGTTCATCTCCTCAAAGAGGCGTGAATCAATGAGGTGGATTACAGTTCCGGGTGACTAGGGTCAGGACTTCTGTGGTTGCCGCCCGTGATGCAAGATGGTTTCTGACCGTTTGAACTGATGATCGAGTGCGGTCTTCTGTCAGGCCTAGATTACGGCGCTTTCAAATGCCGCTGGCCGGTATGGTGATCCGCGGATCAGGTCCAAATCTCATTGGCGAGCTTTATCACTCAGAGTCCTGAACTGGTTTTCCTGATCCAGATCTGTTCGATCATTTTGCCCATTCGGGTCGTCGCCTTCTCACACCCCTTTCATCCAGCCTGTCTGCGTTGGCCTTGTATCAGGCAGCCATGACCGGCATCGGATTCTTGTAGTCCTCGTTCTTTGTCAGCATGACCCAGATCTGGCGCGCCATCTTGTTCGCCAATGCGATGGCGACCAACATGCGCGGCTTACGAGCCATCATGCGCGCCAACCATGAGCTTTCCGGGATCGCCTTGCGTCCCATCCAGTTCAATCGCGACATGGCACCAATGATCAGCATCTGCCGGATGTCGGCCTGGCCGGCCTTGGTGATCCGCCCGAGCCGTTCCTTGCCGCCTGATGAAAACTGCCGCGGCACCAATCCAAGCCACGCCGCAAAGTCACGGCCGTTGTGGAAGCTCGTCATGTCAGGCGCAAAGGTCTCCACTGCCATCGCCACCAGCGGGCCGACGCCAGGCATGGTCTGCAATCGCTTCGATACCAGCGTGGCGGCTGCGAGTTCCTTGATCCTTGCGGTCTTCGCATCAATCCAGCCATTGAGTACAGCAATCTGATCGAGCATCGCGAGGCACAACAAGACGCGAGCTAGCACATTCCTGCCCCCGCTTGAGCCGGTCGGCGAAGCGGTGCTTGCCTATCTGCGTTC
>NZ_JAKKIE010000206.1 GCF_021742065.1 Rhizorhapis sp. SPR117
CCGACGAGATCCTCGCCGCCGTCAAACGCTTCTGCCAGAAAACAATGAAGCGAACTTCGGATTCAGGTGACTAGCTGGTAAACACTCTGACCGGGTGTCGAGAAATTGCTGAATGGCACGATTCCGGCCCTTGTTCGAATGATCTCAGCCGTGAGGACCATCTCGAGCGCCTCGTCTGGCGTGAACAGGAGTTTTGGCCGGATTGCGAAAGTATTATCACCGCCAATCGATTGATTGGTGGCCAGGTTGAACCAGGCACCGTCGGATTTAGAGCTGAGAACGGAGATCTTGCCGGCAAGCAAGCCCGGCACAATCGGGAAGTCGAGGCTGGCGCGCACGTCCTGCCGCCCGAAGTTTCCGATCCTCACCTGAGCCTTGCCGCCGAACTCACCGGTCGGCTTCTGCGTGACGATGTTGATCGCGCCCGCGATCGTGTTCATGCCGAACAGAGCCCCTTGCGGACCGCGCAAAACCTCGATCCGCTCCACGTCGAACAGATCGAGCATCGAGCCCGCCAGACGCGCATAAGTAAAGCCGTCAACGACAACGGGAACGGCGGGATCAACGGTACTGTCGCCATCTACCGTTCCGATCCCCCGGATGGTCATTGCCGGCGTGTTGATCACGCTCGACAGGAGCGTGTCGATTTTCACGTTAGGCGCCACCTTGTCGACGTCAGCGAAGGTACTCGCAAACAGCTTCTCGAACGCTCCGGCGCCGATGGCGGTGACCGCGACGGGCACGTCCTGCAATCGCTCCTCGCGTCGACGTGCGGTCACGACGATGTCGGTCAAGCCGTTATTCCGCTCAGCCGCCGGTTCCGCATTGCCCGAAACGGCCGGTTCCGCATTGCCGGACTCAGAAGGCGGAGGCGCGGTCGTGTCCGGCGCCTGCGTGGGCTCTGGGGCGTTTTG
>NZ_JAKKIE010000207.1 GCF_021742065.1 Rhizorhapis sp. SPR117
GGATCGTATGCGCCGTCGAGATCGATCACCAACGCCCCAGTCAGCGCGCATAGGTCGATCAGATGATGCCAGTCGCGCCCGTTTCGCGCCAGCCGGGAAGCCTCTATGCAGTAAACAGCGCCGACGTCGCCCGAACAGACAAGGGCGACAAGGCGCTCAAAGCCAGGACGATGGACGCTCCCCGAGCCGGATCGCCCGAGATCATCGTCGATAACCGTCACCGTGCCGAAGCCCGCGGCTGTCGCCGACTCCGCCAATTCATATTGGCGTCGCTGGCTTTCGAGATTGCCCATAACCTGGGCCATGGTGGATTGGCGGACATACACCACCGCCGTACGAGCCAGGTGATCAGGCGTGATCTTTGTCATCACCGCCTCCCTTGACCATCGGGATCGCCGACGATGGAAGTCCCATCGCCTCGAGAAGAAGGTCGGCGAGAACCTCCACCAGCCCCTTCGTCCTCGGCGCCGAGACCGGCGGCAGGGGCTTGTCCAGATTGAATTTGAGCTGACTTCGATCTCCAAAGCTTCTTCTCGGCACGGCGCCTCTCCTTCGTGTTGGAAGGAGAGGATGCTGCACGACGCTTGCGAGTCTTGCCCAACCCCGCCAACAGCCCGGCAAGTTCCTGTAAGCTCTCGATGCATACCTCAGGTGGCCCGGACGCCATGCCAGCGCAAAAGCTGGCATCGAACATCCAGTTCGGCGCTTCCCGCGAATAGCCCGGCGCGAGGTCGCTGAGAATTGCCTTCAGCTGCCTCTGCTTCCCGCGCCGATGATGCGCGATCTGCACCATCATTCCAAAGAGCGGATGCCAGGGATAGGCAACCGTGGCGTGACGCAAACTGTATGCTGAATGTCGTACGTTTCCC
>NZ_JAKKIE010000208.1 GCF_021742065.1 Rhizorhapis sp. SPR117
AGGGGTTCCTCCTCCAAGAGGACTCTAAAGCCAGTATCCGACTGAAGTCGGAGGGGTTCCTCCTCCAAGAGGACTCTTAATAATGAATATATAATTTCTCCTTTTTCGATAATGGCTCATTATAGATTGATGACTTTAATGATACTATTCATGGAATCGACGGCGCTTATTTGTGTAGCTTTAACTGTAAATTGGATACGATTTAAATAATACGATTCAAATCACTCCCTGATAGCCCCTTATATCAAACTCGAATGTCGGGTCTTGCGTGTAATTTGTGTGTAATCAGGCACGGAATTACACGGAAATTCCCGGTATATTGCGGATAGCGAAATTCGTTTAAAGTCTCATAACTAACTGAATATAGGCGATTATGGTATTCCACGGTATCGCCCGGAATTCCAGAAGGGGAGACTGAAAATCGCAGTGTCGGCGGTTCGATCCCGTCCCCGGGCACCAGTAGCCCTTCCGCAGCCATCCACCATCATCCAGAAAATGCCTGATTTCAGGTAATTATGACGGTATATCTTCCGGGCGCGACCGCACCGATCCGTTGCAAGCTTTTGAATTTGACGGTATCTTGTCGGTACAAAATCCCGACAAGGAGCATATACCGTCATGCTCACAGATACCGCGATCCGCCGACTCAAGCCGCAGGCCAAGCCCTACAAGGTGGGAGATGGGCAAGGCCCTTTATCTACTGGTGCGTCCTAATGGCGGCCGATATTGGCGAATGGACTATCGCCATGACGGTAAGCGAGCACATTGGCACTGGGTGTTTACCCTGACTGTTGATTACCGCTGAGAGTTGACCCGGGATTTTCATCGAGAAGTGACCCTAGTATTTGTATGTCCCGCGATGCGG
>NZ_JAKKIE010000209.1 GCF_021742065.1 Rhizorhapis sp. SPR117
GCGCTTGCCGCCTCCGCCTGCCGCCCCCGTCCCGGATTACGCCATCACGCAGTCGCCCGGTGAATAAGAGAGGTTAGATCGTTTGCCTGGGTCATGGGGCACCTCTATCGCTTCTATCGAACGACGGTGGTGCCATGCCGCCGCCGTTCGCCCCATAGCTTCTCTGAACGATTATCTGTATCCCTTCGTTGAAGGCCGCGGTTTAGGCCGCTTCAGCGATCGACGGCCGCCCGGTTTGCCAATTCCAGGGAAGCAGTTCGTTAAGCCGCTGCTGTGGGATATCGGCGATGCGGGCGAGGACATCGGCGAGCCATGCTTGTGGGTCGATGTCATTGAGCCGAGCGGTGGTGATGAGCGTGTACATGAACGCGGCGCGGTCGCCGCCGCGGTCGGAACCGGCAAATAGCCACGCCTTTCTGCCGAGAGCCACACCGCGCAGGGCTCGTTCGGCGCAATTGTTCGTCAGGCAGATCCGACCGTCATCGAGGAAACGGGTGAAGCTGCTCCAGTCCTTGAGCATATAGTCGATGGCGCCGGCGACAGGGTTGTGGCGAGCGAGGCCCGAACGCTGGTCTCTCATCCAGCGCTCAAGCTCGGCGACCAGCGGCGCGGCGAGTTCCTGGCGCACGGCAAGCCGTTCCCTGGCGTTCCGTCCATTGATGGCGCGCTCGATCTCGAAGATCGCGTCGATCCGCTTCACCGCTTCGAGCGCGATCGGCGAGATGACGGGTGTGGTGCGCCGCCGCCGCTTGAGCTGGTGCGCGGCATCGGCAAGCTCGTCGGCCTGGAGGATGCCGCCATAGCCCGTCAGGTGGTGGATGGGATGCTCGCCGCGCCGGTCTCGCGAATAATGG
>NZ_JAKKIE010000021.1 GCF_021742065.1 Rhizorhapis sp. SPR117
CCTCGGAAAAAAGGGAACTTTCGCCCTTCGGGCTGTTCCCTTTTTTCCGAGGTTACAGGCTACTGGCCGAGTCTAAGGCTAAAGCCAGTATCCGACTGAAGTCGGAGGGGTTCCTCCTCCAAGAGGACTCTAAAGGTCATGGGGCCGTCTAGTCACGGTTACTAACTCCCCGATCACCAGGTCAGAGGGGCCATTTGCGGGGGCGCACCGCAAGCAAGGCTCTTCCGGGATGAAAGGGAGTGGCCATGCGGGTTCCCGTCGAACTCGATCCCGATGTGGATGATGAAGCGCCAGCCGGAGACACCATAACCGTCTATGACGAGCGGCATTTCGTAACTTATCTGCGCCTTCTCGACGCTAAGGCGGAAGGCGCGGATTGGAAGGAAGTCGCGCAAATCGTGCTACACCGCGATCCGGCGGCCGAGGAACTTCGGACCTATCGTTGCTGGCAAAGCCATCTCGAACGCGCGCAATGGCTTTCGCGTGAGGGCTATCGGAAGATTCTGGAACAGGCGGCAGCCAATAGGGCGTGAGGGCAACGCCCGCGCGATCAACGCTTGCCGGGCTTGATCGGATAGTGGAGCAGCAGGCGGTAGCCGCCGCGCATCATCCTGATACCGTGCGCCACCAGCCGGCGGGATTTGTTCTTGCTCGGATCGCTCTCGAAGTCCTCCTTAGTGCCGCGAAAGCCGAGCAGGACTTCGGCGATGGTGCGATAGCTTTCACCGCGCAGTCGGGCGTCGAGCGCGCGCAGGGACAGGATATGCCATTGCCGGAGTTGGGCGGGGACCGCCCGGAAATCTGGACCGGGTGCGCGACCATTGATGGATCGCCAGAAGCGGCGCGCGGCGTGAGCGCGCAGCTCCAGAAAAGCATCCATCAGCAGCGTGACGGCATAAAACGCGGCGGCGTCTGGCATCGTCTCGGGTAGCCAGAATTGATGCGCGACGCCATCCACCTGCCATATGCCGTGCCAGCCATCGGCGGCGCGTCGCAGGTCGAGGCCATCGAGATGGGCAAGCGTCAGTATCGGTTCGGTATCACTGTCGTTGTTGGCAACCGGCGACAGCATCACGGCTTGCGGTTGAAGGCTCGGACTCCAGATTGGTGGCGGCCGATCATGCGGCGTGTCGGGATCGCACGGGAAATCGCAACCCCCAGCGATCCGCGAACGCTTTTAGGTCGCGGCCGGTCGGTCGTCCGGTCAGGGCGATGGTGCGGAAGTCCTGACGATAATCGTCATTCCGGCGCAAGTATTCCCAAGCGAAACCGGCGGTCGGAATGTGTTTCGCGTACCTATATGCCGCCGGCAAGCGCCAGTCGATGCTAAGCATGGCGTCACCTCCCAAATCCGGGGCGTGCGAGGCAACGCCCGGATCAGAGAGATTCAAATATTTCTGGAAATATAGAAGCCGCTCAAAGCAGATACCTTGAGCGGATAACCCGATCATTATTAGTTGTTTTCTTCTTAACATCAGCTCCGTGATTCTACGATACGCCCGCCCGCAAGAGTGCGGGCAAGGCGATGTGGCTTTCACCTGTTGGAAAACACATGCACCTCGCCGTGCGCCGTCTCGATGGTGAACAGGTCGCCGCCCATCTCGGCGTCGCAGGCCATCGCATCCCAATCGACATAGCTGCGCAGGGCCTCGGGGATCGTGACGCTCTCGGTGGTCAGTTCCTCCATGTAGTCGGCAAGGCTGGCGAACTGACCATGATAGCAGTCCTGCAAGGTGGTTTCGGCTTGGTCCATGTCGCCACCGAATTGCTCCAGCAGGCCCGCACCTAGTGCGCCGTGCTCAGCGATGAAAGCGCCCATCCGCGCCACGTTGTCGATGCCGGCATATTCGCTGATGGTGACGCCCTCGAAACCCTCATAGTCATGGACGGCGTATTCCTCCGCGTTCTCGATGGGGGACCGCGCGAGCATCGCCGCTATCTCGTCCCTGATCGCGTCGGCGTCCTGATCCGCCTCGATCCAAACACCATGCAGATAGCCGTTATTGTAGGCGGCAAGGCAGGCGATATAGATGCGGGGATTGCTATCGGATACGTTGGTCATGTCTCTGATCCTTGGGTCTGAAGGTCAGCGAAGCGGAACGCCGCGCCTGACCTTCTGGCCGTCGCCGAGACTGGGGTAGCAAACAGCAAGGGCGGTCGGGGTGGAGGGGGATCACCCGGCCTGCACAAGCCCCTTGGGGCGCGGAAGGCTGGGGATACCGCCCCGGACGGTTCCACTTACCTTGCTGGCGCGAGGGCAACGCCCTTAGCAATACATACTCTATCAGCCGCCGGAAAATCGCTGTTCTCGCGAGTCAAAGTGATGCAGTATGTTGCATTTAGAATCACATCTCGCTAAAGTGAACAATAGGGGAACATTAGCAGGTCTGCCATGAGTGATCGATCAAAAAAACTCGGCCCCCGTGTCACCGTCAGCGTCACGTCCGGAGACTATGACATGCTGAACACGCTCGCCGAAAAGGACGACGTATCCGTGTCCTGGGTCGTGCGGCGTGCCATCCATGAATATTTGCGGCGACACGAGCAGCCCGCACGGGCTGTGCGGCGGCCGGCTCTGGACAAGCGGGCAGCGGCACCGGAGCGGACATGAAACAAATGAGAATGCCGGGGGAAAACGAACAGATGCTTCACACCGCGACCAGGCCGCTCAAGGCAGCGCCGGCGATGCCCGCCAAATCTCTGGATGCCCTCTACCGCCAGCCGCTGGCGGCAAAGCGCACCGGTGCCCTGTACGGGGCCTTTCCGTACCCGACAAAGATTTCCCCGGAGGCGATTGCCCTATATATCGCCGCCCATACCAAACCTGGCGACACCGTGTTTGACGGGTTCGGAGGCAGCGGGATGACCGGCCTCGCCGCGCTGCTTTGTGAACGGCCAACCGAGGAATTGCGCGCCGAAGCGATCCGCCTTGGTCTTGACGTGCAGTGGGGTGCCCGCAATGCCGTTCTCTACGAGCTGGGCGCGCTCGGCTCGTTTGTCGGCCGGACCCTGACCAATCCGCCCGATCCTGCCGCGTTCAGGAAGGCCGCCGAAGATGTCCTGGCGGCCGGGGAGAGCGAAGACGGCTGGATGTATGAGGCGCGCGATCCCTCCGGCGCGAAAGGCTCCCTTCGTCACCTGATCTGGAGCGATAAGCTGCGCTGCCCCGGTTGCCGCAGCTCTGTCACCTTGTGGGATGCTTGCGTTTCGCTCGATCCGGCGGAGATTTCCTCCACCTTCTCCTGCCCGAAATGCCGCCATGAAGCGCCGCTGGATCATGCGCAGCGGGTGACGGTGCAGGAACAGGATGATGTGCTGGGCGAGCAGCGCGCATTGCGCGGACGCGCGATGGCCCGCGTCTATGGTTCGACCGGGAAAAAACGCTGGTCGCGCCCGGCAACGGCCGCCGACCTGACGCTTATCAAGAAGATTGAGGCGGAGCCGATCCCGTCATGCGTCCCGCAGACGTTGATCCCCTGGGGCGATCTCTACCGAAAAGGCTACCATCAGGGCATTACGCACGTTCACCACTTCTACACGCGGCGCAATCTCATCGTCTTCGCCCGCATGTGGGAGCGTGTGGAATCCTATCGCGGCGCGCTCCGCGAAGGGCTGCGCTTCTGGCTGCTCAGCTATAACGCGGCGCACGGCACGATCATGACACGCGTCGTGGCGAAGTCCGGCCAGAAAGACCTAGTCGTCACCAGCGCACAGCCCGGCGTGCTCTATGTCAGCGGCCTTCCCGTCGAAAAGAATTTTTTTGCAGGATTGCGGCGCAAGCTGACAACGATTGCGCAGGCGTTTGAGACAATCCACGGCGGCAGCGGCAAGGTCGAAGTCGTCCACGGCTCCAGCTGCGCTGTCGCGCTGCCGTCCGGCAGTATCGACTACGTGTTCACGGACCCGCCCTTCGGAGCCAACATACCCTATGCCGAACTCAGTTTTATAAACGAGGCTTGGCTCAAGACCTTCACCGACCGCACGGATGAAGCCATCGTTAGCCCGGACCAAGGCAAGGCCATTGACGAGTACCGGGATCTGCTAACCCGGTCGTTCAGCGAGGCCCGCCGGATATTGAAGCCGTCCGGCAAAGCCACGATGGTGTTTCATTCCGCATCTGCCGAAGTCTGGAACGCCTTGCAGCGCGCCTACCAGGATGCGGGTTTTGACGTGGAGTATGCGGGGGTTCTCGACAAGAAGCAGGGCAGCTTCAAACAGGTAACAACGGAAGGAGCCGTGCGCGGCGATCCCGTGCTCCTGTTGGGGCCCCGTCGCAATGCCGAGGCCCGGATCGAAAGCAAGACCGGAGCGGACGAATGTATATGGACGGTCGCAACGGCCCTTCACCGCGCGGCGACCGCCGCGCATGACCCGGCCGAAGCGACGGCGCAGAGGCTTTACTCCCGCCTCGTGACGCATTTCCTCAGCCATCATCAGCAAGTCCCGCTCGACGCGGACGTCTTCTATCGCTGGTATGCAGAACAGCCGCTGCCCGGAGTTCTATGCAGTGCCGGCGACTGACGCAGTTGGCGCGATCAGGTCCTCGGCGCGGTCCTTTGAGGAAAGCCTGCCGTCGGCTCAACGCAAACGGTTGGGGCAGTTCTTTACCGGGTTGCCGCTGGGGGCGCTTCTCGCGCACCTAGCGCTCGACTCCGGCGCGCGCACGGTGATCGATCCGATGGCCGGGCACGGCGACCTGCTTGATGCGGCCGCATTGACGGCGCAGGCGCGGGGAGCTCGGCTCAGCCGACTGGACGGCATAGAGCTTGATTCCGAAACAGCCGCCTTCTGCGGTCGCAGGATGGCGGCTTTGCAGGCGGACGAAGCTGCGGAGAGCAGCCATATTCTCACGGGAAGTGCTTTTGACCCTGCCGCCATCGCGGCGCTGGATACGCCCTGCTACGATCTCGTCATCACCAATCCTCCCTATGTGAGATACCAATCGCAAAACGGGAACGGTGCCGGTGTCGGTGACGTGCGCCGAGGCCTGTCCGCGATTGTTGATGCGCGCATGATCGGTGGCGAGCGCGCGCTCTGGCAGGCGCTGGTTGACGGCTATTCGGGCCTTGCCGATCTTTCCGTACCGGCCTGGCTCCTGTCCGCCCTGTTGACACGGCCGGGCGGCCGCCTGGCCCTTGTCGTTCCCGCCACCTGGCGTTCGCGCGACTATGCCGATGTCGTCCGCTACCTGCTGCTGCGCGCGTTTCGCCTTGAATATATCGTTGCCGATACCCAGCCAGGCTGGTTTTCCGATGCGCTGGTGCGCACGCATCTTGTCATCGCGCGGCGGCTTTCATGGGACGAGGCGCAAGCGCCTGTGTCAGCCCGGTCGCCCCTGCCGACCGCAACCTGGCTGCAAGTTGCACCGGCGGCTGCGGACGGAGAGTCGCTTGTGGGCGGTGCCTTTCCCGGTTCGGAACCGGAGCGGGACTTTGCGGCATGGGCCGGCGCGGTGAACGGGGACGTGCCGGGCATTGAGCGCCGCCCCTTTGCGCTGGATGAGGAATGGCGCACGCTGGAGCAGCGCCTTGAACGCAAGGGCTGGTTTCAGAAGGCCGAAAACAGGGGCGATGCGCTGCCGCTATTTTCCGCCGGGGGCGTAAGGCCTGCGGTGATGCCAGAAGGACTGCGCGACATGCTGCCGCCCGGCGCGGCACCGGCGCACCTCCAGACACTTGAACAGGCGGGTATCCGGGTCAGCCAGGGGCTGCGTTCGGGCTGTAACCGCTTCTTCTATGTGACCATGGCCGGTGACGAAGAGGGCCAAACCGTCACCGTCGAAGCGTCGGACAGCTTTCAGAACATGCAAGTCCGCGTTCCTGTGGCGGCGCTGCGCCCCGTTCTTCACCGTCAGGCGGATATGCAAGCCTTTGCGAATGGGCGCGTTCCGGCCACGCGCGCGCTTGATTTGTCTGATTGGGTTCTGCCGGAAGATCAGAGGCTCGTCGCAAAAGCGGTGGAGGCTTATCGTAAGAGGCGCGTGTCTACGCCCGGCGTCATGCCGCCCGAGCTCGCTTCGTTCGTACGTCTGGCAGCCCGGACTGCGCCGGACCCGAAAGAGCCGGCACGGTTCATTCCCGATCTCACGGCCGTGCGTACCAATGTCCGCCAGCCCGCCAACGGCCGCGACGTGCCGCGCTTCTGGTACATGCTGCCGGCCTTCACCGCGCGCCATCTGCCCGCGATTTTTACGCCGCGCATCAATCACGGCACACCGGCCGTTGCGCTGAACACGCAGCCGCCGGTCCTGATTGATGCCAACTTCTCAACGCTGTGGGCGGAGCAAAGGCAGTGGACAGCACATGCGCTCTATGCCCTGTTCCACAGCAGTTGGTGCAGGGCGGCAATGGAAGCCGCCGGCACGCCGCTTGGCGGCGGCGCGCTCAAACTCGAAGCGACGCACATCCGTCAGGTGCCGATTCCCGTTTTATCGCACCGCGACTGCGAGAGACTTGCCGCGCTCGGACAGCAGCTGGCTACGGGCGTGCCGTCAGCCCGGCACCAGATCGATATGTTCATCCTGGCCGCTTCGTTGCCTGGTATGAATGAAAACGACCTCAAGAAAGTAGCGCGCCATATCGACTCTCGCCTTGAGGCTGCGTGCGCCGCCCGTCAAAGGACAGTCCATGACAGCTGATATTGCCCGCATTCGTGAAACTATCGCGCGCAGCCGCATGCTGCGGGATGCCGGTCATGTCGAGGCGGTGCTGCGCAGCGAGTTCCAGGGGCGATTGCGGCTTATGTTCCCGGACACCGCGCACGAGACTTGGATCAACAACTACACCGAAGGAACGGAAGCCCATACCAAGGTGGGCACGGGATCAGGCAAGGCCGCATCCCGGTTCATCGACAATCTGGTGGGTTCGACTACGATTGAGTACGAATCCGACCTGCGCAACACCGCCAAGCGCGATACCGGCTACGCGCAGGTGCAGGAGCAGGCGGCGGGACTTGTCCGTGCGGGCACGCCGGTTTCAACGGTCCGGGGCGTATTGTCAGATACGGTCGAATGGTACGCCTATGATGCCGTACTTGCAGCGGGGGTCGATCCATCGTCCTGCACCGCTGCCGACATCGCGCTCGTTGTTATCGACGAACTCAAGCTGCCCGATGACAGCGTACTGTCCGCTGAGCAGCTCGGCGGCTTTATCAAAAAGCATCTGGCGCGCGAACAGTCGCGGCCATTGCGGTCCGAATTCCTCGCCTCCGACCTTGGCATGGACTCTGCCGCATATAAGAGCAGCGCGGGGCCTTTGTCGCTGCTGGTGGACGAGGAACGCAAGGCCGATCCGTCGGCGGACCTTGCCACCGATCTCTGGTCGCAGTTCGTCGATCATCTGGAGGGGCCGGCAGGAACTTTCCGCACCGCCGCGTATGTCGATGAAGCTTACGTGACCCTTCTCGCGCGGCTTCTGAGCGCGAACGTGCTGACAGGCAAGGCGGTGCTGAGCACGGACGACGAACTGAAGGCAATCTTGAACGGCGAATTCTTCCGCAACAATTTCCAGTTGGAGAACGTGGTTGAGCAGGATTATTTCGGCTGGCTTCTCAGCCCGTCATACATTGACCGGCTTGTTGCAGTGGCCCGCGACCTCCAGCGCGATCTCTATGCTTACGATTTCAGATGGTATCCCGAAGAGGATTTGTTCGGCCGCTTTATGGCGCAGCTCGCGCGCCGCAGCCAGCGCAAGCTGCTCGCCAGGAATGGACCCCGCACTGGCTCGCCCGTCTGCTTGCCGACCGTTGCATCGACGGCCTCCCGAACGGGGAAAGCCCCCGGATCGTCGATATGTGCTGCGGATCCGGTACGATGCTCGCGGAAATCATAAAGGCCACACGGATCCGGTTCGGCTTTTCCACCATCGAACAGCTTGAAGACGTAGCAACCGGCTTCGACATCGACCCGCTGGCCGTCAGTCTCGCCAAGACAACTTGGGTCGTCAGCCTCTCGGCTGAGATCAAGGCGGCGACAAAGCCCATCGTCATCCCGGTCTATCATGCGGACTCGCTGTTCGCCGTCACGCCGGTTTCCGCGTCAGTTCCGCTGGTCGGCGAAAGCGATACCATTCCGGTATCGCTTGACGGCACGACCGTACATTTACCGACAGCGTTGGTGCAGCCAACGTACCGGGAGTTTTTCGACCGGATCGTGGACTGGGCCTATGACGAGGCGCGTGATGCGCAGCGGCGCGGAACCGTCGCGGATTTTACAAAGGCGGACGCAGACAGTTTTCTCGACGGCACGATCGCGGCGTTCGGGATCACGTTGTCGCCGGAGCTTTACAAACAGCTTTCCGATGCGCTGTTCCCGCTGGCGCATCGCATGGCTGAACTGGCTGTTGCCGAGCGCAACGGCATCTGGGCGTTCATCCTGCGCAATACCTACAGGCCGGGCCTTCTTACCGGCCACTTCAACGGGCTTGTGTCCAATCCGCCATGGCTTGCCATGAGCGGGCTGGCCGACAATCCGTACCGGGACTTGCTGAAAGGCCGGGCGAAACTCTACGGCATCCAGCCCGCAGGACAGTCCTTTCTCCATCTTGAGCTGGGCACGATGCACCTGCTTCATGCCATCGACCGTTATTTGGGACCGGATGCCTGCGTCGCCTGCCTTGTACCCGGCACGGTGCTGAACGGCACCCACCACGAAAGGCTTAGGCAGCATGATTTCCTGACAAGCGACCGTCCGGTGCCGTTCGACATCGCCGAAATCTGGCAGGTCGCGCCCGGAACATTCAAATATCCCGGCGCGGCGCTGGTCGGTCACAAAAGAGCGAATACGACCGGGCTTCCACAAAGCACGTTTAGCGGCTTTGTGGCGACCGACGCGGGATTGGATGCCGCAGGTTTTTCGGTTCGCACTATCGGTTCGACGCGCAGCGCCTGGGTGCTCGAAACGGGCGGCGGTTCAGCCGTGGCCGGCGGTGGCGGCGATCTGCCGCAGCAGGGGGCCGACCTTATGCCGCGCACGGCCGTCTGCGTGGACATCGTCCAGAACGCGAGCGGGGAGTTTCGCGTCGATACGCCGACCCGCGCTTCCGCATGGGGGTTTACGATCAAGTCAGCCAAGGAAATGGCGACGGACCGCTTCCCCGGCCATGTCGCACCGCGTTTTATTTTCCGCATGGCCCAGTCGGAAAACCTGCTGCCGTTCGTGCTCGGTGTCCATCGCGCGCCGCTGGCTCTGCCGGCGCTGCGCGCTGCGGGCGGACCTTGGAGCATTCTCGACGAGGCCGAAATCCGCCGGCAGGGTTTCACCCAGACCGCGCGGCGCTTCGCCGCGATCAACCAGAAGCTCAAAACGGTGGGGAAAGGTAAATCGCTCCAGCAGCGCATCGATGAACGGGGCAAGCTCTCCAAGCAAGTCTTTGGGACGACGGGGTACCTCATTCTGGCCGGTGCCGGCGGCAAGATCATATGCGCGGCGTGCGTTCCGGTCGCGCAGGCTCAGGACCTTGTCGTTGATCAAACCCTCTACTGGAAGGTCGTGGCGGACGCAGACGAGGCTTGGTATCAGGTCGGCATGCTCAACAGCATGGCCCTTACCAACGCCACCCTCGCGTTCAACCCGAAGGGAGATTTCGGCGAACGGCATCTCCACACGCTGCCATACAGAATGATGCCCGCATACGATGCCGGAAACGGCGATCATCAGAAGATCGCGGCCCTTGCCAAGGATATTGCCATACTAGCAGATGGCCACTGCACGACGGACCCTTATCTGGCCGATCCCGTCAAGGCACTGACGGCGCGCCGCCGCAAATTGCGCACGCTGCTTGAAGCATCGCCGCTTCTGGCGCAGCTTGAAACACTGGCGCAGTCGGCGCTGGCCGGTGCATCCACCGCGCCATCCGGCGGGAGCGGCAGCGCGATGCAGGCCCCGCCATGCTGATCGTCCAGAACGCCGCAGAACCGGCGCGCCTGCGCAATGCTCTCGTTGATATGGTCGCGGCGGGAGCCATCGATATCCGCGCAGCGTCCGCATATGTCACGCTCGGCGGCGCGAATATATTGCTGTCTGCCGTCGCAAATGCCATTGGGCCGGCCGCGTTCGCGGCGATGCCCAAAACCCTTGTGACATCTTTTGATTTCGGCCTTACCGAACCTCAAGCCTTACAGCATTGGCGCGGGCTGGCGAACGCCACCGTTCTGATGTCCGGCGCGCAGAGGCTGGCGCAGGGCTCGCTCATGCCGCAGCGCGCCTTTCATCCCAAGCTCTACGTATTTGGCACCGATCCCCAGACATGCAGCATGCTGGTCGGCTCGGCGAACCTGACCAGCCGCGGGTTTAGCGTCAATACAGAGGCGGCATGGGCACAGCAGGGTATTGCGCGCGCCGATGCCGATGAAGCCTTCGACAAGGCCCGCTTCGAAACGACTGCTCTCACCGACGACTTGCTGGCGGCCTATACCGCCCTGCGCCAGGCCCAGCCGCCGCCGCCCGAAATCGAGCAGGAAGTGCAGCCTGTCGCAGCACCGGCACCGGTGGCGGGTGCCGCGCTGCCCTTGTTCCGCGTCGCAATTGAAACAGGCGCGATCAATCCCGCCGACTATGCCGCCATGTGGGTCCATGGCGAGGCCCTACAGGGCGGATCGAGCAACCAGCTGGAGCTGCCGCGCGGCGGACACCGGTTCTTCGGCTTCGTGTTCGACCAATACGACTATCCGCATAACCTGACGATCGGTGAGCCCGTCCTTCGCAGCGGGGCGCGCGTGTGGAACGACCGGCGACTGACCTGGCATGGCAATAACAAGATGGAGCGGATGAACCTGCCGACTGCCGCACAGGGCGGGTTCGATTATGCCGACACAGCGGTCATGTTCCGCCGCCTGACCAACGGTTCCTTCGAGCTGATCGTGACTCCTTGGGAATCCGACTTGGCCCGTTCATGGCGGCAGGCGTCGGCGCAGCGTCAGACGCTTTTTCGCCTCGGTACGGTGGCGACCAACAGGGTCGTCGGACTGCTGTGAAGCATCTGATTTCGCTGACACATGCTGCTGCCCGGATCGTGGTGCCTCCGCTTCGCGGACCGGGCTCTACGCCGCCGGATGAAACGGCTCTAGGGAGCCAGCCAAGCCGTCTCCACCCATGCGGGGTCACGATCCCTGGCAAAAAGCATTCAGGGCGAGCGAGCTTGGTCACGGCAAGGCGTTCTGCCGGACCCGGATCGATTCCGCCCAATCCGCAAGGGTCTTGATGTCGGCAAGGATGTCATCGGGCGGCGGCACTACGCCGTCTCGTGCGCGCGACGGGTCGTGCGCGTCCACAAGGTCGCTGCACTTCTTGAAGTTCTTGCGGAACGTTTCGACATCCGCGTCTTCAATGACCGTCACCCGTTTGAGGTTCTTGGTGTCGATATAGTCCCGGTGGCGGTGGATGACCCCGGCAAAGGCAACATCTTCCAGCCCGCGCTCCCACGTCGCCCGCAGCCGGTCATAGATTTTCACCGCCGCGTCCCGGTATCCTTCTTCATCGTTCGCGTCATAAAGTTTGCGCGCCTCTCGCGCCGCCTTTTCCAGCTTGTCGATCCGGTCGCGAATACCGGCGTGCTGCCAAGGCAGGCCGTCCGTGACCATGCCCGTCCCGGCAGGCCCGCGCGACAGGCTGACAAGCTTCATGGGCACACCTTCGCGGACCGCTTTGTCGTTAAGGTCGTTCACGAACACCATGTCATGGGTGAAGACGATAATCTGGCGCGTTGCGGATTCTTCGACGAGCCGCTCCGCCACCTTTTCGCGCCAGCGATGATCGAGCGATGTCACCGGGTCGTCAAACACTAGCGCAGATTTATGATGGGCCGTCGCCAGTTCGGTGAGGAACGCAGCGAGTGCCACACAGGTTTGCTCGCCCTCGCTCAGGACCATATGGACTTTGGCTTTTGGGTTGGCGAAGAGGCGCACCTGGTAGTTAGGGGAGCCGTACTGCCCGCCCGAGCGCACAATTTCCACCCGCACTTTCTCCGCTGCGAGGCGAACGATCTCGGACTGGAACTGGTCACGCATTTTCGGGGTGATGACGTTGTCGGCGATATCGTTGCCGAGCTTGGTGATGGCGTTGGTTGCCGTGTCCGCTATGCAGGCGCGGACAGTGCGCAGGTCATCAAGGCGCTTGACCTCTTTCTTTGCGATTTCAAGCAAGTCCGAAACCGCCGCCCGGTCCCTCAATGAGTCGCGTTCGAGGATCAGCCGGTCGCGGCCCTCAGCGTCGGCGGCTTCGTCAAGTTCCGCAGCGTAGGCTTCCAGCGTGGCCGCCAACGCCTCCAACTCCGCTTTTGGGGATGGCGAGAACGGCGGCAAGACCAGCGCATCGGCCGTCGAAAGGGCGCGAAGGCATTTCAGGCGACGCAAATCCGCGCTGGCGACAAAGCGCAAAACCTTACGGGCAAGGCCGGGGTTCTGAAGTGCGATGCGCTGCCGTGCCTGCGCAATCACGCGCACGTCCGGCTGCCGTGCGGTGAACGCGGCAAGGGCCTCAGAATAGTCCTGCTCGGCGTGCGCCGTTTGTGATTCCGCGTCAGCACGAACGAATGCCTCGAAGCTCCCCAGCCGATCCCTGGCATCCGCGTCTAGCACCTGATGACACAGGACGCAGGACTCGTCACCTGTAGGAGGGAAATGCACACCGGGATAGGCGGTTTGTTCCGAATAGCGGCGGGCGGCCTCCCACAGCGCCCGCCATGTTTCCCCGCCGACACCGGGAATGGCAAGGCCGTCAAAGGTCTCGCGCGCGGCAAGATCGGCTGCCGCGCGCTTGCCCCGTGCTGCGTCCGCCAGCGTTTTCATCCCGGCCAACTTTTCATCCGCGTATGCGGCGGCAATCCTGTCCAGGGTAGCTATCAGCTGCCGAACATTGCCAGCAAAAAGCCTCTGTTCGGCAGCAGCGTCCGCCGGGTTTTTCAGCAGGTCTTCGTCAAGGCGTGCCAGACGTGCCCGCTCGTCGGCGGTCATCTCACCAAGCTTCTCAAGCGAGGTCAGGTCCCTATCGTGACTCAATGCCGACATGATCGCGCCTACCGGCGTGGCCGGGTTCCAAGTCGCCTTCTCGAAGACCGGGTCGCGGACCGCATTGAGCTGGGTTTCTTCAGCACCCAGTTTATGCTTGAGCGCCTGGCAGACACCGGCGAGGTCGTCGGGAATATCGAGGCCGAAGGGCCTGAACGCTACTTCGTTCTTTTCCTGAACATGCACGGAGCCGCAATCCCGGTCGAAGACGCTGACAGCGGACAGCACCGCATCCGGTTTGCCGTCGTCGGTCCAACTGACAGGCGGCGCGGCTACACCGTCCTTGAGAATCGAAAAGATGCCTGTCGCCTTGCTGGCGGGGGCCGAGTTATACGCATCGGGCATGATCTCGCCCGCCTTACGCGCGCGGCAGGTTCGCTTGAGCACGCGTCCGTAGCCGGATTTGCCGGACCCGTTAGGCCCGTAAACGATTGTGATCCCTGCCGGTTCAAATGACAGGAACTGGCCGGGGGCAAGCTGGTTCACACCAGTAATATCTCCCACACTGGCTAACGCTATCGACTCGCCTCCGACGGGAGCAGCCGGCAAATGCACTGCTTCCAACACCACCGGTTCCACCGCAATGCCTTCAGTCCCGTGCTCTTTTTTACAAAGGGCCAGGATGTCATTGACCGCATCGTTATCTGGCGTTCCGCCGGTCACGATTCGACGTAGCGCATCCCGCTGCCAAAGTGGACGGTCAGCCGACCAATCAAGTATAGTTTCGAGGACTGTCCTATTTACTTTTTTATTCATTCTTCCATCCCCGCCCCGGCGAATTGTTTGTCTTCTTTAGCCGATAATACCGGAAACCAGCCAACATTGATTCAATAGACGACCGAATCCGTCCGTCCGCAAGATAGGACGCGGCGCTGGGAGCGTCCGCCAGCCGCTAGGCAAATTCCATCCTGCGTGAAACCGGACGTCGAGTAGAAAACCCCTAGCGCAAAGCGCCAAGTCGCTCTCATCAGGCATTTTGGAGGGCTATAGCGTAAGTGTAGTTCTCTGTTTCTTCGGCTTCGGCCCGCCAGCCCCCTGTTCGCCATGATTCGCCGTTGTACGAAAACCCGCGGAAATCCTGAGCTTTTGGAGATGGGGTGTTCGTCGCTGTACGCCCCAATTCGCCTCAAGCGCGGTCAGCTGTTAGGGTTAGTGTTAGGGTTACCTGAGCAGGTTGCGTGAGAGTTTGATGACGGTGACGAGGCCGCAGTTTCGATAATGGTGTCACCGGGACTGTCCGGGTAACTTTTTCAATTCGCGACGAAACTGCGATCTGAAAACTCATACCGCAGCAGCGGACGCAGTGAGCCACTCCTCCATGGCGGAGGTTCGGGACAGGCGCATTGTCTTTCGGGAGATCAGGTGACGTTCGATGTTGAAGATATTGCAGATGGCACCGTGGGTGGAAACGAAGCGCTGAGCCTGACCCTGGGATTTGAACCGCTGCATCTTTCGTTCTCGTCGCCGGACCGGCAGATGGGAATTTTCAACCCTGTTGTTGTCTCGTAACCGGCCTGGTTTGTGACACTTGAGACAGCCCAGCTCTCGCAGCGCCGCCTTGTACGAAGCGAGGCCATCGGTCACGATTTCATCCGGTACGCGGCCCTGGTTCTTAAGCAGTGCCCTGAGCAATTTCAGCGCTGCCGCCTTGTTCCGGCGTGTCTGGACGAGAACGTCGAGAACCTTCCTTGTCGATAGCACACCACATGAAGTGCAGACGACGGATGATCCGGGGGATCATCCCAAAGTCGAGCCGTTTGTCATTGATGCGCACGACCATCTCGTCAAGATGCCAGACCGAGTCAGCGCGTCCGCGCCTGCGACGAATGTTGGCGGCGATGGGCGGGCCGAACTTGTTGGCCCAGCAGCGAACGGTCTCGTAGGTGACGTCAATGCCACGTTCGGCGAGCATCTCCTCGACGTCGCGCAGGCTCGTCGTGAACCGGTAATAGAGCCACACGGCCAGCCGGATCGTATCGGGCGGAAACCGGTGGCGCTTGTAGGAAATGGGCTTCATGAAAATCTCTCTACTCGACTTGTTGGCCGCTGACAGAGACAAGTTCGCATTGGACTGACAGCACCTGCCGGCGCTCCCATGTCGAATCTGTCCCATAGTGCATCCTTCCATTGATGGCTGAACAATGCACCATCAAACTCCGGGACCAAACAGCTAGTCCCGCGATGCCTCGGCAGATGCCTTTGCGCGAAGAATGTTCTTCAGCACCTTGCCCGCAGCTGAAAGCGGCAATTCCTCGGTGAATTCCATGCTTCGCGGGATTTTGTAGCCAGCCAAAGTGCCACGGCAGTGTTCGACGATGCTTTCCGCGGGCGGCGAAGCACCGCGCCTGGGCACGATGACGGCGTGAACGCGCTCGCCCCAAACAATATCCTTCACGGCGATGACGGCGACGGCCGCGACATCGCCGTGCGTGGCGATGGCGTTCTCCACTTCGGTCGAATAGACGTTCTCGCCGCCCGTCACGATCATGTCCTTCGAGCGATCGACGATAGTCACGTAACCATCAGCGTCCATCATCCCGATGTCGCCCGTGTACATCCAGCCATCCCTGATGACCTTGGCCGTTTCCTCGGGCAATCCCCAATATCCGAGCATCACGTTCGGGCCTCGGGCGGCGATTTCGCCAACTTCGCCCACCGGTAATTCGCGATCGTCTGGACCCACAACCCGCACTTCGCAAGTAGGCGTTGCACGACCGGCGGAGCGAAGCCGGGCGGCGGTACGGTTCTGCGGCAGATGATCGGCCGGCGGCAGGATCGTCGCCACGGGAGAAAGCTCCGTCATGCCGTAGCCTTGCACGAACCCGGCATCGGGGAAGGCGGCCATGGCTTCATCAAGCAGGCGTTCGTCGATCGGCGCCGCTCCGTATCGCAGGCGCTTCAGGCATGAAACGTCATGCGAGGCGAAATCGGGATGGTGGATCACCATGCTGATCATGGTGGGAACCAGGAACAGCTCGGTGATCTGCCACCGTTCGATTGCCTGGATCACTGAAACAGGTTCGAAGGAAGGGAGGAAGTAGCTGGCCGCGCCGCCCGAAACGCCGGTAAAGAGATTCATCAGCGCGCCGATGTGGAACAGGGGGGCCACGTGAAGCACGCGCGCAGCCGCCGGTTCGTCGGTCGCCAGAGCCATGCCGAATACGGACGCGGCAAGATTGTTGTGACTGAGCATTACGCCCTTGGCCCGGCCGGTGGTTCCGCCGGTGTACATGATCGCGGCCAAATCATCGCCGCGGCGCAAACTGTCGGACAGCGGATCGGCACCTGCCAGCCAATCGTGATAGGCGATCGCGTGCGCACCCGGACTGCTGCGCTTCACAATCGTTCTTTTTACGCAAGGGGCGGCTGGCAGGATCACTTCCACAAGGTCGGCGAATTCTTCGCTTACGATCAGGAACCTGGTTTCGCAGTCGACCAGGGAGTGAGCGATCTCGGCGGGCGTCCAGCGCCAGTTCACGGGATTTATCACCCCGCCCGCCCAGAAGGTGCCCAGGACATAGACCATGTAATCGACTTCGTTGCGCGCAAGCATGGCCACGCGATCGCCCTGCACAAGTCCATCACGGACCAGGGCGCCGGCAAAGCGCGCTACCCGGTTGGCAAGCTCTGCCCACGTCAACTCGGTGATCGCGTCCCTTGCGGCACAAGTGCCGGGGGACTGGCGCCTGTGGCGATGCAGCGCCTGGGTCATGTACATGATGCAGACTTTCTCAAAATTACGCGGAGGATCGGCCCCGACCCAGGCTTTGCCATACCACGTTGGCGATGCCCAAAGCAGGATGTTCTACCCACACGTCTCTCCCATGTCTTCAGTCTTGGTGGCTTGGAGGTGTATGAGCATAGGCAATGGTGGCAAGGCAAGAGGCTTCGACTTGAAGCAGTCTAACCCACTATGACGGGCGAGTTTCCTGTTTGAACGCTGCTGAACGGATGTTGGCTATCGCGGAGGCGCATTGGTCCTCGGAACGACAGCTTATTCGGCGATCGCCGCTTTCGTGCTTGCTGCTGATCACGCAGATCCGCTTGCGGTCTTCGCATGAAAAGCGAGTTCGGCGTCGAACGCGGCAATGATCCGTTGCGCGGCGGCCGATCGGGTTCGCCCCGCGCGCTGGACCACACCTACCTGCGAGTGTCCTCCGGGAGTCAGAACCACCGGGAGCGCGACGATCCGCCCTTCGTCCAGTTCCGGCTGCATCGACAGGTTCATGCCCAGCATCACCGCGTCGGTCGCGAGAGTCACCTGTTTCAGTGTTGCGCAATCCTCGCAAGTGATCGCCGGTACCGGCGCGTCGAGCAATACCTCGCCGCCGGAGACGAGGGCGGGCGAGGCCAGAGGATAGGCGCGCAGATCCGCGGCGGAGATCGCCGCCCGGCCAGCCAAAGGATGGTCCGCGCGGATGAAGTAGCCGGCGGCGATAGCGTGGAGTTCGGTCGCTTCCAGATCCGCCACGGTGCGGGCATGGAGGATGTCCGCCACGAAGAAATCGATACGGTTGTCGAGCAACAGTTCAGCAAGCACATGTACGGACTCGATCTCGACCCGGACCTCGAGCATGGGCGCTTTGCCGAGCACCCTCGCAAGCACCGGCCCCAGGATCGGCACGAGCATCGGGCCGATGCCGAAGGCGACGCGTCCGGCGTCGCCGCGGGCCAACAGTCCGACCTCACTGCGCAAGCTCGATTCGAGCCGGAGCATGGCACGCGCATGTTCGAGCACGCGCTCACCGTCCACCGTCGGGCGAACGCCGCCAGCGTGTCGGTCGAACAGTCGCAGCGAGAGCGCCGTCTCGAGACTCTGGACACTGCGGGTCAAGGCCGGCTGGGTCAGGTTCAGCCGCCGAGCCGCTCGGGTGAAGTTGCCCTCCTCGGCCAGGACATGGACATGGCGAAGCTTACGAAGATCCATTCCGCATCCATAACTCTAATGCATCGATTTTGTCAAAACTTTGCATTAGACATATGATGACGCTCGCTCGATACTTAGAGAAAGATCGAGAAGGATGTCATGACATTGCAAACCTGGGTGCTCGCGGCCGTCGCCGCACTGTTTGTCACCGAACTGGTGCAAGGTCGCCACCGGGGCGTCCATCGCCTACAGGATGGCTTCCTGGTCGCCTCGGCGCTCATCAGTTCGTTCGCGCTCCGGCCCGTTCTGGCGATGCTCACCGCTTTCGTAATCGGCCTGCTCCTGCCGCAGTGGAAGGGCACGCTGAGCGGGGCGCCAATCCTGGCGAGTTTCCTTGTGCTGCTCGTGAGTGCCGAGTTCGCGCAATACTGGGTTCATCGTTGGGCGCACGATTCCATCGGCCACAAGCTGCTTTACGGCATGCACCGCACGCACCACTCCGCGCCTTACGTGAACGTGACCCTGCTCTTTCGCTCGAATGTCTTCTGGGGCTTTGTTCACCCCTATAACTGGCTTGCGGCGCTGGCGATCTATCTTGGCCAGATCGAGGCCGCTGGCCTGTTCTTCCTGATGATGCTGCTGTGGAACGGTATCACACACAGCGACTGGCGCTGGGACGACGCGATCATCGCACACGTTCCAGGCGGCGCGCGGCTGGTCGAGGTATTTGAATTGTGCTTCGTGACGCCGCGGATCCACCACGTTCATCACGGCTACGGGCGGGATGGGAAGGCCTATCGCAACTTCAACACGATGCTCACGGTGTTCGACCGGATATTCGGAACCCTGCACATTCCAGCAGGCCGCCCCTGGCGCTATGGCGTCCCCGGCGGCGAGCACCACTGGGTGCGGCAGATACTATTCCCGCTGGTACCACTTGGTAAGGCGGTCCGGCGCGACCGGCTGGGACGCAGGCTGGTGGAACCAATGCCCCCGGAAACCCCACGCCGTTAGCGTCCTGAACCAGAAGTTCGCTCAGGCATATTTCTGAGGCAGAAGCGCTCGATAGAAGCGAGGATATCGTCGGCGGATTTGGTCCAGCGGAAGGGCTTGGGATTGGCGATGCTGGCCAAGCACCCGACAGACCCGTCGTTCGGATATTGCCATATCCCCGTTCAGGCGCCGAGCATCCGAAGGCCGCCATCCACAGCAAGCAGCTGACCGGTCATGAACCCGGACCCTTCGCTCGCCAGAAAAGCGATGAGCGGCGTGCAGTCGGTTTCCGCATCACCAAGGTTGCCTTTGATCGGGATTTTCTCGGCCAGCCCCGCGTCAAACCATTCGAGCTGCTCCTTGGTCATCCCGTCGCGGATGTTTTGGTACACCGACGTCCACATCGCAGGCGCGATGCAATTGACGGTGATATTGTATTGGCCCCAGCTCTTGGCAGCTGATCGTGTCCACCCGTGCAAGGCCGCCTTCGCCGAAGCATAGACGGGCGAGATGAGATTGCCTTCCACGCCTTCAACCGACCCGCAGTTGATGATGCGGCCGCCGGTAGCCTTCATCAGTTCGAAGGCCGCCTGGTTGGAGAAGATCGCCGACTTCAGATTGGCGCCGATGAGGTAATCGATCTGGGCCTCGTCAACCTCTTCCGCAGGGCCAGCCTGCCATTTGCCGGCAATGTTGACCAATGCGTCAAGCCCGCCGAGCTCCTGTGAAAGATCGGAAAAGCAGCGGACCACCTGATCCTTGTCGCTCAAGTCACACTGCCGCCAGATGGCGACCGCGCGCAGGTCTTCGCTGGGTTCGCCGCGATTGTAGACGGCGGCCAGCCTGGCGCCACGGGCAGATAGTCCCTTGAGCACGCCCGAGCCAATTCCCCCCGCTGCGCCAGTAACGATAATCCGGCGGCCTTCCACGGGATCGTTCATAATCTTCTCCTCACCTCTATGTCCCGCGGCACTTATATGCCTGTCCGTCCTCACAACATTTGGTACAACTCGCGGCGTAAATTAGCGGAGTGCAGGCCTCGTCTGGGGTTTGATATTAGGCGCCTCGAACGCTCAGCTTGCACTTTGCGCGCCAAGTTGATCAGGCACGCGGCCTAAATTCATCCCCAGCGCGCGGCTTTTCGGCTTCGCGCCACGCGTCTCGGTTCGCCAGAATGGTCGAGACGGCCTTGTCGTAAAAGGCGCGGTTCTTCGAATAGTTCTTGAAATCGACGTCAAGGGTATGCTGGAACTCCAGAAGCTCGACGCCTTCCGGCCCCGCGCGATAGGTGTACGGAACGTTGGCGGGAATGAACACGCTATCGCCGGGGCCCAAAGTCTCGGTCCCCAGCCGAAGCGTTCCCGAGATAATGTAGTAGAGGCCGTCGCCACTATGGCTGTGGAGCGGAAGGGGATAATCCTTCTTGATCCATGCATGAACTAGCCCGAACCCCGGCAAATTTACCAACATCGTCATCTCGGCCCCGTCCATCACTCCTGCCTCGATCATCCGCTGGAGGCCGTCTGCCTGGACTTCGGTCGGATCGGTCGTAAGCACTCCTTCCGTGCCGAACCGATAAGCATCCGCTTTCCTGAAAATTTGAAATCCTGCTTCCTGGGGCATGTCGCTCTCCGAGTTTTAACGCGTTTGCATCGGGGCAAATTCTCTCGTTAGAAAAAATGCTAGCTGGTCGAGCGACACAATGCCAGCGCTAAACCGCCATCGGCGAAGATTTGGCGCAACCAGGGAAAGCGCTGGCGCACCGCCTTGAGGACATCGACGGCACCGTCGCGATCCTCACATGGGGATGTCTAGCAGGCTGTTGAAGAAGCCCATTTTTGGGCGATGAAGGCGAATTGGTCGCCGTGTTGCTATTCGATTTCACGGTGTAGGTTCTTCGCCACGGTCGACCAGCGAGTGGGCCGGCGTGTTCGACGACGCCAGGATGACCACCGCCCTGCTGGATCGGCTCACCCACCACTGTCATATCTTTGAAACCGGAAACGACAGCTTCCGGTTCAGGGCCAGCTCCGCAGCTCCCAAAACGAGAAAGGACAAATCCACGACTTGACCCAATGACCGCAATGCGGGACACAGCTTCCACCCGGATCACTTCTCGATGAAAATCCCGGGTCAACTCTCAACGAAAATCAACAAAGCGACCGTCAAACGCTATCACTACGATAGCCACGCTCAGCTGATGGCTCACCTCCACCCCTTGTCCCGCGCCGCCCGTTCGGCGTTTGCATCAAAGGGCGTCCCGGCGATCATGTCCTGCACATTGGCGGCAAGGCGAGGATCGCCCGAAGAGGCCTGCCTGTAAGCGCTCCCTGTTGCGGCGCCGGGCAAAAGTTGCTCCAGCCGCCATCTTCCGTCGGCGCGGCAAGCAAGGCCCGACATGGCCGACCCCTCAAAGGTCCGGCAGATGCTGCCGGTTTTGCTGCGAAAGGTAAGGCCGACGCGGATTTCTCCACTTGCTCCCTGAACGCCAGCCCCCTGCGCAGAAGCGAGCTGGGTATCGAGTGTTTTTTTCAGTGATCCATCGGCCACCATTGCGCCATCGCTCACTGAAATCGGGCCGCCACTGCTATCCATGGTTTGCCCGACTGCAAGACCAAGCACCAGAGTTGCCGCAATTGCCGCTACATTCCCCCATGCGGGAAGCCAGCGACGCGGTTGTGCTTGCGCCCGTTCAGCGCGAATGGCGGCCAGATCGACAACCTTGGGGGCTTCGCTTTTATCGGGATTCTTCAACAACATCGTTAGATGTTCGGGCACAGCTTGCTCCGCTATCGGCGCGAAATGATTCGACAATGTTTCACGCAAGCGCTGGTGTGCAGCCAGCTTGCGCGCCAGTTCAGGATCAGCCGCCACGGCCCGCATCACGACCTTGCGCGTCTTGGGATCAAGCTCTCCATCGGCAAAAGCGACCAGCATTTCGTCGGTGATATTCATGCCGCTTCTCCCAGTTCCACCAACAGGGCGCTCCGTCCGCGCACCAGCCGGGACGTCAGCGTGCCCATGGGAATATCCAGTATTTCGGCGGCGTCCTTGTAGGCCAGCCCTTCAATCATGACGAGCGCGATCACCTCTCGCTGCTCATCGGGCAGACGGTCGAGCGCGCGTTCGACCATGGACAGTTCAGCCGCGGCTTCCATCCGGTGGTCGCCCGGATCGCCGACATTCTCGCCTGCCTCCTCCACCACAAAAGTTTTTGCGCGCCTTTGCCTAGCCCGCACTTCGTCGATCCACATATTCCGCATGATCCTGTACATCCAGCTATCGAGTCTTGTGCCTTCCTCCCACAAATGCCGCGATTTGAGCGCCCGCTCCAATGCCGCCTGACACAGGTCGTCGCCATCGGCGGCGTTGCGCGACAGGCTTGCCGCAAACCGGCGCAAGCGCGGCAACAGAGCCAGCAATTCGCTTTCAAAGGCCATCAGGACTCCATTTTTCCGTTCCTGAGGATGAAACGATCCAGCACAGCCGTTTAATCCCACAGACAGGATCTTTCTGGCATCCTATGAAGTGCAGGAAAAAAGAAAAGGACCATCACCATGCGCGGTACGCTTTACATGACCGCAGTCTTGCCGCTGCTGATGTTGTCGGCGTCGGGGTCCGCACAATTGAATTTGCCGGGCGGCATTGCCATACCCGATGTGACAGGGCCGGTGGGGCGGGCAACAGAAGGGCTGGGTCTGCCCGACATATCCCGACTGTCACCCGCACAAGTAGCACGCACATTGCTTGACGCGCGGCTGGACAGGCTGTCCGGCCTCATCCGGCGCAATCCCGAACATCTTGAATGGGACGATCACCGCTACCCGGCGGAACGTGGCGTGGTGGTAGCAACCGGGCTGTCGGACAAGGATCTGAAGCAATTGCAGGCGGAGGGATTTAAGGCAGCGCCTGAGGATGTGGACGGACTGGACATGGGCTTTGTCCGCTTGCAAGCACCTGCTGGACAAAGCCTTGCAAAAAGCATCAGGCGTGCCCGCGCCATTGCGCCCGGGGCACAGATCGGCAGCAACCCCATTTATTTCCAGAGCGGTAATGCATTGGCTGGCGGCGGCGCTTTAGCCGCTGGCAAGGGCAGTGCAGGCCGCGCGATTGGCCTGATCGACGGCGGGGTCGGCAAACATCCCTCGCTCACCGGCCCTATTGACCAGCGCGGTTTTGCAAAAGGCGCGCCCGCGCCAAGCGGCCATGCCACTGCGGTTGCATCGCTGATTGCGGGCAATGGCACCGTCAAGGGCGCTGCGCCTGCGGCTCCCTTGTTGGTCGCGGATATTTACGGGCGTGATCCGGCTGGCGGCAATGCCATCGCCATTGCGCGGGCATTGGGGTGGATGGCAGCCAATGGCGTGCGCATCGTGACCATCAGCCTTGTCGGACCGGATAATCCACTGCTGTCTGGAGCGGTCGCTGCTGCTCGCCGCAAAGGCATGATCGTGGTGGCCGCTGTCGGCAATGATGGTCCTGCCGCGCCGCCTGCCTTTCCAGCGTCCTATAAAGGCGTGATCGCAGTCACCGGAGTCGATGCGAGGGACCGCGCATTGATTGAGGCCGGTCGCGCGCTCCATCTCGATTATGCCGCGCCGGGCGCGGACATGATTGCAGCCAGTATCAATGGAGAGTCAGCGCGGGTGCGCGGCACGTCCTTTGCCGCACCCTTTGTCGCTGGCAGGCTCTACCGCCATCTGCAGCGTGGCAATATGAGCGCGGCCATGCAGGCACTGGCTGGTGAGGCGCAGGATCTGGGCAAAAAAGGGCCTGATAAACTTTATGGCCGCGGCCTTGTTTGCGGAACGTGCCGCAACGAACCCTGAAAAAAATTCGGGTGCCGGGATTAAATCCCTCCGCCCTCTCGTTCCCTTCCCATGAGCCGGATTTCCAACCGCTCTTTGATGAAGGAGATGAGAGATGAAAAAGACATTGATCAGCACAGCAGCCATTGCTGTCGCCATGTTGGCAGCCCCTGCTTCCGCACAGCTTCTGGGCGGCAGCGGTGGTGGAATGCTCGGCGGCGGATTGGGCGGTACGCTTGGCGGCACATTGGGCGGCGGCGGTCTGGGTCCGATCGGAGGCAGCACCGTTGGCAGCGTAACAGGTAGCGGCAGGGGCGCTCTGGATGTCGACAAAAGCATCGACACCCGTTCGGGTCGCGCTTCGACCAAGGCCAACGGCTCGGGCAGCGCTTCGGGCTCGGCTGGCAGCGCAACCGATGTCGTGGGTCAGACGCTGGGTGGTTCGGCCAGCGGCAATGCATCAGGTTCCGCCAGTGGTGAAGGGTCTGCCCAGTTGATCGGCACCGATGCCGTCGGCAGCACCGTCAGCGGCGTTCGCGATCAGGCGGCAGGCGTTGCCGGAACGGCACGCGGTACAGCAAGCGGCGCGGCGCAGGGCGCCATATCCAGCGCGTCCGGCGCAGCCAATGGCGCTGGCAGTGCTTCGGGCAATGCGTCTGGCAACGGAAACGCTTTGGCCTTTGGCAATCTGGGTCAGTTGGCAGCCTCTGGATCGGGCGCGGCGAGCGGAAACGGCATGTTCGCGGTCCAACCCGGCATGACGATCGCGGATGCACGCGGCAAAGCTATCGGTACGGTTCAATCGGTCCGCGCCAATGGTCAGGGCGTCGTTCAGTCGGTCATTGTCGAAAGTGGTGATCGCGTTGCCGAACTGCCCGCCGCCAATTTCACCGGCTCTGGCAATGCGCTGGTTTCCGCCATGGGCAAGGGAGAGGTCAAAAAGGAGGCCAAGTCCCAGGAAAAATCCGCTGAAACCAGCAAATAATCCCCATCGTTTCTGAACCGGGGTAGATCAGAAAAGCCCCTCCCTTGCCAGGGAGGGGCTTACTTCGTTATCCATTATCCGTCGGTCAAATCGTCCCACATTTCCTTCAGTTTACTGAAGAAGCCTGTCGACTGTGGGCATTCAGCCCCGGTTTCGGTTTCGCGGAACTGTTCCAGTAAATCCTTCTGCTGCGCGGTAAGGCTTGTCGGCGTTTCGACATCGATCTGGATCACCATATCACCATGGCCACGCCCATTGAGCACCGGCATGCCCGCCCCGCGCTGGCGCAATTGCTTGCCGGACTGAATGCCGGGGGGGATGCGGATTTCATGTTCATGCCGATCAAGCCCCGGCACAGTGATGCATCCGCCAAGTGCCGCTGTCGTAAAACTGATCGGCGCGCGGCAGAACAGCGTCGTGCCTTCGCGTTCGAAAATGCGGTGCCGCTTCACATGCAGGAAAATATAGAGGTCGCCCGCAGGTGCGCCGCGCGCCCCCGCTTCCCCCTCGCCGGTTAGACGAATGCGTGTGCCTTCATCCACACCGGCAGGAATATTGACGGTAAGCTGTTTTTCCTTGTCCACACGGCCTTCGCCGCGACAGGCGCGACAGGGTGTATCAATTACCCGGCCAGCACCGTGACAAGAGGGGCATGTGCGTTCGACAACGAAAAAGCCCTGTTGCGCACGTACCTTGCCATGACCATTGCACCCCTTGCATGTATGCACGCCCGTACCCGGTGCGGCACCCGATCCCTCGCAGTCGTCGCAAGATGCCGACACTTCCACCGAAATTTCCGTGGATTTGCCGCGATAGGCCTCTTCCAGGCTGATCTCCATATCGTACCGCAGGTCAGCACCGCGGCGGTTCTGCTGAGCTCCGCCGCCGCCAAAGCCGCTGGCCCCGAATATGGTTTCGAAAATATCGCCAAGATCGGAAAAGCCGCCCGCGCCCTGCCCGCCGCCATTGCCGCCAAAGCCGCCATTCCTGAACGCTTCATGCCCAAATCGGTCATAGGCGGCGCGCTTTTGGGGGTCTTTCAGACAGTCATAGGCTTCGTTGATCGCCTTGAATTTGGCTTCCATATCCAGGCAGCCGCTATTCTTGTCGGGATGATATTGCACCGCCAAGCGGCGATAGGCCGATTTCAGGGTCTTCTCATCCGCCGTCCGCTCAACGCCAAGCAATTCATAAAAGTCGATATCGATACTCATGCCGCCCCTGGCTTTATACCGTTACCCCGGCATAAGCCGGGGCAACGCCATTCCATATTACGCTTTGTTGTCTTCATCCACTTCGGAGAATTCGGCGTCAACCACGTCTTCGTCGGTCTTCGCCGTATCCGCAGCGTCAGGGGAAGCTGCTGCAGTCTGTTCTTTTTCATAAATAGCCTGACCCAGCTTCATGGCGACCTGCGCCAGTGCTTCGGACTTGCTCTTCATATCCTCGACATTATCGCTTTCCACCGCAGCCTTGGCCGCAGCGATTGCGGTTTCAATCTCGCTCTTCAATGCCTCATCCACCTTGTCGGCATGATCGGCAAGCTGGCGTTCCGTCGTATGGATCAAGCTATCCGCGCTGTTCTTGGCCTCGGCGGCCGCGCGGCGCGCCTTGTCCTCTTCGGCAAAGCGTTCGGCATCCTTCACCATCTGGTCGATGTCGCCTTCCGACAGACCGCCCGATGCCTGAATCTTGATCTGCTGCTCCTTGCCAGTGCCCTTGTCCTTGGCATGGACATTGACGATGCCGTTGGCGTCGATGTCGAACGTCACTTCGATCTGCGGCACGCCGCGCGGGGCGGGTGGGATGCCGACCAAGTCGAACTGACCGAGCATCTTGTTGTCCGCCGCCATTTCGCGCTCGCCCTGGAACACGCGGATGGTCACCGCCTGCTGATTGTCATCAGCGGTCGAATAGACCTGGCTTTTCTTGCTGGGGATCGTCGTGTTGCGATCGATCATGCGGGTGAACACGCCACCCAGCGTTTCGATGCCCAGCGACAGCGGCGTCACGTCGAGCAGAAGCACGTCCTTGACGTCGCCCTGCAGGACCCCAGCCTGTATGGCGGCGCCCATCGCAACCACTTCGTCCGGGTTCACGCCGGTGTGAGGTTCCTTGCCGAAAAATTCCTTCACCACTTCGCGCACGCGCGGCATACGGGTCATACCGCCCACCAGCACGATTTCATGAATGTCCGACGCCTTGTGCCCGGCATCGGCCAGCGCCTTCTTGCATGGCTCCAGCGTCCGCTTGATCAGATCGGCCACCAGACGCTCCAGATCGGAACGGCTGATCGCCTTTACCAGATGCTTGGGACCATTCTGGTCGGCGGTGATGAAGGGCAGGTTGACTTCGGTCGTCTGTGCAGAGGACAGCTCGATCTTCGCCTTTTCAGCCGCTTCCTTCAGGCGTTGCAACGCCAGCTTGTCCTTGGTGAGGTCAATGCCCTCATCCTTTTTGAACCCTTCGGCCAGATATTCGACGATCTTGGCATCGAAATCCTCACCACCAAGAAAGGTGTCGCCATTGGTCGATTTCACTTCGAACACGCCATCGCCGATTTCCAGAATGGAAATGTCGAACGTACCGCCGCCAAGGTCATAGACGGCGATTGTCTTGCCATCCTGCTTCTCAAGCCCGTAAGCGAGCGCCGCAGCCGTCGGTTCGTTGATGATGCGCAGCACTTCAAGACCGGCAATCTTGCCCGCGTCCTTGGTTGCCTGACGCTGGGCGTCATTGAAATAGGCCGGAACAGTGATAACCGCCTGCGTGACGGTTTCACCCAGATAGCTCTCGGCGGTTTCTTTCATCTTTTGCAGGATGAAGGCGGAAATCTGCGACGGCGAATAATCCTCGCCACCCGCCTGGACCCAGGCGTCGCCATTCGGACCCTTGGTAATGTCATAGGGGACCAGTTCCATGTCCTTCTTCGTCATCGGATCGTCGAACCGGCGACCGATCAGGCGCTTCACGGCAAAAATCGTGTTGTCGCCATTGGTAACGGCCTGACGCTTCGCTGGCTGGCCGACCAGGCGTTCGCCATCCTTGGTGAAAGCAACGATCGACGGCGTCGTGCGCGCGCCTTCCGCATTTTCGATGACCTTCGGTTTGCCGCCATCCATGACGGCGACACAACTGTTCGTCGTGCCCAGATCGATCCCGATAACTTTACCCATGTTGTCCTCTTTAACCCCAAAATTACCAGCAGTTGACCGAACCCCTCCCAACTGAAATCTACCGAAAGAGTGTTCGTTTCGAAATCGGATATAGGAGCGCTTTTCCTTGGCACAAGGATTTTGGACGATTAGGATGCCATTGATCAAAAATGATACGTTTTGGAGTGTCCATGCTTCCCGCTTCCACAAAATGTCTGTCCGCCGCACTTCTGCTGGGCCTGACCCTGCTTCTGGCCGCCTGCGCGCCTGCAAAGGTCCTGTATGTCGATCAGGCATGGGTGCGCCTCTCGGCCAATGACGATACGCCCTCGGCCGGCTATTTCACAGTCCATGGCGGTGAAGAGGATGTCCGGCTGCTTTCGGTCATATCGCCTGTCGTTCTTCGCGTAGACATGCACGAAAGCATGCAAAAGGGCGGTATGATGTCGATGCAGCCAATAAACAGCGTCGAAATCCCTGCACGCACAGACGTCACCTTCGCACCGGGGGGCAAGCATCTCATGATCTGGGGCATCAATGCCGCGATGAAACAGCAGGGCAAATTGCCGCTGACCTTCATTTTTTCCAATGGCGACCGCATCATCTATGACGCGGTGATTCGCAAGCCGGGGGATGGCGCGCCCGCGTCCAAGGATGAGCATGACGGGCATTGAGCCCTCAACTTCCCGCCCCCTCACCCATTCCGAGCGCACGCTGGCCGCGTCCATATTCGGTGGTGCGATCGATTACGAACGGGTTGTGATCCACAACCGCAAATGGTTCTGGTTCCAGCCTCGCCACGTTACCATGGCGCCCGACGGCCATATCTGGTTCCATCCGAAAGGCCGTTTGTTCTGCGATGACTTCTGCGCCTCACCAGTGTCGCTGCAGGGTCTGTTCATCCATGAAATGACGCATGTCTGGCAACATCAGAACGGGATCAGGCTGATCATCAGGCGACATCCTCTCTGCCGTTACGATTACAGCCTGAAACCCGGCTGGACATTGCAGCGCTATGGCTTGGAACAACAGGCAGAAATTGTGCGGCACATCTTTCTGCTCCGCCGGGGAGTCCCGGTTCCAGGCACGCCTCCCCTGACACATTATGACGGAATTCTTCCATTTTCCGAGGCATAGATTGTCAATCGGCTGGTCGCTTTCCCGTCCCGCCAGCATTCCCCCGCTTGTTTTAATATGCTATGATCACGCATTAAAATAATATGTGAGAGGAATAAATGAATTGCCCCCTCAAGCAGCTCAGCCATTATGGCCTGACGCCAGAGCGCGGTTTTCTGGCGGCTTTCGAAATGGACGATATCGCCCTACCGGACCAGTTCGATCCCATCGTTCATGCAGCCGGAAAGCTGTCCGGGCTGCTCACGACGGGCCGGATACGACATTGGCTGGATGCACTGCCGCTGCTGGACCTGCGCCAGTTCATTGCCGATGCGGATGAAGCGCAGATTCGCGTCGCCATGGTGCGCTACGCTTTTCTGATCCAGGCCTATGTCTGGGGCGAAAAGCAACCGCCAGAGCGCCTGCCCGCCAATCTGGCGATCCCGGTCGTCGCGCTTGCCGACGCGTTGGGGCAATATCCCCTGCTTCCTTATTCAGGCTATGTGCTCGACAACTGGGCGCGGGTGGACAAAGACGGACCGATCGCACTCGACAATATCCGTATGGTGCAGAATTTTCTGGGCGGACAGGATGAAAACTGGTTCGTCCTGATCCACGTCGCCATTGAGGCACAAGCCGGGCGCGCACTTGAACAAGCCGTGCAGCTTGCCGAAGCCGCCAGTGCCGGCGACAGCGACCGCGTAACCGCGTTACTCATCGAAATGAACACGGTCTGGGACCAGGTCAACGCCCTGTTCGACCGGATGCCGGAACGATGCGATCCGGCCATCTATTTTCAACGGGTGCGTCCCTATATCCATGGCTGGAAAAACAACGCCGCACTGGGCGAAGGTCTGATCTATGAAGGTGTTGCACGCTTTGGCGGCAAGCCGCAGGCCTTTTGCGGTCAGACTGGATCGCAAAGTTCCATCGTCCCTGCCATGGATGCGCTTTTTGGCATCACTCACGAAAATGACGCGCTGCGTGAATTCCTGAAGGAATTGCACGGCTATCGCCCGCCGCTGCACCGCCGCTTCATTGAGGATATGGCGCAATCTAGTACATTGCGCGCCTTTTGCATCGCCCATGGCGGGGCGCAGATCAGGACGGCATTCAACGCCTGCGTCGAACAGATAGCCCGCTTTCGTACGCGCCACCTGGAATATGCGGCCAGCTATATCAACAAGCAGGCCGCATCAGCCAGCGGGAACGACACCGATGTCGGCACCGGCGGCACTCCATTCATGCGCTATTTGAAAAAGCACCGCGACGAGAACCGGGCGCAGACGATTTGAGCTAATCCGGTTTTTTCGCGACAGCCACCAGCGCGGGGCGGAGCAGGCGATCCTTGATCATATATCCGGCCTGCATTTCCTGCACGATGGTGCCGGGTTCGGCATCGCTGGCCATTTCGATCATTGCCTGGTGCCGGTTGGGATCGAGCACCTGTCCCATCGCCTCGATCTTTTCGATACCGTTTTTGCGGAACGCGCTTTCCAGTTCCTTGCCGGTCGCTTGCAAGCCAGCAATAACGCCCTTCCATTTTTCATCTTCATGCAGTTCGGCAGGGATTGCGGCCAGCGCACGGCCAAGATTGTCGGATACTGACAGGATGTCGCGGGCAAATGCCGTGGATGCATAGGCGCGCGCGTCCTGAATTTCTTTTTCAAGGCGACGGCGCACATTCTGGGTATCGGCCTGCGCATACAGAATATCCTGCCGCGCGCGTTCCAGATCCGCCTCCAGTTCGCCCAGCCGATCGATTTCCGACCCTTCGGGCGCACCCTCTGCATTGGCATCGCGGGAATCTTCAGCGATCTCGGTATCCTGTTCCATCTTCTTGTCTTCAGTCATCTCATCAATCTCGATAAAGTCTGTGCAGTGAAATCCACCATGGGTACAACCCGCGCATAGTTCAAGCGCGTCGGGCCAATAACGCCCACCACGCCGACAACACGCCCGTCGGTGCTACGGTAAGGGGCTGCTATCACGGATGAACCGGAAAGCGAGAAAAGTTTATTTTCCGATCCAATGAAAATTTTCGTGGCGCTGCCCTTGCGCGCATTGTCGAGCAGGCGAAAAATCTCCTCCTTGCCCTCCAGTTCATCAAGAAGCTGCCGCACGCGCTCCAGATCTTCACCTGTGCTTTCATCGATCAGGTTCGCCTGTCCGCGCA
Organism: Rhizorhapis sp. SPR117; assembly: GCF_021742065.1. The sequence goes on from NZ_JAKKIE010000021.1 coordinate 31,103, forward strand.
CGATCAGCACCGGCCTATGCTCGCTATCGGCCGACCAGACGGCAAGCCCGCGTTCGACCAGTTCCCGGCTGGCGCTGTCCAGCGCAGCGCGTTCCGCCTCTATATCCTGTTGAAGCACCGCTTGCGCCTGTGCCAGCGTCATGCCTGCAAACTGCCGGCTGACATAATTCGCCGCTTCGTTAAGGGTGGAGGCACCGATGCCGGGGGGCAAATCCACCACGCGATTTTCGACGCTGCCATCATCCCCGACCAGCACAGCCAGCGCCTGCCGCTCTGACAGCGACACAAAGCCAAATTGGCGCAACACCGGCTCGCGCTTTGGCACCAGCACGATTCCGGCACAGGCCGAAAGGCCCGACAGAACTGCCGTTGCCGCGCTCAATGCCTCTTCTATCGGCCCGCCTTCGGACAATTGCGATTCGATCGCGCGTCTTTCCTCCGCCGACGGTTCAGCTGCCTGCATCATACCATCGACAAACAGACGCAATCCGCTTTCCGTCGGCATCCGGCCTGCCGACGTGTGCGGCGCAGCCAGCAGGCCCAACTCTTCCAGATCCTGCATGACATTGCGGATTGACGCGGGCGAAAGGTTCAGACCGACCAGTTTGCTGATCGTGCGTGAACCCACCGGCACGCCGGTGCCCAGATAGCTTTCGACCACAACGCGAAAAATATCGCGGGCGCGGTCGTTCAATTCGCTGATGGGTGCGATCGTCATGACATCTATCTAGGCAATGGTCGGCACAGGCTCAATAACTCACTTCATCCGCCGCGAGATCCAGATCAACGCCAGCCCCACGAGGGCCAGAATCGCGCCGCGCCATATCCATGGCCGCACGTCGATCATGAAACTATCGGCGGGCCACCGGATGATGCCGAACCCCTGACCGACCCATAGCAGTCCCATCAACAGCATCAGGACACCAAGAATGCGGACCATCAATGAAAACACTTTCATGTCATGCCTCCCATATTCCTGTGCACTTGGTACACCCTTTCCACGCCAGGGGGCATATATTTCCCATCCCACTGGCAAGCACGCGGGACAAGCGCTAAAGCCCCTTCGCAAACAGCCACAGGAGACAATCACATGCGCCCATCCGGCCGCGCCCCCGATGAAATGCGGGTTATTACCATGGAACCCGGTTTCACCATTCATGCGGAAGGAAGCTGCCTTGTCAGCTTTGGTAACACCCGGGTGTTGTGCACGGCGTCGGTGGAGGAGAAAATCCCTCCCTTCCTGCGGGGCAAGGGCGAAGGCTGGGTCACTGGCGAATATGGCATGCTTCCCCGCGCCACCCACACGCGTGGCAACCGGGAAGCCGCCAAAGGAAAGCAATCGGGACGCACACAGGAAATCCAGCGCCTGATCGGCCGCTCGCTGCGGGCAGTGGTTGACATGAAGAAACTGGGCGAGAGGCAGATCGTCCTCGATTGCGACGTCATACAGGCAGACGGCGGCACGCGCACGGCCTCCATCAGCGGCGCATGGGTTGCGCTGCGGCTTGCGGTCGATTCGCTGCTGGCTAAGGAATTGATCTCGCAAGATCCGATCATTCAGAAGGTCGCGGCGATCAGTTGCGGCATTTACAATGGCACGCCTGTTCTTGACCTTGATTATGACGAGGACAGCAACGCCGGAGCCGACGCCAATTTCGTCCTGACCGGCGATGGCAAGATTGCCGAAGCGCAAGCAACGGCAGAGGGCGAATGCTATGACGAAGAAGGCCTGTTGCGCCTCCTCCGCCTCGCCCGCATCGGCTGCAATCAGATTTTCACGGCACAGGACGTTGCAACAGGCAGGGCGACGGGGCGGTGATGGAAAAGCAGGCGATCCGCAAGCTGCAACCCGGCAAGCTGGTCATCGCCAGCCACAATGCCGGCAAGGTGCGTGAGATCAGGGCGCTGCTTGACCCCTATGGCATCCAGCCGGTTTCGGCGGCAACGCTGGGCCTGCCCGAACCCGATGAAACCGGCACAACCTTCATCGCCAATGCAGAGTTGAAGGCGTTACAGGCCGCCGATTTGTCGGGCCTTCCCGCACTGGCCGACGACAGCGGCCTGTGTGTTGAGGCGCTGGACAACGAACCGGGCATCTTTTCTGCGCGGTGGGCCGGTCCAAGCAAGGATTTCGGCCTTGCCATGCGGCTGGTCTGGGACAATCTGGCCGCCAAGGGGCCAGAGGCCGGCCATGACGCGCACTTCATCTGCGCTCTCGCGCTGGCATGGCCCGATGGACATGTCGAGGTGTTCGAAGGGCGCGTCGATGGGCTGATCACCTGGCCTCCGCGCGGTGACAAGGGTTTTGGCTATGACCCTATATTTCAGCCAACGGGCCATGCCATCAGCTTTGGTGAAATGGACCCCGAACGCAAACATGCGATGAGCCACAGGGCCGATGCCTTCGCCAAGCTGGTCGCAGCGGTGTTTTAGGACGCAAAGAAACTCTACGTCCTTCCAGACTTGCGCCTATATCGTCCCAATCCCTATTTCCCGATATCAACCGAATCGCATCAGGAACAATCGGAAGCCTTATGACCGCAACCCATTCCACCCGTCTGCTGATCCTGGGTTCAGGGCCCGCTGGCCTGAGCGCCGCAATTTATGGTGCGCGCGCAGGTTTGGCGCCGATCGTCGTTCAGGGCCTGCAGCCCGGCGGCCAGTTGACGATCACGACCGACGTCGAAAACTATCCCGGCTTTCGCGACGTCATTCAGGGTCCCTGGTTGATGGAGGAAATGCAGGCACAGGCCGAACATGTCGGCACGCAGATGATGTACGACCAGATTGTCGAGGTGGACCTGTCCAAACGGCCATTCCGACTGACCGGCGACGGCGGAACCGAATATTTTGCCGATGCGCTGGTAATTGCAACGGGCGCGCAGGCCAAATGGCTGGGCCTTGAAAGCGAGATATTGTTGCAAGGCAAAGGCGTGTCGGCCTGCGCCACATGCGATGGTTTTTTCTACCGTGGCAAGAAGGTGGTGGTCATCGGCGGCGGCAACACCGCGGTTGAAGAGGCGCTGTACCTCACCAACCACAGCCATGACGTGACGCTGATCCATCGCCGCGATTCGTTTCGCGCGGAAAAGATTCTGCAAGACCGCCTGTTCGCCCATCCCAATATCAAGGTGCTGTGGAACAAGGCCGTCGACCGTTTCGTCGGCGGCGGAGACCCCGAAGGACTGGTCGGCGTTGACCTGACCGACACAGTGACCGGCGAGAAATCGCATATCCCCACGGATGGTGCATTCGTCGCAATCGGCCACAAACCCGCCACCGAATTGTTCGAAGGCCTGTTGCCGATGGATGAGGGCTATCTGCTGATTGAAAAGGGCACGTCACGGACCAGCATTCCGGGCGTTTTTGCGGCTGGCGACGTTACGGATAAAATCTATCGTCAGGCCGTCACCGCCGCCGGCATGGGTTGCATGGCCGCACTGGACGCCGAACGGTTTCTGGCAGAAGCGGACTTCGAAATGGCGGCGGCAGAATAGAGCCGCGCCTATCCCATCGCGACATGATGCAGCATGTTGCGAACCGCCCGGTACAATGCCTCGGCATCTTCGGTTCGGGCAAAGCTGTGTGAAGCCGTAGGGATTTTCACCAGCCGCACCCGCCCCGTATCGCGCACATCGTCAAAGGCGGGCCGGTTCCATGCATCCTGAAAAGCCATGGCCGTATTGTCATGTTCAGCCAGAATGAAGCTGATAGGACGTGGCGTATCATACAGGGCGCGAGCCAGTTGGCGGGCAAGGCCACTTTCCTTACCGCCACCGCGCGCGGCCACAAGCCCATGGCAAAGCTTGCCGAGATCGACCCGCCCCGTAAACAAGCCCCAAATTTTGCGGGGACTGCGCAAGCGGGACCAGTAACGCTGACGAATGGCAGCCGATGGGGGCAAGTCGCCAGCATTTTCGATCACCCATGGATTGGCGAGCAACAACGCTGCGATGTCGTCAGGGTCATGGAAAAAGGTAAGCGCGGTCGCCGCGTCGCAATTGCCAAAGGCAACAATCCGTTCCAATTCCGGGCAGGCCTTGCGAAAGGCCGCCGCCGCCGCCGCAATGTCCGGTCCCGATGAAAGGAACCCGCCATTTTCGCCTTCGCTATCGCCAATACCGCGCCGGTCGAAACGAAACACTGAAAAGCCATCGCGGGCCAGCCGCGCCGCCAGTTTGGCCATGCCCCGGTGAGCGCCCGAACGCACTTCATTGCCGCCCGATACGATCAAAAGGCCTGTGTTCATCCGCCCATCATCGATACTGGCGGAAAGTTGCTGCCCCTGGCAGGAGAAATGGATATGGCGCCTCAACGATGCACCCATGCGGCAATATCGCCGGCAATCTGTTGCGCCAGCCACTGGTCCTCGTCCGGCTCGCTCTGCCGCCAAAGCGGTTTGCCGCTGATATAGGCGTCGGCCTGTGCCGCATTGCCGTCAAGTTGCACCGTCCGCACCTGTTCGTGTACGGTCAGCTTTGCATTTTCGAGATCATTGATGAAGACGGGCGACAAGCAGGTCCCCGCGAATTCAGTGCTTTCCTGTCGCGCATTCGCCAGTAACAGCTCCGTACTGCCCGAAAGACCCGCCTCCCTGTCGGCGGCAAGGCGGGTGCGGATCAATTGCCGCAACAGGCCTGGCCCATCTTCAGGCGCCAATCGCCAATGACGGGGACAGGGAAAGGCATCGTCCAGCATGGCGCCGGACCGGAACGCGCAAATCATGTCGATCGCCACGCCGGACTGCGCCGCCAACCGTTCCAGCGCCGCGTGCCAGAGCGAAAGACTGATTGTCTCATCGGTCACAAGGCTTTCATTCTGCCCCGGAAGATCGGGCAGGATCGTCCCGATCCGGGCTTCGTCCAATGTTCGCATGGCGGTGAGCATCAGCCAGCGAGTCCGGTTCATTTCCTCAAAAAAAGGCGGGATGATCAAAATCTGGCGTGGATGTCCCCGCCCCAGATGCACATATTGTTCGCTATTGCCGGAAAAACTATACTGGCAGATCACCCCAGCGCCTTGTCTCGTGCAAAACGGATCAGATTTCCCAGCGTCTCGAAAATCTCTCCATCGACATCGTCATCCTCGATGATGATGCCCAGCCGGTCCTCCAGTTCGGTCAACACACCCGCGACCGCCATCGAATCGAGTTCCGGCAGCGCGCCGAACAAGGGCGTCGTGTCATCGAACAAGGCCAGCCGTTCCTGCGATATGCCGAGCAAATCATGCAGAACGCTCCGCACGGTCTGTTCGACAATTTCAGCGCCCTCGTGCATCACTCCCCCAAAGCTGATCCGGCAAACCAGAGGTTCCCCTATTATGTCTTCCGGGAGCGGACAAGGCCGGAAATGAAGGCCTTGAGCGCAGGGAACCAGCTGGATGGCCTGCGCAGGTTGTACAGATCAATCCGATAGAGGGGGCGCTCATCCTCCATCCAGTCGCGTTTATAGGCGTCATCGCCGGTGCCAAAGTCAATCCGTTCCACCTTGTCCACGTCAATCACATGACGAAACATGGCATAACTTAGCAGGGTTCCGGGAGAACCCGCGCCCGCATCTTCACGATGCGCGAGCTTGTGGATCAGGGCTGCCCCATTTTCAACGGTCCAGAACTGTGCCGCAACGGCCACACCCTCGCTCCGGGCAATCCCGATGCGCAAATGCCCCGCCTGCCCTTCATGTTCGGCAATTGCGCGCAGAAAGGACAAGCTGCCCTCTTCGGGTTTCCAGCTATTTTCGTAAACCGCCTCATATTCTTCCCATATTTCAGGAGAAAAGCGGTCATGAATTTCCAGTTCAAGCGGGAATTTGGCCAATTTGCGATCAACGGTGCTGCGCACCGCACCGGGTCGGGCGCTCCAGTAACTGTCGAAGTCGCGCCCTTCCAGATCGAGAAAATGATTGCGGTCGACAGGCTGCGCAAAAGCGGCCCAACCTGCGGCCCGAAAGGCGCTCAGGAGCGAATCAACTGCTCCATCCTCATCGACCACCGGATAAAGCACGATATGTGCGGCACGTCCGCGCAACCGCCGCGCCATGGCTTTCAATAGCGCACGACGTATTTTTTCATCATGATTGCCGGAAAAAACAGGACGGAAGGAAAAATTATACCAGTTGGCGAGCGCATGATATTCGCCCGTTCGTCGATGATAAAGGAACAGCCAGCCCTCCGCCCCTTCGGCCCGCGCGCGCAGGAACAGGGGCGGATAGCCGGAAAGGCAGTGTTTATAAAGATTTTCCAGCCAGTCCACCCGGTCGAACAGGTGCGGCTGACTCTCTCGGCTCAGGCCCTCTCGGGAAACTTTCCGGACATTGGTGAAATCATCGTGATATTCCCCCTTGACCCACAAATCGCTATCTCCCTGTCTGATGAACCAAGGATATAACAAAAAGCTGGATATGTGGTTACTGGATTCGCAACCCTGTCCGATCGATCATGTGTGCCGTGCCGGGACAGCCGAGGCACCAGCCCTTCAGGGACGCTTTGGCACTCTGACCTATGCCGATCTTGACGCTGCCGTGGGTCGGCTGGCGGCATGGCTTGGTGCGCAGATCCACGAACCGGGCGGGCGCGTTGCCAGTTGGATGGGCAAGACGCGGCTTGCCTGCCTGATGCCGCTGGCCTGTGCGCGGGCGGGAATGGTACACGTGCCGGTCAACCCTTTGCTCAAACATGCGCAGGTGGCGCATATCCTGGCCGACAGTGGCGCGGCGATATTGATCGGCACCGGCGCGCGGCTTGATACGCTGGACCCGGACAATATTCCCCAAGGGTGCGCTCTTGTCCGGGAGGATGTGCTGGAAGCTGCCATGGCCTCCGCAAATGACAGCCTGCCGCCATCCGCCGCCGACCCAGATACCCTTGCGGCTATTTTATACACCAGCGGTTCTACGGGACAGCCAAAAGGCGTGATGCTGAGCCATGCCAACCTGTGGCTTGGCGCGGTTGCGGTTGCGCAATATCTGCGCCTGACACCCGACGACCGGACGCTGTGCGTGCTGCCATTCAGCTTCGATTACGGACAGAATCAGCTGTTTTCCACCTGGGCAGCGGGAGCGTGCGCCATGCCGCTCGATTATCTGACGCCACGCGATGTCATAAAAGCGGTGGACAGGTATGACATCACCACGCTTGCAGGCGTTCCGCCGTTATGGGTGCAACTGGTCGAGCAACAATGGCCGCCTGAAATTGCTGCCAAGCTGCGGCGGCTGACAAACAGCGGCGGCGCGCTGACCCGTCCATTGGTTGAACGGTTGGGCGCCCTGTTCCCGCAGGCGGACCTTTATCCGATGTACGGCCTGACCGAAGCGTTCCGTTCAACCTATCTCGATCCGGCATTGGTCGATACCCATCCCGACAGCATGGGAAAGGCCATTCCTTTTGCCGAAATTCTGGTGGTTCAACCGGACGGTCGTGTGACAGACGATGACGAACCGGGCGAACTGGTCCATTGCGGGCCACTGGTCGCGCAGGGCTATTGGCGCGACCCCGAACGAACCGCCGAACGTTTCCGCCCTGCCCCGGTTGCTTCGACCTATGGCGGCATCGCCGTATGGTCGGGCGACACCGTCCGCCGCGATGCCGAAGGCCTGCTGTATTTCGTCAGCCGCGACGATGCGATGATCAAGAGCGCGGGCAATCGCATCAGCCCGACCGAAATCGAGGAGGTAGCGGTTCAGGCCCCCAACATTGCCGAAGCCATCGCGATCGGCGTGCCCGATGAACGACTTGGCGCTGCGATCTGCCTGCTGCTAAGGCAGCGGGAAACGTCAGACGCCGGGGAAGCGGAACATATGATAAAAACGCATCTGAGAGCGGAATTGCCAAATTTCATGCAGCCTGGATATATCCGCTTCGTCGATCAGTTTCCGCGCAATCCTAATGGCAAGATCGACCGGGTAAAGCTGGCGCGGGAATTCACGCCATGAAGCCCATGGGACCCATTCCACCTTTTTTCGACAGCGAAGACGGCATGTTGCTGATCGGCGGCTGCGGCATCGCCTCGTTGATCGAAGAGGCTGGGGATACGCCGTTATTTGTCTATGACCTTGGCATAATAAAGGCGCAGGTGGCCCGGTTTCGCGCGGCCATGCCAGCGGGCGTAACACTGCATTACGCCATGAAGGCAAACCCTTACGCACCTCTGTTGGAACGGATGGTGAGCCTCACCGACGGTTTCGATATTGCATCGGGTGGTGAACTGGACATGGCCCTTCGCGCCGGAATGCAGCCGAGCCACATCAGCTTTGCAGGCCCCGGAAAGCGCGACAGGGAACTGGAAGCCGCGATCTTCGCAGGCGTCACCATAAATCTGGAATCCGAAGGGGAAGCCGACCGGGCGTTAGCCATCGCGCAACGATTGGGAAAAACACCGCGTCTTGCCATACGCGTCAATCCCGATTTCGACCTGCGTGGATCGGGAATGCGCATGGGCGGAGGCGCCAAACCCTTTGGCGTCGATGCTGGTCGTGCCGGAGCGCTGGCCAGTCATGTTATCGCCGCTGGAGCCGACTGGCGCGGCTTTCATATTTTCGCCGGATCGCAGGCACTTGATGCCGACGCTATCATCGACACACAGCGCGCCACGATTGCCCTTGCCGCGCGGCTAGCCGAAGAGGTCAATGCGACACCGCCGCGCGTCAATCTGGGGGGAGGGTTCGGAATCCCCTATTTCCCCGGCGAGGTTCCGCTCGATATTGAAAAAGTGGGTGCTGCGTTGGCCGAAACGCTCGAAAATCGGCCCGCCATCCTGAAAGACAGTATCTTCGCCATAGAACTTGGTCGCTGGCTGGTCGGCGAAGCGGGTGTTTATCTGACCCGGATCGTGGATCGAAAGGTCAGTCAGGGCGAAACCTATCTGGTTGTCGACGGAGGCCTGCACCACCAACTCGCGGCCAGCGGTAATTTCGGTACGGTGGTCAAGCGCAATTACCCGGTCGCCATCGCCAATCGTTTTGGCGCGAAACCCTCCACTGATCCCGTCACCATCGTCGGCTGTCTGTGCACCCCGCTTGACCGGCTGGCCGACAAGGTGCTGCTGCCCGAAGCGAAGGCTGGCGATGTCGTGGCGATTTTCCTGGCCGGGGCCTATGGCGCAAGCGCAAGCCCATCGGCTTTTCTGGGCCATCACGCGCCGTTGGAAATGCTGGTGGAATAGGCTGCCGCCTAATCCACGAACGACGGCAGATCCTCGAACCCTTTGCGCAAAGCCGCTGACCAGCTTTGAGAAATATTCGCGAAAGCTTCATCATCCGCTTCAATGCGCGTTCGCGTGCCAAAGCCATATTCATCGGTTTTTATGATCGCCAGATCCAGCGGCATTCCGACCGAAAGATTGGACCGCAAAGTCGAATCCATCGATACGCAAGCCGCCTTCACGCACTCCTCGATCGATGTTTCAGGCACGATGATCCGGTCGAGTATCGGCTTGCCATATTTATGTTCGCCAATCTGGAAATAGGGCGTTTCGGCAGTCGCTTCGATGAAATTTCCTGCGCTATAGATCAGATACAGGCGCGGTTTTCCGCCCTTGCGTTGGCCCGTTAACAATAATGTGGCATCGGCCGCCGCACCCTGCATTTCTATGGTGTCGCGATATTTGCCCTGCATGGTGGCCATGGCATCGCCCACGATTTGCGCTGCACGAAACATCGAATCGCAATTCAGGATAGTTTCGATATTGGCATCGGATTCCGACTGCTTGATGGCGCGCGATAGGACGGTCTTCACCCCTTGCGTGATCGACAGGTTACCGGACATCATCATGCCAATTGCCCGTTCGCCGGGCACTTCATAGGTAAAAAGCTTCCGAAAACGCGAGATATTATCCATGCCCGCATTCGTGCGGGTATCCGCAAGCATTACAATTCCGGCATTCACCCGCAATGCCACGCAGTAGGTCATCGCCCTGTAGTCCCCGACTTATTGCTGTTGTTGCTGTTGTTGTTGGGCCTGTTCGGTCTCGTCTTCGCTGGCCTGCGCGATCCGCACGTCGGCGTCAATGGAGATTTCACCCGCCGCTGTCACCGATCCGCGCACAGGCGCTGCGTCATGGGCATCGGTGCCGATAGCAAGCCGAACATAGTTCGGCGTCACGCAAACGCCGTTGGATGGATCAAAACCGACCCAGCCAAGACCACTGACAAAGGCTTCGGCCCAGCCATGGGTTTCATGCAATGCCTCAGCATCTTCATTGGCGAGCAAATAGCCCGTTACATAACGCGCCGGCATCCCGGCAGACCGTGCCGCACTGATAAAGATATGGGCGTGATCCTGACAAACGCCGCTTCCCTGCGCCAAAGCTTCCGCGGCTGTAGACGCTGCACTGGTCGCGCCGGTACTATAGGTGACAGCCTTGTAGACCATATCGGACAGCATATGCAGGCGTGCCAGATCGCCCTCCTGCGATGGCAGGGCGACAAGCGCGCGAATATCGCTGTTGGCTTTTGTAAGCGGCGTATCACGAAGAAAAACAGCGGGGTCGACATGGCGCGGCAAGCCGGTGACCACCCCTGCCCGATCCTGCGTCTCGACAAGGCCTGTCGCAACGATTTTCACCATGTCCATATGTCCATGGTGAACCCAGAGCGCCTCTGCATCGCCATAGCCATTGGGATTCCAATGCTGAACCGTTTCGTCATTCACTTCGACCGACCAGTGCACGACTTTCTGGCTGTCATGTGTGCAAGGCCGCAATTTCAACAACAAGGCAACATGCGATGCGCCCGCTCCATACATGTAAAGCGTCTGGTGCCGTATCAGCAGCCGCCTGTTGCCAGCTTCAGAAGTGGTAGGCTTGCGCAATTTCACCCCCCAGCCGACTGGTCATTTTAAGGCCATTCTGCACTGTTTCATGTAGCCCGATTTTGAATATCTCACCTTTCTCCAATTGATTGAGATTATCCACCATCTCCATTATGGTGTCATGACACGCCGCCCGCTCGCCATGAAAATAGGCCAGGCGGCCTAGCCGATACTGCAATTGGTCAAAGCAGAAAGCTACCGAACGGGGAAAGGTGCGGTTGCAAATCAGGAAGTCCGTGATCTGCCACGGCGTATAAGCGCCGCCATATACATGGTGATAGGCGCGATTGCCGGATAGCGCGTGCAACACCGATGTCCATTGATAATGATCGCGGGTGCCGCCCACCACCTCGGTTTCAGGCAACAGCACATAATATTTGACGTCGAGCAGCCGCAGCGTCATCTCCGCCCGTTCCAGCACCCCGCCGAGGCGCAGAAAATCATGCGCTGCGTTACGAAGCTGCCCGGAGTCAGCGGCCCCGCGAAAAGTCGACGCGCGCGTTTTGACCCAGTCGATCAGACTGGGCAATTCCTGCCGCGCTTCCTTGACATCGTAGGTTTCCAGCTTGCGCCAGCCGTCATTAATGACCTCCCACATTTCCTGTGTCAGCGCGGTGCGCACCGATTTCGCATTGGCGCGCGCACGCGAAATACAGGTCCGAATGGAATTGGGATTGTCCTTATCCAGTACAAGCATCTGGATGACATCGGTTTCCTTGACGAGTCCGTCCTCCGCAAACAGGTCTTCACATCCTGTCACACGAACGACCGATCGCCATTCATCGCGGTGAAGCGATCCCGGCAGGATCGCCATGCGTTGGCCCATGGTCAGCAGCCGCGCCGTGCTTTCCGCCCGTTCCATATATCGGGCCATCCAGTAGATATTGTCTGCGGTGCGGCTCAACATAGCATCAGTCCTGTAGAATCCATGTATCCTTGACTCCGCCGCCCTGACTGGAATTGACCACCAGCGATCCCTCGGTCAGCGCTACACGGGTAAGGCCGCCGGGAACCAGCCGCATCTGTTTTCCCACAAGGCAATAGGGACGGAAATCGGCATGGCGCTCAACAATATCGATTTCACCCAGTGTTGGCACCGTCGATAGTTCCAGCGTTGGTTGTGCGATGAATTCGGACGGATTGGCCTTGATACGTTCTGCGTATTCGGCGACTGCTTCCTTCGTCGCCTGTGGTCCGATCAGCATGCCATAGCCGCCAGACCCATGCACTTCCTTCGCCACCAGTTCGTGCAGATGTTCCAGCACATAGGCGCATTCGTCCGGTTTTGCGCATTGCCATGTGGGGATATTCTCCAGAATTGGCTGTTCGCCCAGATAGAAGCGGATCATGGCCGGTACATAGACGTAGATCGCCTTGTCATCAGCAATACCCGCGCCGGGGGCGGAACAAAGTGTCACGCCACCGTTGCGATAGACGTTGAAAATCCCCGGCACACCCAACATGCTGTCAGGTCGGAATGCGAGCGGGTCCAGATACTCATCATCGATGCGCCGATAAATCACGTCGACAGCCTTTGGACCGCTCGTGGTCTTCATCCATACGCGGCCTTCATCGACGAACAGGTCGGCAGGTTCCACCAGTTCCACGCCCATCAGATCGGCCAGAAAGCTGTGTTCGTAATATGCTGAATTCAATGATCCTGGCGTCAGCACCACCACCACCGGATCGCCCGCGCAGGCAGGCGGCGCCACTTCCTTCAGGCTTTGAAGCAGCTGATCGGGATAATTGTCCACCGGCGCCACCAACCCTTGTCCGAACAGGTCGGGGAACATACGCGCCATGATCTCACGATTTTCGAGCATGTAGCTCACCCCCGACGGCGTGCGGCAATTATCCTCCAACACCTGAAAACTATCGGGTCCTGTGCGCACGATGTCGATACCTACAATATGGCTGTAAACCTTGCCCGGTGGCGAAAAGCCGATCATTTCCGGCTTATAGGCGCTGTTTTTGTAAACCAGATCGCCCGGGATGATACCGGCCTTCACGATTTCGCCTCGATGATAGACATCATGCAAAAAGGCATTCAGCGCCCGGGCCCGCTGCTTGATCCCCTTGTCGAGCGATCGCCATTCCAGTGCGGTGAAGATACGCGGCAAAAGATCGAAGGGGATGAGACGTTCGGGATCGCCGCCCTCGCCATAAACCGCAAAGGTAATGCCGATCCGTCGAAATATTGCTTCGGCTTCCGCCAATCGCCGATTAAGCCCGGTGATACCCGTCTGCTCTACCCAACTCTGCACCTCCGCATAACAATCGCGGATCGCGCCATTCCGATCGAGCATTTCATAAAAGGGCATCCGCTCTCCCTCTGCCTTGCAGGCATTGTGCACCGCAGCATAATGGAGGCGTAAAATCGAGAATTGCAAGAAAAATTGTTGATGCTTCGTGCGGACAAAAAGATTCGTCATCAATCCAATGCCCTACCTCCGCCCGTCAAAGTAAAACGTTGCGGATTGAAGGCAGCACGGCCATGAACTCGCCTTGGTCCGGCCGTTCACATGCCGCGCGGCGCCAGCCTCAGGCAATAAGACTGAACGCCAGACAGAATATTGTGCCGCCACATATCAGCGCACCTCCAAAGGCAAAAAGCAGGGCGCTACGATACTGCCAGCGCGGCGTATGCCGATGATAAAAGCTGTCAAATGGCTCAGACGCGAGAGAGCGCATGCGCGATTTTTCGGTCAGATGCATTACAGTCTCTCCCATCCCCGCGTTCGGCAGTTGGCAATAAGAGAGTTAATGCAGCAGCTTACTTGTAGTCTGGTTACCCGATACTCTTAAAAAACTCCTAAAGCCGTTCACTATACCGCATGCCAGCAGGTCGTGGCTTTCGCACGGTCCAGCGCCGACCGCTTGTCGCGGCGCAATAAAAGCGCACAGTTCAGTCTTCGAATCAGCGGCGCTGTCATTACGGCAACCGCTCTGCCGCGAGAAGACGATGGATTATCCGAAGGCTGAGCCATGAATTGCTTTAGCGCGACCCAGTCCATTTCATACAAGATCGCGGAGATGCCTTAATGGATGCCAGGCTTCAACACCTGCCCAGAACGCTGAACGGAATTCCGAACCCGGTCGACGAAGAAGCCCTTGTTGACCTGCACGGGTTAATACGCGTTATCCGTCGCCGCCTTCCCGTCATCCTTGCCATCAGTGCAATCATGCTGGCTATCGCAGTTGTCGGCTATTTCCTGACGCCGCCGCGTTATCTCGCGCGGACGAGCGTGGCCCTGGAGCGCGGTGCTGAACAGGTCATCAAGGTGGATCAGGTCATCCCGACCGTCGACCCCGACTCCGCTTCAGTCGACACCGAAGTCGAAGTTCTGAAATCACCTGAACTTGCCGGCAAAGTGGTCGACAAGCTGAAACTGACGCAAGAGCCGGAATTCAACCCGGCGATTGAAGAGGGAATATCCATTACGCCCGACGCCGCCCGGCATGCAGCCATTCTCCAGTTGCTGAGCAACCTGGAGGTTGAACGGAACGGATTTTCTTACGCGATCGATGTCGGCTATCAATCCGAATCCCCGCAAATGGCGGCGCGGGTCGTGAACACGCTTGCCGAAACCTATATCGGCAGTCAGGTTCAGGAAAAATCCGGCGCAACACAGCGCGCCAGCAATTTCCTTGAGGAGCAACTGCAACAACTGCGTGGTCAGGTTCAGTCCGCCGAAGCAGCGGTCTCCCAATATCGGGCGCGCCACGGACTGTTCGATGCAAGCCGGGATAGCAGCGTCGCCCAAGAGGAACTGACCGGACTCAACACACAGCTTGCCCAGGCGCGGGCGCAACAGGCTGAGGCAGAGGCTCGCCTGTCAACTGCGCGTTCCCAACTTGCCGGCGGCGGCAGCGGCGAAGAACTGGGTGAAGCGCTCGATTCCCCCGTTGTCAGTCAACTCCGCGCCAAACGGGCGGAACTCAGCGCCAAAGTTGCCTCCCTGCGCCAGCGTTATGGCGCAGGCTATCCCGAACTGAAAAGTGCCGAGGAAGAGTTGCGCGACATTGACGATCAGATCAATGGCGAGGTCAAACGCATCATTTCCAATGTCAGCATTCAGGCCAATGCCGCGCGCCAGCGCACAGCCTCCCTCAACCGTTCGCTCAATCGGACAGAAGGCACGCTGGCGTCGAACAATGCGGCATCGGTTGGACTAGCCGAACTGGAACGCAACGCCGAATCCGCACGTGTACTGTATCAGGCCTTTCTGGACCGGTACAAGCAGACACGGGCGCAACGGGGCCTTGAACGCGGCAATGCCTATATCATTGCACGCGCGGGCATCCCCAATGTACCGGCATCGCCAAAATTGCTCATTTTCCTGGTGCTGGGCGTTGTTGCAGCGATCGCGGCATCAGCGGTTGCCGTCGCCATCCTGCAATTGCTTGAACGTGGCATAGAAACGAGCGATGGCATCGAAAAGAAATTGGGCATCGCATCGTTCGGTTCGATACCCGACACCGCCAGATCGCCAGAATTCGACAAACATGAAGCCGGATTGCCGCCTGTTCAAATGATCCTGGAGAGGCCCCAGTCCTCTTTTGCCGAAGCGTTCCGACGTCTGCGCACCTCGATCCAGTTCGCGCAGTCGGGCAAGGATTCCATCGTCGTAGCGGTGACGTCTGCCCTTCCCGGCGAAGGCAAGACCACATCCGCAATCTGCCTTGCCCGTTCGGCGGCGTTGGCTGGCGCGCGGACTATCCTAGTCGATTGCGATCTTCGACGTCGCATTTCCGGTTCGGAATTCAACCCGCTCAAGTCCATAGGGCTGGGAGCGCTGCTGGAAGGCAAGGGCACGTTGGACGAAGCAGTGTTTCTGGACGAAGCGAGCGGACTGTATATCCTGCCGCGGCGCCCCGAGCATAAAGGCCCCGGACAATTTGCCGACAGCCCCGCCTTTGCCGGATTGCTTGCCGATCTGCGTGGACTGTTCGATTTTGTCGTGCTGGATACCCCGCCCGTCCTGCCAATCGATGACAGCCGGATCATCTCGTCAAAGGCGGACTGTGTCGTGATGCTGGTGCGTTGGCGCAAAACGCCGGCCAAGGCGGTGGAGCTTGCCCTGCGCAACCTTGACGAAGTGGGTTCGCATGTTGTCGGCGCCAGCTTGTCCATGGTTGATGTAAGGGCGCAGGCCCGCTCCGGCTTCGGCGATGCAGGCTATTATTACAACGCTTACAAAAACTATTATACCTGACATCATGATGGTGCGGTGATGGAGACCGGCCAAATCGCAACACCCGCTTTTGGGCTGGCGGTGCTTGTTCCTGCGACGGTGCTGCTGTTCGTCATTGCCCTGGTGGCAGGTTCGAAGATCAAGAGCCTGCCGGGCCGATTCCTCTTTGCCGCGCTTTGGGCGAGGATGATCTTCGGGGCCTATCACGTCTATATGTTCAAGCCGCTTGCGGCAGGACTTTCCGGCAATGCGCTGGCATCTATCGCTATTGTCGGTATTGGGCTGCTTGTCATTCACCTGCGCCATTTACTGTTGGCCGTGCTGCTGCCTGTCTATCTGCTCTTGGCGCTTGTCATACTGAGCGGCGGGTTGAATGGTGATGTAGCAGGGCCAATGGGCGTTACGGTCAAGTACGCCTATTTTATCATCATTTTGATCGCGGCGTTCGAAGCGCTTCGGCAGGATAGTGAAGAAAAGCTGATGCCGCTCCTCATCTGGGCATTTGCGCCACTGCTGCTCTTCCAGTGGCTTTCGCTGGCGCTGCACCTGCCCAAAGGATCGGAAGCCGGTGATGGCCTGGTGTGGATCGGTGGCTATAATCATGAAGCAGCCTTTTCGGTCGCACTGACAGCCGCTTTCATCATCGGGTGCCTTGCCCATCGGTTGCATCCCGCTTTGCGTTTCGGCTTCCTCGCCGCAACCCTGATCGGCATTTTTCTTGCCGGATATCGCACGGCCATTTTCGCCGTGGCGCCGGTCGCGCTGGCGGCCTTTTGGATGGCGATCACGCAATATGTGAAGCGGGATCAGCGCCGGGCCGTCGTGACGATGGCGCTTGTCATCGGACTGGTGGGCGCGGCTGCCGTGGCCGTTGCTTATCAGACGCGCTTTGTAGATCTGGGCACTTTCCTTGCCGATCCCGGCGCGCTGATCAAGCCGGTCCGCGAATTCACGCAGATCGAGCGGAATATCCTGTCGGGACGACCGCTGATCTGGAGCGAATATCTCTATGCCTATGCCGCCGGTCAGCCGTTCCAGCATCTGTTCGGCTTTGGCCCGGAATCCTGGGCAACAGCATTCGACGTCTATCCGCATAATACGCTGATCGGCACGCTATACGAACTTGGTATCCTGGGGTTGATCGCCATGCTGATGCTCTGGACCGTGATGGCGGGCCTGACGCTGAAGGCGCGGCGGCATGAGCGTTTGACGATTGGCGCTGCCCATCTGACTTTCATCATCCTGAATTTCTCGACCATGCCTTTCTGGCAGGTGGAAGGATTGGCGCTCTATGGCGTGCTGTGCGGCTATACGCTATTCAGCGCGCGGGCATCGGTGCTTGAACGGCGCATAGCGCGCCCGTCACGGCGACGGAGTAGTCACCCTGAAGCAAGAAGAAGCGTTCGGGCGATCTGAAACGCTTCTTCACGCGTTTGCGCCTGACGAAACCCCCGATAACCAGCAGTCCATTGCCGTGCAAACCCGCTGAGCTTGCCATAATTATTGTCGAGAGCGACATGCGGAACGTCGAGCAGAAGAGACAGAATGTGCGCATGCAGCCGGTCCGTGACGACAACGCGCCCCTGAGACAGCATCGCCAGCCCTCGCTGCAACCGCCAGTTCGCCAAAAGACGAAAACGCCGCAGACGTTTGGCAGATTGGGACACGGCAAATAGCGAGTCGATTTTGGCGCGTGCGCGCAGGATATTTCTTTCCCCGGCACCTTCCTGGATCCAGTCGTCTCCCATCACACCAGCGGGCAAAGGCGCATCGTCCCGCATGACTTTTTCATCATCGGTCCGCATCAAGGCGAAAATATCGGTTCGAGCAGGCGAACGGCGCAGACGGCCAAGATAGAGCGCGGCATCGGGACATAGCTGCACCGTGCAATCGAAATGCCGCTGCGCAAATTCGAAGGAACGCACATCGCGAACCAATAGCGTGAAAGCACCATGTGCGCTGATCGCCTGCGCCATGTCATCGATGCGCACTTCATCCGTGAAATGAATGGATTGCGGCAATTGCACGATTGGACGGCCTGGAAAACTGCGCAGCAATTGCAGGCGCAAGGCTTCATGGCGCGGCCAGAGGGTCCCGAAATTGCCTCCGCCGTTGATAAGGATCGGCCCATCGGGCGCGGCATGGCGCAGGCCGTCTGTCGAAAAATCCCTGTATGCCGCATGATAAACCGGCGTCCGCCCCATTTCGTCGAGCCAGGCCATCTGCCCTAACCAGATCGCGGAATCGCCCACGTTGGAATAATCCGGGAAATCGACCAGCGCCAATGGCCCATCGGGTATCACTTCGGCAAAGCAGTCGGAAAGACGCCGACGGAGCGATTGCACCAATGTATCGGCGGACAGGCTGTCATCCACAATCGGCATGGCCATTACCGCAGCTCCCGCAAAGTCTTGAACAGGAAAGCACGCCAGAAAGGCGAAATGATGAGCAGCACCACGCCATAGATCAGCGCACCCCCGCCGATGACCATGATCAGACGAAGCCAGGCATGACCACCTGCAACGCCTGGCATCATCATTGCACCATGCAACGCCGCTCCCATCACCACCGAGGCCGCAAATGGCTGCCAGATGGCCGACCATGTTCGGTTGAAGCCGATTCCCGATATGCGGTGCAGCATTATGATTTGCATGGGCAGGGTCAGATAGGCGCGCAAGACATAGGCCCATGCGACGGCAAACACTCCATAGGGTGCGGCCAGAAGGGTGAAGACGGCGGTCAGGCTCAACTGCGTAAGCGACAAAACAAGCAGGCTGCGGCTCGCGCCCAATGCCCCCAATGCTGGCGATGCGAACTGGTTCAGTGTGAAGGCGGGAGCCATGAACGCGAATATCTGAGCCAGGGCGCCCGCCTGCTCCCACTTATCGCCAAATATCGTGGGCACCGCCAAAGGTGCAACTGCGCCAAAGCCGATCAGTGCGGGAAAGGAAATCGCCGCCGCTTTCGAAATCATCCACTGATAGGCGCGGCATAATTCGACCCGATCATCCTTCACCCGCGCCAGTGTTTGCATCGCGACCGTGGCAAAGGGTCGGATTGCCCCCCCGGCAATGATGTCCACAGTGCGCCAGGCGGTTCGATAGATGCCAACCGCAACGATCCCGATCACGTTGCCGATCACCAGTTCCTGCAAACGAGAGGTAAAAATATAGACAAGCTGCGTCGCGGTCAGGCTGCCGTTGATGCCCAGATTCCGTTTCAATATGGCCCAGCGCCATGCCCAGCCCGGTGTCCAGGCATAGGCGGCGCGGGACAGGATGACGCTGATGATCTCCGTCACGATCCGCTGGATGACCAACGCCCAAAGGCCGAACCCTGCAAAGGCCGCCGCGACCGCCGCCCCACCGCCAATGATACCGCTCGCAACGGACCGCAAGGCAGTGGTTTTGTGCCCAAAATTGCGCAGGCGCAGCGCCATGTGCGTCTGGCCCAGCGCGGAAATTGGCAACACGATGCTGAGGACTTGCAGCGGCAAAGCGATCTGGGGCGCGTTCATGAAAGCGGCGAAGGGATGCGCCAACGCCAATATGACGGCGCAGGCGATCAGGCTGAAACCCATATGGCTGCGATAGACTGTGTCAGTGAATTCCTTGCTCAGCGCTGGTTCGCGCGCGACAGTCTGGATCAACCCCGCCGCGCTCATCGTGCGGAAAACCTCAGCAAAGATCGCCATGACCGCAAAAGCGCCGATGTCGGCGCGGGTCAGCAGCCTCGCGAGAAGAACGAAGACGACAAAGGAAAAAAACTGGTCGGACATGAAGCGGACAACCGACCAGCCGACGGAATGCTTGCTCTGCCGCCGCAAATGGGTGTCGAACCGTGCGCTGGACGCAGATGCATAGGGATCAGTCGCCACGCAGCATGCTCAGTTTTTTCATGCGTATCCTTTGACGATCGACCCAGCGGACAAGCCGCTGGCGCGGGGCGTGAAAGGCTTTGCCCCGTTGTGAGTTGTAACGCACCTGACCAATGCCGGATTCGACGAACTCCTCTATGACCGGTGCAGGAAACAGCGCCAGATTACGGATGCCGTGCTCCCATGACCGGTCCATCTGATCGTCAATGGGCCGCTTGATCGTCGCACATGCATGCAGAAATGCACGGGCGCCCTCCAACGTGATGACATAGGCTTGCGTGCCGTAGGGGTGCCCGACAAGTTCCACGAGGGTGCGGGAATGCTGCAAAAAATTGCGCGCGATAACCCGGTTGAATGTCGGCAGTTTGGCGTAAAGCCGCAAATAAGGGATGTCCTGCGCCGCAAGATCGGTGGCCGCAAGCCGCGCCAGAAAGGCCCAGTCAACGATCGTGTCGTCTTCCAGCACGATGCACTGCGCTATGCCTTGGTCCGCCATCTGCTGCCAGATGCTGAAGTGGCTGACATAGCAACCGATCTCGCCTTTGGTCATCGGCCGGCCCTTGTTGCGTTCGACCGCATTCGCATCAAGAACAAGGCCATCGATCAAATCCGTACGGGCATCAAAAAACCCCCATGGTATTTGTGCGCCCCGCGCCCGCGCCGAAAAAGCAGCGCGCCGGTCAAGGGCATTGGTCATCGAAACGACAACCACAGGACAGGAAAAAGCAATGTCAGCCATGATCGCGCGGTGAAGCGATTCCCCTTTGCGGCATCAGCCAAATTTGTATGCGCCATTGCGAGCGGCCACTGATGAGTGACGGCAAGCAAATCGGATTTTGCGCTGCAACGCAACCCGATCGAGACAGCCGAGCGGACCGAATGCGCCGTGAAGAGCCAAATTGGCGATAGTTTCCATGCCATGCGGACGTTGCGCCACAACTCGACCAGCTTCCCCACCGGCTCGTCTTCGCAACTGCCGCAAACACTTGACCGCCTTTCCAGAGTGCGCGAACCTTGGCGTAACGAAAAGCCACGTCGCCCTGAACATCGCAGGTATTTTGATGCACACACCTTTGGTCAGCGTAATCATACCCGTGTGGAACGCTCGCGGCTTGATTCGTCGTTGCCTTGATGCGCTTCAATCGCAGACCATTCCATCGAACGAATTTGAAATCATCGTGGTCGACAATGGTTCGACCGACGGAACGGTGGAGGCCGCCCTGTCGGTGCCAGGTGTAACCGTGCTTGTCGAACATCGCCCCGGTTCCTATGCCGCACGCAATCGGGGCCTTGCCCATGCGCGGGGCATTTATGTGGCCTTTACGGATGCCGACTGCCTGCCCGCGCCCGACTGGCTCGACATGGCCATCGCGGCAGCGGGGCAGCATCCCGATGCGGGTGTTCTGGCCGGTCGGATCAACCTGTTCGAGGAAGGCGGCGGCGAAGGTCCGGCCTTTACCGATTACGAGCGGCTTTTCAGCTTTCCCCAGTCCTTTGCATCGCGCGGCAATTGCGCCACAGCCAACTGGATGAGCCGCCGTGCCATCTTCGATGAACTGGGCGGCTTTAACGAAGATCTGAAATCGGGCGGCGACCGCGAAATGGCGCTGCGCATCCGTGCCGCGGGCCTGCCCCTCATTTACGTCCCGGAAATGACGGTTCACCATCCGGTCCGCGCCTCTCGCGAAAGCCTGGTCCGCAAGCGCAAGCGCCTGAGTGGCGGACGCTGGGACCGAACAACGCATCCCCCGCGGTTTGCACGGGTGCTTGGAGTCACGCTCTATGACACCGTCCGCCGCTTGCGACGCGCGGCTTTGACGCCGGAACTTTCGATCAGGCGCAAAGTGGCTGTCATGCGCTTGACCGTGGAACTTTCGCTTGTCGCAATGCTTGAATATTGGCGGCTGTTTCGGGGTCATGGGACCGCGAGAGATTGATGTAGCTGAGGATTCATATGGCGACACCGCGATTTTCCGTCATCATGCCACTACACAACAAGGCGTCCCATGTGGCCGCCGCGGTCGAGAGCGTTCTTGCCCAAAGTCTGTCGCCGCATGAACTCATCGTGATTGATGATTGTTCCACCGATGGCAGCAGGGACATCGTTGCGTCCATGAACGATCCACGCATAAGATTGCTGGATCGCAATGTGCCGGGGCCGGGCGGATATGCCGCACGTAATCTGGGCATCAAGCAAGCGAGCGGCGATTGGATCGCGTTCCTCGATGCCGACGACCTATGGTACGAAAATCATCTGGCGGTTCTGGCCACAGCCATATCGCAAGCGCCCAATGCAGATGCTGCCGCCACGCGTTTCGATCATGTTTTCGACACGCATCGTCAGCCGCAACGGATCGCACGCAGCCTCCATCTGGATGGCGTGCTCAATTTTCGTCAATTTCTCGAAGCTTGGCTGGAAGTGCGGGAATGTCCGCTGTGGACGGGTGCCGCCGCCTTCCGCCGCAATCTGCTCATCGCCGCAGGCCTGTTTCCGGACGGGCGTGCCGTTCGCGGCGGCGACAAGGACCTCTGGCTGCGGGCCATGCGCTCAACCCGGCTGGTCTACGCGCCAATTACCACCGCCATATTCAGCCGCGATTCCCAGAACAAGGTCAGCAAGTCGACCCATACCCTGCAACCGCCCTGCCTGGTCGAAACCGCGCGCCATATGATCGCTGATGCAACGCCGGTGGAACGGCGGCTGCTGCGTCGGCTGATTAATCAGGAAATCGCCTATTATGCCCGCTATTCCATGAAGTCGGATGAACAAATCCGTATTCCATTGAGCGACATTGCCATGCCGGAAGGGGTTGGCACGATCGCGATTGTAGCGATGGCGCGATGGGTGCCAGCCAGTGTGCGGAAATCCGGCTATCGCCTGACGCGGCACATGCGCATGCGGCGGCTTGCCATCCGTTGATCGTCAGAGGATTTGTCCTGCACGTCACCGACCGGACGACAGCCCCGGAAAAGCCCCGGCGCACCGTTCCATCAACTCTTGCGGCACCAATCGGTTGATATAACCATCCGATCCAGCGGTCGAAATGAGTTTTGCCGGGATGCCGCCGACTACGCCGTTGTCGGGCACGTCTTTGGTTACCACGGCATTTGCGCCAATGGCGCAGTCATTACCCAGGCGGACATACCCAATCACCTTTGCCCCTGCCCCTATGAAGGCGCGATCGCCGACCACTGGCAAGCCGGCTCGCTTCCCGCGATTGACCTGACCCAGCAATATTCCATGGGTCAAATTGACATTGGCGCCCAAAATGCAATCGCCGCCGACATAGATGCCGCCAAACCGGTTGATGAACAGACCGGGACCTATCACCGTATATTCGGGAATGGCGATGCCATATTTATAACGGCATCGCAGCAGCAGCCATTTGGACAATGGATAAAGGCCAAAAGCCAGAAACCGCCAGGTTTTAAGATACCCACAACTGCGCATCAGAACGGTATATTTATATCCCGGCGTGAACAGGAAATGGCGCCAGAAGGATTTGGCATCAATACGCCCGGCATAACGATACAGGTCCGCCTGAAGCAAGGCGACTAGGATGCTCAGGCTACGCGGGCAGCCGCGCCGGTGCGGTTTGCCAAAGGCCTCGGGCAATGGGGTCATCTGGTTCAAAACTGGCACTCCCCGATATGCAGCGCATCTTTACCAGCAATGGCGGCGTGTAAGCCCGCTAGTGGGGCACCGTCAGGAAAGCCGCTTGCTTGCTGCAGCAAGGTGCGCTTCGGCGCGGCTGGCCACGGCTTTTGGCCGGGATGTGGTCGCATTCTCTATAATCTCCCAATAGCGGTCCGTGGTGCGCTCAACGCTGAATTTGCGGGACAGTTCGATCGCCGCCGCCCCGCGCGCCTCGCGCATCGCCGGATCGTGAATGGCGCACAGTGCAGTGGCAAATGCGGAGGGGTTATTGGGCGGCACGACTGCCCCGGCCGGACCATGGACGATGCCATGTATCGTTTCCCGCCGACGGTTCAGCAGAATTTCAGCTGGGCCGGAGGCGCAATTGGTCGCCACGACCGGCAGCCCACATGCCAGCGCTTCGACAAGTCCATTGGGAAATCCTTCCGCATTGGATGACAGCGCGAACAGCGATGCACGTTTCAATACGGCAAAAGGATTATCGATAAAGCCCGGCAAACAGACCCGGTCGGCCAAGCCCAATTGCCGCACCTGCGCCTCCAATGCCTCACGCATCGGCCCTTCGCCCAGGATAACCAATGATCCAGGCAAATCAGAGCGTGCGAAGGCATCGATCAGCATGTTGAAATTCTTGTTGGGCACCAGCCGCCCCGCCGCCACAATATATTCACCCGTGATCGCAAGCCCCGGTAGTTCAGCCCCCATCCTTGCGATCAGTTCATGATCCACGGGATTGGATATGACGGATATATTCGTGCTGCGAACCGAAAAATTCTGTGTCAGATCCTGCGCGACACCGTTTGAAACAGCGATGACATGACGCGCCCGTGGATAGGTCGCGCGCACCAGTGCCTTGCCTGAAAACGCCCTTATCCCCTCGCCCAGATGCGCAGAGCTGTTGACGCGCTCGCTGATTATGCAGGCCGCATCACGGCCCGATGTCGCCAGCACGTTGGCGACATTGGCACGCGTGAGGAAACTGAGCGTCACGTCGGGACGCAAGCGCGATACCAATCTGCGGAGCGCCAATATGCTGGGCAACAAGCCGCCCCTGCAATCGAACTGGATCGTTTCAAGCCAGTCCGGCGTGGTATAGGCAACAGCTTCACGATCGAGCAGCGCCAGCGACATATCATATCGATCACGCCAATGATCCGAAGCGCATAGCAGGGTCGTCATGACCCGCTCGGCTCCGCCGCCCGCAAGCGAGTTGATAACGAAGAGCGCCTTTTTTCTGCTCTGTGCTGCCATCTATTAGTCGACCAGGCGTGTGCCAATGCGTTCCTTGCGCATTGCGATGGCCGGCGCCGGCTCAAACGAACGATAGAGCGCTGCCGTGCTGCTGGCCGACTTGTCCCAATCGAAACGTGCCTTCACCATTTGCGCTTCGGCAGCTTCGGACTGGTGCGTTCCTTCCAGCATATGTCGCAGGCGTTCTATGTCTCCGACCGGAAAATACCGGGTAGTGCTCAGCCCAAGATCACGATTGGCGGCGATATCGCTCAATATCATTGGCGCCGCACAGGACGCCGCCTCCAGCGCGGCGATCGGCAGCCCTTCATGATAAGAGGGCATGACGAACAGCCCGCAATTTTCATAGAGGCACTTCAGCACTGGTCGGGGTTGAAAATTCAGAAAGATCACCCGATCGCTGGCGCGCATCCGAAGCGCGCGAACATAATCGGTCTCGTGGTCGGCATTGCCCGCAATCGCCAGCTTGCGTCCCTCTGGCTGATCGCTCGCCTCAAAGGCGTTTATCAGGTCATCAAAGCCTTTTTCCGGAACCAGCCGTCCCACCGCCAATATGAAATTTTCGGGCTGGAGCCCAAGCCCGTCAAGTGTGGCTTTGGGATCGCAGCCATCGGACGGCAAATGGGGTGCGCCGTTGGGGATATATGTGACCTTATGCGCCTGCGACGGAAAAATGCGCTTCAGATTTCCCGCAAGAGAAGGCGATACCGCAATGACATGATGCGCCCAAATGAGCGCCGACCGCTCCCCCAGACGCAGAGCAAGGCGCGCAAAGGCACCCCATTTGGCACGTTCATAATCGGCCCCATGATGCGTCACAATGACGTTGAGACCCAATATTCGGGCAAAAGGCGCCAGCAAAGCCGGACCGATGGCGTGGATATGCAGAACGTGGGCGCCCTTATACCATGCATAGAGTATGGCGATAAATGTCGCGACGATCGCTTCGAGTGATTTTGAACGGGGAGAGAGCAGCGGCACAATGTCGATGCCCCGATGGGTGCGGACGCGTTCGTCGACATAAGGCGCCCGGCACAGAACCGATACCTCGAAATCGGCGTTGTGCATCTTGATGCGGGGCAATAATTCCTCGCAGTGGCTTTCGACCCCGCCCATAACCCGAGGGATGCCGCGAAGGCCCGTTACATGGATTTTCATGGCGCACGATCCCTTTTAATATAGCCGCCAATATTATAGCTTTCTCACAGCGCAACCTATCGGGCTGAAACCGGGCCTTCGGCATATCCTCATGTTTTTATAAAGTTCTAAGCAAGCGTTAACGCTTTATAGCGCGCCTCGTTCCAGACTTGAATGTGCGTGTGGCCTTGTCACAGTCCCCTCGTCCGGTTTTCGCCTCCGCACATCGCGCCTGCCTCCTTAGGATATCCATTATGGATTTTTGTGATGGATTCGCTTTTTCACGCAATCGGTTGAGGGCCATACCGAAAGGAGCTATTTACCTTTTGGGGGCTAAGGTGATTATCCGTCTGACTGGCAATGCAAATTTGGCAATGAAACTTTCGGACGAGAGCATCAGGAATCCGGCGCACCGGCGTAACAAGGACTGAAATGGATCGGGCCACGGTTGGGGCATCGGTTCGGGGGACCGTGGAGACAAATGACAATGAGGGACGTCGGGGAAGTCGCGGAGGCCGACAATGCCGTAACACCTGCGGCACATGCAGAAGAGGCCGTGCATCTTGCGGGATCTGCTGTCGTGACAGGGGTGCTGGCAGCAATGCTCGTGGTTGTGGCTGTTCCCGTATCGATCGGCATGGGTGTCTTGTGGGGAGCCCAGTCCATTGGCAAGCGCTGGCGGGGAAAGAGAAAATAGGCACGAATCGGAGGCAACTACAATGCCCGGCCGGTCTCATTTTTTACCCGACTGAACAAATTTTCGTGCCTTTTCAATAGGATATTTCTTGCCAAAGGTCCCTGTACAGATCATTCTGAATATAGCAGGCTGAAATCTCGCGCAGTGCAGTAGCCTGCCGATGAAGCAGGCAAATCTGCGGAGGATTGCTTATGAGCGCCCATGTCACGCGCCGCCGGTTCCTGACCACCGCACTGTCAGCCTCTGTCCTGCCCCGCCTCGCGCATGCGCAAACCGCGACCGTTATCGATGGCAAGACATTCCAGGGCACGCGAATCGCGTCCGGCACCAAAGGGGATGGCGGCGAAGGGCTGCGGGCGAAATCCAACATGGTCATCCGCAATTGTACGTTCCTGGATCTCGGCAACGGAGCGGTCAGGGTCAATGTTCCAACCGACAATCTGATCATCGAAGATTGCGAGGCGAAAAATCTCTATCGCTTTCTGGAGGATACATCGTCGAACAAGGACAATCCCGCAATCCTGAGCCATTTTGCAGTCCGGCGGAGCATTGCGCGCGAGATCGACCACGGCATGATCCGCATTCGCTATGGTTCTCATGATGGCACCATCGAAGATGTAGTTGCCTATGGCAGTGCGCAGTGCGACCTTTATTGTGTCGGGTTTCAACTGGATGACGAAGCCCACGACATCACCTATTCGCGCGTGGCGGCGCATGGGTTTCAGGAAAGCGGTCGTCCCGATGACAAATATTGGAACGGTGACGGCTTTTCCGATGAGCGGGGCAATCGCGGCATTCGCTATATCTCGTGCACGGCGACGCAATGCAGTGACGGCGGTTTCGATCTGAAATCGGCGAATGTCTATATGGAACAATGTGTCTCCCGCGCCAACAAGCGCAATTATCGTTTGTGGAATGGCGGAGAGTTGCGCCAATGCCGAAGCGAGGACCCGCGCCTTTATGGCGGCACGGGGGGAACGGCGCACTTTTCCTTTCATGGAGATGTCGATCATTATGTGCTCGACAGCCCCGTGGTGCGCGCAGCCGCCGGCAATGCGGCTCCCGTCTTTCTGATAGACACGACCACACCGCTGACGCTGGACATCCGCAATGCCGATATTGACGCGCCAGACGCGCCGCTATTTGCAATCAAGGGACCTGAACCCGTGATAAACTGGGTGCCAGAGCGGTCTCAGCAAACTATTCGCGTGCTGCGCGACCGGGCGTGAGTGGAGGATAATTGAAAAATCCCTTCGCATCCCACCGGATCGTGCGGTAGGCGAGGCCATGGTCATGATCCTGGTCGATGCCGATGCCTGCCCGGTAAAGGAAGAAATATACAAGGTCGCTTTCCGGCGCGAGGTGCCGGTTACGATCGTCAGCAATAGCCCGATCAGGGTGCCAACCCATCCACTGATCACCCGTGTGGCGGTGGGTGCGGATTTCGATGCGGCGGACGACTGGATCGCCGAACGGGCCGCCTCCGGAACAGTGGTCGTTACCGCCGACATTCTGCTCGCCGATCGTTGCCTGAAAAATCAGGCCGCCGTCATTGCGCCCAACGGCAAACCATTCACCATGAACTCGATTGGCAACGCCATCGCCATACGTGCCATCATGGCCGACCTGCGTGCGGGGGGAGAGGCCGTTGGCGGGCCGCCGCCCTTCACCAAGGCGGATCGATCCTGCTTCCTGTCCACGCTGGACGAAATACTGGTGCGGCTGGTTTGACCCAGACCAGACACACAGATGTTCATTCGTGAGGTCGTAACGTCCTGTTCAATGTTTCGACGACTTCCGCGATAGGTTCCGTGACCGTCACGCTTCGCCCCTCCCCGAAACGGATACGTGTGCCGTCCGTGGCGCAAGAAACAAAAGTGACCTGAGAAGCATTGACCGCCGTTTCAACCCTGTCCAATCCAATGAACATCACGAGCATGGCATCCTCCTGGTTATAGTACCGACACGGTAGCGCGCCGATCCGAATAAGCGAGTCCGCAATATGCGACAGCGGCTTTATTGCGAGGCCGCCAACGCCTGGGCCAAGCGGGCGCGGATATGTTCCAGCTCGGGTAACAGGTCGGCGGCGTTGCGCGCGCTGCCATTCGGCGCTGTGCTTTCTGCCACGTTATCTCCGGCATCCGGCAGAGGCGGTGAAGCACCGCCATCGTTCAACGCCTTGCGCGCACCCTTTACCGTAAAGCCTTCCACATTGAGCAAATGATGGATACGCCGGGCCAAAGCGACATCGGCGGGACGGTAATAGCGGCGATTGCCCGACCGCTGTAACGGCTTGAGTTCGGGAAAGCGGCTTTCCCAATAGCGCAAGATATGTTGCGGCAAATGCAATTCATTCGCCAGCTCGCTGATGGTCAGGAATGCCCCGTCGGCCTTGTTCATGACATTACGCTGCACCATTGTAGGGCGGCGCGTCAACTCCCGGCGCGGCCAAGCGTCAGTTCGCGTCGGCAATCCGGTCGCGCATGGATTGCGAGGCACGGAATGTCAGCACCCGGCGCGGCTCGATCGGCACTTCCACGCCGGTCTTGGGATTGCGCCCGATACGTTGCGATTTGTCGCGCAACACAAAGGTGCCGAAGCCGGAAATTTTCACATTTTCGCCAACAGCCAGCGCATCGCTCATATGATTGAGGATCGATTCCACCATTTGGGCGGATTCGGCCCGCGAAAGGCCAATTTGACGATTCAGCGTTTCGGCCAAATCAGCGCGCGTCAATGTTGCTTGAGACGGCATATTCTTCCCCACCAATTTGCAAGCCTTCCGGCTGCCGATTTCTCTATTGCCCCCTGAAAATATGTGACATTTTAAAGAAATATGCAACTGGCCATTACAATCATTACAGACGCCTCGCCAATAGTCCCATTTAGGGACTCCCAAGCGCGAAGGTTATCGACTGCTTTTAGTACCGTAAAACGGATGCGCCCCAGGTAAAACCGCCGCCCATCGCCTCCAGAACGACAATGTCGCCTGCCTTGATCCGCCCGTCACTGATGGCGGCATCAAGCGCCAGCGGCACCGATGCCGCTGACGTATTGGCGTGCTGGTCCACCGTCACCACGACCTTTTCCGGCGCCAGTCCCAGCTTTCGGGCGGTCGCATCCAGTATCCGCGCATTGGCTTGATGCGGCACGACCCAGTCGATGTCCTTGGCCGTCATCCCCGCCAGTTCCAGCACTTCGGTCAGAACAGCCGCCAGCTTGCCAACGGCATGGCGGAACACCTCCTGCCCGCGCATCCGCAACTTGCCGACCGTGCCCGTGGTCGATGGCCCGCCGTCGACATAGAGCAGTTCATTATATCGTCCATCGGCATGAAGCTTCGTTGCCAATATGCCGCGCCCGTCATCGGCAGGGCCGAACACCGCGGCGCCTGCTCCATCGCCGAACAGGACACAGGTCGTGCGGTCGTCCCAGTCGAGAATTCGGCTGAATGTCTCCGCGCCGATGACCAGAGCATTGGTCGCCGATCCCGCACGGATCATGCTTTCGGCAACAGACAGCGCATAAAGAAAGCCTGAACACACCGCTCCCACATCAAAGGCGACACAATCGTCAATGCCAAGCGCTGCCTGCACCTTGGTCGCACTGGCAGGGAAGGTTTGATCGGGCGTTGCGGTTGCCAGAATGATCAGATCGATGTCCGACGGCTCCAGACCCGCCGCCGCGATCGCCTTGCGCGCTGCATCGGTCGCCAAGCTCGCCGTAGTTTCGCCTTCCCCGGCAAGGTAGCGCGCACGAATGCCGGTGCGTTCGACAATCCATTCATCGCTGGTGTCCACCCGCTTCGCCAATTCCGCATTGGTCACACGGTTTTTGGGCAGGGCCGAACCCGTTCCAAGCAAGGCGGCGTGGCGCGTCATGATACAGGCGACTCCGATGGGAAATGCGCGCGGAAGTTATCAAGGTCTTCCGTAATGCGCTGGGTAATGTTTTCGCGCAGCAATTTGGCCGCGACATTGACGGCATTGGCTACGCCCTTGGCATCGGCACTGCCATGGCTTTTGACTACCACGCCGTTCAAGCCCAGAAAAACCGCGCCGTTATGGTTGTTCGGATCCAGATGCACTTTAAGCATATGTAGTGCGGGTTTCGACAGAAGGAACCCCGCCTTCGACCGCAGCGAACTGGTGAATGCCCGTTTCAGGAGGTCAGTCACGAACCGCGCCGTACCTTCCGCGGTCTTGAGCGCAATATTGCCGGCAAAACCTTCGGCCACGATGACGTCCGCTTCGCCCGACCCCAATTTGTCGCCTTCGGTAAAACCGTCAAACTGCATGGGAAGAGTCGTTGCCGCGCGCAATATCGCCGCAGCCGCCCGAATTTCGTCAGTGCCCTTCAATTCCTCGGTGCCGATGTTGAGCAGGCGGACGCGCGGCAGCTTCAGGTCCATGGCAGTACGGGCATAGGCCGCGCCCATCACGGCGAACTGTATCAGATTTTGCGTGTCACATTCGGTATTGGCGCCCAGGTCAAGCATGACCACATCATTGTCGCCCAACGTCGGCAGAAGCGCGGCGAGTGCCGGTCGGTCGATTCCCGGCATGGTGCGCAGTGCAACCTTCGCGATCGCCATCAATGCGCCGGTATTGCCCGCCGAAACAGCAGCGCCCGCCTGCCCCGCCTTTACGGCATGGATGGCAAGGCCCATGGAGGATTTCTTTGATTTGCGTAGCGCCTGACCAGGCTTGTCAGTGGCTGCCACAACCTCATCCGTGTGAAAGACTTCCGATGCGGCGCGCAGATTGGGATGATTGTCGAGAGCAGCCTTGATGCGCGTCTCGTCACCATAGAGGTTGAAGTGCAGGCCCTCGTGGCGATGACGGGCCAGAGCGACCCCGGCGATCATGACGCGTACGCCTTCATCACCGCCCATCGCGTCGATTGCGATCCGCGGCTCTGCCCCCACCTGCTTCAACTCCTTGAGCAGCGTATCGGTGGCTTACGCCCCGACCGCAATGATTTCACGGCCATTATAATGCCCGCACGCGCTACACATATTGTGAGGGCGCTTGAGTTCGCCGCAATTTGAACATTCCTGAAATGATTCAACACGAAGCGAATCATGTGAACGGCGCATGCCGCGCTTGGACGGCGAAGTTTTCCTCTTTGGGACGGCCATGTCGGTACCTGTTCCGGTTTCTCTACAACTAAAATATCATGCGACAGACCAATAACGTGCATTTGGCACCAAACGGCCTATAGGGGCCGCAGGCCATGCGGCCGGACGATCGCGAGCGAAAGGCGCGTATAGCGTTTTTTCGATGTCTTGCAAGCTAATCCTTGCCCCTTTCACCACCTCCATGCGAAGTACGCACCGACGCAAAGAAGGGGAGAGAAATGCCATGCTGTTACCCATTACATTGACCTTCGCCGCAGCGACAGCACTGCTCAGCATCTGGCTGGGCATACGTACAGCACGCCTCAGGGCCGCACACAAGATCCTGCATGGCGATGGCGGCAATGTCGCTCTGATGCGCCGGATGCGGGCGCATTCCAATTATATCGAATATACCCCTTTCGTGGTCATTCTCATGGGCTTGATCGAAATGGCGCGGGGCACTTCCACCTGGCTGTGGCTGGTGGCACTTGCCTATATAATCGGTCGGGTCCTGCATGCTTTTGGTATGGACAAGGACTTTGCATCGAAATTGCGCGGGATTGGCATCCTGATTTCGTGGCTGACGTTGATCGGCCTCGCCGCAGTCGCTCTCTATTCCGCTTACGTTCCGCCACAACACGCCCTGCCACCAATAATGGGCGCGCACGTTTAAGGTCAGGCGATGCCCGTCACGCGATCGGCGACGAAGGGATTGGTCTGCCGTTCATGCGCAAAATTGCTCATGGCGCCATGTCCAGGGACGAAGGCTGTATCTCCGCCCAATGGCCATAGTTTCTGCGTGATCGCATCGATCAGGTCCTGATGATTGCCCAGCGGGAAGTCGGTGCGTCCGATCGATCCCTGAAACAACACATCGCCGACAATCGCCAGCTTTGACGGCGCATGATAGAAGACAACATGGCCCGGCGTGTGACCGGGGCAGTGGATCACGTCCAGCGTGAGATTGCCGACCGTCACGGTCTCTCCATCGTGCAGCCAGCGGTCCGGCTCGAACACCTTGCCGTTGACGCCATAACTGCGACCGTCCTCGTCAAGCCGGGAAATCCAGAAACGATCCGCCTCATGCGGTCCCTCAATGGGGATACCCAGCTCCTTCGCCAACGTACCGGCTTCACCGCAATGATCGATATGGCCGTGCGTGATCAGAATCTTTTCGATCTCCACACCCTGTTGCTTTGCCGCTGCCTTCAACCGGTCAAGGTCGCCGCCCGGATCGACGAAAGCGCCCTTGTTGGTAGCGGTGCACCACAGCAACGTGCAATTCTGCTGCAATGGCGTCACAGGAATGATGGCGGCTTTCAGGGGTGGTGTCGTCATGCCGCCTTATGTGGCGAACGAGAAGCGGATACGCAAGTTGTCCCGCGTCATCCAACCTTGCGCCCCGTCCAGATCACCCGGCCGATCACATCGACGAGAGCTGGATCGACGTCCTCCCAATCAGGATAATTGGGGTTGTCGCTGCGCACCGAAAAGCGGCCTTTCGACAGGCCAAGCGCCACCCGCTTTACCATCAGCACATCATCGAAACGCAGCACATAAATGCCGTCCCGCAACCGCGGGGCGCCGTCCATGCGGTCAACAAGTATGTCGTCGCCGTGCGAGAGAGTCGGCGCCATCGAATCCCCATCGACCCGAATCATCGACAGACCCGAAGGATTCGCACCCAGATCACGCAGGCATTTTTCCTCGAATGCCATACGTCCGGCGGGCCGTTCGCTCTGGTCCAGCGACCCCGCCCCCGCCGATGCGCCCAGATCATATTGCGGCACAAGCACCATGCCCTTTGCCCCTGCTCCGCCTTTTCGCACAGGCGATGACGACGCAGACGTTTCCGCCAGACCGCCCAGCAATTGTTCGTCCACGCCGAAATAGCGTGCCAGCGTCCGGCGGTCCGACTCATCCAGCTTCCTGGGGCTTCCGCGCTTGATATATTGCTGAATGTAGGCCGGATTACGACCGATAAGCCGCGACAAAGCGCCATAATTTTCCCGGCGCTCATGAATGAGCTGGTCGAGAAACTCCCGGGCGCGAACATTATCCATTTCTCATCCAATACAGATAGGAATAATCCTAGACAAGTAGGAAATTGCATAAGAAATAGGAATTTCCCTATCGCGATTCGAACTGGAGACGATAAACATGCACCTGTTGCGATCTGTAGAGCGCTTTCTTCGTCAGACGGACATGGCTCCCACCCGTTTTGGTCGTGCGGCAGTGCGCGATCCGCGCCTCGTCTTTGATTTGCGTAATGGCCGCGAACCGGGCGAACGGATGAAGCGCCGCGTAGAACATTTCATGAACATTCATAGTCAGGAGAAGGCATGAATGTTGGGTGAGCGGCTGATACTCCCGATTCGTGCTCGTTTTGGGCATATGTGTTGGGAGAGG
>NZ_JAKKIE010000210.1 GCF_021742065.1 Rhizorhapis sp. SPR117
CCGTCGAGGCGGCGCGATCGTCGCGGACGCGAGTAGCCACGGCCGCACCGCCAAGCATAGCCAGATGCGCACCGTGGGAGAGCGGCAGGAGCAGAGCGCCGAGCCAAGCCGGCAAGACCGGGTGCATCGCACCGAGCCGGGTCAGCCCGAACTGACCCACGCCGCAGGACCGGGCGAGCTTGGTCAGCGTCAGGCGCACGAACTCGACGGGATGGGCGGCGATCCAGGCACGCGCCATCGCGCCGGCTTGGCGGCTATACTCGATTTCAGGAAGGCCGCGCAGCGATGCGGGCGGAGCCATCCAGTTGCCCGTCGCGCCGGGATTGTTGCCGATCCACAGGCCCACGCCGCTCGACGTGGTGAGGGGGACGAAAGCCCCGAGCACCAGCCAGTTCCGCACCCACCAGGGTAGCAGCACGGCCCCGGCGACCAGCGCGGCCGGGATGCCGATGGCGAGGATGCGACGCAATCCGAGCCTTCCGATCAGGACCAGTCCGAACAAGGCGGCGAGCAGCGCTTCGCCGGGCTGGGTTAGCGCGAGCAGGCCCGCCAGGCCGGCGTGGTTCGGTCGTGCGCCGTGCTTGTCGCGCTCGGCATCGACTGGGAGGGACGGCGCCAGATCCTCGCGGTCGAGCTCGCCAATCGCGAGAGCCGCTCGTCGTGGAAGGACTTCCTGGTCGCGCTCAAGGATCGCGGCCTGCACGGCGTCGAATATATCGTCGCCGACGATCATGCCGGCCTGCGGGCGGCGGTCCGCGAGGTGCTGCCCGACGCCTGGTTCCAGCGCTGCTATGTGCACTTCCTCAGGAACGCGCTCGATCACCTGCCGCGCAAGGCCGACGACGACTGCCTT
>NZ_JAKKIE010000211.1 GCF_021742065.1 Rhizorhapis sp. SPR117
CTAAGGCGTGTGGACATTTAAGGGATTCCTTTTTCCGCGCGGATCGGATTCAAGACTGGCGAAGGGAGCGCCATCTTGGATCGACACGGATTAAGCGACGAGCAGTGGGAGCGGGTTCGCCCCGTGCTTCCCGGTAAAGTTGGGGACCGAGGCCGTTCGGCTGCGGACAATCGTAGATTTCTCGAAGCGGTTTTGTGGGTTGCTGGGACCGGAGCGCCATGGAGAGATTTGCCGGAGAGCTTCGGCAACTGGAACTCCTGTTTCCGTCGTTTTCGTCGGTGGGCGGTGAAAGGGGTCTTCGACCTTCTGTTTGAGCAATTATCGGGCGACCGTGATTTTGAATACGCCATGATCGACGGCACGATCGTCCGGGTCCACCAGCAGGGCACCGGCGCAAGGGGGGGACTCACCGTCAGGCGATCGGACGGTCGCGCGGCGGTCTAACCACGAAGATCGTGGCGCTGGTAGATGCGCTGGGAAACTTGGCCCGTTTCGTTCTGCTTCCGGGCCAAAGCCACGACCTCGTCGGGGTGAAACCGCTGATCCAGGACGTCGAATTCGATATGTTCCTCGGCGACAAGGCGTTCGACGCTGATTGGTTGCGTACCGAACTGAACGAAAGGGGCGCTGTAGTGGTGATCCCTCCCAAATCGAACCGGAAGCAAAAAATCGACTGCGACTTCCATGCCTATCGCTGGAGGCACCTCGTCGAGAACTTCTTCTGTAGCCTCAAAACATTCCGGCGCATCGCTACCCGATACGAGAAAACTGATCAGAGCTACCGCGCCATGATCAACCTTGCGGCCCTGAAGATCGCTATGCGCTAAATGTCCACACGCCTTAG
>NZ_JAKKIE010000212.1 GCF_021742065.1 Rhizorhapis sp. SPR117
TCGTCAACAACAACCAGCCCGTTCCCGACGTGTTCTCCAAGATGACCAAAATCGCAGCTTCGGGCCGACTGGGCCAATATGGCGGGCTTCGATGTTTCAGCAGCGATGCGCTGGGCGCGTTTCGACCCGCGCCGTACCTTGGCGCGGCGGCCAGACGACATCCTCCCGTTCGCGGAGCAGGATGAACTGGGGGGACAACCGCTGCTGCTCGACACATGTGTCTATATCGATCAGATGCAGGGTCGCGCCCCGACGCTGGTTGAGCAGCTCGTCGATGGACGGCAAGTCAACCATTCGACCGTGGCTATTCAAGAGCTGATGCATACTGTCGGCGTGCTCGATCCGGGTGATCCCCGCACGGCTGGCGTGGTGAAAGTGATCAGGGCGCAAATTGAGGCCATGCCGGATCACCGCGTCTTCACACCCGACGCGGAAGTGCTCGGGCGCGCAGCTCTTCTCGGCGGCGTTCTGTCGCGCATACAGGGTTACGCACGGGACGCACGGCTCAAGGCGCTGCACGACTGCGTACTTTTCCTTCAGGCGCAGAAACTCGGTTTCACGGTGCTGACCGCGAACATCGCTGACTTCGACTACCTGCTGCAGCTTGTGCCGACCGGTCGCGTTCTGCTCTATAGGGCTGGCTGAGGGTCGGAGAGGCAGGGCCTGGGCTGGGGCGGTGAAGCAAAAAAAATAGCCCCCGCTCGTTAGAGCGAGGGCTTGGGTGATTCACGAGAGTCGCGCAGCGTTAGCTTGCGAAGGCGTGTTCGGCGGAGGACTGGCCGAGGCCGGCCTCGGTGCCCTGGGTGGCGGGGCCGGCGGTCTCGTCGGCGCCGGGCAG
>NZ_JAKKIE010000213.1 GCF_021742065.1 Rhizorhapis sp. SPR117
CTTCTGGGGTGCTTTGGCCATGGTGCATTCTCCATGACGGGCCGCCGCGAGACTCTCTCCCGGCTGCAAGCCCGTCATGAAGGCCCCGGCCTTCCTCTTCCTCTCGCGCCCGCCACAGGCGGGCGATCATCGGTCTTTGGTGTTGCTAGTCCGGCCGTGCTATTGATGCACCATGGTCAATGATCTGGACGACATCAGGGCACAGGCCGATTGCCCGGTCTGCGGGCGGGAATTCAGCGTCAGCTATCGGACGTTGCGGCTCGAGCGCACGGTCGAGTGCCCAGGCTGCGGCGAAACCATCCGGCCGATCGACGACACGCCGATCGGTATGGTCCAGCGCCTGATCGACGAGACTGATGGGAAATAGTTCAATCAGGATCTGGCCAGTCTCGACGTATTTCCAGCAGATTTGACGCGGTTGCGTGCTGTCTCCAGATAGACTGTAGGTCTCACGTCTCATAGCAGCGAGTCATTCGCCTCCATTGAAGGCGGTCGCAGCCCTGTGGAGGATGCGTTCACCCTCGACCAGCGAACCGGTGCGGGAGGCCGCCTCGGCATAGACCGGGAGCGGAAACCTGCCCTCGAACAGGATGTCACGCTCGATGCCGAGGCCGAAGGGAAGCCGGATCGATTCCAACTCCTCCAATGCAAAGCTCCCCAGTTCCTGACAACCAAAGCCGAGATCTGCTAGTCACCTGAATCCGAAGTTCGCTTCATTGTTTTCTGGCAGAAGCGTTTGACGGCGGCGAGGATCTCGTCGGCG
>NZ_JAKKIE010000214.1 GCF_021742065.1 Rhizorhapis sp. SPR117
CGCCGGACCATGACCCCGTAGACAACCAGAGACCAAGGTCAGCGCATAAGGGGCAAAATCAATTAGACAACTGTCAGGATTTCCGTGTGTGGACGGGCGGTTGATCATCAGGCCGCCATGGCTCTGATGAAACGTTCGCCGAAGATTACGGCGAATTGCGCCTTGGCCATCGTCCACTCACGTGGCGGCATTTTCCACTCCTTCTCTGAGCGGTTCAAGATCAAATAAAGCAATTTTGTTGCGGCATCGTCGCTTGGGAAGTGCCCCCTGGATCTGACAGCCCTGCGAAGCTTCGAGTTCAAAGCTTCGATAGCGTTTGTGGTGTAGACGATCCGACGGACTTCATCTGGAAACGCGAAAAAAGGGATGACCTCAGCCCAGGCACGCCGCCAGCTCTGGCCGATAGCAGGGTATCGCTGGCCCCAAGGGCCGGCCTCGAATGCTGTGAGCGCCTGTTCGGCGGCGTCAGCACTGGGCGCGCGGTATATCTCCTTGAGCGCCGTCGCCAGGCCTTTGCGGTCCTTCCAGGATACAAAATCCATGGAGTTGCGCAGCAAATGGACAATACAGCTTTGAACCACGGCGTCCGGGAACACGGCCGTGATTGCGTCTGGAAAGCCCTTCAAGCCGTCGACGACAGCCAGCAGAATACCCCGCGCCAAACATTCGTCCCGTCACTCGTAACTACATGCACGTGGGTTGTCTTGTCAGATACATCCAGGCCT
>NZ_JAKKIE010000215.1 GCF_021742065.1 Rhizorhapis sp. SPR117
GGGTTTTGGGCAGTGCTGGAGGCACCGATGGATTTCACCTTCCAACCGCCGTTTTTGGCTGGACTGTCAGGATATGTTGCCGAAATCGGGGCGGGGCTCTGCTGCGCGGATCTCGGTCTGCCGAATGTGCTGCACGACAGCCATGCGAGCTATGTCGGGCATTGGCTCGGCATCCTGCGCGGCGACAAGACCGCGATCATCCATGCCGCCGCCAAGGCGGAGCAGGCCTTCGCCTACCTCAAGAGTTTCGGCAGCGCCGCAGCTGACAGCGAATGCCATGAGGATGACGCGCCGGCACCCGCGCTCGCTGCCTGACGCCGGCCTCGGCCCCTCTCGGGCGCCAGTTTCTCAACATCAGAAAGGACAATCACCCATGGGATGGCTTTTCATGCCCTTCACGTCGATGGGAGGCCACAAGAGCGCCAAATCCTATCTCGACGCACAACTGACCTATGAACGCACGCTCGACGACGGCACCACACGCGGGCTCCGGGTGCTGGCGTCCTCCTGTCCCAAAAACCGCACCTATTACGCCGCGGCCCAGGAACTGGTCGGCGGCGTTCCCGGGAGCGTCTTTGCCGTGGTCTGCCTGGTGCGCTGGAACCCGCGTTCGCGCGATGGCCACCAATTTGGATACAAGGACAGTGCGCCGTTGCGGCGCTGAAATGGAGTATCAGTGATGATGAGGTAAGTTGAGAATGCCTCTGC
>NZ_JAKKIE010000216.1 GCF_021742065.1 Rhizorhapis sp. SPR117
GCAGTGCTGGAGGCACCGATGGATTTCACCTTCCAACCGCCGTTTTTGGCTGGACTGTCAGGATATGTCGCCGAGATCGGCGCGGGCCTATGCTGTGCTGACCTCGGTCTGCCCAATGTCCTCCATGACAGTCATGCCAGCTATGTCGGGCATTGGCTCGGTATCCTGCGCGGTGACAAATCCGCCATCATTCATGCCGCCGCCAAGGCCGAGCAGGCTTTCGCCTACCTCAAGAGCTTCGGCGCGCTCAGCGCCGAAGATACTGCTGACGGTAATGACGCGGCCGTGTCTGAACCTGCACTCGCTGCCTGACGCCTTCCGCCGCGGATCTCAATTTAAGAAAGGACCACATCATGGGATGGCTCTTCATGCCGTTTACGTCGATGGGCGGCCACAAAACCGCCAAATCCTATCTCGACGCTCAACTGACGTATGAAAACACCCTCGAGGACGGCACCAAGCGCGGCCTCAGGGTGCTCGCGTCCTCCTGTCCGGGAAATCGAACCTATTACGCCGCAGCCCAGGAAATCGTGAACGGCATTCCCGGCACCGTCTTCGCCGTGGTGTGCCTGGTGCGCTGGAACCCGCGCTCGCGCGACGGCCACCAGTTCGGGTACAAGGATAGTGCGCCGTTGCGGCGCTGAAATGGAGTATCAGTGATGATGAGGTAAGTTGAGAATGCCTCTGCTCGCCGGACTAA
>NZ_JAKKIE010000217.1 GCF_021742065.1 Rhizorhapis sp. SPR117
CCGACGAGATCCTCGCCGCCGTCAAACGCTTCTGCCAGAAAACAATGAAGCGAACTTCGGATTCAGGTGACTAGTGCAAATAATGTTATTAGTGACGGTGTAGTTCAATGACGCAGGTGACGGTGATAACGGGTGCCGAGCGTCGTCGTACCTGGACGGACGATCAGAAGCTCGAGCTGATCGAAGCAACGCTGGAGCCGGGAGCGAACGTTTCCGAGATAGCGCGCGCGGCGGATATTGCACCGGCGCAACTCTATCGCTGGCGCAAGGAGTTGCTCGACCCGGATCCGGAACCGGAGAGCGGCTTTGTGCCCGTGATGATCGCCGATACGCCGGCACGGACGAGCGGCGAGGCAACTGGCATGGGCCCAGCCGCGATCGAGATCGAGCTCGCTGGCGCCGTCGTGCGGATCGCGGCGGACGCGCCGCCGGCGCTGGTCACCGCGGCGTTGCAGGGGCTGAGGGTGTGATCCCGATCCCTGGGCAGGCACGGATCTGGATCGCGATGGGGCACACCGACATGCGCCGGGGAATGCCGGGTCTCGCGCGCCAGGTACAGCATGGCCTCAACCGCGACGTATTCGCAGGCGACCTTTTTCTCTTCAGGGGCCGGACCGGGAAACGTACGACATTCAGCATACAGTTTGCGTCACGCCACGGTTGCCTATCCCTGGCATCCGCTCTTTGGAATGA
>NZ_JAKKIE010000218.1 GCF_021742065.1 Rhizorhapis sp. SPR117
CCGGATGCGACGCTCGAAAGCCTCGCCCACCTCAAGCCGGCCTTTCGTCCGGAAGGAACAATCACGGCAGGCAATGCGCCCGGCCTCAATACCGGCGCGGCGGCGATGATCGTGGCGAGCGAGGACTGGGCCAGCCAGCACGGCGTTGCTCCGGTCGGTCGGCTGGTCGCTTTCGGCGTGGGTGCGGTGGAGCCCGGACTGTTCGGGCTGGGGCCGGTCCCGGCCGTGCGCCAGGCGCTCACCCGTGCGGGCTGGTCGGTGTCGGATCTCGAACGGGTCGAGATCAACGAAGCCTTTGCCGCGATCGCCATCGCCGTCGTACGGGAACTCGGGCTGCCGGAGGACATCGTCAATGTCGAAGGCGGGGCGATCGCCCATGGCCATCCGATCGGCGCGACGGGCGCGGTGCTGACGACGCGGCTGCTCGAGTCGATGCGGCGCGACGGGCTCAGGCGCGGGCTTGTCACGCTTTGCATCGGGGGCGGGCAGGGCGTTGCCCTGGCTCTTGAAGCCGTCTCCTGAGCGAAGAGGCTTGGGGCGGCGATCGATCTTCCGTCGACGCCGCTCCGGTCCGAACGCAACCGATAAGGTGTCGCGTGCCCATGCTCATCGCGAGCTTTCTGGAAAACCCACTCTCGCAGGGGAACCGGAGAGCCGTGGATAGCGGCACGTCTGTTCATACGG
>NZ_JAKKIE010000219.1 GCF_021742065.1 Rhizorhapis sp. SPR117
CGCAACGCGGGACATAAACCAGCCGGGTCACTTCTCGATGAAAATACCGGGTCACTTCTCAGCGACAATCAACAGTCCCACGCCTTTTTGACCTTCCGGCAGGCGATCGCGCTTGGCGGCAATATCCGGCGCGGCGAACAGGGCATCGGCGTTATCTACACGCGCCGCTTCATTCCGCGCGAAGAGCAGCGTCGCGCCGACATGGAAGGCCGCGAGCCCTCGGGCGGCATTCCCTTCCTCAAATGGTTCACCGTCTTTTCGGTCGAACAATGCGAGGGACTGCCCGAGCGCATCTGCGAACCGCCACCGCCGATCCCTGAAGGACTCATCCTGCCGCAGGCCGAAGCACTCATCGCGGCGACCGGCGCCGACTTCCGCATCGGCGGCCCCTCGGCTTTCTATTCGCCTGTCCACGATTATGTGCAGGTTCCAAGACCCGATGCCTTCCACGACCCGGTGAACTGGCACCGGACGGCATTTCACGAGTTCGGTCATTGGGTCGGCGGCGGTGCCCGACTCAATCGGGATCAGAGCGGCGTCTTCGGTTCCATGGCATACGGAAAGGAAGAGTTGGTCGCGTTATCTGGACAGTCTGCGCCGCTCGCAACTTTGCAGTAAGGTCGGCGATGGACGCCCACGGTAGGCAGTAATCAGGC
>NZ_JAKKIE010000022.1 GCF_021742065.1 Rhizorhapis sp. SPR117
ATCGCTTCAATCCGGCGAACCGCCAGATTTATCGCACGAGCTTGAATCCAATGAA
Organism: Rhizorhapis sp. SPR117; assembly: GCF_021742065.1. The sequence continues at coordinate 56 of NZ_JAKKIE010000022.1, forward strand.
TATTAATTTTGAGTCGGACTCTAAGGTCATAATCCTAGAACCAGCCTTCCCTGACACGAATTGTATCCCCTGGTTGAATCGGGGTGTTTTCGGTTGCCCGTCCGGTGATACCACGGCCATCCACTTGACGGGTCACGATCATATTCGATTGATCTGCGCGAAAAGTATAGCCCCCTGCTGTTGAAATTGCCGTCAGCACCGACATTCCGGGCCGATAGGGATATTCACCGGGACTCTTGACCTCTCCCAAAATGTAGAAGGGCCGGTATTTGGTGACCTGCACATTGATGCTGGGCGACCGCAATATTTCTTTTTCATACAAGATCCTGGCGATTTCGCTCTGCAACTCTCCCACGGTCTTTCCCTTGGCGGGCACGTTGTCGATAAGCGGCAATGAGACGTAACCCGTGTCGCTGACCAGATAATCATTGGTCAGCGCATCCATGCCATATGCGGTGATTCGGACCTCGTCACCGGCATCCAGACGATATTGTCCAGTCTCCACGCTGGGCAGCGACGGCAGGTTGGCCCCGCCCATGCAGCCGGAAAGAAGCCATGCCGATGCGAGCATCAGTATCCCGCCAGTTCGTATCAACTTCTTCATGTCGATCCTCCCGATGATTGCCTGAACAACCTGCGATACTAGTCAGAAGTCGTAATCAGGACGTGAATAATTACAGTCAGGGGTCCAGTCAATTTCTGGACGCCTCAAGCGGTCGATACCCCCATTTTCAAACGCTGGAGGTAATCAAGAAACGTGTCGAAATTGCTGAGGCCATCGCCATTGGCATCCAGCCAGCTGTCTATTTTGTCCGGATCGGCTCCGTTTCTGATCTCCCATTCATCGTCCATTCCATCGCCATCGGCATCGGGATAGGGTGAGTCATATTCGTCGTCTTCTCCAACCTCGATCGTTCCCGGTGTCTTCTTGAGGCGTCCGGTGCGGGACTTCACCTCCGATACAATCCGAGTGTCGAATGCATCTCTCGGGAATACGCCTGCCGCGTCAAGGACCCTATCATAAGCTTCGGTCGCGGGTGCAGGTTTCACGGTCAGCGGACAGGGCGGTTGGGCGACCCGGACCTTATCCAGGTCTGCAGCGAAATGCTGAAACATTCCATCAAACTTGTTGTCATGGACATAAATTTGCGCCGGACCCGTCGATCCTATGGTTACATGGTCGATGCCAATGGCCTGCTCCCTCGTGTTTGGTCCGGCACGCAAGACATTGCCAACCACCGCCACTGGCGAACCGCCATAGCTTTCCCATATCTCGGTAAATTGTGACTGGGCGTTATAGAGTACATTGTTAATGACCTCCACACAGGATCCTGGCGGGAAATTGACGTCTGGATTACGGTCGCCATTGTGGGCGCATAGGTTGCCGATGAAACTGATATGCTGCGGTCCTTTAGGATCACTGCCCAACAGGGCGCATTTGTCGTGTTTGGGCATGCCTTCAGCGAACAACGACCAACTGATGGTGATATTGTCGTTATCGCCATAAGGATTGACCAGTTCATCCGCGGCCCAACTACCGCTCACATGATCCAGAATGACGTCATGACTGTCTTCTATGGTAAAGGCATCGCTGGCACGCTGGTCAAATCCCGGTCGATCGATCCGGACGCGAATATTCCGGATGATGACATCATGCGTTTTTTTGACAACGACTGGAGTAAACCCGTCTACGCCGCCCGAATGCGCCAATGTGATGCCCTCCCCCGGCGCCGTCTGTCCGGCGATGGTGAGATAAGGGTTGCGGATAACCGGCGGCTTTCCGGTGAAGCGGATAAGCCCGCCAACTCGGAAAATGCAGGTTCTGGGACCATGCGCTTCGACACAGGCGCGATAGGAGCCGGGTCCGCTATCATCCAGCGTGGTGACGAATAACATGCGGCCGCCGCGGCCGCCTTTGCTTGCCGCACCATAACCGATAGCGCCGGGAAACGCAGTCGAAGGCGGACCTGCAGCCCGTTCGAGCACATCCTTTCGGACCGGCTGCGCCGAACAACTCACAGTTTGCACCAGCAACACCATGGCCAGCATCTTCCAGCCGCGTATCGACCAGCCCATCATGGAACGATTGGTCTTGTCGCAGAATCGTCAGCATCCTCGACCGGTTGTGTCGCCGATACGGATGGACGCGTCAGGATCAAGCCGAGAGGCAACATCAATGGCACCATCCAGAACCGCCCAAACATGTGCGGACTGGCCATGGTATATGCCAGAAAGACAAAAATCACGCCGCAGCACACTGCGGCCTCTGCGGGATGTCTGCGCAGGACGGGCAAGGGCAAGACGATCAATATCAAAACCATCATGATCCAGCCTATCAGGGCGGGCAACCCACCCTCGTTCCATACCAGCAGATACATGTTGTGAACCGGCTGGCCGGATGGATGAATCTCGCGAAATCGGCTGACCCCAACACCTGTAAACGTCGTGTCGTCAGCCATCTTCCATGCGTCAGCCATCAATCTGGCGCGATCAGTGAACGTTCCAGCTTCATCAAGCTGCCCCGTTTCATATGCGCCCGCCACACGCTTTTGAAACACTTCAGGCATTTGGTATCCGCCCAGATACAGCGCAGTCACGACCATCACGACCACCGCCACGATCCGGGGAGACGGACGCGTGCGCGAAACGACAAGAAAAATCGTCATGGCACATAGTGCCGATGTAAAGCCGGTGAACGATGCGCTCAGCGTTAGCGCCCATAGCAGGATGATCATTGAGGGAACCGACACGATAAGCGGAAACAAATGAGTTCGTATGGCATAGGCAAGAATCGGCAACGTCGATGCGATCAGCAGGCCGTTCCAGTTGGATTCACCCGCGAAGCTCCCCAACCGTCCATTTCCAGCCATGAACTCCGGACCCCACAGAGCATTGGCGTCGGTAAAACTCAGCGAGTAGACTGTGATCACGCCGACCACTTCGATCAGTGTGACCGACACAATGAAGACCTTGATCAGGGAAATGATGCGCTGACGGTCCTGCCCCATGATGACTATCGGCAACAACATATAGCTGAACAGATATTGGGACGCGACAATCACCCAGCGATCAAGGGCATTATGCATCAGGCTGCTGAAAAACAGGCCTGATATGAATAATGCCAATCCGCCAAACCAGAACGGACTCAGTTCTCGGAATGGCGACAGGTTGATGCGGCCGATAGCGATAAACATGATCGCCGCCAGCGCGAATAATATATCGCTGTATGAAAGATTCTGGCTGGCCACCCGCAAGACATGAAAGCTCGACAGGCATACCGCCAATGTCAGCACCATGACCGCCACCCGATTGATCGCGGACCGGTATGGCGCATCCCGATAACCGGGCGTCATAGACATGGTTGGAGAATTTCTTGCCATCATGAAGCCTGCTTTGAAACGCCAATCACCAGAAAGCCAAGACGGGTTACCGTCCAGTTTCCGTAGCGACCGGGATGTAGCTTAGTGGATCTGCGCCAGGATGAAGCCCTCCCAAACAGGGATAGACTTTAAATCCTGCCGCTATACTTTTGATGGATACCCCTATCCGGAATGGGTAGCGGCCTGACTGTTTGGAACGACCCTGCACAAGCAGGCTTAGGGCCAATATCGGCATAGAGTTTCAAATGCGCTCTGGCGCAGTTTTCCAGCGTGAAAGCGCCCGACTTCTCGCTCGAAGCCAAGGACATGGACACATAACGGGCTTCGTCCTCCAACACTGACAGCACCGCCTGTGATAATGCTTCAGGGTCTCCCGCCGGTGTCAGCAAGCCGTTGACGTTCGGTTCGACCAGTTCGGAGTTGCCTCCAACGTCGGTCGCTACAATTGGAAGAGCAGACATCACCGCTTCGATGAGCGCGATGGGCAGGCCTTCGAATTCAGAACTGTTCACCATAAGATCGGACTGGCGCATCAATTCCGGCACGTCGCTTCGGGTTCCGAGTAATTCGACACTCTCGGCAAGCTGCAATTCGTCCACCAAGGCTTGCAGTCTATCCATCAGGGAACCACCGCCTGCTATGCGCAATAGCGGCCTTCGCCCCGTGGCATTCAATTTTCGAACGACAGGTGAAAACGCCCGGATCAAAGTACCATAATCCTTTTGCGGCGTTAGGGCGCCGGCAGCAAAAATAACTGGATCGCGGGCCAGCTTGACGCGTGGCGCGGCGACCGAAAAATCGGCGGGAACACCGTTACGAATAAGGATAATGGGCTTGCGCACTGCCCCCTCAAGCAAGTCATGGCACGCCCCTCCGATCGCAATGTAGCGGTCTACCACCCGGTCGAAGGCCCTGAACAGCCATAACGGAAAATTGCACCGGATATTATGGTGGGTATAAACAGTGGGCCGCCGCACACCCGCCAGCAGCAACATCAGCAGCGCCTGCGCCGTATGAACATGGATTATGTCGGGGTCGATATCGCTGATGGATTTGCGCATGGCTATCGCGCCTGCCAACAGGTTACGCCGGTTAACCAGTTCAAGGGAGCGCGCTTCGCCACCACTTGATCTGATTCTCTGCTTGAGTGCCTCCTCATATGCTTCGGAATTGCCCACCGCCGCAGCATCGCACAGGGCAAGCATGGTCGAACCATGTCCGGCCTTCACAAACGCGCTGGTCAGATTGGCGGCGAGAACCTCTGCCCCGCCCGCCGCAAAAGACGTTATGATCGAACAGATACGCACAATTTTTGCCTCGATCCGCCCGCCATCATGCCGCCCGCCGCGCCGCCGGAAGCCAGTGCCGCAGGTCCCTGCCGATCAACGAAGCAAGCCGTTCGACATCGCCTGCGTAAAATTCTTCCATATAGGCCCGCGTCGATGCTGAAAGCGGCGGATAGCGGACAGGTTGTGCAATTGTGCGGCGCGCCGCTTCAAACAACGCATGGCCGCGCAAAGGCCTGACCGCGCCCTTTAATGGGCCAAGCAGTTTACGCATGGGCAGCGGCAACAGATGCGCAGACCCGTCGTTTATCCGCTCATGCTCCAGTTCCTGCGCAAAGTGGAATGGCGCACCGATATGGTCGCAGACCTCTTGCATGACCCATGCGGGCCTTTCGCGCACATCCTCGTAAAGCAGGACCTTGATCTGTTCGCGTGGGAAATGATCGAACCAGCGCCGAAGATGCTGATAATAAAGGCCATCGTCCAGAAAGCGCGGCAGAGTGGTCGTGGAGCGAATGAGATAGTCCTCCGGGCCGCCTGTGATGGTGCCGCGACGATACAACATTCGATAGTCGGAATAGGCCCGGTCGACGGGATTACGCAGTTGCACGACAAGGGCGATGTCGGGAACTGCCTCCGCGATGCGCCGGGCCGCATCGGGATGCGCAAGGTAATCCGCCGATTTTTCTCCTGGCAGTTGCCCAGGTGCAGCATCGCGGAAGAACTGGCCATACCAGTCGAAACCGCGATCATATTCGCTACTGAAGAAATGGGGCTCTGGGTCCGGCAGAAACACTGCCGGATTGTGTTGCAATTGATAACTGAGCCAGGTCGTCGCCCCCTTGACCGCGCCAAAGATGATGAACTTCGGAAGGGTTGTATCGTCACTCATGCTGCCCGTGCCTGCTGGCTCCAGTTTGAAAAGATCGACCGCAGTGCTTCGCCCAACCGACGCATATCCGCATCGCCGAGCGTGTGGTCGACTGGAAGCATCAGGCTGGTCTCGCCCAATGCCTTTGCAATTGGCAGTTGTCGGGCCGGACGGGCGGACGTGTTGCTGAATGCCTCCTCCCGATAGATTTCAGGGCAGGAACCGCTGGCACAAGGTAAACCCAACGTCGCCATTTCAGCGATCATATCATCCCGGTTGCGACCCGAGGGCAGGTGGTGTGGTTCGATGAAGGCATAATATTTGTAGCGGGCATGGCCAATATGATCCGGCGGCACGGCCAGTCGCACCATCGCTTCTCCTGAAAGCAGGGTGTCGAGTACATTGGCATTGCGCTGCCGTCGCACAAGCCAACCCGGCAATTTCCGAAGCTGCACGAGACCGATCGCCGCCTGCATTTCCGTCATGCGGTAATTGCTGCCAAAGCCGTCATGAATCCAGCGGAAGCTATTGCCCGGTGATGGATTGAGCACCTTGTGCGGATTCTTGCCATGGTCTTTCCATGACCATGCCCGTTCCCAGACGGTCCGGTCGCGCAACAGCAGCATGCCGCCCTCGCCACCAGTCGACATGATTTTGTCCGTACAAAAGGAAAAAGCGGCAGCATCGCCGAACGATCCCACCATACGTCCCCGGTACAGCGCTCCATGGGCCTGTGCGCAATCTTCGATCAGAAAGAGGTTGTGCTGCTCACAAACCTTCAGGAGCGCATCCATGTCGCAGGGCCATCCTGCCAGATGGACGCATAGTATAGCCCGCGTGCGCGACGTAATTCTGGCCCGGACGGAGTCGACCGCAATAGCCTGACTAACGGGATCTACGTCAGCAAAGACGGGCGTCGCGCCTACCGCGGCAACACAGCTTGCCGATGCGAAAAAGCTGCGCGCCGGCACAATCACTTCATCGCCCGGCCCAACGCCCAGCGCCCGCAACGCCAGTTCCAGCGCCAGCGTGCCATTGGCCAGCGCTATGGCATGGGGCACACCGCAAAAATCAGCAAAGGCCGCCTCGAACGCACGGCAACGATCGCCATGGACCAGCGCATTGACCCGTCCACTGCGCAGCACATCGGTGACGGCTGCGATTTCATCGTCTTCATATCGCGGCCAGCGCGACCGGGCCTCCCCGGCCTCACCTTCGGTCATGATTTGGCCGCCAGTCACTGTACCGCACCTTGAAAATGGCCCGACGAGCCCGATCTGGAATTGAATGCCTGCTTGATCGCCGAAATCGTCGCCGTGTGGGTGGACTCGTCCAGTTGCCCAAAAACCTGATCGTTCACCTGATCCAGGATGGCGCGTGACAGAGAACATATCGCTTCGTCGTTACCTGTCCGTGCAAGGGCGTCGAGCTGGTTGAACATCTCGTTCAATGTGGCAAGCGGCACCGGATTGGACCGCGCCTCGAAAATGCCGGGTAGCGCGGAAGGTAGCTGTTCCTCGCTCTGGTCGAACAGCTCCTCATAAAGCTTTTCGCCCGGACGCAGGCCAACAACCCTGATTTCGACGTCGATATCGGGTTCCAGCCCAGCCAGCCGGATCATCCGTTTGGCGATATCCATGATTTTGATCGGTTTGCCCATGTCCAGCACGAAAATGCGTCCGTGATCGACGCCCCCCCGCAAGGCGCGCGTGCTGCTTTGCAGGATAAGCTGCACGGCTTCCTGCACGGTCATGAAGTAGCGTTCAATATCGGGGTGGGTAACGGTGAGCGGTCCATGACGGCTTAACTGCCGCTGGAACAGGGGGATCAACGATCCGCTGGAGCCGAGTACATTGCCGAAACGCACCGTCATGAAACGTGCGCTTCCCGCCTCGCCCGCACCTTCAAGGTCAAGCGCCTGGGCATACAGCTCCCCCAGCCGCTTGGTCGTACCCATCATGCCAACGGGGTTAACCGCCTTGTCAGTTGATACCTGAACCATGGCGCGCGCACCATATTTCCGCACCGCATCGGCGACATTGCGCGTGCCAAGCACATTGGTCTGAACGCCGGCGCAGGGGTTGCCCTCCACCAATGGCACATGCTTGAGCGCAGCAGCATGGAACACCAGTTCAGGCCGGTGCTGTGCGAACAATTGCATGATTCGATCGCGCTGGCGAATACAGCAAAGCTCGGCAATGATCGAAATGTCGGGAAATTTCTCCCGAATTTCCATGTCGATGGCGTAAAGATTATATTCGGCATGATCGATCAAAACAATTTCATCAGGCCCAAAGGCGGCAAGCTGTCGAACCAGTTCGCTGCCGATCGTGCCGCCTGCGCCTGTCACCATGATTCGGCAACCATAGACAGTTTCCCGAACGATGGTCTTGTCGAGCTTTAATTCCTGCCGGTCCAGCAGGTCGGTCAAATTCAGGAACTGAAGATCGATCTTGCCCTTTCGCTGATGCTGAAGCCCCGCTGGATCAGGCGCGCGCGCCACGTCCAGTCCAAGTTGCTCCGCCTTGTTGACCAGCTTCACCATTTGCGGCCCGATGAGCATTGGGTCATTCTGATTGACGATCAGGCAATTGGGGCGGCGCCCTTGCTGATCGAGCATATCGACGATGTCTTCGAGCAATTCCGGCGAACCGAGCATCGGTACGCCACGCAGCCGCAGATTGGCATCGCGCCCGTCATGGGTCATGATGCCAATTATACTCATGTCGGCACTCGCATCCCGCTGCAGCGCGCCAATCAGCATATTGGCCCAGTCGGGATCACCGAGCAACAACGCCCGGCGAAGTCCTGCGGGGGCTGCTTTGCCAACAGGTAATATTTTGCCGCGCTTGCTGAACCGTGTTCTTGCCTCCCGGCTCACACGGCGGACGACGCGCATGCCGCCCAGAAGCACGATCAGCACGAACCACTGAATGACTGGTATAGAGGCCGGAAGCCAGGGCGCCCCGTCTATCAGCAACAACGTACCGAACGACATGGCAACCGCCAATGTTGCCGCCTCGGTCAGGAAAAACAGATCGCCGATGGACACATAGCGCCAGGCACGATGGTATAGTCCGGTCACATAAAAGGCGATCACTGACAATATAATGACCGTCGGCACTACGACCGGAAGCGCCTCGTTCAGCGCTGGAGGCAACGCACCCTGCAGGCGAAGATCAAAAGCCAGGAAAAAGGAAAGAGCAACCGCGCCCGCATCGAGCGAAATGATTCCGGCAAACCGTACAAGGCGCATAAGAGCGACTTTCCGGGCTGTCATCTCTGTCCGTTGGAGCATATTTTCCTCCTTGGGGGGCCTACCCGCGAAATTGAACAGGCGCCTTGCACCGACACACCGCAGCAGTTGGATTCACAGGATGTTTACGACAATGAAAGGAAGGCGTGACTTGCCCAAACAGCCACTATACCGAAGCCCCGTTTCGGCTCGCATGGCTATTCCAAATGATCCTTTGAGCATCGCTTGAAGCGATTCTTGGTCAACCCGCAGTGGAAATGATGCCCAGATGAGGAAATCCTGGACCGTGGCACTGCCCCTGCGCCCGCCACATGGCGGACAGACAAGCCGGATCACCACAAAGTATAGTGCCCTTATGCGCCAATGCCGCCACCGACTGGTCACACTAGACTTCATAAACAGGGACGGCCTGTCACGGCCATAGGGAGCCTGGCCGCAATGAAGATACTGATCCTTTCAAGTCTTGCCTATTCGCTCACTAATTTCCGTGGTCGCCTGCTATTTGCGATGTCCAGCGCCGGACATGAGGTGATCGCGTGCGCACCGGATGAAGATAGGGAGGTCAAGACCGCACTCGCCACAATGGGCATTGGCTTTCGTTGCACGCCCATGGGCCGCACCAGTTCCAACCCTTTCGGTGATCTGCGTACATTATGGGCCTATGTCCGGCTTATCCGGCAGGAACGGCCTGATGTCGTGCTCGCCTATACGCAAAAGCCGATCATCTATGGCGGGCTTGCCGCACGCCTGTGTGGCGTGAAGGGATTTCATGTCCTGATGAGTGGTCTTGGCTATGTGTTCGGCCCGGAGGCGGAACATCGTCGCCTGCTGCGCGCCATCGTCCGCAGGCTCTATCGCGCGGGTGTGCGTCGAGCAAAGACGATTTTCGTCTTTAACGGTGACGATCGCAACGAAATGATCCGGCAAGGCATAATCCATCATGACCAGCATGTCGTCCAGGTGCCGGGATCGGGCGTCGACATAGACTATTATGCGCACCAGCCGATGCCAGCCGGGCCGCCATGCTTCCTGATGATCGCCCGCTTGATGCGGGACAAGGGCGTGATGGAATATGTCGATGCCGCCCGGAAACTTAAGCAACGCTATCCCGAAACGCGTTTTCACCTGCTCGGGCGGATCGATACGGACAATCCGACAGGCTTTACGCCGGCACAGATCAATGGGTGGGCACGCGAGGGCATTGTCGAATATCACGAGGAGACCCGCGACGTCCGTCCTTTCCTGGCCATGTCTCACATATTCGTCCTGCCGTCCTATTATCGCGAGGGTTTACCCCGCACACTACTGGAAGCGCTGGCGACTGGCCGCCCGATCATTACAACAGACATGCCCGGCTGCCGTGAGCCAGTCATCGAAGGATATAACGGTTTTCTGGTTCCGCCGCGCAATTCCGGCGCACTGGCCAGCATGATGGAGCGGTTCCTCAGTGACCCGTCCCTGGCACCGGCTATGAGCGCGCGAGCGCGTCAGACAGCGGTAACGCATTATGACGTGGAAAAGGTCAATGCCTTGTTGCTCGACAGCATGCAGCTTGGCCCGGCACATCACCAGCGAGCACCCGTGCAGCCGCTTGGTACGCCACGCACCATCACTTCGACCGGACGGTTTTGAACGATGCGGCGCGGGATAGATATGCTTCTGGCCACCATTGCACTTGTGCTGCTTGCACCAGTGTTGCTGTTCTTCACCGTCGCGGTCGTCACTGCGATGGGAAGGCCTGTATTCTTTCGCCAAACCCGTGCGGGTCGGGGGGGCGTTTCATTCACGCTCGTCAAATTTCGCTCGATGCGCGAAACATGCGACGCCGCGGGAAAACTTCTTCCCGACGACAAGCGCATCACGGTCCTTGGCCGCCTGCTACGTCGCTCGCGGCTCGATGAGTTACCCGAGCTATGGAATATCATAAGAGGCGATATGGCCTTTATCGGTCCTCGTCCGCTGTTACCCGAAACAGTCGCGGCCATGGCTGAGGATGGCATCAAACGCGGCAAACTGCGACCCGGCCTGACCGGTTGGGCACAGGTCAACGGCAACAGTCTGCTTACCCCGGCCGATAAGCTGGCGCTCGACCTGTGGTATGTGGACCAGCGCAGCCTCGCAATCGACCTGAACATTTTGTTTCGCACGCTGGGCGTCATGATCGCGGGCGAACGGATTAACCCCATCAGTCTGGAGAAGGCCTATGCGTGCCATCGTCATAGGTGCGGTTGAAAGCAGCCTGGTCGCGCTGGAGGCGATTGCACGGACACCGGGTTGGTCCCTGCCGCTGGTGATCAGCCTTCCCCGCGATCTTGAAACGCGACACAGCGATTTTGTGGATTTGTCTGGTCCCGCCCGCGATGCCGGGGCGGAGTTTTTTATGACAAGCAACATCAATCGGCCCGAAACGCTGGATATCATCCGGGCGACGGATGCGGATTATGTGTTCGTTATTGGCTGGTCCCAGATTTGCGGGGCCGATTTTCTGGTGGCCACGGGCGACCGGCTTATCGGCTATCATCCCGCCCCCCTGCCCCGCATGCGCGGGCGCGGTGTCATTCCCTGGACGATCCTCGCCAACGAACCCATTACTGCCGGCACATTGTTCTGGATCGACGAAGGCGTGGATAGCGGTCCCATATTGGAACAGGTATTTTTTCACGTCAGTGCCGATGAAACCGCCGCCAGCCTTTATGCGCGCCATGTCGCCGTGCTGTCAGGCATGATGGATCGCGCCCTTGCTTCATTGGCGTCCGGTTCTCCGCCGCGCCTGCCTCAAGATGCGCGCTACGCAACATGGGCGGCGAGGCGCCGGCCAGAGGATGGCATTATCGACTGGACACAATCGGCCGCCGACATATGCCTATTGATTCGCGCAGTAGGGAAGCCTTATCCCGGCGCACGCAGCCATATTGCGGAGAAGCAGATGATCCTCTGGCATGCAGAGCCATGGGCTGGGGCTGAACAGCATTTGGCACTGCCCGGACAGGTGATTGAGCGTGACGACAGCAGCTTTGTGATTGCCTGCGGCGGTAAGACTGCGCTGCGCGTCATTGAATGGGATTATGACGGGGGCCGAATTCCGGCCATGCATGCCCGACTGGGTATCGGAAAGGAGCCGACATGCTCAGCACGATAAAGCGGGCGCTGGTCATTGCGCCACATCCTGATGATGAAGTCCTGGGCTGTGGCGGCACGATTAGCCGCCTGACCGACGGCGGAGCTCAAGTGGACGTGTGTATCGTGACACGTGCAGGAACCGACCGCTTCGCTCCAGGCGCCGCAGAAAAAAGCGTTGAAGAAGCCCATTCCGCTCATGCCGAACTGGGCGTCACTGGCTCCCATTTCCTGAAACTCCCTGCCGCTGAACTTGACCGGATAGCCCACGCCGACATGAATGCAGCATTCTGCAATCTTGTTTCAACCCTGAAACCTGACACGCTGTTCGTACCCTTTATCGGCGATGTCCACCTCGATCATCAATTGAGCTTCCTCTCGGCGATGGTCGCGGCACGGCCACGCGGACCAGATGCGCCTCAACGCATCTTTGCCTATGAAACCCTTTCCGAAACCAATTGGTATGCGCCTGGTGTGACGGCGGCATTCATCCCCAATGTCTTTGTCGATATCAGCGCTCATATCACACGCAAGATTCAAGCCTTCCGCTGTTACGCTTCACAAGTCAGGCCATTTCCGGATGAACGATCAATAAAGGCCATTGAGGCCCTGGCAACAATGCGCGGCGCCACCGTGTACCGCCAGGCCGCTGAGGCATTCATCGCTATCCGCCAAATTGAATGAATCTCGTGAGTATTAGAGAATCGACTCCAAGGCAAAAACCCGATTCCCCCGCCGGGCCGTACTACAAAAAAGTCGGGGACTTACACCATTAGTTGTATTTCTAACGTTATTGGCCAAAATTACCTGCCGCCTAAGATATTGATAGAAAAGAATATAGCATCAACAAATCCGTGCTCTGTACCAGAATGAGGCACGCCTTTATGGTTAAGCCGTTTGAATGTGCAAAAAGGGTAAAAAATGTTATAACCATAGCTTCCGGGTAACAACATCAACCCGGTCCATAATGGTTTCGGTAGTTGAATCCAGCAAAGTCGCTCAGCGGCTGGCAGGTAAATATTAGTCAAATCGGGTCGTCGCAACGCAACTCATCCACATGAAGGGGGAAGCTGTGAATCACGACATCCAAATCTCATTGCTTGGCAGAAACGAAATTGTACGCGAGGGTTTGAGACGCATCCTGATTGAAGAGCGTTTTCGCATATTATCCTCCGTCGATGACTCATGTCACCTGTCCGACCTGCCAACAGACCCGATGGGCAATGGTAGCCACATCATCATCATCGATACTGGCCCGGATAATTTCGGACTGGAGCAATGCCGCGAATTGCGACAACGTTTTCCTGATTCCTACATCGTTTTGCTCGCCGACAGCTTCAAATATGAAGAAGTGGCGGAAGCTTTTCGTTCAGGCGTCGATGGTTATATCGTCAAGGAAATTTCCTGTGATCCGCTGATCAGTTCGCTGCATCTGGTGTCGCTGGGAGAAAAGGTAATGCCATCACAGCTCGCCGGGGCTTTCGCCAATGGCGGCGCCACTTTCAAACGGAGCGACTGGCGGGCCAGCATCACGGACATCAATCTGTCGGAGCGCGAGGTCGAAATCCTGCGGTCATTGATTCTTGGTTATGCAAACAAGGTCATTTCGCGACGGCTTGAAATCAGTGAAGCCACAGTCAAGGTGCATGTGAAGGCGATACTCCGTAAATTGCGGGTATCCAACAGAACACAAGCCGCCATCTGGGCGGTGAAACATGGTCTTGAAGCGCATCTGGCAGCACAACCCAAAGACAAAACCATTCTCAATGATGATGATGGCGTTCGTCCGATCCTTACGGAGTGCGCCGCCTGATAATCAAAGCATGCGCAGACGAAGCAGTTGTGCGACCAGCCGCCATAAAGGTTGGTCGCCGCGCAGCGAGCGCGCTCCTCCGCGTGGACCGGACGACTGACGGATCTGCCTGCTATGGCAGGTCACAGCAACCAATTGGTGCGCCATGATGAATTTATTTGGCATGGAGCGGACAAGGGTTGGCCGTCACCTGATGTCAGCATCGCGCGATTCTGCCTTACATCTCCGTTTAATCAACATCGGCCACTTGCTCTCGGGTAATTTCCTGTCGGCATTTATTGCGTTGCTCAGCGTTGGCGTTGCGGCGCGGGCGCTGGGACCAGCCTCATATGGCATATTGACTCTGGTGATCAGCTATACCCGGCTGATCGAGCGGATCGTACGCTTCGAATCCTGGCAGCCGCTCATCAAATATGCCGCAGATCTGACAGGAGATAATGACAAGGAAGATCTGCGCAACCTTTATGCCTTCGGTTTGGCGCTGGACGTTTCGGCCGCGCTGGCAGCCGCTGTTTCGGCCGCGCTGCTGGCGGTGGTGGCGGGAGCCCTGTTCGGATTGAAGGCCGATTATATAGGGCTTGTTTTCATCTACTGTATCGCACTGGCCCTCAACATCACCGGCATGCCAGCCGCCGTACTGCGTCTTGCCGGGCGATTCCGCACCATCGCCTATACCCAGATCCTCGCCAATCTGATCCGCATCCCGCTATGCCTGGCTGGATTATGGTGGGGCGGTGACCTGCTTTACTTCGTCATTGTGTGGAGCGGCGCCCAAATTTTCGGCGTTGCCTTGTTCTTCATACTGGCCATGTTGGAACTGCGGCAACAGGGCATCCATAACCTGTTTCGTGCGCGCCTCCGCGGCATCGGCAAGAGATTTCCCGGAATCATGGGCTTCGCCTGGTCATCAAATCTTTCGATGACGCTGCGTGCCAGTGCTCAGGAATTCGATGTGTTGCTGGTAGGCGCCTTGGCCAGTCCTGCAGCGGCTGGCCTTTATTACATTGCCAAACGGATCGCCAAAGCAGCACAGCAATTAGGTGCGCAAGTGCAAACGGTGCTTTATCCCGACGTGGCCCGTCTGTGGGCCAAAAATGCATACAGGGCATTTCGCAAGGCAGTCTTGCAGGTACAACTCTTTTTGGCGTTGTTCGGCATATGTACGCTTATCGCGCTGGCACTGTTCGGCCACTGGCTGATCCGCATAGGCCTTGGCGAAGCCTACATGGCTGTGTGGCCGTTGCTCATGGTGCAACTCATTGCCGTCATTTTCACATTACACAGTGCGCCTTCACGTTCAGCGCTACTCGCCATGGGACGCCAGCATCAGGTGCTCCAGATCGTATTGGCCGGCACATTCGTCTTTCATGCTTCGGCTTTGCTGCTTATCCCCTCGATCGGCGCCATGGGAGCCAACATCGCCCATGTGCTTTTGGCGAGCATTTGCGCTGTTGCCATGGATTATGTCTGGCTGCTTGAAATTTCACGGCGCCAGCGTGCGCGTTCAAACCAACCTGCGAAGGTTGGCTAGCCTGACCCTATTACCTGTCCCGAAAGAAATGCGCCACGATCTGGGTGCGGTTCAACATTCCGGTTCTCTCCATGATCGCACGGATGTGTACCTTGACCGTGCTTTCGCTGATGGTAAGATTACCCGCAATTGCCTTGTTGGACAGGCCTTGGGCCAGCAGCAGCAGGACGTCCCGCTGCCGCGGTGTCAAGATGCCCTCGTGGACCCCTGCCTCATGCTCGTGGATTTGGGGCGACGTGGCTGGCTTGATATGTTTCCGCAGGTCGGTCAGAATCTCCCGGGGATAGACTATCATGCCTTCGCGCATGAGTTGCATGGCTCTTATAGTCGGAATGAGGCCAAGGTTCCCGGTTATATAGGCACCAACGCCTTGCTCGAATGCGGCGAGCATCTGATCGACATGTTCCGATCCGGAAAGAAGCATTATGCCCGTAGCCGGAAAGGCACGGATCACCGTTTGTAATTGAGCGCTGAATTCGGCTGATCCGAGATCCTGACCCGCGGCCTGCAGGATAATGACATCGGGCGGCCCGTCATCGAACCGTGCATACGCCAATTCCTTGCTATGCTGGCAGGCCATTATGGAAATATCTTTATTTTCGCTGAAACCGGCAACCAGACAGCTTCGACTGAGCGGCGAAGGATCGATGAGAAGAACCCGTAAAGCTTTCTCTCCCCCTCTCGCGGAATCATTTCCCGTGACGACTTCAGATACCTCCGTTCCAAAGATTGTCACTGTGGTCGCCTCTTCCGGATCATGGACCAGAGCCATGCCTTTCCAGCCTCTTTCCACCTGGTTATCCATTGATATTTGGCCGGGATCTCACCACGATAATAGACAGCAGCCTGCGTATAATATTCGATAGCGTCTCCATAGCCCCGGCGGGCATGTTCAACATAATCGACTTTGTTGAAGACAACGCCAGCCACATCATATTCTAGAATTTCCAACGCTGCCCGCGCTTGATCTATGGTGGTCCGGCCCCAATCAACGACCATCAATGCCGTGTCCGATATTCCCGAAATGCTGCGGGCATCGCAAACAGCCAGCGTTGCGGGCGAATTGACCACGATAAGGTCAAAGTGCTGGCGCAATTCATCGAATAACTGCTGCAACCGCGACATCGAAATCAACGATGCGGGATCGTCCACTGGGCCATGGGCGCTCAGCACGAACGGTTTGATGTTACGCTTGCCTTTGCCAGATGTCTCACTGTCATCATAAGCATGGGGCAACAACCGCCCGAAAGGCATGTCACTTTGCAAATATTCGACCAGGTCCGGACCATCCATCTGTTTCTGGATTTCCTGCAGCAAGCCGTCCCGCCGCAAATCAAGATCAATGATTACGGCGCGCTGACCTTTGGCTGCGGCTGCGGCGGTCAGGCTGAGCGCGACAGTTGACTTGCCGTCACCGGGCAGTGGCGATGTCACGACCACGACTTGCGCGCCCTCCCCCTTCCATCGCCGGGCAGTTTCGAAATACAGCGTTCTCGCCACTTCCGCGAAAAGCGAACGGGGGTCGCTGATGACCGGGCTCGCGTCCGGCGTCATGGTGATATTGGCGATGCGTGGGATCATTGCCAGCGTCGGGAGGCCGAAATGCCGCCGGATCTGTTTCCCTGAACGCAGCTTGTTGTCAAACATCTCGATAGAGAAGGCGATCAGGAAAGACAGAAAGAGAGAGCCTGAAAAGGCGGTTGCAAGAGTCTTTGTCGGCGTCGGGCTGACCGGCTCCGTAGGCAGCGGCGCCCGCGAGAGCAACGAAGACATCACGCCCGTTCCGGCAAGCGCCGCCGTTTCCGTTTTCAATCGCGAAACAAGCGATAGATAAAGTTCACGTGTCGTTTCGGCCTCGCGTTCCAAAGACATCAAGGTCACATTATCTTTGTTGTTTTGATATGCCTTGCTAGTGAGGCTGCCCAGAAAGCCACGTAACTGCGCTTCCCTGGCAGCGGCACCGGAAGCCTCGCTGTTCGCACGGGTCGCTTCTGCCGCAGCCTCTGTCGCTGCAGCTTGACTGACTCTGATGCGCTCCTTGGACATATTTGCCTGCATCTCGGAAAGTTGTGCGTCGACATTCGCTACATCAGGATGCCCCGAGCCATAGAAGGACGTAAGTTTCGCCTTTTCGCGCAGCAAATCGTCATATTGCCGCTGCTGCTGCTGTAAAAGGGCTGACGTCGCAGTGGCGGCGCTTTGCATCGCAGCTGCCCGGCTCACACCTGCCGATCGGGCGGTCAGTTCGGCCCGAACGCTTCCTGCAGACGCGGCCTCTGCGGCAACACGATTAATCTGCGCAAGATCATCGACTCCGGCCGATCCGGCCAACATCTGATGGCTGCTGCGGAAATCGGAAACCGCTTTCTCGGCCGTTGCCAGCTCCGATTTTACCCGATCAACTTCAGTACCTATTGCAGCGACCAGGTTGCGTTGTTTTTTGCGCTTCTCCACCGAGCGCGTGTCCTGCAGTGTATCGACATATTGGTTGGCAATCCGCGCAGCCAATGCTGGCGAAGGCGACCGGACGGTGATGTCTATGAACTCGGCGCGTGGCGCACGCGTGACGATCACCATGTCACGCATTTTATCAACCGCATCGGCAAGGCTTCGATCGCTTGGTTTCTCCGTACGAGGCAACAACTGATCGGGCGGCATGAATTCGGGATCGCTCAGCAGAAACAGGTCCTTGATCACAGCCTCCGCCATGACACGGGAAGCGTAAAGTCTGGCTTCCGTTTCCATCCGGGCTTCATTCTGCGCGGCATTTTCCAACTGACTATCGCCCGAGCCGCTTATTAACTCGACCCGGACGGTCGCTGTCGCCTGATAGATCGGTGTCGCCGTAAACACTGCCAGGGCAGTGACGAACATGACGCAACCGACCATCGCCAGAATCAGTATCCGATGCCGACGAAGAATACAGAGCAATTGCCGAGCACTCATATAATGCAGTTCGGAATGGTCTGAATCAGGTGACGGACGCGTCTGTTGCGCGGGATATGCCTGCACGTTGCTTTGGACAGCATTCATTGACGAATTTCCACTTCCATCCGGGCGTGTGAACCTGAGGCACCCCGTAGACCGGAGCCTGTTGGCTTGACGGTCGCGCACCACCCCTAGTTTGGTGGTGATCTTCCCGTTTTCCGGGTGCAGGAGCAAAAGATATTGGGGTGCAACACACAGGGCATAGTGGCTAACCCATAGGGACTAGTATCGTAGGCGCCCGGTGTGAAAACCGGCAGTGGAAGCTGAAAAGCAGGAATTTTACCCGGCAAAGGTGCAGGCACGAACCGGCATTCTTGTCAGAAAGCACGGCACCGGACGCGATGCAGGGGGTTCCGATTTCATCCAAGTCGAAACCACCCCGCTATCGCTGTAGCGAATGGCTAAACCGGTATGACAGGATTAACTGGCGCGACCATAGCGGACAGATCCGGCCTTGGACACAGGGCCGAGCCAGGAAACAAGCATGTTCAGTGCACGGTTGCAGCGAACAAAGGACAAGGATGCATGATAGACTGGTTGTCTGCACTCCCTCTCAAACGAGACAGGCGCGGTACTCAGGACCGGTCCGCCTTCACAGTCCGCCCCCGAACCGTACATATATTCCGTTGCCATGTTCAAACAGGCTTGCTGAACCAACTCAGCAATCCCTACATCGTCACTAACAAAGTGATCGGCATCGCGTGTTTTATTTTTTTTATGCACGGTCATTATTTGCCGATCTGTCCCCCTCCTCTTTTGACGCATCTCTATTCTCCACTTGTTGCAACCCTAAAGTTAATCGCAATTTTATTGTCTATTTCACTATGTTACCGGCTATTTTATATCTACCGACAGGCGGTCTAGTGGATCAACTCATCTAATTCCCGCCCTTTAAACCCTATAAGCTGATCCTGTCAGCAAGCTCAATACGCCTTGGCCAATTCTTACGGGGTAAGCCAACAATAGGGTACTTCAGACCTTTGCAGTATTCGATCATATCTATCCGTAACCTGCTTTTATTACGACGTTATATAGTCACGCTCGTGGCCCCTGGGAGCATCGATCGATACAAATTTGAAGCTGTACGGAAAATAACGGAACCCCCCTGACCTTATCCATTCGAATATGCTATCGGCGCGCCATGCTGAATTTGAATGGTATCACAGTTCGCTTGGGCGGACGCACTATCCTTGATCGCGCGACTGCCGCCCTGCCCCCGCGCAGCCGTGTTGGCCTGATCGGTCGTAACGGGGCTGGCAAATCGACTCTGATGAAGGTGATGATCGGCCTTCTCGATCCTGACGAGGGCGATACGGAGATGCCGCGCGGCACGAAAATCGGCTATATCGCACAAGAAGCACCGAGCGGTAATGCAACTCCGTTTGAAACCGTATTGGCCGCCGATACCGAGCGCGCGGCGCTGCTCGATGAAAGCGAGCATTGCCATGATCCGGATCGATTGGGCGAGATTCACGAACGATTGAACGCCATCGACGCCTATAGCGCTCCGGCACGGGCTGCTCGCATTCTCGTCGGCCTGGGCTTTGACGATGAAATGCAAGGTCGTCCGCTCGACAGCTATTCGGGTGGGTGGAAAATGCGCGTTGCCCTTGCCGCGCTGTTGTTTTCGGGGCCTGATCTGCTGCTGCTCGACGAACCTTCAAATCACCTCGATCTGGAAGCGACGCTATGGCTGGAGAGTTTCCTCAAAAATTATCGCGCGACTATTGTCATCATCAGTCATGAGCGCGACCTTCTGAACAATGTCGTCAATCATATCCTGCATCTGGAACAGGGCAAGGTTACGCTTTATCCGGGCGGTTATGACGCCTTTGAGCGACAGCGTTCCGAACGGTTGGCGCAACTGGAGGCAGCCCGCGAACGGCAGTCGGCCGAACGGGCAAAGTTGCAGGATTTCGTCGCTCGCAACAGTGCGCGGGCCAGTACCGCCAAACAGGCCCAATCGCGAGCCAAGGCATTGGCAAAGATGCAGCCTATTGCTGCCGCGCTGGAGGACCCAAGCCTGTCCTTCGTGTTTCCCAGTCCACCGGAAATGCGCCCGCCGCTCATTACCATCGACATGGCTTCGGTCGGCTATGATGAGCGGCCGATCCTGCAAAGGCTGAATCTGCGTATTGATCCCGATGATCGGATCGCATTGCTTGGCCGCAACGGCAATGGCAAGACGACGCTTGCCCGTCTGATCGCGGCGCAACTTGCCCCGATGGACGGTGCGGTCAACGCTTCGGCCAAGATGAAGGTAGGCTATTTCACCCAATATCAGGTCGAGGAACTGGAAACCGACGCCACCCCGCTTGAACATATGACACGGCAGATGAAAGGCATGACGCCCGGTGCGGTGCGTGCCCAACTTGGCCGCTTCGGCTTTTCCGGCGACCGGGCTATCCAAAAAGTCGGCAGCCTGTCAGGCGGCGAGCGAGCGCGGCTTGCTCTCGCGCTGATCACCCGCGACGCGCCCAATCTGTTGATCCTGGACGAACCGACCAATCACCTTGATGTCGATTCCCGTGAAGCGCTGGTGCAGGCGCTCAATGCCTATTCGGGCGCTGTAGTCGTCGTCAGCCATGATCGGCATATGATCGAACTGGTCGCCGATCGACTGGTTCTGGTCGATGGTGGCACGGCTACCGAATATAACGGCAGCCTTGCCGACTATACCGATCTGGTGCTGGGCAAGGGCGGCAACCAGGGCAGCGGCGGCGATGCGCCCAGCAAGCAGGACCGCAAGGCCGAAAAGCGTGCAGCAGCCCAGGAACGTGAACGCAACAAGGCGTTGCGCGATGCAGTGACCATCGCGGAAAAGGAAATGGCGGCCTTGACCGCGCACCGTTCCCGGATCGAACGGGCCATGTTCGATCCGTCCCTGGCCGACCCCCAGGAAAAGAATTGCACCATGTCAGAACTCATGAAACGTCGCGCCGATGTCGAGCGCGAGCTTGAAACAGCCGAGGCGCGCTGGCTGCAGGCGTCCGAGGCACTGGAGACCACCATAGCGGCGTAGAGCATCTGACTGCCTCTTTATCTTTCACTTGCTCTCTTTGCTGCATCGCACTATCAACCGCGCCGCGACAGGTTCCCGGAGATGGGATGAAAAGGGAACCCGGAAGTGGACATCATGTTCACAAGCCGGGGCTGCCCCCGCAACTGTAATCGGTGAGTCCGCTCCCCAAATGCCACTGGATCTGATCCGGGAAGGCGGGGAAACAGATAATGACCCGAGAGCCAGGAGACCTGCCTGACGCAGTCGTTCTTTCGTGCGGACGGGGTGTGCCGGGCGATCGAGGATTTCCTCGCGTGACGACGTTCGTTGGGTCGTGCGCGGGGAATCGATTTTCGTGCATAGCAAGCCTTCGTGCGGCCCTTTTTGTTGAAAAAGGGGGAAATATGCGCCTTTCAAAATATCTGATACTTGCCGCCACGGTCCTGACACCTGTTGCCGCTCATGCGGACGATGGTGACCAGATCGTCGTTACCGCAACCCGCGATGCGCGGCCTCTGTCGCAAATCGGCCAGTCCATTACGGTCGTCACGGAAGACAATATCATCATGCAGCAATCGGTTGCGGTGGTTGACCTGCTCGCCAAAGTGCCCGGCGTCAGCTTTACCCGCAATGGCGGTATTGGCGGCTTCTCCTCCATCTTTATCCGGGGTGCCGATAGCGAACAGACGGCGGCCCTGATAGACGGTGTCAAAATCAACGACCCAGCTTCACCGGGCGGCGGCTTCGACTTTGGCAACCTGCTGACCGGCAACATAGCCCGGATCGAGGTCGTGCGCGGGTCGCAATCGGTTCTGTGGGGTAGCCAGGCAATTGGCGGCGTCGTCAACATGATTACAAAAGAACCGAGTGACGAACTGGCCGCCAATGCCCGCGCCGAATATGGCTATCGCGATACAGCCCAGCTTGTGGGAAATGTTTCGGGCAAGTTTGGCCCTGTGGCCGGAAGCATCGGTGCCGGCTATTTCCGCACCGACGGGATTTCCAGTTTCGCCGGTGGCACCGAACAGGACGGTTATCGCAATTTTGGCGCGAATGCCAAATTCACGGTCACCTTGTCCGATGCATTGTCGGTGGACCTGCGCGGCTGGTATTCGGACGGCAAAAATGACCTCGATGGCTTTCCCGCGCCGTTCTACAGCTTTGCCGACACGAATGAATATTCGAAAACCAAGCAGTTCGTCGGCTATTCAGGCGTTAACCTGTCGCTCTTTGGGGGAGCTTTCCGCAATCGCTTTGCCTTTGCCTATACCGATGTGAAGCGCGCCAACTATGATCCGGACAGCAGTTCGGACGCAAATTTTACCGCCAAGGGAGAAAATGAGCGCTTCGAATATCAAGGCATAGCCGACATCAGTGACCGCGTGCAGGCAGTCTTTGGCGCGGAAACGGAAACATCCCGTTTCCGCACGGCTTCTTTCGGATTTCCGAGCAATGCTCGTACTAACATCGACAGCTTTTATGGACAGCTGAGCATGACGCCAATCAACGGCTTTACAGCAACTGCCGGCGTCCGCCGCGACGATCATCAGCGGTTCGGGGGTGAAACCACTTTCGCCGCGAATGCCGTCTACAGCCCTAACAGCGGCACGACAACGATACGTGCCAGCTATGGCGAAGGTTTCAAGGCGCCTTCGCTTTATCAACTTTTTGGCGATTACGGCAATGAGACGCTTACGCCCGAGACATCAAAAAGCTGGGACGCTGGCGTCACGCAGAAACTGCTCAATGGCGCAATCGAGCTGGCCGCGACATGGTTCCATAGAAACAGCCGTAACCAGATCGATTTCGTCTCCTGTTTTGGTAGTACGGACCTTATTTGCGACAATCGCCCTTTTGGCACCTATGATAATATCCGCCGCACCCGTGCAAAGGGTATTGAGATCGACCTTGCGCTCAACCCGGTGGAAGCCCTGCATATCGATGCAAACTATACCTGGATGGAAACCAAAAACCGCGATACCGGGCTGGATCTGGCGCGACGGCCACGGCACAGCCTCAACGCTTCGGTCGATTATCGCTGGCCCTTTGGCTTGTCGACCGGCGCCACCGTGACCCATGCCGGATCGCGGTTCGACAATGCCAGCAACAGCCGCATCTTACAGGGCTATGTCTTGGTCGATCTACGCGCCAGTATCCCGGTCAGGCCCAATGTTGAATTCTATGGCCGCGTCGAAAATCTGTTCGATGAACGTTATGCGACAGTGTTCAACTATGGCACTTCGGGTCGTGCGGCCTATGCAGGCGTGCGGTTGCGCTATTAAGCTATGAGCGCCGCCGCTCTCGGTTCTTTTTCGCAACTGTGGCGATAGAACGGTAGCGGCGGCGCACATATTGGTGACGGGAGTGCGGCCATGGGCGCCGTGATGTTGCAGGGCACGGGATCGGATGTTGGCAAGTCCGTGCTGGTGGCAGGGCTTTGCCGCCTGCTCGCCAATCGCGGTCTCAAGGTGCTGCCTTTCAAACCGCAGAACATGTCGAATAACGCCGCCGTCACGCCCGAAGGCGGCGAAATTGGCCGGGCGCAGGCTTTGCAGGCGCTTGCCTGTCGCGTACCGCCGCATGTCGATATGAATCCGGTACTTTTAAAGCCGCAGTCTGACCGCGTGGCCCAACTCATTGTCCATGGCCACATGCAGGGCCAGTCGGACTCTGAATATTACCGCAGCCATAAAGGCGAATTGCTGGATACGGTGCTTGGCTCCTACCAGCGCCTGCGCGCCGACGCGGACATCGTGATTGTCGAGGGCGCAGGCAGCCCGGCGGAAATCAACCTGCGCGAAGGCGACATCGCCAATATGGGTTTTGCGAGGGCCGCTGGCGTGCCGGTTGTGCTGGTCGGCGATATCGATCGGGGCGGCGTGATCGCTTCGATCGTTGGCACCCATATAGTGATCGATCCAGAAGACGCTGCAATGATTCGCGCTTTCCTGATCAACAAATTCCGCGGCGACGTGCGGTTGTTCGACGCAGGATATGACGCCATAGCAGAGCGCACCGGCTGGGAAGGTCTGGGTGTCGTGCCATGGATCGCCGCCGCCCGGAAATTGCCCGCCGAAGACGCTGTGGCGCTCGATCATTTGACGCACGGCAGCAGCGCCAGTGTGGAAATTGCCGTCCCCATGCTGTCGCGCATCGCCAATTTCGATGACTTCGATCCACTGGCACAGGAACCATCGGTGCGCCTGACGATGGTGCCGCCAGGTCAACCGATCCCGGCCAGCGCCGGACTGATCATCCTGCCGGGCACCAAGGCGACCATTGCCGATCTTGCCTTCCTTCGTGCCCAGGGCTGGGATGTGGACATTGCCGCGCATGTTCGTCGCGGCGGACATATACTAGGCATTTGCGGGGGATATCAGATGCTTGGACGGACTATTTCAGACCCTGAGGGAATAGAAGGCGGTTCGGGCAGCGTAACCGGTCTCGGTTATTTGCCGGTGGATACCGTGCTGGGCGGACACAAGATGTTGGCCAGCGTGGAAGGAACGGATATTCCTGCGGGACAGGCCTTTCACGGCTATGAAATGCATGTCGGGGTAACCACATCTGCAACTGCGCCACTGCTGCGGTTCAGCGATGGGCGCACCGATGGCGCAACCAGCCCCGATGGACGGATCGCCGGATGCTATGTCCATGGTCTGTTCGCATCTTCGGAACAGCGCAAGATGTGGCTTGGCAAACTTGGCGCTGCCTCCAATGGCCTCGACCATGCGATCATTGTGGATGCGGCTCTGGACGAGCTCGCGGCTGAATTGGACAAGGTTGTCGATATCGCCAGACTGTTATCCATCGCGCGGGAGGCACGACCTTGCCGAATGTAAAGCGCCACGCGCTTTCATGACGCAGTTGAAACCACAACAAAAGCAGGCAATAGCAGCACTCGTGCTCATGCGTCATTCCAACATCGCCGCCCTTGCTCTGGGCCTTTTCTCCGCAGTCGGATTTGCGCCATTGGGGCTATGGCCGGTCACGATCCTTTGCCTTGCACTGCTGATCGCGTTGGTTGGCAATGCCTCCCGCCTTGGCAGCGCGCTTGCTCGCGGTTGGTGGTTTGGTGCCGGGCAGTTTACCGTTGGGCTGAACTGGATCGCACACGCCTTTACCTTTCAGGACGCAATGCCCCATTGGTTCGGCTATGGCGCGGTGGTTCTGCTCTCATTGTATCTGGCGATTTACCCGGCCATGGCGGCCGGGCTAGCATGGAAATATGGACGGCAGGAAAAACGACAACTCGTCCTTTTGTTTGCCGTCGCCTGGATCGTGACGGAATGGCTGCGCGCCAATATGTTCACCGGCTTTGCCTGGAACCCGCTGGGCGTGGTCTGGATCGCCTCGCTTCCATTGGACAGCGCCCGCTGGATCGGCACATACGGACTTTCCGGCCTAACCATGCTCGTGGCAGGCACCCTGTATCTGAGCATCGCACCGGACTACAGGCGATATGCAGCCGTGAGCGCGCTTACCCTCGCCATTGCCATGAGTGCCGCTCACTTTCTGCGTCCCGCCGCACCACCACCCCGCACGGATGTGCCTATCCGTATCGTGCAACCCAATATAGGGCAGCAGGATAAACATGTTGCGGGGCAGGAGGAGAATAATTTCCGCAAGCTCGCCCAGCTTTCAGGCTTGCCTTCGGTAAAGCCGCGCCTCCTGTTCTGGCCCGAAGCCGCCATCCCCGCCATATTGGACATGGAGCCGGAGTGGCGCGACCGGCTTGCAGGACTATTGGGTCCCCGCCATCTGTTGATGACCGGCGGACTGAAACTATATTATCAGCTTGAGAATAAAGGCGTTTACCAGGCCAATACCCTGACAGCCGCCAATAACAGCCTGTGGGTGCTTACGCCGGATTCGCGCCTTGTCGCTCGCTATGACAAGGCGCATCTGGTACCCTTCGGTGAATATCTTCCCATGCGGTCGATCCTCAAGCCGCTGGGTCTTTCACGCCTTGTGCCGGGGGATGTGGATTTCTGGCCCGGACCTGGGCCGCAGACTTTGCCGCTTCCGGCGGCAGGCGACCGCCCAGCCCTGAAAATGGGTGTGCAAATCTGCTATGAGATCATTTTTTCGGGGCACGTGATGGAGGAAAAGGATCGCCCGGATTTTGTTTTCAATCCATCGAATGATGCCTGGTTTGGAAGCTGGGGACCACCGCAACATCTGGCACAGGCCCGATTGCGCGCCCTGGAGGAAGGCGTACCGATTTTGCGTTCGACCCCCACCGGTATTTCCGCCGTCGTAGCGGCCGATGGGACTCTGCTCGACAGCCTGCCCCATCAGCAGGCGGGCTATATCGATGCTTTTCTACCGGGAAAACTGCCGCCGACACCATTTTCGCAAGTGGGCAATATCGCCGGATTTCTCTTTGCATTGCTTATATTCTGCGTCGCCATTGCCATGCGCCGATGGAGCCGCTAAACGATATAAGGAATTCTTTATATAAGGGATGTTCCCCTTTCCGGTGGAATATCTGAAACCGCGGGAAATTACGGGAGTACCATGCGCAGTTCCTATCTCTTCACATCCGAATCCGTCTCCGAAGGCCACCCGGACAAGGTATCGGACCAGATCAGCGACGCCATTGTCGATCTGTTCCTGTCCAAGGACCCCGAAGCGCGCGTTGCATGTGAAACACTGACCACCACCAACCGGATCGTGTTGGCGGGCGAAGTGCGTTGTTCGGACCGTAACTTCATTACAGGCGATGGTGAACTGACCAACCAGGGCAAGGCCGAAATTGAAAAGGCCGCCCGGGCAACCGTAAAGCGCATCGGTTACGAACAGGAAGGTTTCCACTGGGAAACTGCGGAATTCTCAAACTATCTTCACGGCCAGTCCGCCCATATCGCGCAGGGCGTCGATGCCAGCGGTAACAAGGATGAGGGCGCGGGCGATCAGGGCATCATGTTCGGATACGCCTGTGACGAAACCCCCGGCCTGATGCCGGCAACGCTCTATTATTCGCACAAGATCCTGGAAAAAATGGCATCCGACCGTCACAACAAGGTTGTCGATTTCCTTGAGCCCGATGCCAAGAGCCAGGTGACGCTCGCGTTCGAAAATGGCAAGCCTGTCCGTGCGACGGCTCTTGTCGTTTCGACCCAGCATAGCGCCATCCTCAGCAATGGCGAAGGTCAGGCGATGTTACGGGACTATGCACTGGGCGTCATGACTGACCTTCTCCCCAAAGGCTGGATGCCTGCGAATGACAATATATACATAAACCCCACCGGCCTGTTCGAAATTGGCGGGCCGGATGGTGACGCAGGCCTGACCGGTCGCAAGATCATCGTCGACACCTATGGCGGCGCTGCGCCCCATGGTGGCGGCGCATTTTCCGGCAAGGACCCGACCAAAGTCGATCGTTCCGCCGCCTATGTCAGCCGGTATCTGGCAAAGAATGTGGTCGCGGCGGGCCTTGCCCAGCGCTGCACCATACAGCTATCCTACGCCATCGGCATTGCCGAACCATTGTCCCTTTATATCAACACCCACGGAACCGGCACGGTCGATGAGGCAAGGATAGAGGCAGTCCTGCCGGAACTCGTCCGCCTGACCCCGCGCGGTATCCGCACGCATCTGTCACTCAACAAGCCGATCTATCAACCAACCGCCGCTTATGGTCATTTCGGGCGGGTGGCGAATGGCGATTTTTTCACCTGGGAAAAGACCGATCTGGTCGATGCACTGAAGCAAGCCTTTTGATCAACGCATAGCTGGCCAACTGGCCGGGTCATGTCACCTGCGTTTCATGCTACGGGGAACAGCTTCTCTCTGCATATTGACGATATGCAAAGGCTCAAAAACTGGAATTCCCCCTAGCCCTCGCCTCCCCCTTTGGGTAGCAGGCAGGCATGTCCGATCCCGTTACTTTAAATCGCCTCTATGGCCGCCGTCAGGGTCACAAGCTCCGCGCCGGTCAGGCGCAACTGCTTGAAGAGTTGCTGCCACAGATCGAGGTGCCCGAAGACGGTCCGATTACATCGCATGCGTTGTTTGGCGATGATCGCCCGCTGCATTTCGAAATCGGCTTTGGATCAGGCGAACATCTCGCCTATCGCGCCGACCTTCTGCCCGATCATGGCTTTATCGGCTGCGAGCCATTTCTGAACGGAGTCGTGGGCGCGTTGCAGCATATTCGTGACGACCATCTGCCCAATATTCGCCTGCACATGGGCAATGCGCTGGACGTTCTCAGCCGCGTTCCCGATGGGACGTTGAGCTTCGTCTATCTGCTTCATCCCGACCCTTGGCCAAAGGCGCGCCACGCGAAGCGACGCATGATGAATCACGGCCCCATCGATATGATTGCAGCCAAGCTGAAGCCGGGCGGTGAATTTCGCTTCGGCACCGATCACCCGGTCTATTGTCGTTGGGCAATGATGATCATGAACCAACGCCGCGACTTCGACTGGCTGGTGGAAAGTCCAAAGAATTTTCTCACCCGCCCCGGCGGTTGGCCGGAAACGCGCTACGAGGCAAAGGCGCGGCGCAAAGGTCATGAAGTCTGGTATTTCCGATACCGCCGCAATGAAACCATTGCAGGAACGCGGACATGAAGCGCTGGTCGGCAAGGCGCGTTCGCGCGCTCATCCGGCATACTGGTCCAACCTCGCTCATCTTCCGTCGTCGGTTAGCCCTGATTGGCGGAGCGGTTATTGTCGGTCTCGTCGCTCTCGCCTTCGCATGGGCGGCCGATCTTGCCAGTGAGGCATTTGAGGAACTGGCGGCACATAGTCGCTACGCGCCGCTGCTCATTACCCCCATAGGCTTTGCCCTGATAGTCTGGATCACCCGGCGTTATGCCCCGTTGGCTGCGGGTTCGGGTATTCCGCAAATCATCGCAGCGACCAAGGATCCGGCCAACGCCCATCACAAGCTGGTGCATCTGCGGACGGCGGCGCTCAAATGCGTGTTGACTGTCACAGGGCTGCTTGTCGGGGCATCGGTCGGGCGCGAAGGGCCGACTGTGCAGATCAGCGCCGCGATCCTCGCCGCATCCCATCGCCTGTTGCGAGTTCCGCTGCGCGCCTCGGTCATGATCGCGGGCGGTGCCGCCGGGGTTGCTGCTGCTTTCAACACACCGCTTGCAGGCGTTACCTTCGCGATCGAGGAACTGGCGGCAGCCTATGAACAACGCATGACTCTGCTCGTAATCACTGCGGTCATCATTTCGGGGATGGTGACGCTCGGCCTATCCGGCAATTACGTTTATTTCGGGTTTGTGAACGCGCATCTCACCACCAGTTCGGCCATAAAGATTGCGCTCATTGCCGGTTTCCTGGGTGGACTCAGCGGCGGCCTTTTCGCCCGCCTGTTGCTTGCGGTGACCTATAGCCGCAATCGGCTGACTGATTTTCGGCGTGATCGCCCGATCCTGTTCGCCCTTTATTGTGGAGTGGTTGTTGCCATCATAGGTGTCCTCACCGGCATGACCTGGGGAACCAGCTATGCTGCGGCAAGCAGTATCATCACCGGTCTTGACGCGCCGTTATGGTTCGGTCCGGCCAAGTTCGTTTCCACAATCGTCACCAGTATTTCGGGCCTGCCCGGAGGCATATTTGCGCCCTCGCTGGCGACCGGGGCGGGGTTCGGCAATATATTGCACTGGCTGTTTCCAGATGAGCAGGCAAGCGCGGTGGTATTGCTTGGCATGGTGGCATATTTCACAGGTGTTGTTCGCGCGCCGTTGACCGCCGTCATCATCATCGCGGAAACTTCTGGTAGCCGGGGCTTCATGCTGCCCCTGCTTGGCGCGGCCCTGATTGCGGATGGCAGCGCTCAGCTTGTCTGTAGGGAACGACTATATCATGGTCTTGCCCGTGGTTTCATGGGCGCAAAATAGGCATCGGAAAGACGCTATCAGACCCTGCCCTGTCGCCGCCGATATCCCTCCCCCGGCGGCGTCAGTTCATAAAGCGTCAGTTCGCTTGTTTGGTCGTGTCGACCTTTTCCACCCACTCGGGGTAAAAGCTCGGTTCGCGGTTGGACCAGCCCGCAGCAGTCGCCGCCGCTTCGCTGATCGATTGCAACAGCAAACGCCGCTTTTCAGGATGCAGATGCGGCAGACTTGCTGCTGCACAAAATGCACCCGGCAGCCATGGCCTTGCCCCCGCCCCGATCAGCCGTTCGTACAGAAAGCGGTAGGAACTGAAACTTTCCAGCCTGTCCTGGCCCAGATCGAACGCCGACAGCGTCACCAATGGCGCCATAAACGGTTCAACCTGATCCAGGCCGCTATCATCAGGGACAAGTGACTTGATGAAGTCCAGCCGATCATACATGCGCGATTGCGCTCGGATGCTCGCTGCCTCCACAATGTCGCGTGACCAGATTGTCAAAGCGTCCTGCCGGTGTAGTCCCACATCCAGGGACCGTCTGATGTAACGCTGCGTACCGGCCGGAAAGCTCGCGAATTCGCGTATTTCCGATAGGGTTATTTCCCCGTCCGCAGGTCTTGCACTAATGCCCATGCTCTTGCCTCCGACACTATCATGTCTGACAACCGAACATGCGCCCCATATGGTTACCGAATGCTTAAGGATCTGTTCGGTCGACGTTCATATCCGACCAGATTTTTTTGTGCACCGCAACATAAAAATGGCCCGACGAGATCACTATAGCTGATAACGGCAAGGCATGAAGCTGTTTAAATTCATGGTTTCTCTTCTTTTTCATCCTCTTCGTCTTCCCAATCTTCCTTTCGGTAGCCGGACGAAGGCGCGGGTTGGCCGTCATCGCCCTTGCGCGCGGTGCTGGGCGGATCTGATGCATCCATCGATTCGATCAGACCTTCTTCCAACTCTTCCTCTTGGGTCATAAGCTCACCAGCCTTTTTGGGCCGGTTCTTGCTGTTTTTCTCTTGCATCAATGGGGTCCTTTCCGTGGCTGTGGAATCAACGATCCAGCCTACGTCCCTGTTCCCCTTGAATAGATCCGCTCGTCCATTCAGCATCCGTTTACGCATCACGGAAATGGAAAGTTCACCACATCCACCAACCTGTTGGTGACGTGCTTACGGCTATGATGGTCTCATCATCTCTTCCGGCACATGCTGGCCGGGAAGGCCCTTGGGACGCATTGGGAATGAAGTCCGGTGACATTCGGAACAACCGGAATAGTTCCAGATAGGGTATGGCGCGTCAAGGTTCCCCAGGTCAGGAACCTCGTGCGCGAGAAAGGCCGGGTTACGCTCTCATTCAAAGGGCGTAGCCCGGCCTTTAACCTGCATGCTATTTTTTTCGTTTAAATCCGGGCCGATAAGTCGTGATAACGGGTCGGAAATAACTTGGCACCTCATAGGGTTTCACCGCCCGCTCGGTCGATACTGCCAAAGCATTCTCCGGATCTATCTTTTCATGAAACTGCAGACCGAACGCGCCGTCTCTTACCCACATCACGGTGGCATCGATCGCTCCTATATTGGCAAGCAGGACCGCAACCTCTTCTCCCTTTATCAACACATCATCGCACTTTGCGCCGAGCCCGCCGGATGAAATGTTGCGAATCACGATGCTGGTGGAACCCAGACGCTCAGACATAATCTGGGCCTTGAGCAGGCGGCGGGTCCGCAACTCCCGTGTCTTTTCATGCGCCTTCATTGCTGAATATTCGCCATCCAGGCGGGCATAGGCCTTCTCACCTCACGCGTCCCCATCGCCCTTTATGAGGGCGTTAAACTTTAGACATATAACCTTAAATTCTCCCATACAACACCCCCAGCGCCCGCCAGCGCCCCTGCCCCGAGCCATCTTGCAGTCATGGCCCCTGTATCCCATATGCGGGACATGAACGAAAATGAACGAAACGGCCCGCCCGTCTGGCACGGCACAACCATCCTGTCGGTTCGCAAGAATGGAAAAGTCATTGTCGCTGGCGATGGCCAGGTATCCATGGGCCAGACGGTCATGAAACCCAATGCGAAGAAAGTACGCCGCCTGCACGATGGGTCGGTAATCGGTGGTTTCGCGGGTGCCACGGCCGACGCCTTCACATTGTTTGAGAGGCTGGAGGGCAAGCTGGAACGCCATGGTGGCCAGTTAATGCGCGCGGCGGTGGAATTGGCCAAAGACTGGCGCACGGACAAATATCTGCGCAATCTGGAAGCGATGATGGCCGTGGCGGACAAGGACATTACCTTGATCATCACGGGCAACGGTGATGTGCTGGAGCCTGTCGATGGCATTGCGGCGATCGGTTCAGGCGGCAATTTTGCCTTGGCCGCCGCGCGGGCTCTGATGGAATATGAATCGGATGCCGAAACATTGGCCCGCAAAGCCATGGCGGTCGCCGCGAATATCTGCGTCTATACCAATGACCAGCTGACAATCGAAACGTTGGAAAGCGCAAGCTGATTTCATTTGCCTCTTTATCCTGTCCTGTACCCTCATGACAGGTCGGAGAGCATCAACGTCCATCGTCCCGGACGAACAGATAAGGAAGACCATGAACGACGCCCTGACCCCGAAAGCCATTGTTGCGGCCCTTGATGAACATATCATAGGCCAGCAGGAGGCCAAGCGTGCGGTTGCCGTGGCTTTGCGTAACCGCTGGCGGCGGCAGCATTTGCCCGAAGCGCTACGGGATGAGGTTACGCCGAAAAACATTCTGATGATCGGCCCCACCGGATGCGGCAAGACCGAAATATCGCGCCGCCTGGCCAAGCTTGCCGACGCACCCTTTGTGAAAGTTGAAGCGACCAAATTTACCGAAGTCGGCTATGTTGGACGCGACGTCGAACAGATCGTCCGTGACCTGGTCGAAGAAGCCGTGCGCCTGGAACGCGACCGCCGTCGCGAAGCCGTAAGGGAGGCAGCGTCAGAGGCGGCAATGCAGCGCCTGCTCGATGCACTGACCGGCAAGGAGGCCAGCGAGGCGACCCGTCTGTCCTTTCGCAAGCGCATCGAAGAGAATGCGATGAACGATATTGAGGTGGAGGTCGAGGTGGAAGACAGCCCGACCATGCCGATGGAAATTCCCGGCATGGGTGGTCAGGTCGGCATGATCAACCTGTCTGACATGATGAGCAAGGCGTTCGGCCAATCCCAGAAAAAGCGCCGCAAGATGCGGGTTGCCGATGCCTGGGACAAGCTGGTCGAGGAGGAACAGGACAAGCGTCTGGACCAGGACGATGTCACGCGTACCGCCATCACGGATGCTGAACAGAACGGCATCGTATTTCTGGACGAAATCGACAAGATCGCGGTCAGCGATGTGCGCGGCGGATCAGTCAGCCGCGAAGGCGTGCAGCGCGACCTGTTGCCGCTCATTGAAGGGACGACCGTTTCCACCAAATATGGCCCCCTGAAGACCGACCACATCCTGTTCATTGCATCGGGCGCATTCCACATTGCAAAACCGAGCGATCTTCTGCCTGAATTACAGGGCCGCCTGCCCATCCGGGTCGAACTGAAAGCGCTCACCGAAGAGGACTTCGTTGCAATCCTGAGTGAAACCAAGGCCAGCTTGCCTGAACAATACAAAGCCTTGCTGGCGACAGAAGAGGTCATAGTCGACATCAACGCGGATGCCATTCGTGCCATCGCCAGAATCGCGGCGGAGGTAAATGGTCAGGTGGAAAACATTGGCGCCCGACGGTTGCAAACGGTGATGGAAAAACTGCTTGAAGACATCAGTTTCGACGCAGAAAACCGCAAGGGCGAAACCTTCACTGTCGACGCTGCCTACGTCGATACTCAACTGGCGGAAGTCGCCCGCGACACGGACCTGAGCAAATATGTGCTGTAAAATCGTGTTGCGTTGATTTTGTATTTGCGCTTCTTTTGCCACAATGACCTGACAGATGCGCCCCCTCGCCAACCCCTTTCTTGTCCTTGCCCGGTTTCGCTTCTAATGGGAGCGGGATGGATATTACGGGTCTTCGCATCGCGCTGTTCAGCGGCAACTATAATTATGTGCGCGACGGCGCCAACCAGGCTCTGAATCGGCTGGTCGGCTATTTGTTGCGCCAGGGTGCACAGGTGCGCGTCTATTCGCCAGTCATTGACAAACCGGCATTCCCGGCGACTGGCGATCTGGTCGGCACGCCATCACTCGCCTTTCCCGGACGCAGCGAATATCGCATCCCTTACCGTATGTCAGGCGCGGTCAGGCGTGATATCGAACGCTTTGCGCCCAATCTGATCCACGTGTCCAGTCCCGACCCGCTCGGCCATGCCGCCGTCAGCTTTGCCCGCAGAAATCGCCTGCCTGCGGTGGCGTCGGTCCACACCCGTTTTGAAACCTATCCGCGCTATTATGGCCTCGCCTTTCTGGAACCAGTGATTGAAGCCATGCTCCGCCGCTTCTATCGCCGCTGCGACGCAATCGTCGCGCCATCGGAGAGCATGGCGCAACTGCTACGCGACCAACGGATGAGCTATAATGTCGGCATCTGGTCACGCGGTATCGATCAGGACATCTTCAACCCCGGTCGCCGTGATATGGACTTGCGGCGCGGCCATGGCATTGCGGACGACGAACCGGTCATAGGTTTCATTGGACGGTTGGTCATGGAAAAGGGTCTGGACGTCTTTTCCGACAGCATCGATCGCCTGATCGCAGCTGGCGTTCGCCATCGGGTACTGGTCGTCGGTGACGGACCGGCACGCGAATGGTTTGCCAATCGCTTGCCTTCTGGCGTTTTCCTGGGTTTTCGGACCGGACCGGAGCTTGGGCGGGCGGTGGCATCGATGGACATGCTGTTCAATCCATCGGTCACCGAAACCTTCGGCAATGTCACATTGGAGGCGATGGCCTGCAATCTCCCCGTCGTCGCGGCCAAAGCTACAGGCAGCGAAAGCCTCGTGTGCGACGGCGTCACTGGCCGGTTGATCCGTCCCGGCGCCATCAGCCAGTTTGCCAGCGCGCTCCAGCTTTATTGCGAGGATGGCGAACATCGTGCCGCCGCAGGTGCCGCAGGCCGCCAACGCGCCGACCAACATGGCTGGGATCAGGTCAATCACGTACTGGCAGACACCTATTTGCGTGTCGTCCATCAACGCAGTGCAGGCTCTGGCCCGCCAGCACATAGTCCTGTACCCTAGATGTCATGACTGATCTGTTCGGCAGCGATGAAAGTATAGCGCCCGAACCAGCGGCCAAGCGATCCGAAGATGCGCCGCTGGCTGATCGTTTACGACCAAAGGACCTGTCCGAAGTTGTAGGGCAAGAACATCTGACCGGTCCCGAGGGCGCAATCGGCCGCATGGTTGCGGCGGGCCGGCTCAGTTCAATCATTTTCTGGGGGCCGCCCGGCACCGGCAAGACGACCATCTCCCGCTTACTCGCCAATGCGGTGGGCCTGCGGTTTGAAGCGATTTCGGCAGTGTTCTCCGGTGTCGCGGATCTGAAAAAAGTTTTTGCCGCCGCCCGCGAACACGTCCGCATAGGGCAAAAAACCTTGCTTTTTGTAGACGAAATTCACCGCTTCAACCGCGCCCAGCAGGACGGATTTCTGCCCTATGTCGAGGATGGTACGGTCACGTTGGTCGGCGCGACGACCGAAAATCCCAGCTTTGAACTTAATGCTGCGCTCCTTTCGCGCGCGCAGGTGCTTATTCTGCATCGCCTCGACAGTCACGCCCTGGAACAACTCCTTGACCGTGCCGAAGCGCTGACCGGACGTCCGTTACCCCTGACAGAGCAAGCCCGCGACGCCCTGATCGCCAGCGCGGACGGCGATGGCCGCTTCCTGCTCAATCAGGCCGAAACCCTCTATTCGGTGGACATCGAGGATCCGCTCGACCCCGCCGGTCTTTCCGCCCTGCTCCACCGCCGTGTCGCGGTCTATGACAAGGATCGGGAGGGACATTACAACCTCATCTCTGCTCTCCACAAATCGCTGCGCGGTTCCGACCCACAGGCCGCGCTCTACTATCTCGCCCGTATGCTGGTTGCGGGCGAACAGCCGCTCTATGTCCTGCGCCGCCTCGTCCGCTTCGCCAGCGAGGACATTGGCCTTGCCGACCCACAAGCCCTGATTCAATGCCTTGCCGCCAAGGACAGCTACGATTTCCTGGGTAGTCCGGAGGGTGAGCTCGCCATTGTTCAAGCCTGCCTTTATTGCGCCACCGCGCCCAAATCCAACGCCGCTTACAAGGCACAATCGGCAGCCTGGAAATCCGCGCGCGACACCGGATCGTTGATGCCCCCGCAGAATATCCTCAACGCCCCGACCAAGCTGATGAAAGACATCGGCTATGGCAAGGATTACACCTATGACCATAATGCGGAAGAGGGCTTTTCCGGGGATAATTACTGGCCCGAAGACATGGCGCCTGCCACATTCTATCGCCCCACCGACCGCGGCTTTGAAAAACGGATAGCGGAGCGGATTGCCTGGTGGGACGATCTGCGCAAGAAACGAAATGCCAACGAATAACCGTTTTTCCCACTTCGTCGCGATTGACTGGTCCGGGGCAAAGGGATCCAAGCACAAGGGAATTGCGGTCGCAATATGCACATCGGGCGCCGCCCCGCCGGAAATTGTCGCGCCGCCGGGAAAATATTGGTCCCGGCAAGCCATAGCCGACTGGGTCATTGCACAAGGCCGGACATCCCCAACCCTTTTCGGTTTCGACTTCAGCTTCGCGCCGCCCTGTGTCGAACGGAAAGCCTATCTTCCCGGCGACGCCACGCCGAAGGACGCACGTAGTTTCTGGGATTATGTTGACCGCATTTGCCAGGACGAGGATCTTGGCGCCGCCAGTTTGCTGGAACAGCATCATCGACGCCACTTTTATTTCGGCAAGGCGGATGGCGTGAAAGCCGACTATATGCATCTGCGCCGCTGCGAGGCCCATTATAATGCTGGCGGCGGGGGCAAGCCTTCCACCGTTTATGATGCCATTGGTGCGGCACAGGTCGCCAAGGCGAGCTTTGCCGGAATGCGATTGCTCCACCGCCTTGGGCAGCACCTGCCCGTCTGGCCATTTGATCCAGTACCCGATGCAGGTTCAGCCATTGTTGAAATCTATACCAGCATCGCCGCACGCGCGGCAGGCCGTCCCAAGGGCCGCTCCAAAATCCGTGAAGCGGCAATGCTGGACGCTGCCCTGGCGGCCTTCGGAAGCGCCCGCCACACGCCGCTCGCCAGCTATGACGACCACGCCACCGATGCAATTCTGACAGCCGCCTGGTTACGTCGCCATGCGCCCAATCCGCAATATTGGTCGCCTGAATCCATGACAGCCGAAATTGCGCGAACAGAGGGCTGGACCTTTGGGGTATTATGACTGTAAAGGGCGCAAACAGACCCTGTGCAGGCCGCTTTAGCTCAGCTGGTAGAGCAACTGATTTGTAATCAGTAGGTCATCCGTTCGAGTCGGATAAGCGGCACCATATTTTCAATGACTTAACTGATATTTCGGAGTTCTATTTAAGAGCTAGGTAGCGAATAAGTAGCCGCCAAACAGAATAAAACTCCGTTGTCATCGGCCCGTTGGTCTCAACCGTCCTTACTGGTCATCATATTCTAATTGGCCCACATCGCTAGCGTCATCTTGACGCTGTCAGCTCGATGAATGCAGCTCCTCAATCGCCATCCTCATCAATATCCGGATTGTCTCAGCCCGCGATGGCTTGGGCTCAGGTAGACCGTTTATCCAAGCATCAAGTGGATCAAGCAATTCAGAATGCAATCTAATACCGATAAGATTTCCCTGGCCCGTCGGTGCTGGACCACGTTTTTTCTTTATTTGTTTCTTTGCTATCAGAGTTTCTGGCCGTGAGCGAGGCCGGCGTCAGCTTACCCCTGTAAAAAGCTCCAACGGGTCTTATCTTGAATCAGTGCTGCGCGATAACGAAAAGCGGAGAGGTTATGATGGTGGATCAGGGCCTGCACAATAGGATCAGTGGCGAGGTCCCCGTCGCTTTGATTGACGCGCTGAAACGCCATGCCGAACCCCTCCCCTCGCCCGATCAGACAGAGGCGTTCGGAGCCTTTTTTGATCGCTTCGGCGATGCACGCGTTGTACTTCTTGGCGAAGCCACTCACGGCACCTCGGAATTCTATCGCGCGCGGGCCGCGATTACACGTCGGTTGATCGAGCATCGTGGCTTCACGATCGTGGCGGTCGAGGCCGACTGGCCCGATGCGGCGCAAATTGATGATTATGTCCGGCATCAGGCACCTCGTCCCCGGCGTGGGGACAGCTTTGTCCGCTTTCCCACCTGGATGTGGCGCAATGTCGAGGTGCTGGAGTTCGCGGACTGGCTGCGCGGTCACAACGCCGCACTGCCCGAAAACAGTCGCGCCTCTTTCCACGGCCTGGATGTCTACAGTCTCAGCGAGTCCATGCACGCTGTATTGGCCTATCTCGACACGGTGGACCCCGATGCGGCGACGGAGGCGCGTCATCGTTACGGCTGCCTGACGCCCTGGCAGGACGAACCCGCCCATTATGGCCGCGCGGTTGTTCATGGCGGCCGACCCGATTGCGAAGATCAGGCCGTCAATCAGCTCCGCGCGCTGCTCACGCATCGCCTTGAATATCTGGGGCAAGATGGTGAAGCCTGGTTCGATGCGATCCAGAATGCCCGCATCGTGCGGGCTGCGGAACGGTATTACCGGGCGATGTATCGCAGTTCAACCGAAAGCTGGAACCTGCGCGATCGTCATATGTTCGAGACGCTGCAAGCATTGCTGGCACATCGCGGTGACGGCGCCAAGGCCATTGTCTGGGCGCACAACAGCCATGTTGGCAACGCCGCCGCGACGGCCATGGGCTGGCAGGGCGAATTCAATATCGGCGAACTCTGCCGGACGGCCTATGGCGATGATGCTGTCCTTATCGGCTTCGGCACCAATACAGGAACTGTTGCTGCAGCAAGCGATTGGGGCGCGGACATGCAGGTCAAGACCGTGCGACCCGCAAGGCCTGACAGCTATGAAGAGGCTTTCCGGCGGACCGGCCTAGCGCGCTCGCTTACCCAATGGCGCACGCATGATCGCCGCGAATTGGCACATATACTGCGCACACCATTGCTTGAACG
The DNA here is from genome assembly GCF_021742065.1 of Rhizorhapis sp. SPR117. Next base: position 39,314 of record NZ_JAKKIE010000022.1, read on the forward strand.
CGCCATCGGCGTTGTCTATCGGCCCGAGACCGAGCGCCTCAGCCATTATTTCGAGGCTGTGCTGGGCGAGCAGTTCGACGCATGGGTCTGGTTCGATCAGACCAGGGCAGTCACGCCGCTGGGCCACGAGCGACCACATGGCGCACCTGAAACCTGGCCGTTTGGATTATGACGATGCGCTCGGCCTCAAGTGATGATCCGATGCATCCGTTTGAGAAACCCGGCATGCCGGACCAGGGGATCGATCAAGCTGCCCGTTGGTTTGTCGCGCATTTCGATCAGGTCATATGAGGAGTTACCGTCATGATCCGCGGTCATCCCGAATTTCAGGACAGACGTGAGGCCGGCCAGCGTCTGGCGGCACGGCTCATGCATTTTGCCCGGGTCCATCCGGTTGTCCTTGCACTGCCACGGGGTGGCGTGCCAGTGGCTTTTGAGGTTGCTCAAGCGCTCGGCGCCGAACTCGATCTGCTGTTTGTACGCAAACTCGGCGCACCGGGCTATGAGGAATTAGGTATAGGCGCAGTGGTCGATGGCGCCGATCCCCAGCTTGTGCTCAATGAAGATATTGTTCGGCAACTCGCCCCCAGCCCCAATTACATCAAGTCCGAAATGCGCCGGCAACTCGCCGAGATCGAGCGGCGACGGCACATCTATCTTGGTGACGCAACGCCAATCGCGGTAACGGGTCGCACGGTGATTGTCGTCGATGACGGCATTGCAACCGGGGGCACCGTCAAAGCGGCGCTCAAGGGCTTGCGCAAAGTGCACCCGGCTCGTCTGGTGCTGGCCGTTCCCGTTGCCCCAGCCGAGGGACTGGCGGCCCTTGCTTCCGAATGCGATGAGATCGTCTCTCTGGCACAACCCTACCCCTTCCATGCTGTAGGGATGCATTATGCCGAGTTTGACCAGACCAGCGACGAAGAGGTTATCCGACTGGTCCGTGACGCCCGCAAGTTCGGTCACTCGATCACACCACCCAACACAGCCACCCGGCCATGAGCTCGACCGCCTTCACTTCAATCCAAGCATGATGGAGGCTGTCGGATCTCAAGTGCCTGTCGTCGCTGGCGCTCCTTGGCTCATCACTCCGTTGTGCGGCCGTCGAAATGCTCATGGCTGGCATTCGCTTCGGCGCATGTTCGGTGAACCGTTCCGTCGATATGTTCTGGCGGACCGTAGATCGTATAGAGCCGAAGCGGCGCGCTGCCCGTACTGATCACATTGTGTCGCGCGCCCTGAGGGACGATGACGCCATCGTCTGCCTTCACCTTGTTGCACACCCCATCGATCCAGATTTCGCCTTCACCGCCCTCAATGCGAAAGAACTGATCACGATCATCGTGGACTTCCTCGCCGATCTCATCGCCCGGATCGATGGACATGAGCACGAGCTGGAGGTTGTGTCCTGTATAGAGCACCCGGCGGAAATCATTGTTCTCCTCCGTCAGCCTTTCGATGTTGTCGACGAACCCTTTCATAATATGGACTCCTTGGACTTTCCGTTGCGGGGCGCTGCCGCGAGGCCACGCTGTTTGACAGGACCAACATACTATCCGGAAGCGCATTTACGGCACTACGTAATGTTACGGGCACGCCGGACGGCGCTGATCTGAAATCTCGCGAAACGAGAGTTTGGCTGGGGCGGCAGGATTCGAACCTGCGTATGGCGGCATCAAAAGCCGCTGCCTTACCGCTTGGCGACGCCCCAACTTTTCCGGCTGGCCAATCCGGCCCATCGAAGAGGCGCCCTTATACTCAAGACGCGCCTGCGGGAAAGGGCTTTTTACCCCTTTTCCATCAATAATGTTCGGGGCAGTAACTGAACCGGCGCAACCGTGCGGTGCCCTTAATCGTGCTGGAGACGCGGCGGAATTCCACAAGGCTGTTGCGTTGCAACATTCTACCGCCCATTAATGTCGTCATCTATTCCGAACGAGGCATGCAAGCCGAAATGACTGTTCAAACCCCCAACGCTTCACCACTGTTTTTACGTGAGGATGAAATCCGGCGGGGCGTCGAACTGTTGTACTTTGGCTATACCAACATGACGAGGGCGATCGATGACGCCCTTGCGACACAGGGGCTTGGGCGTGCGCATCATCGGGCGCTATATTTCATTTCCCGCCAACCGGACCTGACAGTCAGCGAATTGCTTAAACTGCTCGCTATTACGAAACAGTCATTGGGGCGAGTGCTGAATGACTTGATCGAGCGTGGATATATTGAAACCCGGCCGGGAATCCGCGACCGGCGGCAAAAACTTCTGCGCCTGACAGATCAGGGCGCGCAATTGGAAGCTTCGCTGTTTCGTGAACTGCGCAAAAAGATGTCAGCGGCCTATGCGCAGGCGGGACAGGGTTCCGTCACCGGGTTCTGGCGCGTGCTGGAGGGGCTGATCCCGCCGGAAGTTCATGGCATGGTGGCTGCGCTTCAGCGACGCGATTGACAGGCTTGCCAGCACCAGGCCGCTACACTTCCTTCTCCATTTCCTCCCCGCGATCACGAGCTGCGCGCAGTGTTTCGGTAAGAAGGTTCAGCAAATGTTCGTCCTTGTCCAGAACGTTCAAACCCTGTCGTGTCATCCCCCCGGGACTGGCGACTCGGTCGGCAAGCACACCGGGTGCAACATCGGCGCTGATGGCCAAAGTAGACGCGCCGCGAACGGTGGCGAGAGCCAGCCGGGCGGCCTGATCGGCAGGCAGGCCCAATCGCGCGGCCGCGCCGGCAAGCGCATCAATGAAACGAAAAACATAGGCTGGACCACAGCCTGACAGCGCCGTGACAAGGTTGAACTGCCCTTCGTCCGCGATCCATTCGGCAAGCCCAAGCGGCTGCATCAATGCCTGCACCTCATCGCGAACGGCGGCACTGGTGCGCTCATCCGCGTAAAGGGCGCACACGCCCTGCCCCACGCCGACGGGCGTATTGGGCATGACACGAACGATATTGTCGAAATGGGGAAAGTTGGCGCGCAGGGATTGCATGCCAGTACCGGCAAGAATCGAAACGAGACGGAAGTCCGAACCGTCGATCGATGTGATATGTCGTGCAACATCGCCAAGTTGATAAGGCTTCATACCCAGCAGGACCATGGTGCCGTCGGGCAAGCTTTCAGGCCATTGCGCCGTTACGCGCACACCATCAGCGACCGGTGCGGCGCTGGGCCTGTACACCGTTACCCGAGCCGGATCGAGGCCGCATTCAAGCCAGCGCGTGAGCATCGGGCCAGCCATGTTACCGCAACCGGCGAGAAAAAGCGTGTCGGGAAAATGATAGATTGCCATGCGTCTATTCAGGCCTCGCCCCGGGTTTCAATAAGCGATGCCGAAATCGCTTCCTGAGGATTCTTGCCACCCCACAGGACAAACTGAAACACCGGATAAAAACGTTCGCATTCATCCAATGCTGTTTCCACCAGGGTTTGCGCCTGTTCCAGACTTAGCGTCTCACCTGATCCAAGCAGAACGCCGTTGCGGAACAGGATCAGCCCGCTGTTCGACCAGAGTTCGAAATGCCCCAACCAGAGCTGTTCGTTGATGAGACCCAGCGTTTCGTAAATAGCGGGACGCTTTTCATCGGCCACGCGAATGTCGGGCAAAGCGAGAAGTTGCAGCACCTGATCCTGTTCGCGCCAGATAGCGCGCAATTCATATTGCGCCCAGCTGCCCTGGGTGGTGGCGACGATCTCATCTTCCCCTACATGTTCGAATGACCAGCCATGCGCTTCATAATAAGCGGCCAGCATATCAATCGGAGCCGCTTCGTCGCGTTCGCTTTCAAATTCGTCGCTTTGCATCATCAACTTTCTTCCTGCGAGATGCCGACAATAGCAGGGTCAGCAATCAATGCACAGTTCTGCGGCAGGGGAGCAGTCCGCAATGTGAGTAGATATGTGGATAAGCTGTGGATGAATCGAATGTTCGCTCTCAATCCAGCATCTTAAAATCTCATCACGCGGTCTTTTTTGGCGGTGTTTTCCTGGTGGCGGGTTTGCGAGGTGCGGCCTTGCCTTCCAATGCATCGAGACGTGCTTTCAGCACCTCGACCTCCTCGCGAGCCTTCGCAGCCATCTCTTTCACGGCTTCGAATTCATCGCGGCTGACAAAATCCAGCCCACCTATCCATTCCTTCGCGCGCTCACGCGTGGCGGCCTCTGCCTCTCGTCCCATGCCCGCGAGTGTACCGGCAGCTCCATTGATCAGCTTGGCAAGATCGTCGAAAATTCGGTTCTCAGTTTGCATGTCCAGCCTCAATAGCGCTTCAAGGAAAGAAGGTTCTATATCTGGGTACGCATGGCGGGTGCAACAAGTGTCTCGGCGGCAGGATTAAGCAGATCGATTTCATACGTCAGATACGCCGCGAAACCGAGCCAGAGCAGATATGGCAACAACAAGAGAGCTGCCGCCTTTCGGATCATCGCAAACAGAATGATGGTAAGAACGGTCAGACCCGCTATGCCAAGCACCAGATAGAATGCATTGGTCACCTGGTGCGCGGCAAAAAACAAAGGCGACCAGATCAAATTCAAAATCAGCTGAACCACGAACAATATGATAGCCAGCCCACGCATTGGTGCGCCGCGTGCATGCAGGATCATCGCTATTGCAAACCCAAGCAGCAGGTAAAGAATGGGCCAGACGGCACCAAACACCCATCCCGGCGGCATCAATTCAGGTTTGGCCAGCGATGCGAACCAGCGATTTCCATAACCGCTGCCCGCTATTCGGCCCGATGCGATCCCAAGAAACAGGATCAAAGGAACCGTAAACAGCGCCCACCGCAAATAGGACATCCGCAACTGCCCTTTAGAGGCTATCTGATTCATCGGCCGATTTCCCCCTATCGATTCGAATCACTCCGCAGGTTCCGGCGTGGCAAGCGCTGCGTCAAGTTCCCAGCATAGCTTGTGCGGCGAAACCCTGCGCCCCGCAAGCCGCGAATAAGGACGAGGAACAGGCTTCTGTCGCTCTTCGGCACAGCAATTGTATCAACGTCCCTTCGTGGCGGCGATCAGGAACTCCAGATTGCCTTCGGGCCCGGTAATCGGGCTTTGCACGACATCAACAACATCCCAGCCCTTTTCGGTTAACCAGTCGCGGACCTCAGCGCAAACGCGGCTATGAACAACCGGGTCGCGAACCACCCCACCCTTGCCGACTTCATCCCGGCCAGCCTCGAACTGCGGCTTGATGAGTGCAATCAGGCGAGCGGCAGGACTTGCAAAGGACATCGGTCTTTCCAGGACCTTGCACAATGATATGAAACTGGCATCACAAACGATCAGATCAATCGGTTCGATGATATGCTGCGTCGTCAAAATCCGCGCACTGGTTTGTTCATGCACCATGACCCGCGGGTCCTGTCGCAGCTTCCAGGCGAGTTGGTTGGTGCCGCTGTCCACTGCGTAAACGCGCGCAGCGCCCTTGGTCAGGAGAACATCGGTAAAGCCGCCGGTGGAACTGCCCACGTCCATCGCCACCGCGCCAGTCACATCCCAGCCGAAATGATCGATGGCATGGGCAAGCTTTATGCCGCCGCGCGATACCCAAGGGTGGTCGCGCCCACGCACGTCGATCGCCGCTTCCTCAGCCATTTGCTGCCCGGCCTTTTCAATCTTGCGATCACCCGAATAGACGAGACCGGCAAGAATCATCGCCTGGGCGCGCGTGCGGCTTTCCACGAGGCCGCGATCGACCAGCAACTGATCAGCTCTTTTTTTCGCCATGGCTCACTCCTTGGCCAGCGACACGAGCAGCGATGGCGAAAGGACCTGAGGCAGCACTCGCATCTCGCCGTCCGGCGCGTACCAGAGATAGAGCGGGACGCCTGATCGGCCGTGCCTTTCCAGAAAGCGGCTGATCTCTGGATCGGCATTGGTCCAGTCGCCAACCAAGGTTGCGACATTCGCCTTGCCAAATGCTGCCCGTACTTCTTCACGGTCAATGGCTGCGGCCTCATTGACCTTGCATGTAAGACACCAGTCGGCGGTGAAATAGAGGAAGACCGGGCGGCCCTCCGCGCGCAGGGCCGCAAGTCTGGTTTCGCTGAACGGTTCGCCGATAACCAGCTTCTGCTTCGGTTCAATAGCCGATCCGCTCTCCGTCGAAAGCAACATGATACCGCCCACCATGGCGACAACGATGGCAAGGCTGAGGAGAAACGCACCCCTGCGCCCATGCGCCTGCCGTGCACCGATCCACCAGAACAGCAAACCGGCAACGGCCGCCACGCCAAGACCAATGGTCATGCCCGCTATGCCCGACTGACGCCCCAACAGCCAGACCAACGCCAGCGCGGTAGCGAACATGGGCACTGCCAATATGCGCCGCAAAGTTCCCATCCATGGCCCAGGCCTGGGCAGGCGCCTGCGCAGGGCGGGAATGAAGGCGATCAGCAGGAAAGGCAAAGCCAGTCCAAGACCCAAACCGGCAAAAATTGCCAGCGCCAACAGCGCGGGCAATACCAGCGCTGCGCCCAATGCCGCTCCCATGAACGGCCCGGTGCAGGGCGTGGCGACAAAGGCTGCCAGCGCGCCGGTCCAGAAGGAGCCTGCGGCACCGCCTTTTTCTGCAAAGCTGCTACCGGCGTCGATACTACCCAATTCAAACAGTCCGGCAAAATTGAACGCAATAGCGGTAATCAGGACGAGCAGCAGCAGGATGATCCGCGGGTCCTGCAACTGAAAGGCCCAACCCACCGCAGCGCCGCCCGCGCGCAAGGCAAGCAACAGTCCGCCCAGCATCACGCATGTCAGGATCGCGCCTGCCATATAGGCAAGCGCATCCCGCCGAACCACGGCTTCATTGCCACCTGCTTTTGCCAGCTTCATAGCCTTGAGGCTCAGGATCGGGAATACGCATGGCATGATATTGAGCAACAGCCCGCCCAGAAGCGCACTGGCCAATGCCGCCGCAATCGCGCCAGCGCCAACGGCAGACCGCTCAACATCGGCGCTCGTCACCACCTCCTGAGCGACAGGCACGCCCGCCTGCGGAACTGGCCCCGGCACGGCGGTCAGCGTAAAGCCGCGATGTTCGCCAGTCTTGATCAGCCCACGCAATGCTTGGGGCGGCGATCCGCCAGCGTTGGTTTCGACAATCAGCCAATCGCCATTCCGCGTCACCGATTGCGGACTGGCATAAGCAATTGCGTTTTCGGTCAGGGGAAAGAAATAGGGTGCGGCGATCGCAGCCGTCTTTGGGAATGGAATCGCCAACCGGATGCGCTCGCCCGCAAGCGCAAATCGCCCTTCGGCAGCGAGTGGCCGTGGCAAATGCGCGCGAAACTTGTCAAACTCCGCACGTTTGTTTGCATCGACCCCACCGTCCCCAATGCGGAGATCAAGCGCCAGATCGTCGCCCTCTGGTACGCATATTTCCCGCGTGCAGGAAAGCCAGTCGGCACGCACCCTGACAGGCAGCACGTCGCCCGCACGCAGGGTTTGCGGCAGGTCCAGCGTCACCAGCAGCGCATAATCACCCTCATACACATAGTTCATCAGGCCAGAGAGAAGCAGCGTTTCTGGCACGGGATAGCGCAATGCGCCTACCTTCACACCCGGCGGCACATCCCATTTGAGCGTCATCCCCTTGCCCGCATCGCCGGGATTTTCCCAATAACCGTGCCAACCAGGATGCGGCTTCATGACAAAAGCAAGCGTTACCGACTGACCCGGCGCGGGTGCATCGCTTTCAGCGACCAACGTAGCGGGAACGTGCAGCATGCGTGACTGCGCAGAGGCTGAAATGGACGAAAACGTACATAGCGCCGCGATTGTCATCAGGAAGAAATGAAATATCCGCATTCGCTTGTTCATCCTGGTTTTTCGCGGCTAGCTATAGCCGCAAGAGCGGTCCATCCGCCAAGGAGTTATTCATGAAATTCGTCGCGACCGTTACCGCGCTGACATCTCTGACGCTAGCCCTTTCCCCTGCGCAGGCCAGCGACACGCCCTCGCCGGCCGTCCCACCCAAGCTGATCGTCGCCATATCTGTCGACCAGTTTTCTGCTGATTTGTTCGCGGAGTATCGCCAATATTTTCAGGGAGGCCTCAAGCGCCTGTCACAAGGCATTGTGTTTCCATCAGGATATCAGGGCCATGCGGCGACCGAAACCTGCCCCGGTCATTCCACCATTTTAACCGGCGATCGCCCGGCACGCACTGGCATCATCGCAAATCACTGGTACGATCTTTCTGCCAAGCGAGCCGACAAGCTGGTCTATTGCGCCGAAGACGAAAATGAACCGGGCACAGACAGCGATCATTATGTCCTATCCCCTGCCCATCTGCGCGTCCCAACGCTGGGGGATCGGATGAAAGCTGCCGATCCCGCCGCGCGCGTCGTTTCTGTATCCGGCAAAGACCGGGCCGCGCTGATGATGGGTGGGCGGCATACCGACCAGATGTGGTGGTGGGGCGGCAAGGGCTTTACCACTTTAAAGGGCCGCCCGACCGACCCGACGGTAGACAAGGTGAACGCGGTGGTGGCTGCGCGTCTCGCCACCGCACAGCCGGCCGCTGCCTTGCCGCCCATATGCGAGGCCCGTAATTATCCCGTCCGCGCCGGAGAGCAAACGGTTGGCACGGGTCGATTCGCCCGAGACTCTGGCGACCACAAGGCGTTTCGCGCCTCACCGGAACTCGACGCATCGACTCTCGCGCTGGCCGCTGCGCTACGTGAGAAGATGAAACTGGGGGAAGGCGCGCATACCGACCTGTTGGCGATCGGTGCCTCGGCCACGGATTATGTGGGGCATAGCTATGGCACGCAGGGTTCGGAAATGTGCGCCCAACTGATGTCGCTTGACCACGATCTGGGGGATTTCTTTACCAAGTTGGACAATGCCGGAATCGATTATGTCGTGGTGCTGACTGCAGACCATGGCGGTCAGGACCTGCCCGAACGGAACGATTTGAATGCCGCGCCGACAGCTGCCCGTATCAATACCAACCTCAATGCAAAAGTGTTGGGTCAAGCCATCGGCACCAAGCTGGGATTTTCTGGTCAGCTGCTCTACAGTGACGGCGCCAATGGGGACTATTATGTCGATCCCGGCCTTGGCCGCCCGCAACGCGCGGCGGTAATCGCAGAGGCCATAGGCATGTTGCAAAACCATCCGCAAGTCGCGGCGGTGTTCAGCCATGACAGCCTTGCCGCAATGGCTTTACCCAGCGGATCGCCCGACACATGGTCATTGGCCGAACGCGCGCGCGCATCTTTCGATGCCCAGAGATCGGGCGATTTTGTCGTCCTTTTGAAGCCGCGCGTGACGCCGATCCCTGTTCCGAAAAGGGGTTATGTGGCAACGCATGGCAGCCCATGGGATTATGACCGACGCGTGCCAATCCTGTTCTGGCGCAAGGGATTACAGGGTTTTGAGCAACCGTTGCCGGTCGAAACAATCGACATCATGCCAACGCTGGCTGCCATGATTGGCCTGGAACTTCACCCCAACGATGTGGACGGACGTTGCCTGGACCTGGACGTTGGCGAAAAAGACATATGCCCTCACATCCCGGCACCATGAAGGCCGCTGAACAGCCCTGGTGAACTTTCCATTGCCATTTCCAAACGTCTGGTAGTAGCCTTTCATGGCGAAGATCAAGTCAAACAAAGGAGTCGGCGGCTTTCGAATTTCAGGGATGACCCTGGCAGAAAGGTGGAATGCGCATAGCCATTGCGGACAAGAACCCGGTAGCAATCAACTTGCTGAAAGAGGTTACAGAAGGGATGGGGCACCATGTCACCATTTTCCAGTCCGCTGCGCCATTGATTACGCAACTACAGCGTGACACCTATGATCTTCTATTTCTCAACTGGACCATATCCGATGGATCGGGGCGTAGCGTTCTGAATTGGGTGCAGCAGAATGTGAAAGTGCCCCCCGCCATCATCATGGTGACAGACACTGCAAGCAAAAAGGATATTGCCGCCGCCCTGCATGCTGGCGCCGATGATTATATCGTAATGCCAGAAGACGATAACGTGGTCGAAGCCCGTATTGCTGCTCTGTTACGACGGTGCGTGAGTCGTGCCTCCGCCGATGGCCCCCCACAATTTTTTGGCCGCTATTGTTTCGACCGGCACAAGCAGACCGCTCTGCTGAATGGAGAGGAAATTCCCCTCACATCAAAAGAGTTTACGCTGGCTCTGCTCTTTTTCCACAATGAACAGCGCGCCTTGTCTCGCGCCTATATAATGAACGCTGTCTGGCATAGCGTCGCCGACCTGCCATCCCGTACGCTCGACATGCATGTTTCCCGCATCCGGTCCAAATTGCAGCTGAAGCCGGAAAACGGGTTCCGGCTGTTTACAGTCTTTGGTTATGGCTATCGGCTTGAACGGATGGAATAGGCGGCAGAGGGCCTGCAAATGGAAAACCGGCTGGTACGCGACCAGCCGGCTCCCTGTAACCACAATTCTTGCTGCCCACCGAATGCGGCAGCGCCAATCTCAATGCTTCTTGTCAGCCCAGATGTTGCGGTAGGACATGTAGGCAAGACCTGTTGCAACCAGCAGGAACAACAAGACGGCTAAACCAGTCCGATGACGGCTTTCAAGCTTGGGTTCCGCTGTCCAGGTCAGAAATGCTGCAACGTCCTTCGCCATCTGGTCGACCGTTGCCTTGGTCCCATCGGCATAGGTTACCTGCCCCTCGCTGGTCAGCGGAGGCGCCATGGCCAGGTTCAGGTTAGCGAAATAGGGATTATAGTGCAGACCTTCAGGTGTCTTGGCATCCGGGAACTCCTTGAGAAGTTCCGCTGGCTGCCCCTGATATCCTGTCAGCAGCGAATAGATATAGGCATTACCATGATGGCGAGCCTTGCTCATCAGCGACAGATCGGGTGGCACCGCATTGTTATTCGCGGCACGTGCAGCGACGTCGTTGGCAAACGGCATTGGAATATGATCGGCAGGAACAGGCTTACGTGTTGCTGCTTCGCCAGTGTCAGGATTAATCGATGGCGTTTCGATCGGCCAATTTGCCGCGATCGCCTTCACCTCTGCTTCATTATAGCCAAGACCTTCCAGATCACGGAAGGCGACGTAGCGCGCGGAGTGACAGGCCGCGCAGACTTCCTTGAATACCTGAAACCCGCGCTGCAACTGCTGGCGATCATAATGGCCAAGTGGGCCATCCGATGCGAATTCCACTTCCTTGGGCGCAAGGTGGAATTCATGTTCGACCGTAGGCATGGGAGGGTCGCTGACGTAATTCACCGCGCCGAAGATGAAGGAATAGAGCAACATGCCCGAAAAGAAGATGCCGACAAGAGCAGCGAGTACGCGAACCATTTTATCTATTCCCCTTATTCGGCCGACACTGCGGCAGTTTTGCCGCCTGCCGCCGCATGGTCTTTGCCAAGTACCGACTCAGTGATCGATCCGGGTAGTGGAAGCGGTTTCTCGATCTTGGAAATGATCGGCAGAATGATCAGGAAATGCGCAAAATAATAGGCTGAGGCAAGCTGACTGATCATCACGAAAGGCTCTTCCGCCGGCGCTCCCCCGCAATAACCCAGTATTAGCACGTCAATGACAAGCACCCAGAAGAACTGCTTGAACAATGGACGATAGCTGCCCGAACGAACCGGAGAGTTATCGAGCCAGGGCAGAACGAACAGCACCAACATCGAAGCGAACATCGCCATCACACCCATCAACTTCGCCGGAATGAACAGGAAGTCGAAAGTGAAGGCGCGCAGAATTGCGTAGAAAGGCCAGAAATACCATTCAGGAACAATATGCGCGGGCGTGGAGAGCGGGTTTGCCGCGATGTAATTGTCCGGGTGCCCCAAAGCATTCGGCAGGAAAAACAGCATGATGGCGAACAGGATCAGGAAGATACCAAGTCCGAAACCGTCCTTCGCTGTGTAATAGGGATGGAATGGCACGGTGTCCTGCGGCCCCTGAACGTCCACGCCGGTGGGATTGCTGGAACCTGGAATATGCAAAGCCCAGATGTGCAGGATAATGACGCCCGCAATCACAAAAGGCAGCAGATAGTGAAGCGAGAAGAAGCGGTTCAAAGCGGCGTCACCCGGTGCAAAGCCACCCAGCAACCAGGTCTGGATCGGATCACCCACCAATGGGATCGCACCGAAGAGTCCTGTAATAACCTTGGCGCCCCAAAAGCTCATCTGCCCCCAGGGAAGCACATAACCCATGAACGCAGTCGCCATCATCAAAATGAAGATCACAACGCCCAACAGCCAGACCATTTCGCGTGGCGCCTTGTAGGAGCCATAGAAAAGGCCGCGGAAAATGTGGAGATACACGACAATAAAGAAGAAGCTGGCGCCATTGGCATGGGCATAACGCAGCAACCAGCCCGAATTCACATCGCGCATGATATGTTCGACGCTATCAAAGGCGATCCCCGCACTGGCCGCGTAATGCATGGCCAATACGATGCCGGTAATCAGCTGAATGGTCAGGGCGACGCCCGCAAGCACGCCAAAGTTCCAGAAATAATTCAGGTTCCGGGGCACCGGATAGCCCGCACCAACGGCGTTATACACCAGGCGCGGCAGCGGCAGACGGGTATCGATCCACTGCATCAGCGGATTTTTCGGCGTATAATGTTCAGCCCAGGGAAAACTCATGATCTCTTACCTCAGCCTACCGTTACGACAGTGTCGGACGTGAATGTATATTCCGGCACTTCCAGATTCGTGGGCGCCGGACCTTTGCGGATGCGCGCAGCGGTATCGTAAGACGACCCGTGGCAGGGGCAAAAGTAACCGCCATATTCGCCCCGATTCTCACCCTCGCCCGCACCGAGCGGCACGCAACCCAGATGGGTGCACACGCCCATGGTGATGAGCCATTGCTTCTTGCCCTCGACGGTACGCTCTTCGAGCGTTTGCGGATCGCGCAGCTCCGACAACGGAACCGCATCGGCTTCGGCGATTTCCTTGGGTGTCAAATGCCGGACGAACAGCGGCTGGCTGCGGAAAATGGTTTTGATAGCTTGTCCCGGCTCAATCGCGCTGATGTCGACTTCCGTCGACGCCATGGCAAGCACGTCGGCGCTTGGATTCATCTGGTTTACCAGCGGTGGTATGACCGCGACGGCGCCGACCCCGGCGAAACTGACGGCTGCTATATTAATAAAGTCGCGGCGGCGGACGCCTGGCTCCCCAGGGGTTTCCACCGACTCACCATGATCAAGCGTTGTCATTCAACGGCCCTTGTCCCTTAACCCATTCCAAAAGGTGCGCAGTTCGCCTGATTGATAATCAGAATGACGCATACGCCCTTCCGCCAAAAAGACCCCCGGCGGTTCGCGCGCCTGATAGCCTTGGAAAGCCCCCTTTGCCAACAGTGAATTTGCCCGGACTATGACAATTCCAGCGACGCGTTTATGGGAACAGCATGCGATTAGCCCTCTACCAGCCCGATATTGCCGGAAATACCGGCACAATCATCCGCCTGTGTGCTTGCTTCGGCGTGGCCATAGACATCATCGAACCGTGCGGTTTTCCTTTTTCCGACAAGCAGTTGAAACGGTCTTCCATGGATTATGCCGCCCGCGCCGATGTCACTCGCCGGATTAATTTTGAAAACTTTGCCGATGCCATGAATCGGGGCGGCCACCGCATCATCCTGTTGACCAGCAAGGGCGATACGCGATTACCCGATACGGAATTCCGCGCCGACGACGTGCTGCTGCTGGGATCAGAGGGCGCGGGCGTACCCGATGATGTGCATGATCGAGCCGCTCTTTGCGTACGAATTCCCATGCAGGTCGAATTTCGCTCCTTGAATATTGCGGTCGCGGCGGGCATCGCCTTGAACGAAGCATTACGGCAAACAGGACAATATCCGGCATGATCACCTTGGACGAGCAGCAGCAGGCCGCACGTAACTGGTTCGAAAGTTTACGTGACAGAATTTGCGCGGAATTCGAAGCAATCGAGGCAGAAGCCGGCAGCGACGCTCGCTTCGACTATGCCGCATGGAACCGGGAGGCCGAAGGCATGGCCGCCGGAGAAGGCGGAGGCGGCGTGCGCGGTGTCATGAAAGGCAAGGTTTTCGAGAAAGTCGGCGTCAATGTATCCACCGTCGGCGGCGCCTTTGCTCCCGAATTCGCCGCGACGATTCATGGCGCAGGTGAAAATCCGGAATTTTTTGCAACAGGCATCAGTCTGGTTGCGCATATGGCCAACCCCCATGTGCCCGCCGTACATATGAACACGCGTTTCCTGATCACGACAAAGCGCTGGTTCGGCGGCGGAGCGGATCTTAATCCGCCAATCCCTCAGGACGACGATACCGCGGATTTTCATGACGCGTTCAAAAGCGCGTGCGATGCTCATGATCCCGAATATTATCCGCGCTTCAAACAATGGGCGGACGAATATTTCTTCATTCCGCATCGTGGCGTGCATCGCGGCGTCGGCGGAATTTTCTATGACCATCTGGAAGGCGATTTCGACGCCAATTTTGCATTCACACGCGATGTCGGCGAAGCATTTCTGGCGATATTCCCTGCGATCGTGCGGCGACGGATGGGAATGGCGTGGACCAGTGAAGATCGGCAGAAGCAGCTGGAGTGGCGCGGGCGCTATGCCGAGTTCAACCTGGTCTACGATCGCGGCACATCGTTCGGGCTGAAGACCGGCGGCAACGTCGATGCCATTCTGATGAGCCTGCCCCCGGTCGCGGCCTGGAGTTGAAACCTGTGTCCTTGCAGGATGTTCCGCCCCACCGCATTGCCACGGTCGTCACGACGCTGGAAATGCGGGAACGGCCCAAACCTGCCCCCCTGCCCGCGTCGCACTTGCGACTGGCGCGCTGGAAGCAGCCCGAAGCGGAGAAATACCGCACGCTGTTTCGCCGCATCGGTGAGCCTTGGTTGTGGTTTTCCCGGCTTGTCATGTCAAACGACACGCTGTTGCAAATCATCCATAGCGACGCGATTGAAATCCATGCGGTTATTGATCCACGCGGCATTGAGGTCGGCCTGATCGAACTCGATTTTGGCACGCCTCCGCATTGCGAACTCAGCTATTTTGGTTTGATACCCGAAATTGCCGGGCAAAAACACGGGCGCTGGATGATGGCCCAGGCGAATATGCTTGCCTGGCGCAAAGGGATTGAATGTTTCTGGGTCCATACTTGCACGCTCGACCATCCCTCCGCTTTGGGATTTTACCGAAAATCGGGTTTCATTCCTGTCAAACGGCAGATTGAAATATTCGACGATCCACGTCTGATCGGTCTTTTGCCACGCGATGCTGCACGACATATTCCGATGCTGCAGGCCGATCAGTCTCGCAACTGACGGTATATGCGACAGGTCATGATCAGATAATAAACCTGGATCACGGCATTGACGACCGCCACTGCAAGACCAGCGAGCAAGGCGGCAAGAGTGGAGCCGCCGATGAGACTGCCGGCAATGCCAAAGATCATCCGGGACACAAGCTGGCTGATCAGCATCAACACAATCAATCCTGCTATAAAGCCGGCAAGCTTCCAGAACTGCCCAACGGTTAACCGCCAGCTATGCCGAATGGCCTCAACAGAATTGACCGGCTGATCCAGCACCACTGCGTTGAGAAGCAGCAAGCGGACTATAGCGAACAGCGCAATCGGAACGCCGATCAGAATGAGAATCGACATTGCCGCACTCGTCCCGGTCACCGCGACAAGCCCACCACCGATGATCGAGAAAATGAGAACGAGCACCGAAAAGCCCAGAATCAGCAGCAGCCCCGAACCAATCAGCACAGGCATGCGCCTTATCGCCAGTTGAAGCGCCTCGGCAACACTGATGCCGGGGCGGAGTGACAGGGCGTAAATCGCAAGCGTGCCCAGCAATCCGATCAGGATCACGGCAACCATGGCCAGCAGAAAATATGGCGGAAGACCGGGTGCTGCATTCACCTCTTCCATCGTCGCCATATGACGCAGTCGCTCGGGCAGCAAAAGCTGCAGAATCACCGCTGGCAAGGCCAGGAACACGAGTGCCACCGGGAAAAGCAGGGTGCCTTCGCGTTTTACGAAGACAAGTGTTTCTTCCCACGCCGCACCGATTGAAAGTCTGGCCATTCGTTCCCCTGATCCATTATCGCTACCCAAAACGGGACGACGGCGAAATGCCGTTGGACCTTGATATGTCGCCTTGCCCAAGTCAAGGAAGGTGGATGACAAGGGATGACAATATCGAATGGCGTGTCAGCAACAGCCTTGTTCCCTATCCGGAAGCGCTGGCGGATATGGAGGCGCGAACCGCCGCCATCCGGGACGGAACCGCGCGTGAACGTATCTGGCTGCTCGAACATCCACCGCTTTATACTGCCGGTACCAGCGCGGTTCCGGCCGAATTGCTGGAACAGCGATTTCCGGTTTACGAGGCGGGACGCGGTGGCCGCTATACCTATCACGGCCCGGGTCAGCGTATCGGTTATGTTCAGATAGACCTTGGCGCGCGCGGTAAGGATGTGCGAAATTTCGTGCATAATCTGGAAGGCTGGATCATCGCGGCGCTGGCTGATTTCGGTGTCTCGGCGCGGCGGGCCGAAGGACGCATCGGCATCTGGACCGACGCCCCGGACGGGCGGGAAGCCAAGATAGGCGCCATCGGCGTTCGCGTCCGCCGTTGGGTGACGTTGCACGGCTTTTCGGTCAATATCGATCCCGACCTGTCGCATTTTTCAGGCATAATACCCTGCGGCATTGCCGAGTATCCAGTCACAAGCCTGGCGCAACTGGGCAAGACGACCACGCTTGACGCATTCGATGCAGCATTGCGCCGTCATTTTCCGCCATTCCTGTCCGCACTTGGTCGGTGCGCGGCCCGTACTTGAGCTATGCTTTACATGGCGCTAGGCTTTGCGCTTTATGTGATAACATTGCGGGTCGTGCCGCGAAAACCGGAGAAAAGATAAATGTCGCGTCCCTTGCCGTACCTGCGTTTCATGACCGCAAGCCTTGCCATTGCCCTGCTTTCCGCCTGCGGTGGCGGAAATGATGATCAAGGCGAACAAACCGTTGCCATGCGCGATATGGAAGTGGTGGACGGCACGGCAAGTGACGCTATGACCGATCTTGACGGTGTACAGACGGGAAGCATCGCAGTACCGCCGGTGGCAAATGGCGCCACCGCGGCAAAATCTGCAACCGAAACAGATATCAGCGCCGGGCCTGACAAGAAGACCAACGAAGATGTGACCGCGGATTAGTAAGGCGCATCGATAGCGATCACGCAATGACCAGAGGCCAATGATGAACATCAATCAAGCGACGCGAACTCTATGTATGGCCGCAGCGGGAGCGATGATCGCTTTGGCCACGCCGGCAAATGCGCAATTTTTCTGGAAGCCCGCTGATTTAAGCGGTCCAGTGGCAGAAGGAAATGAATCCGATATCGGCATATCACTTCCCGGGGCAGCACCAGCGGAATATCGTGCGGCGCTGTTGTGGAACCTGCGGGCCGGCCTGAATGTCGCCGCACTGCAATGCCAGTTCGAACCGACTTTGCTGACGCTTGGCAACTACAATGCCATGATTGCCCATCATCGTGCCGAACTGGCCAGCGCGTTTGACACATTGGCGGGCTATTTCAAGCGCTCGCAGGGCAAAGGCGGACAAAAGGCGCTGGATCAATATGGCACCCGTATTTACCTTGGCTTTTCAACGGTTCGCGCCCAGTTGAATTTTTGTCAGACAGCCGGTTCAATCGGGCGCGATGCCATTTTCCAAGCTCGCGGCAAACTTTACGAAGTCGCGCAAAAACGGATGCGGGAATTACGCAACAGCCTTGCACCCCATGGCGAACAGGCCTTTGGCAATCCCACCTATAACTACCGCCCCAATCTGCCCTCCTTTGATGACAAGTGCTGGAAAAAGACGAAGCTGCGTTCCGAATGCCGAAAGGAGTGGGACGAACGGCTGAAGCTTGCCGCAACAAGCAATGGCACAGCACAGCCGATCAGATGACGTCATCGTTCTGGCGTTATCGTCCTGCCGATAGCGCGTCCATCATGGGGCGGACCGGCGAAAGGTCGTAACCGGCTCTTGCTGCCGTTGCGCTCAATTTGTCGCAATTGTCGCCAACGCGTGCGCGGGTAAGCGCCCAAAGGAGCGTGCTGCGCGTTCCGGATCGGCAAAAGGCAAGCACCTTGCCTTGCGCTTCGCCCAACGCCTTTTCCATCGCGTCCAGTTGTCCGGCGGAAAATCCGGCGTGGGTGACCGGGATGGCAGCATAGGCCATACCCGCAGCCCGCGCCGCCGCTTCGATTTCTGCGCCTTCGGGCTGGTCAGGCGACTCGTGATCCGGACGATTGTTGATGACCAGTGTCACGCCCAATGCCTTTGCCTCCTCAACATCTGCCACGGAAATCTGAGGCGCGACGAAAATCTCGTCCGTGAGGGTCTTCAGCATGAAATTGTTCCTTTCCTGTTCGCCCCGCTTATCCGCAATGGCGAGAGTCGGCGCAAGCCGCTCTAGCACTACTTTGGCAGATTTTTCGGGATGCGCTCTTCGATGAGTTTATCGCAGTAAGGGCATCTGTGGGGACGTGGTATTTTGGCCGCCTTCCAACCGCAGCTTACGGGAATATCAGTCCGACGTCCGCCCGATACATATTCTGACGCCGTGATATGCCGACTGCCCACAGCAGGTCGCGCTTGCTCAGGGCTTGGCGGAACGGCCCGCTTGACCCATAGCCAGCATCGGTCAACACGCACCCGAACCGCTCACCAGAGGCTATAACACGATCCATTTCCTCAATGACAATTTCCGGCTTTGTTAGGGCGACCTGACGTTCTTGCGGGACCCGCGCACACGAAATTCACCATCACGAGCCGCCATCGGCTGGACACTCTTGCGGTCACAACACCTTCGATGAGCTTTACGTCCTCATGCCATGCAACCCCGATGGCAAAAGCGAACATTGGCCGATCAATGGCCGCACCAGCAACGACGAGGACGCCGCATGGGCGTTCAATTCACATTGACGTGGTCATGTACAAGAGGAAAAGATTGCGTTGAGTAGCTGCCGAACGGATAGTTGGCGCTTGCGCAATAATTGCGCGCTGAGGGAGAGGACATGTTCGAGACCATAATTTGCAAGACCGACGGTGCTATTACAACGATCACGCTTAACCGGCCCAGGTCGATGAACGCGCTCAACCTGGCGATGCATCGGGAGTTGGAAGCCGCTTTAAACGCCTACGCGGCAGATCCTGAACAACGTGTCTGCGTGATTACCGGTGCGGGCGACAGGGCATTTTGCACCGGTTCTGATCTTAAGGCCGTGCTTGATGGCGCCGATACCGAAGAGGCCTATACCGAAGAGGCCTTCCCTGCTCACGGTTATGCCGGGTTGATCGGACGATTCGATCTCGACAAACCCTTGATCGCGGCTGTCAATGGCGCCGCTCTGGGTGGTGGCTTCGAGATCGCACTGGCCTGCGACATCATCCTTGCAAGCCGCAATGCCACATTCGGATTGCCTGAACCGCGTGTCGGCGCGGTGGCCCTGGGGGGCGGTATTCACCGGCTGGTGCGGCAAATCGGTGAGAAACAGGCCATGGGCATGCTGCTTACCTCGCGCATGGTGAGCTGCGAGGAAGGCCTGCGCATGGGCTTCGTCAACGCGATCGCGGAAGCGGGCGACCTGGACAATCTGGTGCAATCGTGGACCGACGACATCCTGAAATGCGCGCCGCTCGCAGTTCAGGCGACAAAGCGCACCGCCCTGACCGGACTGGAAGAGCCCAGCCTCGAGCTCGCACTGGCGAGACAGCACGAGTACCCGGCTTACAAAAGGTGGCGCGATAGCGAAGACGGGATGGAAGGCGTACGGGCCTTCGTCGAAAAACGCGCCCCGGTATGGAAAGGCCGCTGACGGGTTCTTGGCCGGCGGCGCCCGCTCCGTCGAAATCATGATCGGGAAAAAATGCTCAGACGCGTGGTTCTTCCAAACAGCCTGGCAAACGGGTAAGTGGGCCAGCGAAGGTCAGGAAATAGAGCTTCAATTGCTGGCGGCTATGCGAGCGCCTATATTGTGCGTATTGCAGGGTGAAAGCCAGCGATGGTTTTCGGTTAAATATTTCCCCTGCAAGCGCAGGTGGCTCGGGTGGGAGTGATGATGGTCGATCGGGTAGCCGCAGCAGGAATGCGCTTTGTCGGCCAACGTGTGCAGCGCAAGGAAGATCCCAGGCTGCTTACGGGTCGCGGCACCTATATCGATGACGTGATCGTGCCCGGGATGCTGCATGCGGCCTTCGTGCGCAGCCCCATCGCACGGGGCAGTATCCTGAGCATCGATGCAGAAGAAGCACGCGGAGTAAGCGGTGTGGTGGCGGTGCTGACCGCCGCCGATACCGATGCTTTGAACGCTTTCTACAGCAATCCTGCCACAGATATGCCCGACTGTCCCTATCCAGATACAGGTCTTCTCGCGCGCGGCGATGTCCGCTTTGTGGGCGATCCGGTCGCGCTGGTGGTTGCAGAAACGAGAGCACTGGCGGAAGATGGTGCCGCGCTGGTGAAGGTGGAGTATGCGCCCGAAGCCCCGGTTGTCGGAATGGAGGCGGCGGCGGTCATGCCGCCCGTCCATCCTGATCGCGACTCCAACATCGTCAGTACCAGCGTGGAGGTTTTCGGGGACATAGACGAAGCCTTTGCCGCAGCGACGTACGTGGTCGAGGACGAACTATGCAACTGTCGGCAGACGCAATTGCCGATGGAAACACGCGGGCTGGTCGCGAGGCGGGATGGATCAGGCGAGGTGACGATCAACCTTGCCTGCCAAAGTACCCACATGGCGGCGATGCACATCGCACACACGTTACGCCTTCCTCTCAACGAGGTGCGGGTCATTGCCAAGGATGTCGGTGGCGGCTTTGGCCTCAAAGTGACGCAGCTGCGTGATGAGCTTGCCGTCATAGCCGCCGCCTTGATCCTGAACCGGCCAGTAAAATGGATCGAAGACCGCATAGAGAACCTGACCGCCGCCTCGCAAGGCCGTGATGAACGGATCAAGGTGCGGCTTGCGTTCGATGGCGATCACCGGCTGCTGGCCGCTGACGTCACCCTCAACGTGGATCTTGGCGCCTATCCGAATTCCACTACAGCCAGCGGTTTCCTGGTCTCGCTCATGTTCCCGGGGCCTTACCGGTTGCCGGCCTATCGCTGTGCATCGACCGGGTGGTACACGAACACCTGCGGCATGGGACCATATCGGGGACCCTGGATGATGGAGATGTTCGGCCGCGAGACGATCATGGATGTCGCGGCGCGTCAGATGGGGATCGATCCATTCGAGCTTCGCCGCAAGAACATCATCGGCAAACCTGACCTGCCGTTCCCGATGATTACCGGCCCGGTGCTCGACGACATAAGTCCGAGAGAAACGTTCGAGATGGTCGCCGACGCGATCGACTTGCCGGCTTTCCGTCGCGAGCAGGCGGAAGCGCGCAAGCAGGGGCGCTACCTAGGGCTGGGCATTGCTACCGGGATCGAGCCGACCACCATGGGCTTCGGCATCATGTCTTCGGAAGTAGCCCATATCCGTGTCGAGATCACAGGCAAGGTCTCAGTGATGTCCAGTACGCTGTCGCAGGGGCACGGCACCCCGACTACACTGGCCCAGATCGCCGCAGACCGCCTGGGTGTTCCGCTGCAAGATGTCACGATATTCGAGGGCGACAGTTCCAGGACGGGGTTCGGCACCGGAGCGGGCGGCAGCCGCCAAGCGGTTGCCGGCGGGGCCGCAGTGACAACCGCCGCCGATCTCCTTCAGGAGAAGATCCGGCGCATCGCCGCTCACGCCTATAATGCGACAGCCGATAGGGTGCGCATTCAGGACGGCATCATCACGGTGGAAGGCTCGGAAGAAATCCAGGCGACTATCGCCGATATCGCCCAGATGGCCTACGTCGCTCCCGACCGGCTCCCGCCGGGGATGGAGATGGGGCTCGAAGCTCAACATCGCTTTCGCGCACCGACGTTCGTGTTCGCGAACGCGACACATGCTTGCATCTGCGAAGTAGATGTGGAAACCGGCATCGTTTCCATCAGACGCTGGATCGCCGGCGGCGACAGCGGGGAGCTCATCAATCCCGCTATCGTCGAGGGGCAGATTTCGGGCGGCGTGGTGCAGGGCATCGCCGGTGTGCTTTTCGAGCACATGCGCTATGACGAGAATGGACAGCCTTTGGCGGCCACGCTGAAGGACTATCTCGTCCCAACCGCGCTTGATGTGCCGGTCATCGAATTTCGACACATGTGCACGCCCTCCGCAACCCCGGGGGGTTTCAAAGGCGTAGGTGAGGGCGGTGCGATGATCTCGCCGCCGACTCTTGTCAATGCGGTCGCAGACGCTCTTGCCCCATTCGAATGCCGCTGGCTCGACATGCCGCTCAGTCCCGAGAGGATAGTTTGCGGGCTGCTGGATGAAGAAGCACCGAAAGTGTCTGTCGCCTGAGCCGGCGGACAAATATCAAGGAAGGGATGGATGCCAGAATGCAGATGACGGGAGAGCAGCGGATCGACGCGCCGATCGAGGTTGTGTGGCGCGGTCTCAACGATCCAGAAATTCTCAAGGCCTGCATTCCTGGCTGCCAAACCTTGGAGGTCATTGGGGAGAACCGGTTCCGGGCATCGGCCACCATTAAAGTGGGACCGATCAGCGCGCGCTTTGGGGGCGAAGTGCAGCTTTCGGAACTGGATCCGCCGCGCAGCTACCGCATCACGGGCGAAGGCAGCGGCGGCGTGGCAGGCGCAGCCAAGGGCGGCGCGCGGGTCATCCTGGTCGAAGCGGGCAGTGAGACGATACTCCACTACGAAGTGGATGCAGAGGTAAACGGCCGCTTGGCGCAACTCGGCGGCAAGCTGATCGATGCGACGGCAAAGCAGCTGGCGGGCGTGTTCTTCGCGCGGTTCTCCGAGAAGGTTGCCGACCCGGCTTTCGGCGAGTCTGCTCGAGACGCCGTGGCGGAACCCAAGGCACGGGTCGGGGCGGAGCCGGCGGGGATAGGTCAGGTATCCGGCTCCGCGCCGCTGGCTCCGCCGCCGGAGAGGGCCGGTGCCCCATCCGCCTTGTGGATATGCGCCTCGCTGGCCATTTTGCTGGGCGGGTTCATATTAGGGCGCGCCGCCATCGGCTGGGATGGTTCCGGCATTTTGGCCGGCCCGGCGATCGGCTTGCTGGCGATGCTTTCCGCATGGGTGGGTTTCCTGTTTGGCCGCCAGTCGCCCGCAATCCCCCAGATCCTCGTCATCAATCCCGATATGCTCGCACCGTCCGGCGCAAACGGGCGGAAGACGCAGCCATGAAGGCGGCGCCGTTCGACTATGTGGAGGCCGGTTCGGCCGAAGAGGCCGTCCAAATCCTGGGCGAGGCCGGACCGGACGCGACCGTGCTGGCGGGTGGTCAGACCCTGATGCCGCTGCTGGCGCTGCGTCTTGCGAGTCCGTCGATCGTGGTCGACATCAATCCTGCGGAAGACATGGCCGGAGTGACGCGTCGAGGCGCCACGACGGTTGTGGGTGCCAGAACCCGGCAGGCCCATGCCAGCCGCGATCCCGCCATTGCTGAGCATGTTCCGCTGATGGCGGAGGCGCTCGGCTACGTCGGTCATTATCAGACCCGCACACGGGGCACGATTGGCGGCTCGATCGCCCTTGGCGAGCCTGCGGCTGAAATGCCCGCGCTCGCCGTCGCGCTTGATGCGCAAATCGAGCTGCGATCACGGCGGGGATCCCGGATGGTCGCGGCTCGCGAATTCTACGTGGGGCCATATGCGACTGTCCGCGACGATGACGAGGTGCTCATCGCCGTGCATTATCCTGATTGGCCTGGCAGCAACATCGGGATCTTCCACGAGGTAGCGCGCCGCGCCGGTGACTTCGCGCTGGTGGGCCTCATCGCGACCATTGCTATCAACGGTGACAAAATCGGCCGGGCAGGTATAGCCTGGTTCGGCATGGGTCCTACGCCGATCGCGGCGGTCGCCGCGGAACAGGCCCTTGTCGGGGCGCATCGCGACCATGTCGATCTTGCGGAGCTGGCGCGGACAGCGTTAACAGAAGTGGAGCCAGCCGACGACCTGCACGCGTCTGCACGCTACCGGCGCACCGTCGCCTCTCGAGTTTTTCAGCGGCGTGTTGATTGTCGCTGAGAAGTGACCCGGTATTTTCATCGAGAAGTGACCCGGCTGGTTTATGTCCCGCGTTGCGG
>NZ_JAKKIE010000220.1 GCF_021742065.1 Rhizorhapis sp. SPR117
GCGCCCAACGAGTTTCGTCCCGAGGCCGCTTTGGCGGCGCTCGGATGGGCGCTTGCGCGCCTGCTCGGCCGAACGGCCGAGGAGGGGAGTGGGGAAGGGGGAAGTTGGCTCGGACACGGTGTTCGAGACCAGCTTCCAGGAGACTTTCCCATGAACATCGGTTCGATCAAGCAGAATGACGCCGGCATTTTCGTCGGCAAGATCGCGACGCTGACGATCGCCATGACGGTTGCGCTGCGCGAGGTGCACTCGGCCAATCCGAAGGCGCCCAAGTTCGAGGTTCTGGCGCTGTCGGCGTCGCGGGCGTGGGTGCAGGTCGGCGCGCTGTTCGAGCTGTTCTCGAACGGCACGGGCGAGGCGTTTCTCAACGGCAAGATCGAGGATCCGAGCCTGGCCGCGCCGCTCTACATCTCGGCGTTCCGCCAGGAGGACGGCAGCTACAACGTCGTCTGGTCGCGCCCGACGCGTCGCCGCGATCTCGCCGCGGAGATGGCGCCCAAGGCCGACGAGGGCCTGCCGCCGCTGCCCGGCGCCGACGAGACCGCCGGCCCCGCCACCCAGGGCACCGAGGCCGGCCTCGGCCAGTCCTCCGCCGAACA
>NZ_JAKKIE010000221.1 GCF_021742065.1 Rhizorhapis sp. SPR117
AAGGCCTGCGTTAGGGCATCGAACAGCATCTCGTGGGTCTGGAGCAGATAGGCCCGCACGGTGAACGCCCGGCTGTGCGACAGCTTGGTATGCGCCACCTGCAACTTGGTCTGCTTGCCAGCGATAATCGCCCAGTCTTCGCTCCAATCGAACTGGAAGGCTTCACCCGGTGCAAAGACCAACGGCACGAACGTACCGCGTCCGCTGGCCTGGGAATCACGCTGCCGGTCCGCCTTCCATGCCCGCATAAAAGCGGCAACACGGCCATAGCCACCGGCAAAGCCAAGGGACACAAGATCGGCGTGCATCTGCTTGGCCGTGCGCTTCTGCTTGCGGGACTTGGTAGCATCGATCTGCAGCCAACCGGTCAGCTTCTCGGCAAACGGATCCAGCTTGCTCGGCCGCAAAGGAACCTTGAACTTCGGCTCAACCGCGCCACTGCGCAAATACTTGCGGATCGTGTTCCGCGACAAGCCAGTGCGCCGTTCAATCTCACGGATCGGCATCCCCTCGCGGAAATGCCAACGTCTGATTACACTCAATAATGCCATATCGATCACTCCATGTTGCCTCCAAACCTGCGTCCGGAGGT
>NZ_JAKKIE010000222.1 GCF_021742065.1 Rhizorhapis sp. SPR117
CTCTGTGCCGTCGAGCTCGCTCTGGAGGCTGGCGTTCCGACCAAGACCCATGTGCTCAACATCCTGCACCGGTTGACCGACGGCAAGGCACCGCCGGTTGCGCCGATCGATGCGCCGCAAGCCCTGCGGCTTGCCCAGGAGCCGCTCGCCGATGTCGGGCGTTACGACAACCTGCGGGAGCTGCGCCATGCGTCATGATCCCGCAAGTGCTGCTGTGGAGGTGATGCTGCGCGGCTTGAAGATGTATGGCATGGCCCAGGCTGTTGGCGAACTTATCGAGCAGGGAGCACCCGCCTTCAAGGCCGCCGTGCCGATCCTCTCGCAACTGCTCAAGGCCGAAATGGCCGAGCGTGAGGTCAGGTCCATCGCTTACCAGATCAAGGCAGCCCGGTTCCCGGCCTACAAGGATCTGGCCGGGTTCGACTTTGCATCCAGCGAAGTGAACGAGGCTCTGGTGCGGCAGTTGCATCGCGGCGAGTTCATCGACGGCGCGCACAATGTCGTCGCTGTAGGTGGCCCCGGAACCGGCAAGACCCACATTGCCACCGCCTTGGGTGTCCAGGCAGTGGAGCATCACCGCAAAAAGGT
>NZ_JAKKIE010000223.1 GCF_021742065.1 Rhizorhapis sp. SPR117
CAGACTATTCCCCGAGGCAACGGCTGAAGCCTCTTCCCGACTGAAGTCGGGGGGTTTCCTCCAAAAAGCGGGACACTTAATTATTTAGTCGCACATCGCGGCGCACGGATGGTCTTCATGAACAAACTTCTGACGATCCTTGGATCAAAATGGATCACTGTTGGCGCAGCGGTGTGCACTGTTGCCGTTTTCGTGCTCCATATGACGGTCCCTGCTACCGGAGAAACTCCGTCCACGGTGCGCGAACGGCTGATACGCAACACGCAGATCATCACGCTGCACGAAAATTTCCAGCGGGCGATGCTGGCTGGAAGAATCACGGTCGATGAATGGGAAAAGCTGGATTTCACGCTGCCCAGCGATGAGGGATTTGGCGACAACGTGCAATACGAAGTCTTCAATCCCAAAAGCCCTCGCACGGTGATCGGAGAGGGCAAGCCGAGCTTCCCGTTGGTACCGCAAGACCTCATGGATGACATCACGACGCAGCCCGGCCAGACACTGCGCTTTAGCCTCTCTTATTCACCGGGCGACTGCGTGATGGCGTAATCCGGGACGGGGGCGGCAGGCGGAGGCGGCAAGCGCA
>NZ_JAKKIE010000224.1 GCF_021742065.1 Rhizorhapis sp. SPR117
CAGTGCTGGAGGCACCGATGGATTTCACCTTCCAACCGCCGTTTTTGGCTGGACTGTCAGGATATGTCGCCGAACTGACTGCATCCTTCGTCTGCGCCGCACTCGGTATCACGCCCACGGTCCGGCACGCCGATTACATAGGCTCCTGGTTGGAGATCATTCGCGGGGACGATCGCGCGATCCTGCGCGCCGCCGGCGCTGCCTCGAAGGCTGCCGACTATCTGCTCGCCTTTCGTCCCGAAGCGGCCATCGCCGCCAATGACGATGATCCCGATCCCGACCCGGATGGATCAATGGCTCTGGAAGGGAGGATCGCGGCATGATCCTAGTCACACCAGAACTGCGCGAGCAACTGTGCGCCAACGACCTTGCCCGTCGCGAGGCGCTCCGCCGTGGCGACCCCGCCCCCGACCCGGTGCCGGTCGTCCGTTTCTTCAATCCCGTTGCCGCCGCCGCCCGGCTCACCACGGAACTGGATGAGGGCGGAATCCTGTTCGGCCTAGTCACCCGGAACTGTAATCCACCTCATTGATTCACGCCTCTTTGAGGAGATGAACAATGCTAGGTCGGCAGGC
>NZ_JAKKIE010000225.1 GCF_021742065.1 Rhizorhapis sp. SPR117
GCCGCCGTCAAACGCTTCTGCCAGAAAACAATGAAGCGAACTTCGGATTCAGGTGACTAGGTGGTGTTTACATTCATGGATTCCCAAAGCCATAAAAGTCTGATTCAAGCTGCTGGCTGGGATGGAGGTCAGCATGGATGGATCGACAGGAACTGAGTGACACGGTTTGGGAGCGGATGGCGCCGCATTTGCCGGGCAAGACGACCGATCCTGGACGGACCGGGCGGGACAATCGGCTGTTTGTGGAAGCGATCCTGTGGCTGGCCTGGTCGGGGGCACACTGGCGGGTTCTGCCGAAGGAGTTTGGCCGTTGGCACACCGTTTACCAGCGCTTCAACCGCTGGTGCCGTAGCGGCGTTTGGGAGAGTCTTTTCAAGGCGTTGAGCGATGACGCCGACTTTGAATATATCCTCGTCGACAGCACCATTGTGCGCGCCCATCAGCACAGTGCAGGTGCCCCAAAAAAAGCGATCGATCCGAAGATCGGTTTGAAGCTCACGCGCTGGGACGGTCAAAAGGCGGCTTGAGCACCAAGGTTCATGCTGCCACCGATGCACTTGGCAATCCCGTT
>NZ_JAKKIE010000226.1 GCF_021742065.1 Rhizorhapis sp. SPR117
TTGTCATGCGCGAGTATAGACTGGGTCGGTTTTGTCTTTTGTGCCGCGGACGTTCAAGGCCGCGAACATTCCCTCGTCCCAGACCGCCTGCGAGGGATGGTGTCGGTTCCAGTCCATTACGACCACCCGATGTGCGATTTTCCAGGCACCGTCGCGTTTCTCGAAGCGATCAATGTAGCGCCCGCCCACCGTGGTGTCATAAAACTGTCCGTCGTCTTCTTTGTTGTAGATATACGCTATAAAATAGGATTCTACGTGCGCCTTTTCCCCCTCGATTTCGGCAAGTACGTTGCAAATACTGTGCATCGAATGGGCGTAGCGACGCTGCCTTGGAATCACAAATTCGCAGAACTCCATTGCACTGCCGTTGAACAAGCCGTGCTCGTCGATTGCGTCAGGGTGATAGACTGAACGCAAGAGGTCAATGTCGCATCGATCAACGCCACGGCAGTAGCGCATCAAAACGTCATGAATCTCCTGTTTGTCGATCGCCGCCTGCAACTTCGTCTGGTCCACAATCGCCATCCTCGTATCCCCTGTGCGCATTCGTACCGCGGCAATTCC
>NZ_JAKKIE010000227.1 GCF_021742065.1 Rhizorhapis sp. SPR117
AAGGGGAGGCGGCTAAGGTCCAGCCCAGCCAACGTCCGACGATCCCGACCCCGAAGCGACGCGAGGTACGACCGATTTTCTCCATTCCTACTCAATGCCGCAGATCGGCAGAGTCGACGCGGCCCGTCGGTCCGACCCTTGCCGGACCCGCACTCATATGCCAGCTATTGTCTGCTTGGCCTATGAAGAGTGTTGTCGAGTGGGGGGATGCAGGTTTCGTCCGGAATCGCCGTCTCGATCCCGGTCTCGATCTCCGTTATCGCACGAGCGCGACGCCTATTCTGAACCGCGTCATGCGCCGATCATAGTCGAGCAGGTTCTCGCCATAGCCAACGAAACTCTGTCCGAACAGATAAAGGTCCGGACCACCCCCCAGCAGACGAGGCAGCGGATAGGAGAGATCGGCACTGAGCGCGCCCTTGCCGCTCGAAAAGTTGAACCGGGTGGAGGTGGAGAGGCGCAGTCCTTCATCCTCCCCGATCTCCACGAATAGCCCCGTGATGCCGCGGTATCGGCGGATATCGGGATTGTCCGACTTGTCGCCGACGAAAAGCGCCAGACG
>NZ_JAKKIE010000228.1 GCF_021742065.1 Rhizorhapis sp. SPR117
CTCCAATGACGGACGCCCCCCAGCCTGCCATCGACATGGCGGCGATCATGCAACGCTTTTCCCAATGGGAAGCCGATGCGGCAGAACTCGTTCCGCAAAACAAGGCAAGGCTGTTCGCCTGCCTCGCTTCGACGGGCATCACGCCCGTAACCGTCACCTTCGACGGCTATGGCGATAGCGGCCAGATCGAAGATATCGCCGGTTTCATAGGCGATGAGCCGGCCGATCTGCCCGGCAGCACCGTTGAAGTGAAGACGCCGCACCATAGCGCCGACCAGCCGGTCGCCAATTGCCTCTCGGCGAGCGAAGCGATCGAGAACCTCGCCTATGACCTGCTCCGCCAGACGCATTGGGGGTGGGAGAATAATGACGGCGCTTATGGCGAGTTCACCTTCGACGTGACCGCCGGGACGATCACGCTCGACTATAATGAGCGGCTCACCTCGTCCGAAAACTATGCGCACGAATGGTGAGGAGGCGATGATTGTTGATTGTCGCTGAGAAGTGACCCGGTAGCGGCATAAATTTTCACTGAGATTTGACCCATGTTTGAACCACTCC
>NZ_JAKKIE010000229.1 GCF_021742065.1 Rhizorhapis sp. SPR117
ATCTGAGGCTTTTTGTTCAATCCAACTGGTACAGTTTTAAACCGGAATCTTGCACAATTTTACCCCGACGTTGACAGCAGGCTGAGCGCAACAGCGGCGCGCACCAAATCCATTGCAACGAGGAAGGCGCGGCGCGGCAATCGGTCGGCGAAGGCACCGACTACCGGCGCGATGCCGATATAGGCGATCATCTTGATCGCCAGGGCCGTTCCCAGCACGGCACCCGCATTGCCCCCGGCAAGCTCATAGGCCAGCAGTCCGAGAGCTACGGTTGCCAGCCCCGTGCCTACGAGTGCGATAATCTGGGCGCTCAGCAGATGGCGATAGGTCCTATTGGCGAGCACCGCGATCATGCCGACATTCTTGTGGTTTCCAGGACGCGCGGCCCCAGTGTTTCGATGATCTTGCAATCCGCAACCGTATTATGTCGACAGCTTCCGATTAGCCGCCTTAGTTCTTCGCGCATCGCGGAAAGATCGGCAATTTTTAGTGTCCCGCTTTTTGGAGGAAACCCCCCGACTTCAGTCGGGAAGAGGCTTCAGCCGTTGCCTCGGGGAAT
>NZ_JAKKIE010000023.1 GCF_021742065.1 Rhizorhapis sp. SPR117
TATCTCCTTTGCTCTGACCCCCAGGCGAGCAACGCAGATCGGAGCCAAAATGGCTCCCGGCAGTCATTGGGTCTAAGATTGAAAACGTCGCCAACATTCACGCGTCCATTTACGGGATTGAAAAACAGCGTGAGCCGACCGTCGCTCAACTGCTCGCGCACAGAGAATTTTTCTGCGATTTCATCAGGCAAGATGATCTCGCCGCGATGGACAGGGCGGCGCAAATAGTCATTTTCGACATCAGTGCGACACGCGACCGGCCTCGTGCGATTGATCGGAATCTCCAATCCAACTTTGATTGGCTTTTCCTCAAACCGCACGAAGGTAGGGTTGTGACGCAGGTTAAGCTTTCCGGTTCCCGCCTCGCCACCATCTTTGCCGCCTGAGGCGGGCATTTTGATTTCAGGAACCTTGCCGGTCAGCAAAGCCGCGAGATTGCGATCCTGCTTCAGTAGACGCTCGAACAATGTATTGTTCTGGGCCTTGGTGGCATTCTCCAATTCTTGCTGCGCGATCTTGTTTTGGAGCGTGCGGAGTGGCTCGGAATCCCGAATGATGGAGGTGACAAGACTGCGATAACGCTCGCCCCAGGTCGTGTTGCTCACATTCTCGCGGTCGCCCTTCCAAATGGCGTTGTGCGCTTTGAACGTAAGTCCGCTCGCATCAACCACCACGACAACGCGATCTTTCAAGGCGGGCAGCTTACAGGTTTGCGCGAGATAACCGCGCGTCTCCTTATATTGCACTTGTCCGTTTACCGCGTGGAAGACGCGAAACTTGCTCCCCTTCAACCATTGCGGTTGATGGTCCGACGATTTCAACGGAATTGCGGAAACCACAATTTCCCCAAGTTCGGGGTCTTGCTGACTGCCAACGAAGATCGGTTGGTCACCATCCGCCGCAACGTCATCCTCATCGTCCAGCTCCGTTTCCTTGTGGGAGCGGAGCAACAAAAACTCCATGCCGTAGAATGAGCGCGCATCGACGCCGAGCGCGCGGTCTCCTGTCCGCTTCTTATCGGGCGTTTGGCGAAGATCGAGAATGCGGAACGGCAAAATCGTCTCGACGAGATTTTCGTTGAGTGCTTCACGTGCACCGCGAAAGCTCAGAAAACTACGCCCCACATTGTAATCGTAGAGTTTGACCACGGTGCCGGTCTCCAGCAACACGCCGTCATAGGTGTTTCCGGCCGTCGTTTTCAGCGGATAGAGATAATCCATGTCGAAGCTGGGAATGGCACCATCCGGCAAGGTGAAGAACTGCACGACCGGCATCATGTCCGAGGTGTCGGGGCGCTGTCGCATGATCGTCCACGCCCATGGCGCTTTGCCGTCATAGCGGCGCGACACGATCAGCTTGAACCAGCGTTCGCCGCAATAGCGCAGCACGCCGGATGATCCCATGTTGTATTTGCCTTGCACGAAGGGGATCGACTTCTTGTTGCCCGCGCTGAGCGAAAGAAACGTGCTTGTGAAATCCTCTGCGCGTTGCCCTTCGCCGTTATCGATGAATGTGTAGCACGGAAGCCCGTCGGCTTGCCGACGCGAGCCGGTAACGCCGATCACAAGATTTTTGATGGCAAAATCCTTGAGCCAAGGGTCTTTCGGATCAAGCGCGCTCAATTTCCCGCCGTGAAGTGACGGCGCAACCAGAGTGCGCACGGCATCATACATATTTTGCGGGGTCGGCGCGGACTTTCCTCTTGGATCAATGCCCTTCTGGTAGGCATGCCGGGTCAAGACGGCATCAACCATGTTGGTCATCAACTCAGTAAGCGCCTTGCCGCCGTCTGATGCTTGGTTGGACACCACATTGAAGTTGGTCTCACGATCATCGAGCAACGCCCAATTGTTGGGATCTGCCATTTCGGGCGTCGCATCGATGATGGCTTGAACGTCGGCCTCCGATTCTGCACGCAGAAGGGCAAGACATGTGCTTTTGCTATCAAAGGCCATTGGTTTTCCTTCTAATCAATCGAGCGTAAACAGGGCGGATGCTTGCTTCTTAGAGGCAAGCTCAAAACGCTTGCGGCAGGCGGAAAGCTCGTCCTGTAGCGCCTTAAAGATCTTCGCTACATCGTCGTCCAAGTAGTCGTAGTTGGAACGATTCGAGAGATTTCCGATGAGCTGGATGGCCTTCAGGGCGCTTGAAACCCGACTGCTAGCCAGCTTCTTGAACTTTTCCCTATCCTCTGTGCGAGCCATGTCCGTATCCTTTCAATATATGGGGTATGAACGCGTATATATCGGAAATATACGGGCCTGCAAGGATAATTGTTCGAGACTTGGCTGGCAGGGAAGGCTGCGCTCATGGGCGACTGGAATCCCCCCGCAAAGATAAACGAAAGCGGCCCATATACGCGTATATAAACTAGTTGCCGAAAGGCCGACTTGACTATACTTAAATATAGTCATGGATGACGGCACGCCTCACTTCGGAACCCAGCAAGCTGCTGAGAAACTAGGCGTTTCCAAGCAAACGCTTTTGCGATGGTTTCGCGAAGGGCGGGCCAGTGACCCTGCCAAACGCGACCGTAACGGTTGGCGTATTTTCAACCAGAACGACGTTGAATCTATCAAGCAACAGGTGGCCGGATTGTGACCGCCGCTACCTCCAAAGTTTCACCCGCAGAAGTTGGAAAAGCCAGATTCATTGCGCTCGATTTTTTCTGCGGTGCAGGGGGGACGACTCGTGGGCTCATCGATGCTGGCGGATATGTAATTGCTGGTATCGACAAAGATTCCCGCTGCGAAAAGACCTACGTTGAAAACAACATCAACGAATCCGTCGATTATGCCCCGGTTCGCTTCCTCGATATGGATATCTTTCCCGCAACGGAGGCATATCCTTCGGGGCAGCAAGCGGAGTTGATCGAAAGAATCGATGGCCTGCTGGATTATTACAAAAGCAAGGCAAAGGACGTTCCCGTCCTGTTTGCGATTTGCGCACCTTGTCAGCCATTCACGCGCCTATCGAAGAAGGAACTCAGCGATAAGCGAAAGCGTGGCCGCGAACGGGACAGCAATTTATTGCTGGAAGCTGCGAAGTTTGTTGCCCGATTTAAGCCGGAAATGGTTCTTTCGGAGAACGTGGCTGGGATCAAAGATGCGCGATATGGCGGCATTTGGGATGAGTTTCGCGCGACTCTCGCCGACCTCGGCTATGTGACTGGCTCAAAGGTCGTCTGCACCTCCAAATTCGGTGTGCCGCAATTCCGTAAGCGGTCCATACTTGTCGCGGTCCGCAGCGACATGGTGAGGCCAGAGCGGTTTGCAGACGTGTTGCAAACTGAATTGCTCGTCCCGGACTACGATCCAGATTCGCGTACCGTCAGCGTCGCCGAAGCTATCGGGCACCTCCCGTCAATTGGTGCCGGTGAGTTCAACGATGAGATTCCCAATCACCGGACGCGGTCTTTGTCCGAACTCAATCTTCAACGGATCAGCTCAGCAAAGCCGGGCGAGTCCAACAGCTACATGGCTGATACAGAGCATGGTGACTTGTCTCTTGCCTGCCATCGCCGGGTGAACGAGCGTCTGAAAGCACGCTGCTTCACCGACGTTTACACGCGGATGCATCCGGACCGTCCATCGCCGACCATTACGACAAAGTGCCACAGCATCTCAAATGGGCGGTTTGGGCATTTCGACACCGAACAGCATCGTGGAATTTCGCTTCGCGAGGCTGCCATCTTGCAGTCGTTCTCTGATGATTATGTGTTCTATCCGCTCGATGGCGTTGATCCAGTCGCTCGAATGATAGGGAATGCGGTGCCCCCTAAATTGGCCGAATTTTTTGCAGGTTATGCGGTTACGTCGTTGCAAGTCGAGCAGCCGCGCGCACGCGGTCAAGGCCGCTAAGCAACTCGCTGATTCCTGCGGTCAAGTCGCATTGCCAAACCGTCACCACTTCCCACCCGTCCTTTTCCAGAGCACTGCTTACGTCATCATCCCGTTGGCGGTTGCGGGCGATCTTATCTGCCCAAAAGGTCTCGTTTGTCTGAGGCAATTTTCCACGTCTGCATGAGTGTCCGTGCCAAAAGCAACCATGCACAAACACCACAGTACGATAGCGCGGCAATACGATGTCAGGACGGCCAGTGAGGTCCTTCCGGTGGATGCGATAGCGATAGCCAGCGGCATGAAGCGCCCGCCTGACGGCCAGTTCTAGCGCGGTATTCTTCCTCCGCACGCGGCTCATCAATCTGCTTCGGTCTTCAACGGAAAGCGAGTCTGCCATGTCGCTGGGAGCTTAACGCATTTTTCCAATAGGATAACGGGTGCGCATTTGATGGCGCTAGACGGAATCTGATGCCCCATTGATGCCCCGTGCGCGGACCCACATCGCAAATCACATCTAAGTTATTGAAAAGTGGTGGACGCACTAGGGCTCGAACCTAGGACCCGCTGATTAAGAGTCAGCTGCTCTACCAACTGAGCTATGCGTCCACTGATGCCGGGAATTCATTGCGTTGAAGCATGAAATCATCGTGTCAGGAGGGGCGGTTAGCATGGGTTTTTCGGTCATGCAACGATGAAATGCGGCAATTTTCAATCCTTGGAATCACCAGATGCTAATTCTGATACAGTCCGCCGCCCCTTTTTTGCTGTTGGCGGTCGATTGCCATGATCATGCCGATGCACAGCATGATTGTCAGCATCGATGATCCTCCATAAGACATGAGCGGCAATGGAATGCCCACGACGGGGGCAAGGCCCATGACCATCATCAGGTTGACCGCGATATAGAAGAAGATTGTGGTCGTCAGGCCACCTGCGGCCAAGCGCGAGAATTTATCCTGGCTGCGCAGGGCCACTTTGATGCCCCAGCGTAGCAGCAGCATGAAGGCGAAGATCAATGCCACGCCGCCGACCAGCCCCCATTCTTCGGCCATGGTGGCAAAGACGAAGTCGGTATGACCTTCGGGCAGGTAATTGAGGTGGCTCTGCGTGCCGTTGAGGAAGCCTTTGCCGAATATACCACCCGAACCAATCGCGATTTTTGACTGGCTGATATGATACCCGGCACCCAGCGGATCGCTCTCCGGGTCCATGAAAATCAGAATGCGTTTTTGCTGATAATCATGCAGAAAGCTGAAGGCGAGGGGCACAATCGCTGCGCCTGCCAATCCCGATCCGATGAACAGGCGCAGTGGCAATCCCGCGAGGAATGCCACTGTCACGCCCCCGACAACGACGGTCGTCGCTGTGCCAAGGTCGGGTTGAATCAGGATCAGGCTCGCCGGAATGCCGATCAGCACCAGTGTCGGCCAGATGGCGGTCCATTTGCGTATTTCTCCGGCCGGCAGCAATGAATAGAAGCGCGCGACCGCCAGAACGATGGCTGGTTTCATCAGCTCCGATGGCTGCAATTGCATGAAGCCCAGGTTCAGCCATCGCTGGCTGCCGCCACCCACCGCGCCGATTAGTTCGACGAGGACCAGCAATATGCAAATCCCGGCGTAGATTGGAAAAGAAAGTTGTTTGAATATGTTGACCGGCAAGCGCGACACGATGATGGCCATGACCATGAAGACGCAGAAACGCAGGCTTTGCGCCGCTGCCCATGGCGTAAAACTTCCCCCGGCCGCACTGTAAAGTACGATAAGTCCAAAGCTGGCGATGGCTGTGATCAGGAACAGTAACCGCCAGGGAAGGCGGGCGACTGCGTCGGGGACAAGCGGGGTCATTGGGTGCCTGCTTCGCCCACGGCATTTTCCAGGGGCAATATGATTTCGCCGCGCTTGATCGCCTCCTCCATCGCGATCTTTGCCTTATATTGCTGCATCTTGACGGCCATGCGTTCTTTTATTGTGCCGCCCCAGGCCTTTTCCAGCGGTTCCAGCATGGCCATCGCCTTTTCCCGGTCATAGAGGAAGGTGAGCACATCGCGCGCCACGGGATAGGCGGCGCTTGATCCTCCGCCATGTTCAATCACCACCGATGCGGCATAACGCGGATTATCGAACGGCGCATAGCAGATGAACAGGCCATGGTCGCGAAATTGCCACGGGAGACTGAGATTTGACCGTACGCCGGCACGCCGTTCCGCCATGGTAATACGCCGCACCTGCGCCGTACCGGTCTTGCCGGCCATCAATATGTCGGGAATGGGGAGGCGCGCGCGACCGGCGGTGCCGGGACCGTTTACCACATCGCTCATCGCCTGATGGACATAATCCAGATGTTCAGGCGAAATTCCCAGCGAGCGAGGTCGTGGCTGATTTTTGTCCAGGACAAAACGCGGCATCAATTCCAGGCCCGATGCGATCCGCGCTGCCATGATCGCAAGCTGCGTCGGATTGGCCAGCATATAGCCCTGGCCAATGGTGGCGTTTACGGTGTCGTAGCGTTCCCATGACGTGCCGTATTTCTTCATCTTCCACCGGGGATCAGGTACGGTGCCATAGCTCTGGGAAGGGAAGGGCAGGGGATACTCCTGCCCCAATCCCAGGCGGCGCGCCATGCTGGCGATCTGCTGCATACCGATCTGCTGGGCGAAATGATAAAAATAGACGTCGCAGCTCTGATAAATACCCTTCGCCATGTTGACGGTGCCATGCCCGCCGCGCTTCCAGCAGTGGAAGAGCCCGTTACCTACCCGCAAGGCGCCCGTGCAGACGGTTGTCGCATTGGGGTCCAGTCCCGCCTCCAGGAATGACAGGGCAACCATGGGCTTGACCGTCGATCCTGGTGGGTAAAGGCCCTGCAACGTCTTGTTCCGCAGAGGAACATGGTCATCCTGCGCCAGCATGTTCCATTCGGCATGGCTGATGCCGTCCGAAAAGCTGTTGGGATCGAAACTCGGCATGGACGCCAGTGCCAGCGTGTCACCCGTCAGGCAGTCCACCACGACCACCGAACCGGACTCCGGGCCCAGCCTGCGCGCAGCATAGGCTTGTAGATCAGCATCAATGGTGAGCTTGACGACATCGCCAGGCGTGTCAGGGCGGGTCGTCAGTTCGCGCACCACCTTGCCGCGTGCCGTCACCTCCACGCGCTTGGCGCCTGGCTTGCCGGTCAGTTCCTTGTCAAAGGCGCGCTCCAGTCCATCCTTGCCGACTTTGAACCCGGGGGTGATGAGCAGCGGATTCTTGTTCTTCTCATAATCTTCGGCCGACGCGGTGCCAACATAGCCAATCAGGTGGCCGACAGCAGCGCCCGCCGGGTAATTGCGAGAGAATCCACGGGCTGGCGCAACTCCGGGCAGTTCGGGTAAGCGGACGGAAACCGCCGCATATTGCGCATAATCGAGCTTGTCCGCCACCTGCACCGGCTGGAATCCAGCGGATTTATCCAGATCTGACTTGATCCGCTCCACTTCGTCCGGGTCGAGCGAGAGCAGGTTGGCCAACGAAGCGATCGTCGCATCCTTATTGTGCAGACGATCGGGAATGATGTCGACGCGAAAATCGGTGCGATTATTGGCCAGCGGCTTGCCATGACGGTCGATGATCCAGCCCCGTCGCGGGGGGATAAGCGTCAGGTTGACCCGATTGCTTTCGGACAGGAGCTGATAATGTTCGTTTTCCGCGACGCTGATCCACGTCATGCGTGCGGCAAGCAACACACCGATCCCGCCCTGCATTGCACCCAATACCATGGCGCGACGGGTAAAGGTGAAGGACTGACTGGCTTCGGTTGCGGTACGCCCCTGGCCACCGATACGGTTGGAATCCGGCATCAGGGCAATCGCCACCGGTCGATCAAAGCGCACAACCGTACTGCGGTGGGAAATAGCAAAATCGATAAAGCAATTTGTGGCAAAACAACCAAGATCGAGCCTCCGCCCGTCAAAAGGCGGGCAAAGTAAAATCCACCCAACAGACAAAAGCTAATCGAAACAGCGGCAATTAGCCAGTCCTGCCAGTAATCCCGCCATAAAAGTTTATTGCTCAGCATCTCAATGCCGACCAGCGTTACCGTCCACAGGAACATGGCGCTGCCTAACGGCTGCCCGCTCATGATGTCATCGAACAAGCCAAGCGGCACCGCAATCCACACCGGCCACAGTTCGGGGCGCAACAGGCGCCAGGCCAACAGTATGAGCAGACCAAAGGGCGGCATGGTCGGCGTAACGGCAATCAGGGGCAATATCGTCGTCGCCGATCCCAGCATCACCGTGACAACAGGCGTTCCTTGCGTTCGCAAGCGCGATCGATCTTCCGCGATGGTGGAGCGGGAGCGTGGCATTACGGTTCGGTTTGCCCCGACTGGTTCCGCAAATCTGCTTCATTCAACGGGTCTTCAACATCGCCCATGATACTGGGCTGAAAGATTTGCTGCACAATGACCGTATCCACTCTTGCAGGGTTGGCGAGCGGAATTGCAATCGCGGTGTCGCCATCGATACGCAAGATAATCGCTACCGGAATGTTGGGCCGGTACAATCCGCCTGTTCCCGATGTGACCATGGTGTCGCCCGGTCTGAACGGGTTCTTCGCCATGCTTATGGGCCTGATTTCTACCGATCCGTCGCCTCTGCCAGTTGATATGCCCGCAACATTGTCTCGCGCGCGGCGTATCGGCACAATGTTTTCAGGATCGGTCAGAAGCAGGATATTGGCGGTATTGGGTCCGGCCTCGTAAATTCGTCCGATAAGGCCTTCGCCCGCCCGCACCGGTTGGCCCGGCATCACGCCTTGTCGGCGGCCAGCGCTCAATCGCGCAAAGCGGCGCGTGCTGCTGGCAGTTGAACTGATCATATGCGCCGCAATCGTTTTGTCATTTTCCGATTCGGTCAGTTTCAGCAACCTTTTAAGCTGGCGGTTCTCCTGCTCAATCGCCGCGGCCTCAATGATCCGTGTGCGATTCGCATCGACCTGGCGTCGCAATGCGGCATTTTGCGATCCCGCCCGCACATAGGCCAATATCTGTTCGTCGGCGCTGCCGATGCCGCTGACCAGAGTTCGCAAGGTTGCGGAAACGGGACGGGTAATCTCTGCCGCACTGTTCCGGATAACTGCAAAGCCTGTGGGATCGATGACCGAGATGATGATGAGCAATAGACCAAGCAGCGCCCCCGCGACCGCTATCACATAGCTCACGAACAGTCCGTATTGCGCCTTGCGGTTATGACCGGGGCGCCGGCTGGGGGGCGGCGCCATGTGCGCTTTCCCCCGTCAGGCCGTTTGCAGTACGCCGCGGAACATTGGATCTTCCAACGCGCGTCCTGTTCCGATGGCAACGCAGGTCAGTGGATCGTCGGCAATCGTAACGGGCAATCCGGTCTCATCGCGCAATTCTTCATCCAGCCCTTTCAGCAACGCCCCGCCGCCGGTCAGGACAATGCCCTGATCGACAATATCGGCGGCGAGTTCCGGCGCGGTGTTTTCCAGCGCGATCCGCACGCCTTCGACTATCGTGCCGATGGGTTCGGACAATGCTTCGGCGATCTGGCCTTGGTTGATGGTGATTTCCTTGGGCACGCCGTTCACGAGGTCCCGGCCCTTGATATGGATGGTTTCGCCTACGCCGTCCGGCGGCGTTTGCGCTACGCCATATTCCTTCTTGATCCGTTCGGCGGTGGCTTCACCGATCAGCAGGTTGTGGTGGCGGCGCACATAGGAAACAATGGCTTCATCCATCTTGTCCCCACCCACGCGGACCGATGTGGTGTAGGCAAGCCCCCGCAGCGAGAGCACCGCCACCTCCGTCGTGCCGCCGCCAATGTCCACGACCATCGAACCGATGGGTTCAGTGACCGGCATGTCGGCACCGATTGCAGCGGCCATGGGTTCTTCGATCAGGAACACCTGGCTTGCGCCGGCATTGCTGGCGGCATCGCGAATCGCGCGGCGTTCAACCGAGGTGGAGCCACTGGGCACACAGATCACGATTTCGGGCCAACTCGGGAAACGGCGATGACCATGCACTTTGTGAATGAAGTGCTTGATCATCTGCTCGGCGATGTCGATGTCGGCAATAACGCCGTCGCGCAGAGGACGAATCGCTTCGATGGAAGCGGGTGTCTTGCCCATCATCAGTTTGGCGTCGTCGCCAACGGCTTTCACCCGCTTGACGCCGTTGATGGTTTCAATGGCTACGACGGACGGCTCGTTCAGCACGATTCCCTTGCCGCGCACATAGACGACGGTGTTCGCGGTGCCGAGATCGATCGCCATATCGTGCGAGGAAAATTTGAAAAATCGTGAAAAAATCATCTGTTTTCCTGTCCAGCCGGTTCAGCCCATGGGCGGGGCCGTTACGCTATAGTCCCTCATTCCCGCGGGCGCAAAGCCGGCCAAATAGGTATTGCATAAATGTTCAGGCAGCGGGTCGCGGAATGCGTTCGCTTGGGCTAGTGACGTGCATATGTCAATACGTCGCCTGCCCGAACATC
Source organism: Rhizorhapis sp. SPR117 (assembly GCF_021742065.1). The sequence continues at coordinate 10,342 of NZ_JAKKIE010000023.1, forward strand.
TGGTCAATCGCATTGCCGCTGGCGAAGTGGTTGAAAGGCCTGCCAGTGCGCTGAAAGAATTGGTTGAAAACGCCATTGATGCCGGTGCGGCGCGAATCCATGTGCGTCTCGTTTCGGGCGGACTCGATATGATCGAGGTCAGCGACGATGGTTGCGGCATGTCGTCGTCCGATATGGTCCTTGCGCTGGAACGGCACGCCACCTCGAAATTGCCCGATGACGCTATCGAAAATGTCGTGACGCTGGGCTTTCGCGGGGAAGCCTTGCCCTCCATCGGCAGTGTGGCACGCCTCAGCCTCGAAAGCCGGCAGGCAGGTGCCGACGGCTGGACCCGGATCGTCGATAATGGCCTGTTGGTCGAGGAGGGGCCTGCCGCCATTCCGCCCGGCACGCGCATCCGCGTCGAACAGCTTTTCGGAAAAGTACCCGCACGCCGGAAATTCCTGCGTAGCGCCCGGGCGGAATATGCCGCCTGCGCCGACATCGTCCGTCGCCTTGCGATGGCACGGCCTGACATCGGCTTTACATTGGAACATGATGGACGTCGCAATATCGCGGTTCAGCCGGGTGAAAGCCGAGAGGCGCGGGTTGCGGCCCTGACCGACCGTGAATTGGCCGACAACCACGTCATCGTGACGTTAGAGCGTGAAGGCGTACAGGTCAGCGGGGTTGCGGGCCTGCCAACCTATCATCGCGGTGTTGCCGACCATCAGTTTCTGTTCGTCAACGGGCGTCCGGTGAAGGATCGCTTGCTCGTGGGGGCGGTGCGTGGAGCCTATGCGGATCTGCTGGCGCGCGACCGGCATCCGGTAGTGGCGCTGTTCATCGAACTGCCGCCCGGTGAAGTCGATGTCAACGTCCACCCGGCCAAGACCGAAGTGCGGTTCCGCGAACCCGGCATGATCCGCGGCATGATCGTCAGCGGCCTGAAGCGCGCGCTGGATGAGGCGGGATTCCGGTCCGTCCAGCGCCCTTCCACTGGCGCGCTGGGCAATTGGCAGCAGGAACCGATGGCATCGCCAACCCCCATCGGAGCCATGCCGATTTTTACCGAACAGCCTTATTATCAAGGTGTTGCGGATCATCGTTCAACTTTTACCACACCGCCGCCGCAGGCCCGCGCCGAACCCGCCTATGCACCGCCGCCGGAAAGTCAGAACTTCCCCCTTGGCGTTGCGCGCGGGCAGGTCGCAAAAACCTATATCGTTGCAGAGGCCGAAGACGGGCTGGTGATCGTTGACCAGCACGCAGCTCATGAACGGCTTGTCCTTGAACGCATGCGCCGGGCCATGGATGGCAGTGGTGTTGCATCACAGGCGCTGCTCCTTCCTGAGGTTGTGGAACTGGATGAAGCAGCCTGTGACCGGCTGGAAGCGCGTATTGGTGAACTGACTGAATTCGGGCTGGATCTGGAACGTTTCGGTCCCGCTGCCATGCTGGTCCGCGCCACGCCTGCGATGCTGGGCAGTGGGGACGTCAAGGGCCTGATCGCCGACCTTGCCGACGAACTGACCGCCTATGATGAGGCGCTATCGCTAAAAGAACGGCTCGATCACGTCGCTGCCACCATGGCATGCCACGGGTCGGTCAGGGCAGGGCGGGTGCTGTCAGTTGCCGAAATGAACGCGCTTCTGCGCGAAATGGAAGTCACCCCGCATTCAGGGCAGTGCAATCATGGTCGCCCGACCTGGGTGAAATTGGGTCATGGAGACATAGAGAAATTGTTCGGACGGAAGTAAGCCTTTCATTCCCTTCCCATCAACACGCCTGCCAATGCGGCCCGCCAGCCCGCCAACCTGTTGCTCCTGTCACTGGTACTTATTACCGGGGCAAATGTGCGGCATTGCCCAATCATTCCTGCCGCCGCCTCCCGTAAGGACGGGTACATCCCGCATCCCACCGCCGCCAGTATCGCCGCACCTTTTGCGGTAGTTTCCACGAAATCAGGACGGATGACGGGCACTTGCAAGATATCGGCCAAATCCTGCGCCATCCAGTCGTTGACGCTCATTCCGCCGTCGATACGCAATTCGCTCCACGGCGCACCATCGGCGGCAAAGGCGGCTTGCAGATCGTGCGTCTGATAGGCCATGGCTTCCAGTGCGGCACGCACGATATGCGCTTTGGCCGATCCGAGGCCAAGCCCGGAAATCTGCCCGCGCGCATGCGGGTTCCAATGGGGCGCGCCAAGACCGCTATGGGCCGGGACCAGATAGACGCCTCCATTATCCTCGACCTCTCGCGCCAACGCCTCACTTTCCGCAGCGCTTGCAATCAAGCCCAGTGTGTCGCGCAACCATTTGATCAGGCTGCCGGCGACGAAGATCGATCCTTCCAGCGCATAATGCCGCACGCCGTCCTGTTGCCAGCCAATCGTCGACAGCAACCGATGTGCGCTGTGCCGCCGCTGCGTTCCAGTCACCGACAGGATGAAGGCGCCTGTGCCATATGTTGCCTTGCATTGTCCCGGCTCAAGGCATCCTTGCCCGATGGTGGCCGCCTGCTGGTCCCCGGCAAGCCCGCAAATGGGCAGCGCCAGTCCGAACAGCGCCGGATCACATGTGGCAAGATGACCGATATTGTCCACGACCCGTGGCAATGTTGACGGCTTGACGTCAAACAGGGCCAGTAGTTCATCATCCCAACAGCCCTGCTCTATGTCCATCAGGCTGGTTCGCGACGCATTGCTGGCATCGCTGATATGCAGCCCGCCGGTCAGCCGGAATATCAGATAGCTTTCGACTGTCCCCACGGCCAACGCATCCCCGGCAGCCCGCAGATCGGGCCAGTTTTCCAGCGCCCAGGCGATCTTGGATGCCGAAAAATAGGGATCGAGCAACAGCCCCGTCTTTTTGGTCACCATGGCCTCATGCCCGGCTGCCTTCATCCGGGCGCATATGTCGGCTGTGCGCCGGTCCTGCCAAACGATGGCGGGGGCCAGCGGCTCTCCTGTCCGCCGATCCCAGAAAACCACTGTTTCACGCTGGTTGGTGATGCCGATGGCGGACAGCAGGCTGGTGTCTTCAACCTGTCCGACAACAGTCTGGATACAGGCAAGCGTCCGATCCCAGATCTGGGCCGCGTCATGTTCTACCCAGCCGGGTTGGGGGTAATGCTGGTCGATTTCCTCCTGCGCCATGGCCAGGCAGTGCCCGGCCCGCGTGAATATCAACGCGCGGGTCGATGTCGTGCCCGCGTCAATGACCAGAATCAGCCGGTTTTCCATTGGTGTCCGCTCTCCTTCTCCCGCTGTCGAACATAGGCCCAAAAAGACTGTCATCAAAAGCCCTCTCAGGCGATTTACGCCGGACGAGAGAACGACTATCTGCATTGCCATGCGTGCCTGCGTCTTGCGGGCCGCCAGCAGGCGGTGTGGAATGAGAACACGGGATCAGGCCGAAATGGAACGCCGCAGGGATCGGCTATTGGCCGCGCTTGCACTTATCGGGGGCGTCGGGCTTGTTCTGGCATTGCCTTTCGCGCTTAAGGCGGGATCGGCGTTCTTCCTGCCGTTGACGGCCGCGCTGGTGATAGCGATTGCCCTCGTGCCCTTTCTGGAATGGATGGAGCGGCGCGGGGTGCCATCGAAGCTGGCTGCGCTTATCGCGGTGATTTCCTTTCTCATGGTTGCCAATGTCGCGCTGGTGCTCATCATCGTGCCTGCGACCGATTGGTTCAGCGCCTTGCCTGACCGGATCGAACAGATTCAATCCAATCTGGCTCCGATCATAGATTTTTATTCGCAACTTCAACGCTTTGTTGATCAAACCGTGCAAATGTTGGCAAGTGGAACGATTGCCGCCGCGCAAACGGCGGCTGTCGAAGCGCCGCGTTCCCTCCTCGAACTGGCGGCAACATCGGCGCCATCCGTCATTGTCCAGATGTTGTTTGCAATATTGGTGATCTATTTCTTTCTCGCAGGCTGGACGAACCTGCGTAATCAGACAATCAGCAGCCGGGGCAGCTTCGATGGGGCGTTGACCGTTGCCCGCGTGATCCAGAATGTTGTGGATGCGACGTCAGCCTATGTCACCACCATCGCCGTTATCAATCTAAGCCTGGGGCTTGCCGTGGCGCTGGCGCTGTATCTGATCGACATGCCATCGCCGCTGATGTGGGGCGGTATTGTCGCGCTGTTCAACTTCATTCCCTATTTCGGCCCCATATTGGCAGCGGTGTTGATGGGCCTTGGCGGGTTGATGGTATTCGACGATGTCTGGCTGGCATTGCTGCCTGCGCTCATTCAGGTCAGCTTTCATGTGGTGGAGGCCAATGCCATCACGCCGCTGGTGCTGGGGCGGCGGTTGACCATGAATCCGTTGCTGATCCTCGTGTCGCTCAGCTTCTGGGGCTGGGTATGGGGAACGCCCGGTGCATTGCTGGCTGTGCCGCTGCTCATCATCTTGCAAACCGTGATTGCGGCGGCGGGCAAGCCTGACATCGCTGGATTCCTGTTCGAACACGGCACATTGATGCCTCGCCCGCGGGAGGAATTTTCAGATAATTCGGTCAAGAGCAGTCAGGATGGTTGACAGGGGTGACAGCCTCTTCTAACTGCGCCTCCTCACCGCAGAACGCGGGTGTAGCTCAGTTGGTTAGAGCGCCGGCCTGTCACGCCGGAGGTCGCGGGTTCAAGTCCCGTCACTCGCGCCATTTCCCTGTTTCCATCCAGGCGAGAAGTGGCTTTAGCGGCAAGATCCAGACGATCCCCGCCACCGCGTAAACGACCATCTGCACGATGCCGGGCAGCATGGAAATATAGTGCACCATGCTGGCCACGATCACCGCCCACACGGCGATGATCCCCAATATCAGGAACATACCCGCGGGTTTACGCCAGCTTGGGTTCATTGGTCCGTTTGTCCTTCCATATATTCCCGTTCGGTGACAATGGCGTGCAGCGGCACGTCCCACGGGTCAAGCACAAGATCGTCCCGCTCCTGCGCCGACCATGCGATGCCGATGCGCAGCGCATGGGAAAAGCGGACGAACACCCGGTCATAATGGCCGCCGCCCTGACCCAACCGATTGAGAGCGCGGTCGAACGCCACCAACGGCGCAAAGATCGCATCGGGAATGACAGCCGGCCCGGTGGGCGGCGGTTCGCTGACCCCCATCTGGCCAAGCACCAGCTCTTCGCCGGGCGTCCATTGCCGGAACAGCATATCCTTCATATTGTCTTCTATGCATGGCAGGCACAGCGATTTCCCGGCATCCGCCAGTGGCGCGGCAAAATTATCGGCAGGCGCCTCGCTGCCCACCGGCATATAAAGCGCAACGCAGGAAGCAGGCGCGATCAGCCGCATCAACGGCGCGGGCGGCGCGTGAAAGGCAAGCCGCAGCGCAACGGGCGGCAGCGATTCGACAAAGCACGACCGGCGGCGGCGGGCGTCCTGACGGATTTGCTGTTTCGAAGGCGTTTCCATGAGGGATGAGTATCGCGCTCGTGGCGCTATTCGCAATGGGGTAGGTGGAATGGCTCCATTGAACCATTGATTATCCGTCATCCCACCAATCATCCGTCATCCCAGCGAAGGCTGGGATCCATGTCTCTATTCTCTGGAAATCATCGCTTGTGGATAAAGAGATGGATCCCAGCCTTCGCTGGGATGACGATTGTTAAGGAAATGCCTGTTTCCGCGCAACATTTCTGCCATTGCCGTACCGCAACTAACCTTCTGATTCCGGACCGTCAGTTTATCGAGGCTTGGCTGATCGGGGAACAGCAGAAAAGCTAGGAAAGCAGACCTAAGCGCGTTCCGGCCTAAGCTGCGGCAGCGCATCCCCAAGGACACGGATGGCGGAACGCAACACCACGGCCGCCATCGCAACACCAACAATAATGTCAGGCCACGGAGACGACAGCACCGCGACGGCTACGGCGGCGACCAGCACGCCGCAGTTCGCGATCACGTCGTTGCGCGAGCACTCGAACGTACTCGCCATGTTCACGTCCTGTTTTCTGAAGCGCCACAGCAACGACAGGCAAATAAGATTGGCGACGAGGGCTGCTCCACCAAACAGGAGCATGAGGGTCGAAGAGGGAGGGACACCGCTACTCAACTTCACGGCAACATTTACAACTATGCCCAACCCAAGGAGCAGGATGAACATTCCTTTGAAGGCCGCCGCGCCCGCCTTCCAGCGGTTACTGCGAGAGATCGCGTAGAGGCTCACCCCGTAAACGAGTGCGTCACCGAGCATGTCGGTCGCGTCCGCCATCAAGGCCGTGGAGCCCGCAACGATGCCTGCCCCGAACTCCACGACGAACATCACGGCGTTGATGAGCAGAACGATCACGAGCACGCGCCGCTGATCCACTTGCTTGGCAAGCAGCTCAAGTTCCTTACCTTTCGCGGAGCAACACTGGTCGGCCATGCAGGCAATATGGCAGTGATGCCGAATGTCCGCAATTGCTGGTGCGAGCCATCTGTCGATTTCGATGAATGTAGGGCTGCTTCGCCTCGTCACGCCCTAAGACCCGCCTATCCGGAAATGGCAACATGAAAGTCATTCACATTGCTTTGATCGAATAGCTGCAATGACTCACTCCCGCCAACCCCCAGCAGGGGTGGCGGGACCGCATTGGCCGTTTGCTGGAATATCCTCTGACGCCTTCACGTCAGGTGGGCGCCGTGTGATCCGGACCAGGGTCCGGGCAGGGACAGCTCCCTAGGATGTTATATCGCCTCAGGGATGTTCGCTAAAGCTCGTACCAGGCAGTGCCCGCCATCCCCAATCTAGGCGTTCTCCGGCATTGCGGCAAGCCTTGACGCAAGAGATTCCACCCGGTTGGCAAGACTTTCGAGCGCATCGGCCAGACGCGGGTCTGTCGCCGGCGCGGAAACTGGTCGTTCGCTCGTTTCCTCCGCCGCTTTTATGTCGTTGAGTTCGTCTGCCAGAAACAATGCGGCGAACAGCAATTGCCGCACTTCATTGATGCCCGGAATCGAGTGGCGAGCGTCCTGCACCTTGGCATCGATCATCTCGGCCAGTTGTTCCAGCCGCGGTTCGTCGCCGTCGCGGCAGGTAATATCATATTGCCGTCCGCCGACGTTCAGGGAAATATCAGCCATGATTGCCCTCCTGAATGCGTCCGATCAGCTGATTGAGATCGGCCAGGGCGGCGCTGGTTTCGTTTCGCAATTGCGTATGTTTTTCTTCCATGGCTCTAAGTGCGCCATCAGAAGGGGGTTGAAGCGACTCAATGCGGCTAAGCGCGCGCTCTATACGGCCAATGGCGATGATTATTCGGTCGTCTGACATAGCCTCTGAATAGCATGGCTTGCGGGTCTTGCAAAAACCCTATTGCGCGGCGCGGTTGACGCCTTGTGTTCCAGCGGACAAATGGAGGCGATTTTTAGCGACTCGGCTCTGCCCGTTTCTTGCCGTTCACAGATCAGGAAGTCAGACACCACATGACCGTCACGGAAAAAACACTCGCCAATGCCATCCGGGCGCTGTCGATGGATGCGGTACAAGCTGCAAACAGCGGCCATCCGGGGATGCCGATGGGCATGGCGGACGTTGCCACCGTGTTGTTCCGTGAATATCTGAAGTTCGATCCGAAAACGCCGCATTGGGCAGACCGCGATCGTTTCGTGCTGTCCGCAGGTCACGGATCAATGCTGATCTATTCGCTGCTGCACCTGACCGGCTATGCCCGACCGACGCTGGACGACATCCGCAATTTTCGTCAGCTGCACAGCCCATGTGCGGGGCATCCTGAAAATTTCGAACTGGCTGGCGTTGAAACGACCACGGGACCGCTGGGGCAGGGGCTTGCCACTGCTGTCGGCATGGCCATGGCCGAACGGCACCTCAACGCGACATTCGGTGATGATCTGGTCGATCATCGCACCTGGGTAATCGCAGGCGATGGCTGCCTGATGGAAGGCATCAACCATGAGGCGATCGGCCTTGCCGGGCATATGGGTCTTGGGCGCCTGATCGTGTTGTGGGACGACAACAAGATCACCATCGATGGCGCCACCAGCCTGTCGACCAGTGAGGATATTCGCGCCCGTTACACTGCAAGCGGCTGGCACGTCGTTTCATGCGACGGGCACAGTCCCGACGATGTGCGTCGCGCATTGAACGAAGCCGTGGCCGATCCCCGGCCTTCGCTTGTTGCCTGCGACACCACCATTGGCTTTGGCGCGCCCAACAAGGCCGGTTCGCACAGCGTTCACGGTTCGCCGCTGGGCGCCGAGGAAATCGCTGCGGCTCGTGATTATCTGGACTGGCCGCATGAGCCTTTTATGATCCCCGAAGAGGTCGCGGCTGAATGGAAGCGGGCAGGCGAGCGTTCCGTTGCTGCGCATGAAGCATGGCGGGGACGGCTTGCAGACCATTTAAAAGGTGAGGAATTCCAGCGTCGCATGGCGGGTGAGCTGCCCGCCGGATTTTCGCTTACCCATTATATCGACACATTGCTGGCCGAGCCGAAGAAGGTCGCGACCCGCAAGGCGAGCGAAATGGCGCTGGAAGCGATCAACGTCTTGCTGCCCGAAACCATGGGCGGTTCGGCCGACCTGACCGGTTCCAACAATACCAAGACGAAAACCACGACGCCTTTCACCAAGGACGATTATTCGGGCCGCTATGTCTATTACGGCATCCGGGAATTTGGCATGTCGGCCGCGATGAACGGCATGGCGCTGCACGGCGGCGTTATTCCTTATGGTGGTACTTTTCTGGTTTTTTCCGATTATTGCCGTCCTGCAATCCGGCTTTCTGCCTTGCAAAAGACGCGCGTTGTTTATGTCATGACCCATGACAGCATCGGGCTTGGCGAAGACGGCCCGACGCATCAACCTGTCGAGCATGTCATGAGCCTGCGGATGATTCCGAACCTCGACGTCTATCGTCCTGCCGATACGGTCGAAACCGCTGAATGCTGGGAACTGGCGCTGCAACGGCAGGACGGGCCGGGATTGCTGGCGCTGACCCGCCAGAATTTGCCGCAGCTTCGGCTGGAAAAAAGCGACAATCTCTGCGCTAAAGGAGCCTACCGTCTGCGTGCGGCAACCGCCCCGCGCCGCGTGGTGTTGCTTGCCAGCGGATCAGAAGTAGAAACCGCATGCGACGTGGCCGCCGCGCTGGAGGAAAAGGGAATCGGCGCGGACGTCGTTTCCATGCCGTGCTGGTCGCTGTTCGACGCACAGAGCGCGGCCTATAAGGCCGACCTGCTGCCCGCCGATGCATTGAAGGTATCGATCGAAGCGGGCGTGACCTTTGGCTGGGAACGCTATGTCGGGCCTGACGGCATCAGCTTCGGCATTGACAGTTTTGGTGCATCCGCCCCGGCGGAAGCACTGTTCGACTATTTTGGCCTCACGGCCGCAAAGATTGCGCCACAGATAGTTTCGGCGCTTGGACAATAAGGAGCAATAAGAGATGGCAGTTAAAGTTGCGATCAACGGTTTTGGCCGGATCGGCCGCCTTGTGGCCCGCGCAATATTGGAACGTACCGATCACGATCTGGAACTGGTCAGCATCAATGACCTGGCCGATGCCAAATCCAACGCCCTGCTGTTCAAGCGGGACAGCGTTCACGGTCCATTCCCCGGTTCGGTGGAAGTTGACGGCAACGACATCATCATCAATGGCAAGCGCATCATCGTGACCGCCGAGCGCGATCCGGCCAATCTGCCCCATGCGGCCAACGGCGTTGACATCGCGCTCGAATGCACCGGCTTTTTTGCTGACAAGGCTTCAGCAGGCAAGCATCTGACAGCAGGCGCAAAGCGGGTGGTCATTTCGGCTCCGGCCAAGGGCGTCGACCGCACGGTTGTTTTTGGCGTCAACCATGGCGACCTGACCGCCGACGACATCGTCATTTCGAACGCAAGCTGCACGACCAACTGCCTTGCGCCCATTGCCAAGGTTTTGAATGACACGATCGGCATTGAGCGCGGCCTGATGACCACGATCCACGCCTATACCAACGATCAGAAGATCCTGGATCAGATTCATCCCGACAAACGCCGCGCACGCGCTGCCGCCATGTCGATGATCCCGACCACCACCGGCGCCGCCCGCGCCGTGGGCGAAGTGCTGCCCGAACTTAAAGGCAAGCTCGATGGATCGTCTATTCGCGTGCCCACGCCGAACGTATCGGTGGTTGACCTGACCTTCACGCCCAAACGCGACACGACTATTGAGGAAGTGAATGGCTTCCTGAAGGCCGCGTCGGAATCCGGCCCGCTCAAGGGTGTGCTCGCCTATACCGACGAGCCGCTGGTATCCATCGACTTCAATCACTGGCCGGCCAGCTCTACGGTAGACAGCCTGGAAACGGCGGTGATCGACGGCAAGCTGGTGCGCGTGCTCAGCTGGTATGACAATGAATGGGGCTTCTCCAACCGCATGGTCGATACGACCAATGTGGTTGCTGGCCTTCTTTAAGTAGGGATGAAGAAACGGCTGTGAAGTCATTCAAAACACTTGATGATATGGGCGACATTGTCGGTAAGGCCGTGCTCGTCCGCGAAGATCTGAATGTGCCGATGAAGGATGGCGTGGTGAGCGACGATACCCGTCTCCGCGCAGCCGTTCCCACTATTAATGAACTGTCCGACCGGGGTGCGAAGGTGCTTGTCCTGTCGCATTTCGGTCGGCCCAAGGCACCGACTCCCGAATTTTCGCTCGCGCAAATTGCCGAACCGCTTTCACAGGTGCTTGGCAGGCCCGTGCGGTATATTGACTGGGAAGGCGACAAGGAGGCGGTGGCGACACTTCGGCCTGGCGACATTGCCGTGCTGGAAAATACCCGCTTCTTCGGTGGTGAAGAAAAAAACGATCCGGCAGTGGTGAAGCGCTTTGCGGCGGTTGGCGATCTGTATGTCAACGACGCCTTTTCCGCTGCACATCGTGCCCATGCCTCTACCGAGGGCATTGCCCATGTGCTTCCCGCCTTTGCCGGTCGCGCCATGGAGGCAGAACTCGATGCCCTTCAAAAAGCGCTGGGAGCACCCGAACATCCCGTCGCGGCGGTTGTTGGCGGCGCCAAAGTCTCGTCCAAGCTGGACGTGCTGACGCATCTTGTGACCAAGGTCGATCATCTGATCATTGGCGGCGGCATGGCCAACACTTTCCTCGCCGCGCGCGGTGTGGACGTCGGCAAGTCGCTGTGCGAACATGATCTGACGGACACTGCCGAGGCAATCCTTGAGGCTGCGGCTGCGGCGAATTGCACCGTACATCTGCCCTATGACGTAGTGGTGGCGAAAGAGTTCGCCGCCAACCCGCCGACCCGCACAGTCAACGTCCACGAAGTGGCCGCTGATGAAATGATCCTGGACGTCGGTCCCGCTGCCGTGGAGGCGCTGGCCGACGTGTTGAAGATATGCAGGACGCTGGTGTGGAATGGTCCCATGGGTGCGTTTGAAATTCCGCCCTTCGACGCAGCGACCGTAGCGCTCGCCAAAACCGCCGCGGCACTGACCCGCGAAGGTTCGCTTGTTTCTGTAGCGGGCGGTGGCGATACCGTTGCGGCATTGAACCATGCCGGTGTCGCAGGCGATTTCAGCTTTGTGTCCACCGCAGGCGGCGCTTTTCTTGAATGGATGGAAGGTAAGGAACTTCCTGGCGTCAAAGCGCTTATGGGCTGATAATTTTATTTACTTCCGTCGTCGGGAGGCGATGCGAATACAGCAAAAGGGTGTGTACAGATGCGCGAACAGGACATGATGAACAAGATTGCAGGCGGTAACGGCTTTATCGCTGCGCTCGACCAAAGCGGAGGTTCGACGCCCAAGGCCTTGAAAGGCTATGGCATTGAAGATGATGCATGGTCCTCCGAGGAGGAAATGTTCGGCCTGATCCACCAGATGCGTTCGCGGATCATCACTTCGCCGGTTTTCACAGGCGAAAAGGTGATCGGGGCAATCCTGTTCGAACGCACCATGGACGGCCAGGCGGACGGCAAGCCTGTTCCCGCTCTCCTGAAAGAACGCGGCGTGGTTCCCTTCATCAAGATCGACAAGGGACTGGAAGCGGAGGAAAATGGCGTTCAGCTCATGAAGCCGATGCCTGATCTCGATGTGCTGCTGAGGCGGGCCAAGGGGCTGGGCATGTTCGGCACAAAGGAACGGTCGGTCATCAATCTCGCCAATCGTGAGGGCATTGCCGCAATCGTGAAGCAACAATTCGAAGTTGGCAGACAGGTTCTTGCCGCCGGTCTGATGCCTATCCTCGAACCGGAAGTGAACATCAAAAGCCCGGAACGGGCCGATGCCGATCAGATACTGCTCGAAGAATTGTTGAAGGCGCTTGACGCGATGCCGGGCGATGACAAGGTGATGCTGAAGCTTTCGATCCCCGCCAAAGCTGGCCTGTTTGGACCATTGGTGGATCATCCTCGCGTGCTGCGGGTGGTCGCGCTCTCAGGCGGATATAGTCGTCCGGAGGCCTGCGTGGAGCTTGCAAAGAATCGCGGCATGATCGCCAGCTTCAGCCGGGCCTTGCTGCAGGATCTGCGCCATCAGATGAGCGCCGCCGCGTTTGACGAGTCACTGGGTGCCGCGATCGACGAAATCTACACCGCTTCGACGAAAAAGGTCGCCTGAGGAATAATTATTATTTCGTCATCCCCGCGAAAGCGGGAATCCATCTCCTTTGGCCTTATCCAGAAACGTCGCATAGGGAGATGGATTCCCGCTTTCGCGGGAATGACGAAAAGGGTAGTCGGGCACAATGACCTCTGAAATCCTTGACGATGACATCCCGCTCGACCCATCTTTCGCCACGCGGTTCGACACGAAGGACCGGCGGCCCGCCTGTCAGCTTTACCTGATTTCGCCGCCTGTCATTGACGCTGTTTTCGCGGACAAGTTGGCGGCGGCGCTGGATGCTGGGAAAGTCGCGGCGTTTCAGTTGCGCCTCAAGGGCGTCTCTGACGAGGCCATTTTAAAGGCTGCCGAAACGCTGATCCCCATCTGCGCCGTGCGCGATGTGGCTTTCATCCTCAACGACAGGATGGACCTGGCCCAGGAATGCGGCGCGGATGGCGTACATCTGGGGCAGGGGGATGGCGACGCGCGCGAGGCGCGAAAACTGCTTGGTCCTTCGGCGCAAATCGGTGTCACCTGTCATGACAGCCGCCATCTCGCCATGGAAGCGGGCGAAGCGGGCGCCGATTATGTGGCTTTCGGGGCTTTCTATCCCACGACGACAAAGGAAACCACGCATCGCCCCGATCCGTCGATTCTCTCATGGTGGACTACCGTGTTCGGCCTCCCCTGCGTGGCGATTGGCGGGATCACGGCGGACAATGCAAAGCCGCTGGTCGATGCAGGGGCAGATTTCATCGCCGTCAGCAGCGCGGTGTGGAACCATGAAGAAGGGGCGGCTGCCGGTGTTCGGGCTTTTGGGGCGGTCCTCCCCCTTGCCACTCGCGCGCCTAAAGGATAGAGGCGCAGCCCAACGGCTCTTTAACATCCTTGAAAAGCGAGATGCGCGATGAAGATCAGCGGCGTGGACATTCGTCCCGGCAATAATATCGAATATGAAGGCGGCCTGTGGCGCGCCGTGAAGATTCAGCATACCCAGCCGGGCAAGGGCGGCGCCTATATGCAGGTGGAGCTGAAAAACCTGATCGACGGACGCAAGAATAATGTGCGCTTTCGTTCCGCCGAAACGGTTGAGCGCATCCGGCTCGATACAAAGGATTTTCAGTATCTTTATGCGGAAGGCGACATGCTCGTCTTCATGGACAAGGATACTTATGAGCAGATCAACCTGCCGCTCGACATGCTGGGCGATGCCGCGGCATTTTTGCAGGACGGCATGGATGTGACGCTGGAAATGTACGACGAACGCCCGATTTCGGTGCAGCTTCCCGAAACCATCGAAGCAACGGTGGTGGAAGCCGATGCGGTTGTGAAGGGGCAGACAGCGTCTGCATCATACAAGCCCGCGATCCTCGATAACGGCGTGCGTGTCATGGTTCCCCCGCACATCACAACGGGCACCAGAATCGTGGTCGATGTCTACGAACGCGAATATGTGAAGCGCGCGGAGTGATCCGTCTCCCCTTCCGCTTGCGGGAGGGGATCAAGGGGAGGGCCTGTTGGATGGCTCTCCTGTAACATTCCCTCCCAACCCCTCCCGCAAGCGGGAGGGGGGAGATTAATATGGTATCCCATTCAGGCCTTCTCACCGTCATGGAACGCGCCGCGCGCAAGGCCGCCCCACGCCTGCGCCGCGACTTTGGCGAGGTTCAGCATCTGCAGGTTTCCCGCAAGGGACCGGCGGATTTTGTGTCTATGGCCGATCAGCGTGCCGAGCGCACCCTGTACGATGAACTCCTGAAAGCCCGACCCGACTGGGGGTTCCTGATGGAAGAGGGCGGTGAGATCGTGGGTGATCCCGATAAGCCGCGCTGGATCATCGATCCGCTCGATGGCACAAGCAATTTTCTGCACGGCGTCCCGCATTTCGCCATCTCCATTGGTGTGCAGGAACCAAAGCTTGGCGGCGGCTGGGGCGAAATCACGACCGGCCTTGTCTATCAGCCGTTGACCGATGAAAGCTATTGGGCGGAAAAAAATCGCGGGGCCTGGCAGCAGGACCGGCGTCTAAGAGTGTCTGCCCGCCGCGATCTGGCAGATTCGCTGATTGCGACCGGCATTCCCTATCTGGGCCATGGTGATTTGTCGCAATGGACGCGGATTTTTGGTGCTGTTGCTCCTGAAGTTGCTGGCGTCCGGCGTTTCGGCGCGGCTTCTCTCGATCTCGCCCATGTCGCGGCGGGTCGGTATGATGGATTCTGGGAAAGCGACCTGTCGCCCTGGGACGTGGCGGCGGGTATGTTGCTTGTGCGAGAAGCAGGCGGGTTCGTGACCGATTTCCGGGGCGGTGACCGCTGTATCGAACGGCGCGAATTTATTGCCGGGAATGACGTAATCCACAGCAAACTCCACAAGCTTGTTGCCTCGGCTTTGCGATAGAAGCAGCTATACACGATATTCCGCATTTTTTGCACTGCGGCAGGCTTGCCCCTCGTGGCTCATCTGCCTAAAAGCGCGCCCAAGACATCCTGCAAGTGAGAGTCTCTTTGGTCGATCTATCGCAATATCTGCCGATTCTGCTGTTTCTTGGCGTTGCTTTGGCGCTGTCGAGCCTGTTTGTATTTTTGCCGATGGCAGTATCGCGCCTCACGGGCACGCATAAGCCGAGCCCGGACAAGCTGGCCGAATATGAATGCGGATTTCCGGCGTTCGAGGACCCGCGCAGCCAGTTCGACGTACGTTTCTATCTCGTCGCCATTCTCTTCATTGTTTTTGATCTTGAAGCGGCGTTTCTCTTTCCCTGGGCAGTCAGCCTTGAGGAAATCGGCTGGGCAGGCTGGGTGACGATGATGATCTTCATATTAGAGCTGGTGCTTGGCCTTGTCTATGCGTGGAAAAAAGGAGCGCTCGATTGGGAGTAGAACTCACACACACGCCGCCGCCAACAGGCACGTTGCCGGATCAGGACTATTTCCAGTCGCTCACAGGCGAAGTGAACGACAAGGGCTTTCTCGTCACCTCGACCGAGGATCTGTTCAACTGGGCCCGCACCGGCTCGCTCTGGTGGATGACGTTCGGCCTGGCGTGCTGCGCGGTGGAGATGATCCACGTCAACATGCCGCGTTACGACATGGAGCGTTTCGGCGTCGCCCCGCGCGCATCCCCGCGCCAGTCGGACGTCATGATCGTCGCGGGCACGCTCTGCAACAAGATGGCCCCCGCGCTGCGCAAGGTCTATGACCAGATGAGCGAGCCGAAATACGTCATTTCCATGGGAAGCTGCGCCAATGGTGGCGGCTATTATCATTATAGCTATAGCGTTGTGCGCGGTTGCGACCGGATCGTGCCTGTGGACATCTACGTCCCCGGATGCCCGCCGACCGCCGAAGCGCTGCTCTATGGCGTGATGCAGCTTCAGCGGAAAATCCGCCGTATCGGGACGATTGAACGGTGATCCGTTTCGCAAGTTCCAACCTCCGTTCGTGTCGAGCGAAGTCGAGACACGTTTGCGCCAAGCCAGCGTCCCTCGACTTCGCTCGGGACGAACGGGTTGTGATCGGGTCTCAAAAATGAACCACCCCGCACCCAAATATGCGAGCAATGAAGGCGTGGCCGACGCGATCCGCACGGCGCTGGGCGGTACGATTGTCGATCTGGTTGATGCCGTGGACGAAATCAGCGTCACCGTCACCCGCGACGCGCTGCCCGATGCGATGGTGAAGCTGCGCGATGACCTTGCCTATCAACAGCTCATGGAAATCGCGGGCGTGGATTATCCTGATCGACCGGAGCGGTTCGAGGTCTGTTATCATTTGCTCAGCCTCACGAAAAATCACCGTATCCGTGTCAAGGTGACGACCGACGAGGACACGCCGGTCCCCAGCATCACGGACATCTGGCCGGTCGCTGGCTGGCTGGAACGCGAAGTTTTCGACATGTATGGCGTGATCTTCTCCGGTAACCGCGATTTGCGCCGTATCCTTACCGATTACGGCTTCAAGGGACATCCGCAGCGCAAGGATTTTCCCCTCACTGGCTATGTCGAGCTGCGCTATTCGGAAGAAGCCAAGCGGGTCGTCTATGAACCCGTCAAGCTGGCACAGGATTTCCGCACCTTCGATTTCATGTCGCCATGGGAAGGCGCGCAATATGTGCTGCCCGGCGATGAAAAGGCGAAACCCGAAGCGCCCGGCGCACCCTCACCGGTCAAGGCAGGAGGGGAGAAGAAGTGACCTCCATAACCGAAACGCTGCCGCACGACGCTGCGGGCGAAACGCAGATCCAGAATTACACCATCAACTTCGGTCCGCAGCATCCCGCCGCGCACGGCGTGCTCCGCATGGTGATGGAACTGGACGGCGAAATCGTCGAGCGCATCGATCCCCATGTCGGCCTGCTCCATCGCGGCACTGAAAAGCTGATCGAGTACAAGACCTATTTGCAGGCGCTGCCCTATTTCGACCGGCTCGATTACTGCTCACCGCTCGCCATGGAGCACAGCTATGTGCTTGCCATTGAAAAGCTGTTGGGCCTGGAAGTGCCGTTGCGCGGCCAGTATCTGCGCGTGTTTTTCGCGGAACTGACCCGCATCTGCAATCATATGCTCAACATCGGGTCGCACGTCATGGACGTGGGCGCGATGACGCCGAACCTGTGGGTGTTCGAAATCCGCGAGGATTGCCTCAACTTCTTCGAACGCGCGTCGGGCGCGCGCATGCATAGCGCCTATTACCGGCCCGGCGGCGTGCATCAGGATGTACCGCTCAAGCTGCTGACCGACATCGCCGAATGGCTGGACACCCGTCTGCCTCGCTTGTTCGAGGATGCGATGAGCCTGGTCATCGACAACCGCATCTTCAAGCAGCGCAATGTCGACATCGCCGTGGTCAGCAAGGACGACGCGATCGCATGGGGCTTTTCCGGCCCGATGATCCGCGGTTCCGGCATCCCCTGGGATTTGCGCCGGTCGCAGCCCTATGACGTCTATGACCGTATGGACTTCGAAATTCCGGTCGGCACCAATGGCGACTGCTACGACCGCTTCATGGTCCGCGTTGAGGAAGTGCGCCAGTCCGCCAAGATCATGAAGCAGTGCCTCCAACAAATGCCCGAAGGCCCCATCGCCTCGCTGGACCGCAAGGTCGTCCCGCCCCGTCGCGGCGAGATGAAGCATTCGATGGAAGCGCTCATCCACCATTTCAAGCTCTATACCGAGGGCTTCCACGTCCCCGCCGGCGAAGTCTATGTCGCCACCGAAAGCCCCAAGGGCGAATTCGGCGTCTATCTGGTCAGCGACGGGTCCAACAAACCCTATCGCTGCAAGATCCGCCCGACCGCCTTCTCGCATTTGCAGGCGATGGATTTCATGACCAAGGGCCATATGCTGGCCGACGCGACCGCCATTTTGGGCGCGATGGACATCGTGTTCGGGGAGTGTGATCGGTGAAGACTGACGTACGCGACTCCCAAGCCCGCACCTTCGTCCGCGTCATGCCAGCGCAGGCTGG
This sequence comes from Rhizorhapis sp. SPR117, assembly GCF_021742065.1. The sequence continues at coordinate 28,364 of NZ_JAKKIE010000023.1, forward strand.
CATCTCAGGTATTGGCGCGCAACCTCATGAGACCCCAGCCTTCGCTGGGGTGACGGTGAACTGAATGGCTGACGCACCCCAAATCCCCGACGAAGCCGAAGTCCGCGCCCGCTGGGGCGATTTCGCCTGGACGGCGGAGAACGACGAAAAGGTGACGGAGATCATCGCCCGCTATCCGCCGGGACGCCAGCAGTCGGCGGTCATGCCGCTGCTCGACCTTGCCCAGCGGCAGGTGGGGGCGGAAACGCAGACGCAGGGCTGGTTGCCCGTGCCGGTGATGGAATATATCGGCCGCCAGCTCGGTATGGCCTATATCCGCGTCTATGAAGTCGCGACCTTCTACACCATGTACAATCTCGCACCTGTCGGCCGCTATCATGTGCAGGTCTGCGGCACCACGCCCTGCATGTTGCGCGGCTCCGACGATGTGTTCGCGGCCTGCAAGAACAAGGGGCTGGTGAAAGGCAAGACGACGCCGGACGGCCTGTTCACCCTGACCGAAGTCGAATGCCTTGGCGCTTGCGCCAACGCGCCGATGGTGCAGATCAACGACGATAATTTCGAAGACCTGACCTACGACAGCATGAACGCCGTACTGGACGCGCTGACCAAGGGCGAAAGCCCGAAGGCCGGGCCGCAGATCGAGCGGCAGACGAGCTGCCCTGAGGGCGGGCCGACCTGCCTGAAAGAGATGGTCACGGAAAATCACGATTACAGGGGGCAGTGGTGATGGCGTGTACTAATGCTCCCTCTCCCCTGCGGGGAGAGAGTTGGGGTGAGGGGGCTCGACGCCTCGGCTCTTTCCTCAACCTTGCACACCCTCACCCAACTTCGCCTAACGGGCAAAGCCCGCAAGGCTTCATATCCCTCTCCCTTCAGGGAGAGGGTTTGGGAGGGAGAGCATGACCGACTTCACCCCCCTTTCCGACAAGGACCGCATCTTCACCAATGTCTATGGCTTCCAGCCATGGAATATCGACGCTGCCATGAAGCGCGGCGATTGGGACAATACGAAGAAGCTGCTCGAAAACACGCCCGAAGAAATCATCGAGATCATGAAGGCGTCCGGTCTGCGCGGCCGTGGCGGTGCAGGTTTCCCGACCGGCCTCAAATGGTCGTTCATGCCGAAGGAAAGCAAGGACGGCCGCCCGAGCTTCCTCGTCATCAACGCCGATGAATCCGAGCCCGGCAGCTGCAAGGACCGCGAGATCATCCGCCACGATCCGCACAAGCTGATCGAAGGGGCGCTGGTCGCGGGCTATGCCATGCGCGCCCGCGCCGCCTACATCTATATTCGTGGTGAGTTCATCCGGGAGGCTGAAACCCTCTTCGCCGCTGTCAAGGAAGCATACGGCAAGGGCTTCATCGGCAAGAACGCCTGCGGTTCGGGCTATGATTTCGACGTCTTCGTCCACCGGGGCGCGGGCGCGTATATCTGCGGCGAGGAAACCGCGCAGATCGAAAGCCTTGAGGGCAAGAAAGGCCAACCGCGCCTGAAACCGCCATTCCCGGCGGGCGCGGGCCTTTATGGCTGCCCCACCACCGTCAACAATGTGGAAAGCATTGCGGTCGCGCCCACCATATTACGGCGCGGCGCGGCCTGGTTCTCCAGTTTCGGGCGGGACAATAACAAGGGCACCAAGCTCTTCCAGATCAGCGGCCATGTGAACAAGCCCTGCGTCGTCGAGGAATCGATGAGCATCCCCTTCCGCGAACTGATCGACCGTCATGCGGGCGGCATAAAAGGCGGTTGGGACAATCTGCTCACCGTCATCCCCGGCGGCTCCTCGGTCCCGCTGGTTCCGGCCAAGCAGATCATGGATGCGCCGATGGACTTCGACGGCCTCAAGGAACTTGGCTCCGGCCTTGGCACCGCCGCTGTCATCGTCATGGACAAGTCCACCGACATCGTCCGCGCCATTTCGCGCCTCAGCTATTTCTACAAGCATGAAAGCTGCGGCCAGTGCACCCCCTGCCGCGAGGGCACAGGCTGGATGTGGCGCGTGATGGAGCGCCTGCGCACAGGCGACGCCGACATCAGCGAGATCGACATTTTGCAGGAAGTCACCAAGCAGGTCGAAGGCCACACTATCTGCGCGCTGGGCGACGCCGCCGCCTGGCCGATCCAAGGCCTCATCCGCCATTTCCGCCCCGAAATCGAACGGCGGATTCAAGAGAATAAGGGCAGCGCCCCGATGATGGAGGCCGCGGAGTGACCATTTTTCTTCCCCTCCGTCACCCTGAACTTGTTTCAGGGTCCATTCTTCCTCTCGCATCTTCGGTTCTGACTGCGGGATGGATGCTGAAACAAGTTCAGCATGACGAATTTACTGGGATGGCAAGCTAATGCCTAAACTAACCGTCGACGGCGTAGAACTCGAAGTTCCCGCAGGCGCTACCGTGTTGCAGGCATGCGAGCTTGCGGGCAAGGAAATCCCGCGTTTCTGCTATCATGAGCGCCTCTCCATCGCGGGCAATTGCCGCATGTGTCTGGTCGAGGTGAAACCCGGACCGCCCAAGCCGCAGGCGTCTTGCGCGCTGCCCGCCGCCGAGGGGCAGGAAATCCGCACCGACAGCCCGATGGTGAAGAAGGCGCGCGAAGGGGTGATGGAGTTCCTGCTCATCAACCACCCGCTCGACTGCCCGATCTGCGATCAGGGCGGCGAGTGCGACCTGCAAGACCAGTCCATCGCCTATGGCAAGGGCTATAGCCGCTATGACGAGAACAAGCGGGCGGTGACCGAGAAATATATGGGGCCGCTGGTCAAGACGGTGATGACCCGCTGCATCCAGTGCACCCGCTGCGTCCGATTTGCCGAGGAAGTGGCCGGGGTCGAGGAAATCGGTGCGATCGGTCGCGGTGAGAATATGCAGATCACCAGCTATCTGGAACATGCCGTGACCAGCGAACTGTCCGGCAATGTGGTGGACCTGTGCCCGGTTGGCGCGCTGACCAGCAAGCCCTATGCGTTCGAAGCGCGGCCCTGGGAACTCAAGAAAACCCTCGCCATCGACGTCATGGACGCGCTCGGCACCAATATCCGTCTCGACAGCCGGGGCCGTCAGGTGCTGCGCGCGCTGCCGCGCATCAATGAGGATGTGAACGAGGAATGGGCGTCGGACAAGACGCGCCACGCCGTGGACGGCCTCGTCCGCCGCCGCCTCGACAAGCCCTATGTCCGCAAGGGCGGGAAACTGATCGAAGCAAGCTGGGACGACGCCTTCGCCGCCATCGCCAAGGCCGCCAAGAGCGCGGGCAAGAGCGTCGCGGCAGTCGCGGGCGACATGCTCGATTGCGAGACGATGTTCGCCGCGCGTGAACTGGTGAAGGGGCTGGGCGGCACGATGTTCGAAGGGCGTCAGACGGGCCTCGCCTATGATGTGTCGAACCTTGCCGCGGTCAATTTCAACACCACCATCGCGGGTCTGGAGACGGCGGACGTGATCCTGCTCGTTGGCACCAACCTCCGCTGGGAAGCGCCGCTGGTCAACACGCGTGTCCGCAAGGCGATCAAGAAGGGTGCGAAGGTTTACGCCATCGGCCCGGAAATCGACCTTACCTACAAGATCGAATGGCTCGGCAACGACGCCAGCCTGCTGACGAAGCTGCCCAAGGCAGTGAGCGATGCGCTCAAGAGTGCGCAGCGTCCGGCGATGATCGTTGGCGGCGGCGTGCTTGCCAAGGACGGCGCGCACGGCGCGGCGCTGGCGCTGGCCGACAAGTTCAAACTGGTCAAGGACGGCTGGAACGGCTTTAACGTCCTGCATTTCGCCGCCGCACGCATGGGCGGGCTGATGCTTGGCTATGCGATGGACGGCGGCATCAAGGCTATGGCCGCCGCCAAGCCAAAGCTGCTGTTCTCGCTTGGCGCGGATGAGGTCGATTATTCGGCGTTCGAAGGCAGCTTCAAAGTCTATATCGGTCATCATGGTGATAAGGGCACACATGCCGCCGATGTCATTCTGCCCGGCGCAAGCTATGCCGAAAAGGCTGGCACCTATGTAAACCTGGAGGGCCGGGTCCAACGCGGCGACAAGGCGGTCTTCGCTCCGGGCGATGCCCGCGAGGATTGGACGATCCTGCGCGCGCTGTCTGACAAGCTTGGCTGTCCGCTGCCGTTCGACACGTTCGAGGGATTGCGCGCCGAAATGGTCAAAGCTGTCCCGGCATTGGGGTTCGAAGGATTGGCGCGTTATGAATGGGCGCCGCCCAAGCTGCCCATCAAACCGGAGGGTGAATTTGCCTATCCGATCAAGGACTTCTACCTCACCAACAGCATCTGCCGCGCGAGTCCCACCATGCAGCGCTGCTCGGCCGAACTGCTGCACGGCGAAGAATTTGCGGAGGCAGCGGAATGATGAAAAACGCTGCACTTTATTCTCCCTCTCCCCGGCGGGGAGAGGGTCGGGGTGAGGGGGGTCGACGTTTCGGTTCTTTCCTCATCGCCGCACACCCTCACCCAACCCTCTCCCTCAAGGAAGAGGGCTTTGATGGACGGCTCGCGCTATGACCGCTTTCTTCCAAACCCTGGGCCTGCCCTTCGAAGGCGCCTGGCTGCTCGCCACGATCATCGGCATTCTGCTTATTGCCCTGCCGCTGATGCTGGCGGTCGCGATGATCATCTATGCCGACCGCAAGATCTGGGCGGCGATGGCGTTGCGGCGCGGGCCGAACGTGGTCGGCCCCTTTGGTCTGCTGCAAAGCTTTGCCGATGGCCTGAAGGTCTTCCTGCAAGAAACCATCATCCCGTCTGCCGCGAACCGCGCCTTGTTCCTGATTGCGCCGATCATCACCTTCACCGTGGCGCTGATGGCGTGGGCGGTCATACCGTTCGATGTCGGCGTGGTGCTGGCCGACATCAATGTGGGCCTGCTCTACATCCTCGCGATCAGTTCGCTGGGTGTTTACGGCGTGGTGATCGCGGGCTGGGCGTCCAATTCCAAATATCCCTTCTATTCGGCGATGCGCGCCTCGGCGCAGATGATCAGCTACGAAGTCTCCATCGGCTTCGTACTGATTTCGGTGGTCCTGTGGGCCGGGTCGTTCAACCTTTCGACCATCATTGAGAGTCAGAAGGGCTATTACGGCTTCATCAACGGCCATGGCTTCAACCCGCTGCTCTTCCCGATGGCGGTGGTGTTCCTGATCTCCGCCATGGCCGAAACCGCGCGCGCGCCCTTCGACCTGACCGAAGCGGAAAGCGAACTCGTCGCGGGCTATCAGACCGAATACAGCTCGATGAGCTTCGCTCTCTACTGGCTCGGCGAATATGCCAACGTCATCCTGATGTGCGCGCTCAATGCCATCCTGTTCTGGGGCGGCTACCTGCCGCCCTTCGACTGGGCGCCGCTCTACATGGTGCCGGGTATCATCTGGCTCTTCGCCAAGATATTGTTCTTCTTCTTCGTCTTCTCCTGGGTGAAGGCGACCGTGCCCCGCTACCGCTATGACCAGCTCATGCGTCTTGGCTGGAAGATATTCCTGCCGTTGTCGCTCTTCTGGGTCTTCCTGGTCTCGGGCTTCCTCATGCTGACGAGGTATGGGGGATGACGCCAGCAGTAATCTTCTCAATGCTAATGACACCTCCTCTACCGCCTTCTGGGCCGGTCGTTGGCCGGATCGAATGCCTTTTTGGAGCTGGGGAGAAGGCAGAAGCTGGCTCGGTTCAATTCAATGAGGCAGGAATCGCTTTTGAAGGCATTATGCCCTTGGTCGTTGGAGATGCTGAAAAGCCGCAGGTTCGGATGATTCAGCTACCGGTGGATGGAAAGTCGATCAGCGGCATGGAATTTAACGCCGATCGATCAATCACCATTCATGGACAGCCCGGGGGGCAAGTTATCGGCAAGTTTAGCTCGATTAAACGTGCACTTGATGACCGTATGTGGATGGAGTTCTCCATACCAAGTTCGAGCGATGAATTGAATGTGGTCGGAACATGCATTGCTGACGTTCGCGGGCGCTTGGACCGTCCCGTGCGTCTAACTAGGATCACCACGATGAGGGTGGATTGAGAAATGAGCGTCGGACACATCATCAAATCCTTCACCCTCTGGGAGTTTGTGAAGGCCCATTGGCTGACGTTGAAATATTTCTTCAAGCCAAAGGCCACGATCAACTATCCCTTCGAGAAGAACCCGCTGTCCCCACGTTTTCGCGGTGAGCATGCATTGCGCCGCTACCCCAATGGCGAGGAACGCTGCATCGCGTGCAAGCTGTGCGAGGCGGTGTGTCCGGCCCAAGCAATCACCATCGAGGCCGAACCGCGCGAAGACGGCAGCCGCCGGACAACCCGCTACGACATCGACATGACCAAGTGCATCTATTGCGGTTTCTGTCAGGAGGCCTGCCCGGTCGACGCCATCGTTGAGGGGCCGAATTTCGAATATGCGACCGAGACGCGCGAAGAGCTGATCTACGACAAGTCGAAACTGCTTGAAAACGGCGACAAGTGGGAGCGGGCGATTGCCGCGAACCTTGCCGCCGATGCGCCCTATCGTTAATGGGCACGCATCATATCACACCCTCGAATCCGTTCGTCCCGAGCGCAGTCGAGGGACGCAAGGCAAGGGAAAGCAAGCGCAGCGTGTCTCGACTGCGCTCGACACGAACGGGGGTTGAGTTTCTGTGATTCACGCCATCGCCTTTTATCTGTTCGCCGCGCTGGTCATCGCCAGCGGCGCGATGACGATATTCGCCCGCAATCCGGTGCATAGCGTGCTGTGGCTCATCATGGCATTCTTTAACGCGGCGGGCCTCATGGTGCTTTTGCAGGCGGAATTCATCGCGATGCTACTGGTCATCGTTTACGTCGGCGCGGTTGCGGTGTTGTTCCTCTTCGTCGTCATGATGCTGAACATCGACTTTGCCGAACTGCGCGCCGGGTTTGTCGAGTATCTGCCTTTTGGTACGCTGATGGCGATCATTCTTGCCGCTGAGATGGTGCTGGGCATTGGTGCATGGAAAGTGGGCGCGATCGACCTTGGCGGGCGTGTGGCACCTATCGCGGCGCAGACCCCGAATATTCAGGCAATCGGTGAGCTTCTCTACACCCGGTACATCTTCCTTTTCGAAGCGGCCGGCCTGATCCTGCTGGTCGCCATGATTGGTGCGATTGTCCTCACCCACCGCGTGCGCGGCGGAGTGCGCGCTCAGAATATCGGCAAGCAAGTGCGTCGCCGTCCCCAGGACGCCACGCGCAACGTCAATCAGCCGATAGGGCAGGGGGTGGAGCTGTGAACCTCTACTCCGTCATGCCAGCGAAGGCTGGCATCTCATGCCTCAGCGCGCAACGGCCTGAGACCCCAGCCTTCGCTGGGCTGACGGCCTCTTTTATGGGGATGCGACCATGATCGGTATCCAGCATTATCTGGTGGTCAGCGCCATTTTGTTCGTGATGGGCGTGCTGGGCATCTTCATCAATCGCAAGAACGTGATCATCATCCTGATGGCGATCGAGCTGATCCTGCTTAGCGTCAATATCAATTTCGTCGCGTTCAGCGCCTATCTGGGTGATCTGGTAGGGCAGGTCTTCTCCATGTTCATCCTGACCGTCGCTGCGGGTGAAGCAGCCATCGGGCTTGCCATCCTCGTGATCTACTTCCGTGGCCGGGGCACCATCGCCGTCGATGACGTCAACCGGATGAAGGGCTGAGCTATCCCATGACAATCGAGCTTATCGTCTTTCTCCCGTTGCTGGCGGCTATCATCGCGGGGTTCGGCAACCGGGCCATCGGCAATGTGCCTGCCAAGCTACTGACGACCGGCGCGCTGTTCATCTCTTGTGCGCTAAGCTGGCCGATCTTCCTGTCCTTCCTGACGGGCGGAACAGAGGCTTATGTACAGCCGGTGCTGACATTCCTGAAATCTGGCGATCTTGATGTTGCCTGGGCGCTGCGCGTCGATACGCTGACCGCCGTGATGTTGGTCGTGGTGACGACGGTGTCCTCGGTCGTCCATCTGTATAGTTGGGGCTATATGGAGGAAGACCCGGATCAGCCGCGTTTCTTCGCCTATCTCTCGCTCTTCACCTTTGCCATGCTGATGCTGGTGACGGCCAACAACCTGATCCAGATGTTCTTTGGATGGGAAGGCGTCGGTCTCGCATCCTATCTGCTCATTGGTTTCTGGTTCAAAAAGCCGAGCGCCAATGCTGCTGCGATCAAGGCATTCGTTGTCAACCGTGTCGGTGACCTTGGCTTCATGCTGGGCATTTTCGGAACGTTCCTGGTGTTCCAGACGGTCTCCATCCCTGAAATTCTGAACGCCGCCCCCGCCATGGCCGGATCGACCATAACCTTCCTTGGTCATCGCTGGGACACAATGACGATCCTGTGCCTGCTGCTGTTCATCGGCGCGATGGGCAAGTCGGCGCAGCTTGGTCTGCACACATGGTTGCCCGATGCGATGGAGGGGCCAACGCCCGTGTCCGCGCTCATTCATGCTGCGACGATGGTGACGGCGGGCGTGTTCATGGTGTGCCGTCTATCGCCCATGTTCGAAACCAGCGACGTGGCATTGGGTGTCGTCACTGTTGTAGGCGCGGCCACCTGCCTGTTCGCGGCGACGGTCGGTACATGTCAGAACGATATCAAGCGGGTCATCGCCTATTCGACCTGTAGTCAGCTTGGCTACATGTTCTTTGCCGCGGGCGTCGGCGCTTACGGCGCGGCGATGTTCCACCTGTTCACACACGCCTTTTTCAAGGCGCTGCTGTTCCTTGGCGCGGGTTCGGTGATCCATGCGATGCATCATGAACAGGACATGCGCTATTATGGCGCATTGCGTAAGGAAATCCCGCTCACTTTCTGGGCCATGATGGCTGGCACGCTGGCGATTACGGGCGTCGGAATCATCAACGTCTTTGGCTTTGCGGGCTTCTATTCGAAGGATGCGATCCTTGAAGCGGCCTATGCATCCGGCGGTGGCGGTATCGGCGCCTTCTATGTCGGGGCATTCGCGGCACTCCTCACCAGTTTCTATAGCTGGCGGCTCATCTTCCTGACCTTTTTCGGAAAGGCGCGATGGGCCGCGTCAGAGCATATCCAGCATGCTGTCCATGGTCAGCATGAGGAACCCGAGGACGAAGCCCCCGCGCATGAACATCACGACCATGCCGCGCCAGACGGCACCGGCGGCTATCACCCCCATGAAAGCCCGTGGAGCATGCTGATCCCGCTTGGCGTGTTGGCACTGGGCGCGATTTTCTCCGGCTTCATTTTCCACCTGCCATTTGTCGATGCCGAACATGGCATGGAATTCTGGAAGGGCAGTATCGCCTTTAACGAACATCTGATGCACGCCATGCATGGCGTGCCGCTGTGGGTGAAACTCGCTCCCGGCGGGGTTATGCTGATCGGCCTCTTCATTGCTTTCATGGCCTATATGCGGCCGTATCGCTGGCCTGAACGGTTCATCAGCCAATTCCGCCTGCTCTATTTGTTCCTGCTCAACAAATGGTATTTCGACGAGCTGTACAACGTGCTTTTCGTCAGGCCGGCCTTCGCCATTGGCCGTGTCCTGTGGAAGCGGGGCGATGAAGGCACGATCGACCGTTTCGGTCCCGACGGACTGGCGGCTGCGGTCGTCTTTGGCGGCAAATATACGCGAAAGCTACAGTCCGGCTATCTTTACACTTATGCATTGGTGATGCTCATCGGCCTCTCCGCAGCAGTAACCTGGGCGATGGTGCGCTGACATGAACCAGCTCGATTTTCCGATCCTTTCCCTGATGCTCGCCATTCCGATGGCGGCAGCGATCGCCTGCCTTTTCGTTGAAGCGAAGCTGGCCCGGTGGATTGCCCTGACTGCAACGCTGGTTGACCTCGCGCTGGGTGTTGTCCTTTGGGCAAATTTCCAGACGGTTGTTGATGCGCCGCAATGGCAATTTACTGAATATGCGCCGATTTTCGGCCGTTTCGCGTGGGCTATGGGCATCGATGGAATTTCGTTGATGCTGATCATGCTGACGCTGTTCCTGATGCCCATCTGTATCGGTGCAAGCTGGGTCAGCATCGACAAGCGTGTTGGCGAATATATGGCGGCGTTCCTGCTGATGGAAACGCTGATGATCGGCGTCTTTACCGCGCAGGACATTTTTCTGTTCTACATTTTCTTCGAAGCCGGTTTGATCCCGATGTATCTCATCATCGGCATATGGGGCGGCGCGAACCGGATTTACGCCAGTTATAAATTCTTCCTCTACACGCTGCTCGGTTCCGTCCTGATGCTGATCGCAATGCTGTGGATGGTGCGAGAGGCAGGCACGACATCGATCCCGGTCCTGCTGGAATATGACTTCCCAGCTCAGGCGCAGACATGGCTCTGGCTCGCCTTCTTCGCCAGTTTCGCGGTGAAGATGCCTATGTGGCCCGTTCACACATGGCTTCCCGATGCACACGTTCAGGCACCAACTGCTGGCTCTGTCATTCTGGCGGGCGTACTGCTGAAAATGGGTGGTTACGGCTTCATCCGATTCTCGCTCCCCATGTTTCCTGACGCGTCGGCGCAGCTTGTCTGGCTGGTCTTTGGCCTTTCCATGGTTGCTGTCATCTACACCTCGCTTGTGGCTCTGGTGCAAAGCGACATGAAAAAGCTCATCGCCTATTCATCCGTCGCGCACATGGCGATCGTGACTGCGGGTCTCTTCGCCTTCAACCAGCAGGGCATAGAAGGCGCGATCATGGTCATGCTTGGCCATGGTCTTGTCTCGGGCGCACTGTTCCTGTGCGTTGGCGTTATTTACGACCGGCTGCATACGCGGGAAATTGCGCGTTATGGCGGCTTGTCGATCAATATGCCGCGCTACGCCGTTCTCTTCATGCTGTTCACCATGGCGTCTGTTGGACTACCCGGCACCAGCAATTTTGTCGGCGAACTGCTCTCGCTGATTGGCATTTATAAAGCGAGCAGCTGGGTTGCGCTGATCTGTGGCACCGGGGTCATTCTGGGTGCAGCCTATATGCTCTATCTCTATCGCCGCGTATGTTATGGAGAGCAGGTGAACGCGGACGCAGCGGCCATGCCGGATCTCTCGATGCGGGAGATGTGGCTGCTGGCGCCGATTGCTGCCGTGGTGCTCTGGATGGGCGTTTACCCCGAAAGTTTCCTTGCGCCGATGCGGCAGGATGTACTGACACTGGTTGCGCAAACCGGATCGGCCAAGCCTGCTGGTGACGCGCATTTCAAGATGGGGGAGGCCAAGACTGCCGAACCAATGGCGCATCATGGCGCTGAAGGGGAAGCACATTAATGTTTGAAGCATCCTCTTTGCTGATGGTGATGCCGGAACTCATCCTGACGGGGGCAGCGCTGCTCCTGTTGATGGTTGCCGCCTATGTCGGGGACCGGGCGACGCAAGCGATCAGCTGGCTTTCCGTGCTGGCGCTGGCCGCTGCGGGCGTCGCGCTACTGTGCCCGACGACGCATGGCATTGCTTTTGACGGCCTGTTCCGCGCCGATGCCTTTGCGGCATTCGCCAAGCTGCTGATCTATGTGTCGGCTGCGGTCTGCATCATGGTCGCGCCGCGTTTCTTTGCTCAGGGCGGCGCTTTGCGGGCGGAATATCCTGTATTGATCCTGTTCGCATCCATCGGCATGGGCATGATGGTATCGGCGGGGGATCTTTTGACGCTTTATGTCGGACTCGAGCTCAACAGCCTTGCCGCCTATGTGCTTGCCAGCTTCATGCGCAAGGACAACCGTTCGGCCGAAGCGGGCCTGAAATATTTCGTCCTTGGCGCCTTGGCGAGCGGTATTCTGCTTTACGGCATGTCGCTGCTCTATGGTTTTACCGGAACCACCGGATTCGACGGTATCGCAGCGGCGATGCAGGGCGGCATTTCAAACGGCGAACTCTTCGGCCTCGTTTTCGTTCTGGCAGGTTTGGCCTTCAAAATCAGCGCCGTGCCTTTCCATATGTGGACACCAGACGTTTACGAAGGTTCCCCGACACCGGTCACCGCATTCTTCGCCAGTGCGCCAAAGGTCGCAGCCATGGGGCTGACCGTCCGCGTAGCCATCGAAGCCATGGGACCGGGCAGCAGCGCCTGGCAACAGATCATCATCTTCCTTGCGCTGGCATCCATCGTGCTGGGCGGCGTTGCGGCGATCGGGCAGACGAATATCAAGCGCCTGCTGGCCTATAGTTCGATCAACAATATCGGTTTCGCGCTGATCGGCCTGGCCGCGGGCACGGAAGAAGGCATTGCGGCGGTGATGAGCTATCTGGCCATATATGTCGTGATGACGCTGGGCAGCTTCGTCTGCGTCCTGCAAATGCGCGACGCCGACGGCAATCCGGTTGAGGATATCGCCAGCCTTTCGGGTCTGTCGCAATCGCGCAAGGGTTTGGCGGCGGCCTTTGCCATTTTCATGTTCAGCCTGGCCGGTATTCCGCCGCTCTTTGGCTTTTGGGCGAAATTTCTGGTGTTCGACGCCGCCGTCGGCGCGGGTCTCGTTCCGCTTGCCGTCATCGGCATTGCGGCATCGGTCATCGGCGCCTTCTATTATCTGAAAATCATCAAGACGATGTATTTCGATGATCCCGCCCCCGAATATGGGCGCGGCGGCAGCGTGATTGAAAACGGCATCATCACCGTTTGCGCCCTGATCATCGTTCTTGGTTACCTGCTCAACCCCGTGCTGGACAGCGCGACGGCAGCCGCTGCGCAGGCGTTGTTCTGACGGCCGATATTCGCACCATAAAGCAGACCGGCTCCACCAATGCCGACCTGCTCGCTCTGACGAAGCAGGGCGTTGCAGAGGGGTTCTGGTTGCGGGCTGAGCAGCAGAGCACTGGTCGGGGGCGGCTCTCTCGACACTGGGAAAGCCCGCAAGGCAATCTATATTGTTCCACGCTCGTCCGCCTGCGCCCACATGATCCGTCAGCCGGCACGCTGGCGTTTGTCGCGGCAGTGGCTGTGCATGAAGCGGTCTGTCTTTACCTGCCTCCTGAACGGGTTGTCATTAAATGGCCCAATGACCTGTTGGTGGACGGAGCAAAACTATGTGGGATGTTGTTGGAACGCACGGGTGACGCCATCGTGATAGGCATAGGCCTCAACATCGCCTGCCATCCTGAGGGACTGGATCGTCCGGCCACCAGCTTGGCCGCCAGCGGGGCAGGTACAATAGAGCCAGCCTATTTTCTTGAAACACTTGCCGATATATTCGCTCGCTGGCTGGAAATCTGGCGGGTACAGGGCCTTGCTCCCATTCGCGCGCAATGGTTGAAATATGCCCATGGTGAGGGGACGGCATTGCGGGCAAACCTTCCGGACGGCACGGTTGTCGAAGGCTTTTTTTCCGGCATCGATGCGGATGGCGCGCTGATCCTTCGCTTGGCGAATGGAACCAGTCATGTCATTCATGCCGGTGATATTTTTCTGATCTGAGGACAAGGGACATGCTGCTCGCCATCGATGCAGGGAATACCAATGTCGTTTTCGCCCTGGTCGATAACGGCAAAATTCGCGCGCGCTGGCGGATCGCGACCGATTCCCGGCGGACGGCGGACGAATATGCGGTGTGGCTGAATCAACTTCTCACCCTGGAAGGGTATTCGATTGGCGACGTAAGCGACGTCATCATCGCCACTGTGGTCCCGCGTGCGCTCCATAACCTGCAAGTGCTGGCGAGCAAATATTTCAAGGTGGAGGCGCTGATCGCCGGTGAGGCGCCTGTGGAGTGGGGTATCACCCTTGATGTCGAGGAGCCCGGTTCGGTCGGTGCGGACCGGGTTGTAAATGCCATCGCCGCGCACCATCTGCATCCTGGCGACCTGATCGTCATTGATTTCGGGACGGCGACGACATTCGACGTCATTGATTATAATGGCGCGTACAAGGGCGGCATTATCGCGCCCGGCATCAATCTGTCACTGGACGCGCTGGTGATGGCGGCGGCGAAGTTGCCGCGCATTGCGATCGAGGCGCCGGAAAGCAAGTCGGTCATTGGCCGAACAACTGAAGACCAGATGCACGTTGGTGTTTTCTGGGGCTATGTAGCGATGATGGAGGGATTGGTCTCCCGATTAAAGACCGAAATTGGCCGTTCGGCCGAAGTGCTTTCGACAGGGGGGCTTGCCGTCCTGTTCGATCAGCACACCGATATTTTCGATGCGATTGCGCCCGATCTCACCATTCAGGGATTGGCGCTGTTGCATGAGCGGAGCTTGAATAATTAAATGACAAAACCTGGTGACGAACTTCTCTTCCTGGCTCTTGGCGGGTCGGGAGAAATTGGCATGAACGTCAATCTTTACGGGTGTCAGGGCAAATGGGTCATGGTGGACCTTGGCCTGACATTTTCCGATGCGGGCTATCCCGGCGTGGACCTGATCTTGCCCGACCTGAGCTTTATCGAACAGCGGCGTGACGACCTGCTGGGCATCGTGCTCACCCACGGGCATGAGGATCATATCGGCGCCATACCCTATCTTGCCGCCGATCTTGGCGTTCCTCTTTACGCAACGCCGTTCACGGCTGCGCTGATCCGCGGCAAGCTGGAGGAAGAAGGACTGGTCAACAAGGTCAAGCTCAACATCATTGATAATGAAGGCAGCCTCGCCCTCGGCCCCTTTGGTTTCCGGTACGTCCCGCTTGCCCATTCAATACCGGAGGGCAATGCGCTCATCATCGAAACGCCCTATGGTAATGTTTTCCACACCGGCGACTGGAAACTGGATGACCGCCCGTTACTGGGGGTGCCCTCCACGCCTGAACAGCTGACGGCCATTGGCGATGAAGGGGTGCTGGCGCTGGTGTGCGACAGCACGAACGTTTTCAATCCCGAATCCAGCGGTTCGGAAGGCGATGTGCATGCCGGGCTGCTCGATGTCATTTCCGGCGCGAAAAACCGCGTCCTGGTAACCACCTTTGCCTCCAATGCCGCGCGACTTCAAACCTTGGGGCAGGTGGCGAATGAAACCGGGCGCGCCTTGTGTGTTGCCGGACGCTCGCTCGACCGGATCATCATGCATGCCAAGGCGGCGGGCTATTTGAAGGATTTCCCGAAACTGGTGAATTTCGATGAAGCCATGACCATGCCACGCAGTAAAGTCCTGATCATCGCAACGGGTGGTCAGGGCGAATCCCGCGCCGCTTTGGCGCGCGTCGCGGGCAACACGCATCCCATCAAGCTGGAAGACGGCGATCTTGTCGTCTTTTCGTCCAAGCAGATTCCGGGCAATGAAATCGCCATTGGCAAGATCCAGAATGCCCTTGCCGCCAAGCGCGTGGACATGACCACCGACCGGCAGGCGCATGTTCATGTGTCTGGCCATCCCGGACGACCGGAACTGGTCGCCATGTATGGCTGGATCCGTCCCAAAATGCTGGTTCCCGTTCATGGCGAATTGCGCCATATGGCCGAACAGGCGCGACTGGGGCTGGAATCAGGAATCCCCGATGCGGTATTTCAGAATAACGGCGATCTTGTCCGACTGGCTCCCGGAAAGCCCGAAATTATAGGTCATGAATCGACGGGGCGTCTGATCCTCGATGGCGACGTTATCCTGCCTGCCGACGGCGCGACAATGAACGAACGGCGCAAGATTGCGGCAAACGGCCAGATCAGTGTCGCCGTCGCGCTTGGCCGACAGGGCAATCCGATTGGCCAACCAGAAATCAGGTTGCAGGGCGTGCCGGTCGAGGAAGATCGCGAAGCCTTTCTCGCCGAAGCGGTCGATGCTGTGCTGGAATCTGTGAATGACGGACCCGATGACATTGAAAAACTGCGTGAAAAGATACGTCTGACGGTGCGAAGGGTGGCGACGCGATGGACCGGCAAGAAGCCTATTGTTGACGTTCTGTTGATCCGGCAATAGACGAAATCCATGCAGATCACATCGGTCATCGCCATTTATGCGCTCATCTGGGTGATGTCGGCATTCCTGGTGATGCCCTTTGGTCTACGCACGCCTGATGATAATGGTGAAGGGGTCTTACCTGGCCACGCCGACAGTGCGCCGACCAATTTCCAGCCGCGCAAGATCATGTTGCGCGCTACTATATTGGCGGCGGTGATATTTGGACTTTTCTACGTCAATTATGTGAATGGCTGGGTGGAAACGCAGGATCTCAATATATTCGGGCCACCGCCTGAATAAAGAAGTTATTCCATCGGTCGGCGCTTGATCAGACCTATGGATATGAACGTCAGCACCGGCATATCGTGCTGATTGAAAACCGTCATTCTGCTGCGGAAACTACCCATTTCGGGGCGGCTGCGTGATGCAGTCTTTTCGAGGACCTCCGTTTCGCAGCGGAGTGTGTCCCCCGGATAAACAGGTTTCAGCCAGCGCACTTCGTCAACGCCCGCAGCACCAAGGCCGGCGTGTTCATCCTGCTTCATATGCGTGACATACATGGCCATCATCATTGCGCATGTATGCCACCCACTTGCCGCGATACGTCCGAAATGAGTTTTTGCGGCTTCTTCATCGGACAGGTGAAAAGGCTGCGGGTCATATCGTTCGGCAAAATCCAGCACTTCTTTGCGAGTGACCGAATAACCGCCAAAACTTGCCCGCGTCCCGACTTCAATGTCCTCGAAATATTGCATGAAGTCAGTGTTTAAGCATGCAAGAGCCAGATGTGAAGCTCATACGTTGAACCGGAACAACATGATGTCGCCATCCTGTGTCACATATTCCTTGCCCTCAGCACGCAACTTGCCCGCGTCGCGTGCCCCTGCTTCACCATTGCAGCGAACATAATCGTCAAAGGCCATGGTTTCGGCCCGGATGAAGCCCTTTTCGAAATCGCTGTGGATTGCGCCGGCGGCCTGTGGGGCTTTCGACCCCTTATGCACGGTCCATGCCCGCGCTTCCTTTGGCCCCACGGTGAAGAATGTGATCAGGTCGAGCAGTTCGTATCCCGCCCGAATGATACGCGACAGGCCTGTTTCCGCAAGGCCAAGGTCCGTCAGAAATTCTGCTCGTTCCTCTGGCGGCATAGTTACGATCTCGGCTTCGATTGCGGCTGAAACGATCACAGCGCCTGCGCCTTCGGCTTTCGCCTTTTCAAAGACGCGCGCGCTATGCTCGTTGCCAGTGGCGGCGCTGCCCTCATCGACATTGCAGACATAAAGCACAGGCTTTGCCGTCAGCAATTGCGCCTGTGCGAACAACCGTTCTTCCTCGACATCTTTTGGATTGGTCAGCCGCGCAGGCTTGCCCTCGCGCAGCAATTCCAGCGCCTGCCCCAGAACGGACGCGGCGGCTTTCGCTTCCTTGTCGCCCTGCTGTCCCTTCTTGATCAGGTTGGGAACTCGCTTTTCCAAGCTTTCAAGGTCGGCCAGCATCAATTCGGTTTCGACCGTCTCTGCATCCGCGATGGGATCGATCTTGCCCTCCACATGGGTGACGTCATCATCGACGAAGCAGCGCAGCACATGGACGATGGCGTCGACTTCACGGATATTGGCCAGAAACTGGTTGCCCAATCCCTCGCCGCGCGATGCGCCGCGCACAAGGCCGGCAATATCGACAAAAGCAAGCTGCGTCTCAATGATCTTCGCACTGCCGCCGATCTTTGCAATCTGGTCAAGCCGGGGATCGGGAACTGCTACCTGCCCGACATTGGGTTCGATTGTGCAAAAAGGGTAATTGGCCGCCTGCGCCGCCTGCGTCTCGGTCAGTGCATTGAAAAGCGTCGATTTTCCGACATTGGGAAGGCCAACGATGCCACAACGAAAACCCATATTACGTCTCCCTCTCCCCTTCAGGGGAGAGGGTCGGGGAATGGGGGAGTCCCGATCCCGACCCTTTGCTACAACCAATGAGGAGACTTGTGCCCCCTCTCCCAACCCTCTCCCCTGAAGGAGAGAGGGCTTTAATCCTGCTGCAACCGCAACGCTACGTCATTCATGAACCGCGCATCGTCTCCGCGTGCCAGCCATTCCGCTTCCGCACCGATCGCGCCCAGCATGTCGGATAGTTCATCGATCTCGATCTTGGCATAGTTGCCCAGCACATAGTTGTGAACTTTCGCCTTGTCGCCCGGATGGCCGATGCCGATCCGCACGCGGCGAAACTCGTTGCCGATATGCGCTTCGGTGGATCGAAGGCCATTATGCCCCGCGGTTCCTCCGCCACGCTTCACCTTCACCTTATAGGGGGCAAGGTCCAGTTCGTCATGAAATACCGTGACGTCCTGTACGTCGAGTTTATAGAAACGCATGGCCGCGCCGATGGAGCGGCCGCTTTCGTTCATATATGTCGCAGGTTTCAGCAATATGATTTTTTCAGGGCCAAGCCGCCCTTCGGCGACCCAGCCCTGAAATTGTTTCTTTGGCGGCGAAAAGCCATGCATTTCGGCAATGACGTCGGCGGCCATGAACCCGACATTATGCCGGTTGAGCGCATATTGCGCGCCCGGATTGCCGAGGCCGGCCCATAACTGCATGACCTATCGTCCCCGTCAGGGGCAGGTTATTCCCCGCCTTCCGCTTCGCCTTCGCTCTCGCCTTCAGTCGCTCCGGCTTCGCTGTCGGCCCTCTTCAGGGCGGAAGGAGCAACGATGGTGGCGATGGTGAAATCGCGATCTTCGATCGCCGATTTCGTGCCAGCAGGCAGCGTGACGGTGCTGATATGGATCGAATCGCCGACTTCATAGCCGGTCAGGTCGACCACGACATCATCAGGAATGCTTCCTGCATCGCAGACCAGTTCGATCTCGTGACGAACGACGTTCAGAACGCCGCCGCGCTTGATGCCCGGTGACGCCTCTTCATTGTCGAAACGCACGGGCACTGCGACATGCACGCTGGAATGGGCGCCGATCCGCATGAAATCGACATGCAGCGGACGGTCGGTAACCGGGTGAAACGCAACATCCTTAGGCAGGGTGCGGGCGGGTTTGCCGCCGACATCGACCATGATGACCGAATTCATGAAGTGGCCGGTTCCAAGCAGCTTGTTAAGCGCCTTTTCCTCCACATGGACCATTACAGGTTCTTTATTGTCGCCATAAATCACGGCGGGCACACGACCTTCGCGGCGCAGAGCACGGGAGGCTCCCTTGCCAGCCCGTTCGCGCGCCTCGGCCGACAGCGTAAGCTGATCGCTCATATGCTAGTCTCCAAAAGCTAGATAAACAAAACCCGCCACGCCTCCAGGGATGACCATGACAGGAAGCGGCGCGTTTAGCAGGCTGCCCATGAAAAGCAATCAAAAAGCAAGCTATTCGACGCGGTTTACCTCAAACCCTTTCTTGACCAACATCGCCTGAACGCTGTTCTTGCCAACCAGATGTCCTGCGCCCACAGCGATGAAGGGGGTGCCGGGCCGCTTCATCAATGCGTCTATCTGTCGCGCCCAATTGCGGTTGCGGTCATAAAGCAGCGGATGGGCAAGCGCGGGTGCTTTTCCGAATTCGGCGGTGAACGTGTCCCCGATCCGCTCAATATCACCGCGCAGCCAGGCCGCCAGCATCGCCTGATATTGATCGGTGGCGCTGTCTGCCTCCTCAACGACCTGTGTCAACAACGCCCGTTGCGCGTCTTCAGGCAGAGTGTCGAATATACCAAGCTGCCCTTCCACCGTTTCAAGGCCGATGACAGGCTTGCCCTTTTCCAGAAAACGGGTGCTCAACAACCGTTCGACGCCCGCTCCCGCCCGCAATTTCAAATCCTCTTGCGCGCTTGCTGACAACAATAAGGCCGCCGCCCAGCTCTCATAGGGCGCAAGCGTTTGTTCTGTGGCCCCCATCCGCGCCATCAGCGCTTGCAACGCAGCGCGCCGTTCTGTCGGAACGCGCTGCGCTATGCCGGGAAGGTCGGGCGATCTGCCGAGTTGTTCGAATATCGCCGCCGTGCGCTTTTCATTTTCCAGTCCCGCCGCTTCCAGAACCAACAGGTCGGATTGCGCCACTGCCTTTGTGATTGCGGGGGATTCCCAGCTTACGTCCTCCGGCAGCATATGGACTGTGCCGAACAGCCATGCCTTGTGGCCATCCTTTGCGATCGTCCACAAAGCGGGGGAGGGCGCTTCCGTTCCATCCTTCGGCTCTGTCCCGCACGCGCCCAAAAACGCGGCCAGCCCAAGCCAGAAAAGCAGATAACGACGCATTATTGCTATGTAAGCCGCCAGTAACTGAGGTCAACGTTCAGGCATACAGCAATTGAAGGCCTTTCTCACTGTTCATTCGTGGTGAGGAACCCGCGTTGCCTGTATCCCCAACGCTTTCAAATAATCCTGTACGCTTTTTTCACCCGCCAGATGTCCCGCGCCGACCGCGATGAATATCGTGCCGGGCGTATCCAGCATCGTCTTGATCTGTCCCGCCCAGTTCTGATTGCGCTGGAACAGCAATGTTTCGGCCAGTTCCGGCGTTGCTTCCAGCGATTCATTCATTTTGTCGGCAAGACCTTCGGGGTTGCCTGCACTCCAGTCATTGACCAGCTCGCCAAAATCCTTGTCTACATCGGGCAGGCCATCGACCGTGGCATTCAGGAATGCGATTTGCTGGTCTTCGGGCAGGCCGTTGAAAAAGCCCAGCTGCTGTTCGGGTGTTTCCAGGGCGCCTATGGATTTGCCTGCCGCCTTGGCCGCGGCGTTCAGCACCTTGTCTGCGCCCAGTTCCGCATCGTAACCCAGCTTGCCCAATGGCGCGATGGCCAGCGTGATGCCGACCATCCACGGCTTGTATCGCTCCAACGCCTGATAAGGAATGCCGACAGTGGTCATCGCCGCCAGATATTTGGCCTTGGCATCCGCATCCAGTTTCTCACTGAGCGGCGGCCCATCAAGATCGATCGCAAGCGATGCGACCTTTGCGGTCATCGATCCGGCCTCCGGTTCGATAATTTCCGTCACCAGCTTGTCCGACTTGTCGAATGCCTCGCCGATTTCATCGTCAAACCACACGGTTCCGGGCTTCAGGACATGGACCGTGCCGAACAGATAGATGCTGGTATCCTCATCCTTCACCACCCACAGCGCTGGATCGGCGCTGGCGGGATCGACCGTTTGCACCGGCGCGACGGGGGCGCTTGCACAGGCCGACAGGGCAAGCGCAAAAGCCAGCATGAAGGCGGGAACGGGAAATTTCATGAAGGATCGGCTCCTGTGCGCGAAAATGCGGTCGCCCGGGTCTATCGCGGACGCGCCAGCAATCAAGGACTTTCACGACGCTCCAGTTGTTCGCTTGGCTTGACCCGCCGCTCGCCATGCGCCAAAGCGGCGCGCGAAAAGTCATTTCTGTTGCACATGCGAAGGCTAATGCAGGTGGGCGAAAAGAAACCCCTGAGTTTTCAAGACCTGATCCTGACTCTCCATGCATATTGGAGCAGGCAGGGCTGTGTGATTCTTCAGCCTTATGACATGCGCGTGGGCGCGGGCACTTTTCACCCGGCCACGACTTTGCGTGCGCTTGGCCCCGACGCATGGAATTGCGCCTATGTGCAGCCCAGCCGCCGCCCGACGGATGGCCGCTATGGCGAAAACCCCAACCGTTTGCAGCATTACTACCAGTATCAGGTAATCATGAAACCCTCGCCGCCGGACCTTCAGGCGCTGTATCTGGGCAGTCTTGAGGAAATCGGCATCGACCCGCTGCTGCACGACATTCGTTTTGTCGAGGATGACTGGGAAAGCCCGACACTCGGCGCCTGGGGCCTTGGCTGGGAAGTATGGTGCGACGGCATGGAAGTGACACAGTTCACTTATTTCCAGCAAATGGGCGGTTTCGACTGCAAGCCCGTCGCGGGCGAACTCACCTACGGCCTCGAACGCCTCGCCATGTATATTCAGGGCGTCGACAGTGTGTACGACCTTAAATTCAATGATGCTGGCGTCACCTATGGCGACGTATTCCTCGAAAATGAGAAGCAATTCTCCCAATGGAATTTCGAGGTCGCCGATACCGAAAAGCTCTTCCAATGGTTCCGCGACGCCGAAGCCGAATGCAAGAGCTGCATAGCGCAGGACCTGCCGCTCCCCGCCTATGATCAGGCGATCGAGGCCAGCCACATCTTCAACCTGCTGCAAGCTCGCGGCGTGATTTCGGTCGCCGAACGCGCCGCCTATATGGGCCGGGTCCGCGATCTGGCCAAAGGATCGTGCGAGGCGTGGATGCGCAAGAACGGGTGGGCGGAATGACCATTATCTCCATCGTCATTCCGGCGAAGGCCGGAATCTCCAGCAGTATGGCACACAGCCTGCCGCACGAGACCCCGGCCTTCGCCGGGGTGACGGCCTGTGGGGGCCGTCATGACTGACTTCCTCCTCGAACTCCTGTCGGAAGAAATCCCCGCGCGCATGCAGGCGAAGGCGTCGGATGACCTTGCCCGCATGTTCACGGAAAAGCTGGCTGAAGCGGGGCTGAAGGCCGAGCGGTTGACGAGTTACGTCACGCCCCGTCGCCTCGCGCTGATTGCACACGGCCTGCCGCTTGAAACGCAAGCGGTAACGGAAGAACGCAAAGGCCCCCGCGCCGACGCACCCGCGCAGGCACTCGAAGGCTTCCTGCGGTCCACCGGCCTGACCCGTGACCAGCTTGTCGAGCGCGCGGATGCGAAGGGCAATGCGATCCTCTTTGCCGTCATCGAAAAACCGGGTCGCGCCACGGCGGACGTGATTGCGGAGATCGTGCCCGCCATCGTCCGCGCCTTCCCCTGGCCCAAATCGATGCGCTGGGGCAAGGCCAGCCAGACTACGGAAAGCCTCCGCTGGGTCCGCCCGCTACAGGGCATCATCGCGCTGTTGGGCGACGATGTGGTGGATTTCGAAATCGATGGCGTCTGTTCGGGCAGCGCTACCGTCGGCCATCGCTTTCACCATCCGGGCGCGATCACGATCGGCAACGCCCATGATTATGCCGAAAAACTGCGTCTGTGCCATGTCATCGTGGATCAGAAAGAACGCCAGCAACTTATTGAAGAAAAAGCAAAAGCTGCTGCCAAGGCCGCTGGTCTGACGCTGGTGGACGACAAGGGACTGGTGGCCGAAAATGCGGGTCTGACCGAATGGCCGGTGCCCCTTTTGGGCCATTTCGACCCCGCATTTCTGGAAGTCCCGCCAGAGGTGATCCAGCTCACCATGCGCACCAACCAGAAATATTTCGCGGTGCAGGATGCAAACGGCAAACTCGCCCCCGCCTTCATCTGCACCGCCAACATTGACGCGCATGACGGCGGCAAAGCCATTGTGGCAGGCAACCAGAAAGTGCTGGCCGCGCGCCTGTCCGATGCCCGTTTCTTCTGGGAACAGGACCGCAAGACCAGTCTGGCGGACCACGCGAAAAAACTCGACCGCATCGTTTTCCACGAAAAGCTGGGTACGGTAGCGGACAAGGTCGACCGCATAGCGAAATTGGCACGATGGCTGGTGGAAGAAGGCATCATAAAGCCCTCTCCCCTTCAGGGGAGAGGGTTGGGAGAGGGGGCTGTCCCCACCTCCAGCGCTCCATCAAGTTCGCAGGACAGCCCCCACACCCCAACCCTCTCCCCTGAAGGGGAGAGGGAGCAACTGGCAAACATGGCCGAACAGGCAGCCCGTCTCTGCAAGGCCGATCTCGTCACCGAAATGGTCGGAGAATTCCCTGAACTTCAAGGTCTTATGGGCGGATATTACGCCCGCGCCGAAGGATTGCCAGCGGAAGTCGCCAACGCCATCCGCGACCATTACAAGCCGGTCGGGCACGGCGACGACGTGCCCACCGATCCGGTCACAGTGGCGGTGAGCTTGGCGGATAAGCTGGATACGTTGGTCGGCTTTTTTGGTGAGGGAATGCCGCCCACGGGTTCGAAGGATCCATTTGCACTGAGGCGTGCAGCTCTAGCCATTCTACAATTGTTGCAAGTTAACGAGTTACGGGCAAATCTTACGGTCGTTCTGATCGCCGCCTCCTTTCAACATTATAAGCAAGAGGTTAAAGCCCTCAAGACTGACTTTGTAGAAGACGTCTACCTTGCTCTATCCGATGCCCTAGGAAAGACTCCTGACCTCGGCATCTTGCTCGAAGTTCTTCGGAGACGAGATTTAACGCCCGAAAATGAGCAAATTGTTGAAGCCTATCATTCGGCCGTGGAAGAACTCCTCGACTTCTTCGCCGACCGCCTCAAAGTCCAGCAACGCGAAGCAGGAGTCCGCCACGACCTCATCGACGCCGTATTCGCCCTCGGCGGAGAGGATGACCTCGTCCGCCTGCTCGCCCGCGTGAAGGCGCTGCAATCCTTCGTCGCGACAGAGGACGGCGCGAACTTGCTCACTGGCTACCGCCGCGCCGCGAATATCCTGAAAAAGGAACAATTCGACGGCTCTCCCACAATTTCCCTTCCCTATGCGCCGGAAAATGAAGAAGCTGCGCTTATCGCCGCGCTGGACGTGGCGGAACCACGGGCGGCGGATGCAGTTAAGGCGGAGGACTTCGAAGGCGCGATGTCCGCGCTCGCTTTGTTGCGTGCGCCGATCGATGCCTTCTTTGACAAGGTGACGGTGAATGACGCTGATAAGGACAAACGCACGGCAAGATTGGGCATCCTCATACGTGTTCGCAATGCCGTCCATCAAGTAGCTGATTTTTCAAGAATTGAAGGTTGATTGGGTGGCGAACGCATGGGCGTCACAACCCTAAACTTCCTAAACTTCCAGGCCCATGGCCTGACTTCATCAATGTAGGGATGAGAGTTAGATGACCAAATATGTGTACCGTTTCGGTGGGAATGTGTCCGACGGCGGTAATGGCGATAAGAACCTCCTTGGGGGCAAGGGCGCCAATCTGGACGGCATGGCTTCCATCGGCCTGCCGGTGCCTCCTGGTTTCACTATCACCACCGAGATGTGCACTCGTTATTACGAGGAAGGGGAAACCTATCCCGAAAGCCTCTATGAACAGGTGAAGGCGGGCATCGCGCATATTGAGGGCGTGACCGGCAAGCGTTTTGGCGATGCATCCGATCCGTTGCTCGTATCCGTTCGTTCGGGTGCCCGCGTTTCCATGCCGGGCATGATGGACACCGTCCTTAACCTTGGCCTGAATGACGAAACCGTTGCGGGCCTTGCCGCCATCAGTGGCGATGAACGCTTTGCCTGGGACAGCTATCGTCGCTTTGTTCAGATGTATGCCGACGTCGTCCTCGGCCTCGACCATGGTGCGTTCGAAGAAGCGCTGGAGATTGCCAAGGAAAACAACGGCTACGCGCTCGATACCGAAATGAGCGCAGATGACTGGAAGGCATTGGTCGCGGAATACAAGAAAATCGTTCAGGACGAATGGGGCAAACCCTTTCCCCTTGATGTACATGATCAGCTTTGGGGTGCGATCAGCGCGGTTTTTGGTAGTTGGCAGGCCGACCGCGCCAAAGTGTATCGCCGCATCAATTCCATTCCCGGTGATTGGGGAACGGCCGTCAATGTGCAGGCGATGGTGTTCGGCAATATGGGCGACACATCGGCCACAGGCGTTGCCTTCACGCGCGATCCGGCGACCGGCGAAAACATCTATTATGGCGAGTTCCTGATCAACGCGCAGGGCGAAGATGTCGTCGCGGGCATCCGCACACCCCAATATCTGACCCGTCAGGCGCGGGAGCGGGCAGGGGCAAAGCCGCTGTCGATGGAAGAGGCAATGCCCGAAACCTTTGCCGAACTGGTGAAGGTCTTCAACATTCTCGAAACCCATTACCGCGACATGCAGGACATCGAGTTCACGGTGCAGCAGGGCAAGCTCTGGATGCTCCAGACGCGTTCGGGCAAGCGCACCGCAAAGGCGGCCCTGAAAATTGCTGTCGATATGGCCAATGAGGGGCTGATAACTGAAGAAGAGGCGATTGCCCGCGTCGACCCTGCCGCGCTCGACCAGCTTCTTCATCCCACGCTCGATCCCAAGGCGCCGCGCGATGTGCTGACCAAGGGGCTGCCCGCCTCTCCGGGTGCGGCAAGCGGCATCATCGTGTTCGATGCAGACGCTGCCGAGCGCCGGGCGGAACTTGGCGAAGCGGTCATCCTGGTCCGCATCGAAACCAGCCCGGAAGACATTCACGGCATGCACGCGGCCAAGGGCATACTGACCGCGCGTGGCGGTATGACGTCACATGCCGCCGTGGTGGCGCGCGGCATGGGCCGTCCTTGCGTTTCGGGCGCTGGCGGGCTGTCCATCGACGCGAAGAACTGCGTCCTTAATGTCGGCGGCCGCAAGCTGGTCGAAGGCGATACCATCACCATCGACGGTTCGTCGGGCGAAGTGATGGCGGGCGAAGTTCCCACCGTGCAGCCTGAATTGGCTGGCGACTTCGGGACGCTGATGGTCTGGGCCGACAAGGTCCGCCGCCTGAAGGTGCGTGCCAATGCCGAAACGCCGCAGGATTGCCAGGTCGCACGCGAATTCGGCGCGGAGGGCGTTGGTCTGTGCCGCACGGAACATATGTTCTTTGACGCCGCCCGCATCACCGCTGTCCGCCAGATGATCCTTGCGGACAGTGAGAAAGGCAGACGGGAGGCACTTGCCAAGTTGCTGCCCGAACAGCGCAGCGACTTCACCGAAATCTTCCGTGTGATGGCAGGCCTGCCTGTTACCATCCGCCTGCTCGATCCGCCGTTGCACGAATTCCTGCCCCATGGCGAGGCGGAGTTCGCTGAAGTGGCCGAAGCCGCAGGCATCGGTGTGGACGCCTTGAAGCGTCGCGCCGCCGAACTGCATGAATTCAATCCCATGCTCGGCCACCGTGGCTGTCGCCTGGGCGTTACTTATCCTGAAATCTATGAAATTCAGGCCCGCGCCATATTTGAAGCGGCGATTGATGTTGCCAATGAATCGGGCGATGCGCCAATTCCTGAAGTCATGATCCCGCTGGTTGCCACGCGCAAGGAACTGGAACTGATGAAGGCGGTCGTCGACAATGCCGCGCAAGCGGTGTTTGCTGAAAAAGGCCGGACCATAGAATATCTCGTCGGCACGATGATCGAGCTGCCTCGCGCGGCATTGAAAGCCGCAGAAATCGCGGAAGTCGGTGAGTTCTTCTCCTTCGGCACCAATGATCTGACGCAGACGACCATCGGCATCAGCCGCGACGATGCGGGCCGATTCCTGACGCAATATGTCGACAAGGGCATCTTTCCCCGCGACCCGTTCGTTAGTCTGGATATTGAAGGCGTCGGCCAGCTTATCGAACTCGCGGTGGAGCGCGGACGTGCGACCCGCCCGGACATCAAGCTGGGCATTTGCGGGGAGCATGGCGGCGACCCGGCGTCGATTGCTTTCTGCGAGAAAACGGGCCTGGATTACGTCTCGGCATCTCCCTATCGCGTACCTATCGCACGGCTCGCAGCAGCGCAGGCTGCATTGCAGGCCAGGGGATAAATATTACGAAAATGGGCAAAAAGGGGGTTGCCAGAACCAGCGCCCCCGCCTATTTGCGGCACTCCCAAGCGCCCGTAGCTCAGCTGGATAGAGCATCAGACTACGAATCTGAGGGTCGGGCGTTCGAATCGCTCCGGGCGCACCATTTTCCCTTTAAAATCAAGAGATTATCGACAGTTCTAGGGCGTGCTTGTGTCCGCCGCGAATCCGTGTCCGCGCTATGTCCGATATGGACGGCTCACAAAAAACGCCCCAGCCGAAGCCAGGGCGCATGGTGATGGTGGTGGGCAGTTTTAGGCGGCGGCGGGTTGCGCTTCGACGGCGAGGCGCTCCACCATGTCCAGCGCCATGGATATGTCGCCGTATTTTTCCAGCCCCGGGTCCAGTGCCCGTGCGTCGGCGGTCAGGCGGTCGAGCAGGAAGTTTCCCATCTCTTGCTTGATGCGATCATCCTCGACGACCGGCAGGCCCTGAAAGGCTTCCATCTCATCGATGGCGTATAGTGTGGCGTTGGCAGCGTGCCCGAATTTTTCCAGTTTCGCGCCATGCTCCAGCGCTTCCCTGATCGTTTCCAGTTGCGGCGCGGTGATGACATAGGTGGGGCCGTCATCCGGCAATACCCGCTTGAGAACTGCGTCGATGCGGGCAGCCATTGCCTCATCGGATTCCGGGTGTAGAGTTTCTGTAGCCATTATAACCTCCATGGGGTTGTGTGGTGAGAGCCGGGGTAAGGTAGCCTCCTTGCCTCGGTTCGCTTTTTCGAGTACCAGAAAATAATGACCCAAGCAATAACTGGTACGAGAAAAAAGGGAAGGCCGCCGACAGGAGCGGTGTCTATCCATTTGCGCATAGAACCCGATCAGTTGAAAGCCCTGGACGAATGGGCTTCGGATCAGGACGACCCGCCGAAATCTCGCCCGGACGCAATCAGGCGGATATTGGTAGAGAAACTGGGCGCATGAACCAAGAAGGCATTGGTTTAGGTAAATTCTCCGTCCGGTTCATCGAGTTCATGCTCTTCTGGAATCACTGCGAGTTGTCAGCACGACAAATCTTGCAGTTGCTCCTTGGTGAAGGCGAAACTGCGATGGCTGTTGCCGCTGAAATCAAAAACCAGCCTCTCTGTGACGCTTTGCGCGCGGCGGGGCGCGACAAGAAATTTTCGCACATCCGACAGCACATCGATCATTTCGTGACGGGCTATCGGGTCATGGTGGATTATCGGAACTATTACGTTCACGGCATTTTCGGAGTGAAGGCAGGCGTAGGCGGCTTGCTCTCATTGAGTGGCAAGGGCGGGCGGTTAAAATACCATCAGGATACCCTCACGATTGAAAAGCTGGCGGAAATGTCGTCGCATCTCCACATGCTCATGGCCTACGGCGCGGCGCTCCAGAAGGAATTAGGGGCGCAAGGCGATGGCATTGAGAGCCTTGTCAGCACCTATTCAGGCTCTTTGGAAAAACCAAAATGGCCCCCAGAATTGAAGAAACTACCACGCTACATTCAGGAGCCTTAAGCCGCCGCCTTCTGCCCGACCTGATCGGGATATTCATGCAGAACCGTGTGTGTGATCCCATCGCGGGTCACGGCAGTAAGAACGATCTCGCCAGCGACGGCGCTGCATCCTTCCGCGATACCGCCCCAGCCCCCGCATTTGCGGCGCTGAGCCTCCACCATGGGCATGACATCCCGGTGCGGATCGAAGAACGACGGATCGGCCAGATTGACCGGTCCATCATACACCTCCCCCATCGCCAGGAGCGGCATCAGGACCACCGGGGCAGGATAGAGAACCCAGGGCTTCTTGTCGCTCGGGCCGCCAGAATCAGCCGTGAAAAAGGTCATTCCCAGCGCCCGCTGGAGCTTGTGCGAATAGAAGCCGATGACGAACCGGGACCACCTTTCCGAATTATCCAACCCTGAAGACGCATAAGCGTCCTTCACGATGCCGGGCAGCCGGGCCAGCATTTCAATCTGACTCCAGCCTTTACGATCAGGCCATTTCTGAAGTTCCCGCGCAAGATAGCCGAGATGCAGCGAACCCACGGACGCAATCGCAATCGACTGGTCGGCCAGTTCCATGGCCTTGGGATAGAACCCGATAATGGTCCCGTCCTTCCGGAAATAGCCGGAGTCGGTGGCGATGTAGGCCGCGTCGGGCTGTACGATGAGATTAGCCATCGACATGACCAAACTCCCTGGACTGGAAATAATCGGGGTGTGCCTGGGCAGGGAAATAGGCGTATTCCACCCCCGCATCCTCACCCATCGTCCTGACGAAGCCTGAGAAAGCTTCATTGTCGCGAACCCGCAACCTGGACGCAGCAGCGGCTTCGCCCAACTGGTCGATGATGGCCGCGTCGTTCAGGGCCGCATCGGCCTGACGGATGCGTTGCACCAGCCTTACCGCAGGACGGGACGAAATTGAGAAGCCTTCACCAGCCCCACGAAGGCCACCGCCCATGCCAGCGCCAGCTATCGCCCCGGCAAAGCCTTGCTCCAGCGCTTCACCAAGATCAAAACCACGTTCCGTCCCGACCGTGCCACCAGCATATTCAATCCCGGATTGCAGAAATTCGGTCGTCGCCTCACCGGCCGCTGCCTGCCCGACCCGCTTTAATGCCGTCTTTCCGACGCCCCCAAAGATCGATTGGATACCAAGGCGCTCCAGATAACCGCTCAGGGCCGCAGCAGGCAGCGCCGTGCCCAAATCGCCTATGGTGGCGTCCCCTCGCGCATCATTCTCGGCGCGGTCCTGTGCGATGTTACCAGCCTGGCCAATGACGTAGAGCGGAAGGGAAAGGCCAGCCACGGCCATGCCTGGGAGGGAACCAACCCCTTGATCGAGAACAAAGCCGCCAACAGCGCCTACGCTTCTGCGGTCCTTCACATCCTGCCAGGTGGTTTCCCCAGCAATATCAGTTGACGAGGCCCCACGGAAGATGCGCGCACGCGCCCGAGACGCCGCCGCGTCTGTCTGTGCGCGCCTGCGGTTCTCTTCACTGGTCCACGGGAGGGGATTATCTGCGGACCATTCCTGCAACGCGGACCGTGCCCGCGCAGCACCGTGATCCGCGATATAGACGCCGCGCTTGAACATATCCCCCATTCGATCAAAGAAACCACTGCCGGTAAGGAAGTCCACTTTGTCGGCTTCCACTTTGCGCCGCATGGCAGCACCTATCTTGCCCAGGCTGTCATAATCATCCGCAGCCGCCGCCAGATTGCGCGGGTCCGCCGACCATTTGCCGATAGCGGGGTATTGCCGTATCAACTCTTGGTTTTTCCTGATGGCCTCTTGCTGTTCAAAGGTTTGTAATTGCCCTTCGACAATCTGCGCCGGAACGCCAAACTGCCGCGACAGCGTGTTTGCACGCGCTGTCTTTTCCGGGTCAGCGGATTGCCTTAGTTGGACCGAAGTGCGCGCGGCCCTATCCTCGGCCCATAGGCTGTCAAGCGGGTCGCCGTCAGGCTGCTCCGGTTCCGGGCCTTCATAGCGGTATTTCGAGACAAGATCAGTCATTCCGGCAACTCCGTCACTTCATCGACCGACAGATGGACCTTGCCATCCTCACCGCGCCAGAGATGGAAGTCCAGATCAGCCACGAGATGGCCCAGGACGCCGAAGGAAAGGGCGGGAGGAAGACCAATCTTTTCGGCATATGCAGCCAGCTCATCGGCCGTCCCCTCCCATTCAACCTTGCCCGTCACGCCGCCAGCTTCCGATACAGCGCAATCTTCGCGCCGGTCGAAAGGCGCTCATGCCAGTCGAGAAAGGCGTCAATGTCGCCCTCAGTGTCCAGCGCATCCACCACCCTGAGTAACCGCGCCTTCACC
The DNA here is from genome assembly GCF_021742065.1 of Rhizorhapis sp. SPR117. The sequence goes on from NZ_JAKKIE010000023.1 coordinate 59,507, forward strand.
ACAGCATGAAGGCGGCGGGCGTCCTGCCCCCATTCAGCCACGAGAACAGCCCCCTCCGGCAACCCGGCGAAATATGCTACGTCGTCATCATCCGACCAGTCCACCGCTGGTCGGCTCGACAACAGTTCATGGATGCAGGCCCTCGCCACATCATCAGGCAGGCTCTCGAAGCTGGATGTGATCGCAGCCGATCCGATGCCCCCATGCCAAGAAGCACGTCAGCGGCCCCGCGCGACGCATCGAGATACGTGTTGTAGCCCGCCGTCGTTCCATGTTCAGCCGCATATTCGGCTGGGCCAAAGACCTCCAGCACTTCGCCGCCGCCATCATCCCCGGCCGGAGCCGTCACTTCGCCCTTTTGGGTTTGCAATTCGCGATACCGCGCCTGCTTGGCCTCATCGTTCCAATAGGCCTGCGTGCCCATCTCGCTTTCGATTGCTGCCGACTCGGACAGGATCGAGGGAAGGTTGGCGATGTAGGAAACGTTCCTCATTGCATCACCGGACGCGGCTGTGCGCGCTGCCAGGCTGCAATAGCGATGGACTCCAGACCATGCCCGCGCTCAACAGCGAAGCCGTCAGACTGGCGAATGACGCACCATCCCGACCCGGCGCGGTATTCGGCATGGAAGCCGGGCGCTACCGGCGTGTGGGTGGAGCCGATGCCCTTGCGGGTGAAAACCTTGCGGGGACTGCATTCGACTTCGCCATGACGCACGGCCTCTACGACAAGCTCCATCTCCCAACTTTCATCCGGGGCCAGGACCGTCACAATATCATGCCGCGCGAATTGCCGGGCAAGCTGCGCGAAGAAATCAGGATAGCGGACATCCTCTTGCGTCGTTCCCAAAGGGGCCTGAAGAAACCAGCGGCGGCGATGCTGTTCTTCCAGCTTCATGGCATGGCGATCAGCGCGAGGGCGCTTGATCTCGACAGGTGCAGCGGTCTTTTCAGCGGTAGCGGATAGTGTCATGTCAGTTTCCTTGCTTTGACCGCTGCGACGACATCGCCATAGCGGTCTGAGAGATTCAGGGTCGAGGCGGCATAAATCCCCGCGATCCTGTCGTTGTCTTCAGCGGTGAAGACTTCGACCCCTAGAGCCGAGGCCTTGGTCCGCAATTCGCCTGCCGCGATCTGTGCAGATCTAAGTGAGAGTTCGAAGTTTCGGATGGCGTTGCTGTATTCGCCGAGAATTTTAGAGGTCATGTTCAGCTTTCCCTTTCGTTGAGGCCGCAACAGCCCGGATTTCAGATTTCGTCTTGTCCCACTCTGGCTTGGGAGGGATGCCGCGCCAGTAGATATTCCCGAACCTGCCCGGTTCGTGCAGGCGGGCCATCTCAGCTCCCATCGAGCGCGACAGGGCTGAGCGAAGGGCGTACTTGTCCAGGATCATTGGCCGTCCAATTCCGGCTGCGCGCATATGGACACTCAGTCGCTGGGCGGACGCCAACATGGCCTCAATGGCATCGGCGGCCCCGGAAAACATCTTCTCGACCTTGGCGACTGCCTTGAGCAGATCGGCGGCTTCGCTCTCGGCTGCGGTGCGGGATAGCTCGCGAGCGTCCTCCGCCTGAAGCGCAGCGGCCTTGCGGTCACGCCGTACCGTCTCAGCCTCCGCAGCGGAGAGGGCCTCCAGTTCATGCCGCAGGGCCGCGATGGGGGCAGGATCGAAGGGCTTGCCATCAAGCACCGCCGCGCCCTGTTCGGCCTCCAGGTCGGCCAGGAGGGCATTGGCGGACTCGATCCGATCAGCGATGGGGATGGCTTCAGCCTGCATTGTGGTTTCCTTTGCGTAGGAGGGCGACATTCTCACCGGCTTCACCGGCTGCAATTCGTTCATCCAGCGCCTGGGTGCCCTGCTTCAGCACGAACGCAAGGCGCTTGGCGATGTCCAGTTTGCCCGCTCGGGTTGCAAGGTCGAGGTCGGCGTTATCAGCCATCGGCTGGCCTGTGCTGCTATCGACGGAGGCGGCAGGCAGAAGCTTGTCGATCAGTATCTTCGCCGCCGCCGCACGCTCCTGAAGGGTAGGGTAGGTGTATTGTGCCTCACTGGGGCCAGCCTGAGGGCCAACGCGGATCTTCACGCCGCGACTGATATCGCAAAGCAGTTCCAGCGGCTTGCCTCGCGCAAGGATGACCGAACGCATGTCGGTCGGGATCTTGTTCTTGCCACCGGGCTTGCGTCCCGATCCAGGCACCTTGCCGCCACCGGGCTTGCGCCCACGCTTCTTTGGCGCTGGCCTCAATTCATCTGTAAGGGCGGGCAGTTTTTCACTCATAATTAGAACCATAGTCAGAGGGGTATGCAAGTCAATGCTTTGGAAATCCAAGGATATATCGGTGAATGGCGTTCTGTGTCCGCAATATGTCCGCACCGAGAGGGATAGGGGGTGGCGATGCGCCGCGCTTTGTTGATTACCGCTGAGAGTTGACCCGGGAGGGATATAAATTTCCGTCGAGAACTGACCCATGTTTGAACCACCTCCGGACGCAGGTTTGGAGGCAACATGGAGTGATCGATATGGCATTATTGAGTGTAATCAGACGTTGGCATTTC
>NZ_JAKKIE010000230.1 GCF_021742065.1 Rhizorhapis sp. SPR117
TAAAACTGTACCAGTTGGATTGAACAAAAAGCCTCAGATCGAGGCGGTGCTTTCATCTGCTGTGCTGAACGGTCTGGAGCGTAGCGGAAGGCCGTTCAGCACAGCAGATGAGGAATTTTCTGATCAGGTCATGGCGGGGGGAACCTCTCTGTCCTGTGCGTGGTGGCCCTGTTTTTGCCGTTTCCGGCTGCTGGCAAGCCGATAGCTGTCCCCGTTCATCTCGAGGATATGAACATGGTGGGTCAGCCGGTCGAGGAGAGCGCCGGTGAGGCGTTCTGACCCGAACACCGATGTCCATTCATCGAACGGAAGGTTGCTGGTGACGAGCGTGCTACCGCGTTCATAGCGCTGGCTGAGCACCTCGAACAACAGTTCGCTGCCGACGGCGGTGAACGGAACATAGCCCAGTTCATCAAGGATCAGCAGCTTCACGCTGGCGAGATGCTTTTGCAGCTGGCGTAACCGACGTTCGTCCCTTTGTTGATTACCGCTGAGAGTTGACCCGGGATTTTCATCGAGAAGTGACCCTAGTATTTGTATGTCCCGCGATGCGGG
>NZ_JAKKIE010000231.1 GCF_021742065.1 Rhizorhapis sp. SPR117
ATCTGAGGCTTTTTGTTCAATCCAACTGGTACAGTTTTAAACCGGAATCTTGCACAATTTTACCCCGACGTTGACAGTGTTTCCTCGAAATTGTGGACGGGCGGGCGATCAGGCGATGCCGAGTTCCTTAATCTTGGCGACGAGCGCATCGACGTGGGCGACCTTGATACCCGCCGGGCGGACCGGCGGCTCGGAGACCTTGAGCGTTTTGAGCCGCGGCGCGGTGTCGACGCCGTAGTCGGCCGGGGTCTTGTGCGCCAGCGGCTTGGATTTCGCCCTCATGATGTTCGGCAACGAGGCGTAGCGCGGCTCGTTGAGACGCAAGTCGGTGGTGACGATCGCCGGCAGCGTCAGCTTGACGGTCTCGAGGCCGCCGTCGACCTCGCGCTTAACCGTCACTGCATCGCAATCAACGGTGACTTCGTTGGCGAAAGTGCCTTGCGAATAGCCCATCAGCGCCGCGAGCATCTGCCCAGTTTGGTTGGAATCATCGTCGATCGCCTGCTTGCCGAGGATGACCAGCCCCGGCTGCTCCTC
>NZ_JAKKIE010000232.1 GCF_021742065.1 Rhizorhapis sp. SPR117
ACTGAATGACAGACCGGCTGATGCCGGTAGGTTCATGGGTTGTGGCTGAAGCCTGTGCTGTGGGTATGGCGGTCGAGATAGTTCATGATGGTTTCATCGGTAATGTTGCCGCTGGTTGTCGAGAAGTATCCCCTGGCCCAGAAGCGCTGGCCCCAGTAACGCTTGCGGATATGCTCGAACTCCTGCTGGATTTTGCGCGATGAGCGCCCCTTGGCTTTGCGCACGAAGTCGCTGACGGCGATGTGAGGCGGGATTTCCACGAACATATGGACATGGTCGCGGGACAGCGCGCCATGGATGATTGTGACGCCCATCTCGGCGCAGACCTGCTTGATAATGTCGCGCACTCTGAGACGGACCTCGCCATGGAGCACCTTGAAGCGATATTTGGGTGCCCAGACGATGTGGTAGCAGTGGTGAAAAATCGAATGACTGCCGGTGCTGTAACCCATAGTCTGTATCCTCGGAAAAAATGACAGTTCAGCCCTTCGGGCCTGTCATTTTTTCCGAGGATACAGACTATTCCCCGAGG
>NZ_JAKKIE010000233.1 GCF_021742065.1 Rhizorhapis sp. SPR117
CTTAGACTCGGCCAGTAGCCTGTAACCTCGGAAAAAAGGGAACAGCCCGAAGGGCGAAAGTTCCCTTTTTTCCGAGGTTACAGGCTATGGGATACAGCACCGGTTGTCACACGACTTTTCATCATCGCTATCATATCGTCTGGGCGCCTAAATACCGGTTCAAGGTGCTGCGCGGCGAGGTACGCCTGCGGGTGCGCGAGATCATCCGGCAGGTCTGCGCCGAAATGGGCGTGACGATCATCAACGGCGTGCTGTCGTGCGATCACGTCCACATGTTCGTCGAAATCCCGCCCCATGTCTCGGTCAGTGATTTCGTGCGCCGCGCCAAAGGCCGCTCATCCCGCAAAATCCAGCAGGAGTTCGAGCACATCCGCAAGCGCTATTGGGGACAACGCTTCTGGGGAAGGGGCTATTTCTCCACCACGTCCGGCAACATCACCGACGACATCATCATGCGTTACCTGGACCGGCATTCCCACAGAAACGGCTTCAGCCCCTCCACTTGATCCTACCGGCATCAGCCGGTC
>NZ_JAKKIE010000234.1 GCF_021742065.1 Rhizorhapis sp. SPR117
GTGAAATCATGGAAAACCGAAGGAAACCTGCGCCTCCCGCCGCCACGCTCGACATAAACTGCGACTGCAAAGAATATGTGTAATGTTGAGCTCAACATTAGACATACTCACGGGGGCTGAGATCAATTTCCAGGTTCGCCCGCTCGTCGGGCGAGAGGTCGCCAAGCCGCCGATCCAGGATCGATTCCGCGGTCGTGACCAGCTGAAGGACCACCGATTGGCCCGCTGAGAGATGCGCCTTCGCCGCCGCGATCACGGTCGGGAGTTTCATGCTGAGGAGGAGCTGGCCGAAGAAGCGCTGCTTGGTCGACTCGAACCGCGAGCGCGCCGACGCCTTGGCGCCGCTGTTGAGCGTCGCATTTTCGAGCCCGTCGACCACAGCCGTCAATTCGAGGGCATGCTCCATGTTGCGGTGGATGATTCCTTATCGCGAGGTCGCGATAATGTGAAGGAACGCGGCGCAGGCCCGCAAAGCCGCGGAACACCCCGCCACGTCCTT
>NZ_JAKKIE010000235.1 GCF_021742065.1 Rhizorhapis sp. SPR117
AAATCATGGAAAACCGAAGGAAACCTGCGCCTCCCGCCACCACGCTCGACATAAACTGCGACTGCAAAGAATACATCTAATGTTGAGCTCAACATTACACATATTCCCGCGGCGAGAGGTCGATTTCGAGATCCGCGCGCTCTTCGGGACTGAGATCGGCCAGACGCCGGTTTAGGATGGATTCCGCCGTCGTCACGAGCTGGAGAACGACCGACTGGCCATCGGCGATATGCGCGCGAACGGCCGCGATGACCGTAGGGAGCTTCATCGAAAGGAGCAGTTGGCCGAAGAAGCGCTGCTTTGTGGATTCGAAGCGCGAGCGCGCCGAGGCCTTGGCACCGCTGTTGAGCGTCGCGTTCTCCAGGCCGTCGACCACCGATGTCAGTTCGAGGGCGCGCTCCATGTTGCGATGAATGATCGCTTATCGCGAGGTCGCGATAATGTGAAGGAACGCGGCGCAGGCCCGCAAAGCCGCGGAACACCCCGCCACGT
>NZ_JAKKIE010000236.1 GCF_021742065.1 Rhizorhapis sp. SPR117
CCCGAGGCCGCGAATGCGGGTCTCGGAAGGGGCGCTTACGCGCCTGCTCGGCCGAACGGCCGAGGAGAGGAGGGGGAGGAGGGACGGTGTCCCGGACAAGGTGTTCGGGGACATTATCTGTGGAGACTTCCCATGAACATCGGTTCGATCAAGCAGAATGACGCTGGCATTTTCGTCGGCAAGATCGCGACGCTGACGATTGCCATGACGATCGCGCTGCGCGAGGTACACTCGGCCAATCCCAAGGCGCCGAAGTTCGAGGTGCTGGCGCTGTCGGCCTCGCGGGCGTGGGTGCAGGTGGGCGCGCTGTTCGAGCTGTTCTCGAACGGCACGGGCGAGGCGTTCCTCAACGGCAAGATCGAGGACCCCAGCCTGACCGCGCCGCTCTACATCTCGGCGTTTGCCCAAGAGGACGGCAGCTACAATGTGGTCTGGTCGCGACCGACGCGCCGGCGCGACCTTGCCTCGGAGATGGCGCCCAAGGCC
>NZ_JAKKIE010000237.1 GCF_021742065.1 Rhizorhapis sp. SPR117
ATCTGCACGCTAAGGGCGAACGGATGGCGAACATCACGCGACGAGCAGGGAACTGACGGCGCGAAGCGGCCGCAAGGCATCTGGATCGGGCTGATCGTCGACGTTCCAGCTATAGTCGCCAGTCAGCGAGATATGCTCCCAGCCCAATGGCGCGACGTGGCGCGCGATCTCGTCGGGCGTGCCGATGTCAGCCAGCGCCATTTCGAGATAACGGGTGTTCCACAGGATGATGGCGGCGACGAGCAGGTTGAGGCCGGATGCGCGATAGGTCTGGTTCTCAAACCGCCGATCGCGCAGTTCGCCGAGCTGGTTGAAGAAGAGCGCGCGGGCGAGCGCGTTGCGGGCTTCGCCCTTGTTGAGGCCCGCCTGGGTGCGCCGACGCAGGTCGATGTCGCGCAGCCAGTCGAGCATGAAGATCGAGCGTTCGAGGCGGCCAAGCTCGCGCAGCGCGAGGGCTAGTCCGTTCTGTCGCGGATA
>NZ_JAKKIE010000238.1 GCF_021742065.1 Rhizorhapis sp. SPR117
CCCGCAACGCGGGACATAAACCAGCCGGGTCACTTCTCGATGAAAATACCGGGTCACTTCTCAGCGACAATCAACAACCTTGAAAGCATGGAGATGATAATCTTCCCAACCAAACGCGATCTGGATTACCCGGTGCAGACCAAAAAGAGTCAGATCGCTGCGAACCAGCAAGCGTCGCCAAATCATCGGCGATATATCCCGGAGGCTGACCTTCAGGCGGTAAGCGACAAGCGGAGCTGGTTTCGACATGCTCCCAAAGCTACGGGATCAGCACCGTTACCCCCAGCTTTTTTATGCTCCCCTCAGCCGCCACCATGCTCACGACCGCCTCCGCCATCCCCTAAAGGCCCCCAAAACCGCCCCGATCGCTCAGGTCAAACGGCGGTGTGAGATATCCGGGCTAGTCACCTGAATCCGAAGTTCGCTTCATTGTTTTCTGGCAGAAGCGTTTGACGGCGGCGAGGATCTCGTCGGC
>NZ_JAKKIE010000024.1 GCF_021742065.1 Rhizorhapis sp. SPR117
GAAGGACGTGGCGGGGTGTTCCGCGGCTTTGCGGGCCTGCGCCGCGTTCCTTCACATTATCGCGACCTCGCGATAAGCGATCTTATGCGCAGCTGCGCATAATACGGACCACGAATCGGCATAACTGTCGTAGATCGCGATCTGGTCGGGTGTGAGCTCGTGACGTAGGATTTCATATTCGACCCCGGCGAAGCTCAGTGCCCGTGATGTGTAGAGACCAAGCGCCTTGAGGTCACGCGCGACCAGTTCCATCGCGGCAATGCCGCCCTTGCGGATGCCGGAGATGAACTGCTCGCGATCGCGGAAAGCGGTCTCGGGCCCCCAGAGGCCGAGCCGCACCGCATAGGCCAGGTTGTTGACGTCCGAGGCACCGGTTGCCGACGCATAGAGCACCCGAGCGCCAGGAAGATGGTTCTGGAGGAGGACGCCGCAAATACCCTGCTGCGATCCCTTCTTCGCCCCGAGTGCCCCTTCCCCGCCGGCGACTCCGCCCATCTCATGGGCTTCGTCGAAGCCGATTACGCCCTCGAAATCCTCACCTGCCCAATCGACGATCTGCTGAAGTCGGCTGTGATCGCCCCGGGCAGAGCGCAGCGTTGGATAGGTGACAAAGAGGACGCCCTGCTCGAGCGGGATGGATTGGTCGATTTTCCAGTTCGCCAGGGGCTGGATATCTGCCGCGAGACCACCGAGCGCCGTCCAATCGCGCCGTGCGTCTTCGAGAAGTGCTTCGTTCTTCGAGATCCAGATGTTGCGCCGGCGCCCCTGCAGCCAGCTGTCGAGAATGCAGGCCGCGACCTGTCGGCCCTTCCCCGCACCGGTGCCGTCGCCGAGGAAATAGCCCTTGCGATACGCGCGGCCGTCTTCTGCTTCGTCGAGGCCGACACCCTCCTTGCTGGGTTTGAAGCGGCCCGGCAGAAACTGGCTCCAGGCATGACCCGCATACACGACGGTCTCAAGCTGCGATGCGGAGAGCAGGCGCTCACTGACGGTCCGCTCTGGAAGCTGCGGGACGTAGGATGGTATCGGCCCGGCGATCGAGCCCATCGCCACGGACTCCACCAATGCAGTCGGATGTTCGCCGGCCGTTTCAAACACGATCCGGCTCGGCCGATAGGGGAGATAGACGCCGACCTGGTCCAGCAGCGGGGCCGGCGTTTCGAGCGTGGCATAAGCCACCGGCAGAACATTGTTGCGGACTGGCGCATGATAGGGCCGTGGCTGCGGCCGACTGCTCTTCATCGCCCGGAAGAGCGACAGGGTCGAAGATCGCTTCGGCGCGGGCGGCGGAGCCGCGGCGATCGAGCCGCGCTCGGTGACTCTCAGCGCGCTGATGAGTTCGCGGATCGACGCCCGCTGGATTGTGGCCGGAAAGGCACCGCCGGGCACCTTGTCGATGACAAAGAGCCGGACGGCGATCGATGTGCCGTGCTTGAGATAGCATTTCTCAAGCCGCACCGATGTCCGTACACTCACATCCCGCAGTGTCGTTTCGAACAGGTCGCGCATGCGGGCATTGGGACCGAACCAGTCGGGCATGATGGCAACGAGGCGGCCGCCAGACTGGAGGCGGCGGAGAGCGGCCTGGAGATGCCGGACGGCGGCGTGGCTGTCCGCGCCAAGTCCCACCGAGCGGGAGAAAGGCGGGTTCATGAGGATTACGCTTGGGCGCGGGGCTTCCGCCAGCGTCGAATTGATGGTCGCCCCGTCATGTCCGGTGACCACCGCGTCGGGAAAGACGTGTGACAAGCGCGTGCGGCGAGCTGGCGCATATTCGTTGAGCTGGAGCGCCGCATATCCCCGACAGTGGGCGACCAGAAGACCATTGCCCGCGCTGGGCTCAAGGACGATGTCGTCGCTCTGGATATCGGCGAGCACGACGGCCACCGCAGCCAGATCGACAGGCGTAGAGAATTGCTGCCACTCGATCTGATCTTCGCTCCGTACCGTCTGGGTTGGCAGCCGATCCGAGAGATCGCAGGCCGCGAGCGCATCGGCGAGCGAATGCAGCGGATAGGGTCCGAACTGAAGATGGTGAGCAAGCGCGTGCTCAAGGAGTTCGAAGCTGTCGCGCTGGGTCCAATAGCCGTCAGCGTCGGATCCACCGAAGCCTTCGACCATGGCGGCGTTCAGATCTGCTCGCGTTATCGGCTCTGAGGAACGCAGTCGATTGACAAGGGCCGTGGCCGCACGGCGTTCTGCCGCGGTAGCGGAATCGAAAAGATCGGGCATTTTGGGGTCTCCGGACTGGCTGCCCCCTCGGCAGCGTCAGTTTTTCGCCCCCCTTCCCTTTTCACCGGCAGCAAGCCCGGGTCATTCCGGCGATCTCATAAAAAGTTCTGGAAACTTTCATATTTTGGAAGTATTGAGAATTTTATGTCATCTCTGGCAGAACAGGTGTCGGCGGCGGGCCTGGCCGACCATATCCTCAGCGAACGCCAGCTTAGCGATCTGCTGGGTGGCGGCGACGCGCGCCGTTATGGGCTGGTCAACCGGGCACTCAAGGACGGCTCGCTGATCCGCGTGAAGCGGGGTACCTATCTTCTGGGACGACCTTATCGCAGTGAGCAGGTCCATCCTTTCGCCATCGCCCAGGGCTTGGTGCCAGGTAGCTATGTCTCGTTCGAGAGCGCGCTCGCTCATCATGGCTGGATCCCGGAGGGGGTCTTCGTCACCGCGAGCGTGTCGCCCGGGCGCAAGACCCTTCGTTTCGATAGTCCGGACTTCGGGCCGTTCAGCTTTCATCCCATCGCCATCCAGGATTATCGCTTCCTGACGAGCATCGGTCGGATCAGGATGGGAAGGCTCACCGCCTTTGTCGCGCAGCCCTTGCGCGCGCTTATGGATCTCGTTGCCCTGCGAAAGGAAAGCTGGACCGGGATCGAATGGCTGACCAGCGGCCTGCGGATCGACAAGGATCTGCTTCTCTCACTCAAACGTAAGGATTTCGCGGTGCTGAAGCCTGTCTACAAGCACAAGGCGGTGAACGTCTTTCTCGAGGCGCTGGAACAGGCAGTCATGACGACAAAGGCTTCGCTTGCCGGGCGGTCGGAACGTGATTGACATCATCAAGGAGAAGCTGCGGCAATATGACGCCGCGAACGCACTCGAGGAGGAGAATGCCGTTAAGGAGATCCTCCAGGAGATCGCGCTCTACGCGCTGTGGCGCGGCGACTTCTTCGACGTCGCCTTGTTCCAGGGTGGAACCAGCCTGCGGATCCTCCACGACCTGCCGCGCTTTTCAGAAGATCTCGACTTCCTGCTGCGCGCACGCGATCCCGGCTTCGACTGGTCACCCTATCTGAAGGTGCTGGTCGAGGTCTTCGGTCAGTTCGGCCTGAAGCTCGACGCTCAGCCCAAGGCCGAGATGGACAAGGCCGTCCGCCGGGCGCTCATCAAGGACGATTCCATCGCGAGCCAGCTCGACCTCTCTTTCGCCGGAGCAGGACGGCCCAAGACGATCAGGATTAAGCTCGAGATCGACGTCAATCCGCCCGCCGGCTCCGGCGAAGCCCTCTCCTATCTCGATTTCCCGGCCGACCATGAGGTTCGGCACCAGGATTTGGCGTCGAACTTCGCGCTCAAGATCCATGCTCTCCTTTGCCGGGGCTTCCTCAAGGGCAGGGACTGGTACGACTTCTCATGGTACGTCTCCAGGGGGGTCGGACCCAATCTTGCCTTGCTTAGAAATGCGCTCATTCAGGCCGGCCCTTGGGCGGGCGATGACTCCGTCCCGGCCGATATCGGCTGGCTGAAGCACGCCCTCGCCGATGTGATCGCAAAGATAGACTGGAAAGCCGCGGCCAATGATGTGGAGCGATTTCTCCGACCGGCCGAGCTCAAGTCGGTCGAGCTCTGGAGCGAACGCTTCTTCATGGCGAAAGTCGAGAAATTGGCGGGGGCCTGAACCCGGGCGAACTCCGCTCGACGTGGGTAGGAAGGCATTAGGGTAGTCAAGCAGCGATCTGCCCGCCCTTTCCCACCTCCAGCACCTTGGCCCAATCCTTGAAGCCGCCAGGCGGTGGCATCCGCCGGATCATGAGACCGGCCCGAGCATAAGCAAGGTCGGCGCGATCGGCCGCGCGGCCGCCTTCCGGATCGTTGTCGTGCGCGAGGATCAATGTCGCAAGACTTTCAGGAACGCGGACTTGGTCGAGGCGCCGTGCTCCGAGGCTGGCCCAGCATGGCAGTCCATGCAACAGGGTGAAGGCTCGAGCCGTCTCGAAGCCTTCGGCCATTCCGAGGACGGGACCACCCTGTCCTCCCCCTTGCCAAGCCCCGCGTCCGGGACGCCCGAGCATGAGCTTCATCGTGTAAGTCGGGCCGACGGGATCAAGGAAGATGCGTTGGACAGCGGTCAGTCGGCGTCCCTCCCGGACCGCGACGAGCAAAGCCGGATGGAAGCTGGTCCAGGGCCGCGGCCGATAGGGGCAGCGGGGATGGAATCGGAGATCATCGGCCACGGGCAACAGATGCCGGCCCGCCAGATACCGTTCGGCAAGGGTTCCGAGCACGGGCTGCGCTTCGTCCCAGAGGCGAACCGCGTTACCGGACATACTCGATGGTGAGACCGTGTAGGCGTAATGTTGTCGGATCGGGACACGGCGGAGTTCACGCAGGATGTCTTCGCGTTCGCATCCTGCAAAGCAGGTGACGAGAATCCCTCGATCGCCTTGGCGCAGTGAGAGGCTGGGGGTGCGATCATCATGGGCCGGGCAAAGGCACATAGCCGTGCGGCCGTGCCAGGTGCCTCCCAGGGCACCTACGAGATCGATCAATTCTTGAGATGGTTTTCGGGCTGTAAGCGGCATGGCCTCACTCCTGCTTACGGCCCCTGCCCTCCTTTTCTCTTTTTCCACCGACCGCGGCGCAGCGCGCAGGAATCCGGCGAATGAAATTAATCGAACCGCTCGGACATCATCGGTCAGTCATTACCGCTGTTCGCGCGCCGCTCGGCATATCGAATGACGAACGACTCCCAGACGCGCAGCCATTCAGCGTCCGTTCGGTTCTGCTTGATGCCGGGAAAGCCAGCGCGGAAGGCATCTGCCATCCCGTCGACCGACCAGGGCTTCCCCTTGTCGAGACCGATCGCGCGGAATGCTTCCTCTCGCGTCCCGTAGGCCAGGCTGCCCGCAGGGAAAGGAAGAAGCGGTTCTGACGGTTTTTTGGTCTCGCTTACGACTCGGGCGTTCTTCGGGACCGATGATCTCGGTGCCGTTTCAGCCGCAGGCGGCCCAACGAGTCGCAAATGTGGGCCAACGAGCTTGCGCTCGAGTGGCGCCGGCGACGGATGCAGGACCACCTTTCGCCCGGAAAGATCGACATTGGCGTTTGGATAGACGGCTGACACGATCTGCATCGTCTCGCGGACTGTTTGCCGGAAGCGCTTGCTGTCCGCCTCGTTCCCCAAGTGCTTCGCAAGCTGATCCCAGGAGATCATTTGCCCTTTGTCCCCACTTATGCGGGGCAAGCGGTAGGCCAGATAGGTGTAGAGATCGAGCGCTGTCGGTGTGCCCTTTAATTCGCGAATCGCCACCTCGTTGAGCGGAACGGCATGCTCGACAAGGTGGCTGTAGAAGACTTCCGACATTCGAATTTCGCGGGCAAATGCACCATTCTTCTCCAGAGACCCCGCATATTCGTTGGAGATTTTGACATCGCGCACAGCGAACGCGTTGTCTCCGGAGTCGGAGCCTTCCCATCGGATCTGCCATTCGCAAGCGAGTAGCCGATCGACCTGCTCGCGCATCAAGTTGGCAGTGCCGCGTGGTCCATAGGAGACGGTCTGGTATCCGAGGCGCCGCATCCACTCGGTGAAATTCCTCCCAAGATAGACATCGCGCGATCGCTTTGCGACTGCTTGGGACAGGAGGTAGATCAGCGCGACCCGAGGATATGCTCCATACGGCACACCAAGGCTCTTGAGGACCGGCTTGCCATCAACATTCTGAAGAACGGGACGGGGGTTGATGGCCAGGGCGTATTTTCCATCCTCTCGGAGTATCGGCTGTGTATCGTCCTTCGGCCGCTTGGTCGGCAGCGACATTGCACACAGGGCGGAGTGGAGAAACGCAGGGACAGGTTCTTCGTCGTGAACGCGGAGAAACGCATCCAAGGTCAGCTGTGTGCCGGCGGTTTGGGCAACGGAGCGAACGCGCTCCTCGCCGCCATCCAGCATAGCCAGGGCATATTGATGTCCGATCGGCCTGTGTGTGTCTCCGCTCATTGGTTCCGCCCTTCCCCGACTCAGGGGCCGTTGTATGCAACTTTAACAACAGCTTTGAGGACCGAAAGCAAGACTGTTGGCAGTTTTGCCCGGTTTCCGTGGGTAAAACCTCCAAATGCACCGATGATCTAGGAGCGGTTCGGGTGCCGCCTTTCCCTTTTCTGCTCAAAAAATTTCAAGCGATTCGCGAATCGGATTTTTATAGGAGATTCATGTAATAGGTATGGGCTCTGAGATCATCGGTCGCCGGGAACCGAGATCATCGGAAAAACGCACCGTAATCATCGGCTTGCACCGACATCATCGGTGTTTATCCACAGGGGCTGACCAAGGCTGGCCCGAGCATACGAGCTCGCGACTCGCTAGGCGACCTGCCAGCAGAACGGACCCGAGATCATCGGTCACCTCTCGAGCGAGCGTCAATCCGGATCGCCTGGAACGTGGAATGGCTCGGAGATCATCGGTCCAGTTGTAAGTTTGGTGGCCAAACATTGCTCAAAACTGCCAAGATCGCTAGAGTGCTGCTTCAATCTAACAAAAGTGGTGGTCATGGCGACAAATCAACCTCTCGACTTGCAGGCCGACGAACTCTTTGAGGACGAGCTCGGAACGCTTCACCGAAAGGCCCTGACGATCCTGAAGCGAATTCGAGACGGCGCGCTCGACCCAGAGACTGGGCACAAGAAGGGACCGTCCTTCCCGATCTCCAAGGCCGCAGCGCTTGTCGGGCGGACGGCGTCCGCTATTCGAGAAGCAGAGCGCGACGGCCGGATTCCGCCCCGCGATCGCACGGCGTCGGGCCACCGTGTTCAATATACTCTTGAGGAGCTCGATCAGATGCGTGCGGTGTTCGGCACCCGCCCTTGGCGAGCACCGACCGACACGCCGGCCATCATTTCGGTATCGAACTTCAAGGGCGGGGTCGGGAAGTCGACGATCGCGTTGCATCTGGCACAGCATTTCGCGATCCGGGGATATCGGGTTCTCTTTATCGATTGCGACAGCCAAGCCAGCTCGACGATGATGTTCGGCTACCGGCCCGATGTCGACCTAGCGGAGGACGACACGCTCTACGGGCACTTCCATAACCCGGAGCTGCTGGGCGTCCGCTCGATCATTCGCAGGACGCATTTCTATGGACTCGACCTGATCCCAGCCAACCTGAAGCTCTATAATCTCGAATATGAGATTGCCGGCTATCTCGCGCAGAACCAAAGTTTCGAGATCATCGACTTGATCGGGCAGGCCATCGATAGCGTGGTAGATGACTACGACGTCGTCATCATGGATCCACCGCCGGCGCTGGGCATGGTCTCGATGGCGGTCCTGCAGGCCGCAAACGCAATGGTTATCCCGATGCCGCCGAGTGTGATTGACTTTGCGTCGACCGTTTCTTTCATCGACATGGCGCGCACGACGATGAAGCAGTTGGAGCGCCTCGCTGGACGGGTGAAGCCAGCCTACAACTTCATCAAGCTCGTCGGTAGCCGAGTGGACGAAAGCAAGTCGATGCATCGTGAGATCCTTTTGATGATGCGGCAGGTGTTCGGCGGGTCGATGATCAATTCGGTGCTTCGGACAAGCGCCGAAATTGACAATGCGAGCTCGCGGATGAAGACCGTTTTTGAGCTCGATCGGCCCGTAACATCGCATGAGGTTCACACCCGCTGCGTGAAGCACTTGAATGATGTCTGTCACGATATCGAGACGGATGTTTTGCGTACTTGGGAGAGCAGGGCAGGGGAGGCGGCCTAAGCGGTTGCCACGTGGCAACTGGCGCAGAAAGAGACGCAAATACAGTTAGATAAGGCCGACCCATTTTATATGGATGGCCCCGGTGATATGGCTTGAGGACAAGGGGCGAGCGGGAGTTGCCACGTGGCAACTTTAGCTCCAGAGCGGACGCTAAGGACGGGAAAGCAGCGCCGGTTGCCACGTGGCAACCGGCAGGGTTGAAGAAGAAGCGCAGGTAGGAAGATCGGCGGATGACAAAAGGAAATCGCGGCTTCGGAAGCAGCCTCACGGAAGGGCTCGATGATACAGCCGAACTCGACAATGCGGCCCCAGCCGAGAGCATTATGGCAAGCCGCAGCCAAACCCTCGCGCGGCTAGCGACGGGCAAAGTTGTGACGGATCGGACTGAATGGGTCGATCCAGTCCGGTGCCGTCCGTGGCGTCTGCACAACCGCGATCTGGATCACCTCAATGAGGAGACCTGTCGCGATCTCATCGATGCTTTTCTCTCGGCAAAGAAGCAGCGCATCCCGGCGATCGTTCGCCGGCTCCAGAACGATCCCGATCATGACTACGAGATTATCGCCGGCGTTCGCCGCTGGTGGACCGTGCAGTGGCTGCGAGATCATCATCACCCCGAATATGACTATCTCGTCACGATCCAACACGTCTCCGATGAAGAGGCCTTTCGGGTTTCCGACATCGAGAATCGTTCCCGGAAGGATATTTCCGATTGGGAACGCGCTAATGAATATGCCCGGGCGCTAGGCGAGTTCTACGGGGGCTCGCAAAGCGAGATGGCAGAACATCTGAAGATCTCGAAATCGTGGCTAAGCCGGCTGCTCGATGTGGCGCGCCTCCCAGAAGAGATTGTCGCAGCATTCGCCGACAAGCACGATATCAGCGTTCGAATCGCTCGGGATGTGAAGCCGCTGGCGGCCGACCCACGTACACGCGGTCTCATGGCCACCGAAGCGAAGGCTATCGCAGCCGAACGGGCGGATCTTGGAACAAGAATGAGCGGGCCAGAAATCTCCAAGCGCCTGGTTCAGGCGACGATTGCCCAAAAGAAGACGGCGTCGGGAGAGGCCGAGATCAAAGCGAAGGGCGGTAAGGTAATGCTGCGCTATTCGCGGTCGGCGCGCGGGGGCCTCTCGCTCAAGGTCCTGCCCAAATCGGGCGCGCCTATCGAGGAGGTCCTAAACGCGATCCGCGGGTTGCTCGAGCAGGGTTGACTGGGAGGACCATCGCCTGACGGCGGTCTTAGAGCCTAGCTGTGCCGCGACCATTCAACACGCGGTCGATCTCCGCCATCTCCTGATCAAACGCATCGAAGACTTCGGCGAGAGCGCGGCTTTGGGGGAGGGGAGGGGGTTCCTTGGCGGGCCGGCCTCGTTTGGGAGCTACGAAACCAAATTCGGTTGCGAGATCGGGGGGCAGAAAAAGCCGCCACGTCCGGCGCTGGGTGATCTCGGCCAGCAGGCCTGCAGCAACGGCCCGTTCCAAAAGCTTGCTGGCGCCGGCCACGCTGATTCCCAGGCAGCCCGCCGCTGCCTGCGGCGACAGCAGCGGGCGGTGACACAGCAGGGCGATCAGCGCGGGCAGGGCGCCGGGCCGGTACTCGGCGACAATGGCGCGCTGCGCGTCGCGGTAGTTGCGCTCGAGCGCCTGCAGGCGCTTGAGACCGTCGGTGGCGCTGGCCTCGAGACTTCGAAGAACTGCCAGCCAGTCGGCATCGTCTGGCGTGCGTTTGAGGCGCAGCGCCTTGGCGCCACCGGCGAGGCAGGGGAGGGGGGTGGCCGACAGGCCTTTGTCACGCAGGGCGAATGGCAGCGACAGCCAGGGTAGGGTGGTGCCGTCGATGCGCGCATGCTGCCGAACCTGATCGAGCGCGCGGATCAGGGCAGGGTGCTCCGTGGCAATTTCGGGTTCGCCAATCGCTGTGGGCAGCGCGTCGCGCCAGGCGAGGGGGTCCTTATCCAGCAGCGCGGCGTGCCAGTCGTCAAAGCGGTCGAACGCGTCGAGGTTGGTCGCGCGCAGCGCCCGCCCCGGCACTTGCAGCCCGCATCCCCAGGAAAATACGTCGATTTCCTCGATCTCCACCGATTGGAGCTGGAGCGCTTTGGCGTAGCCGCTCCAGGCGGCGCGGCGGTGCCATGCCGAGGCTACGGGACTGACGGAAATCCGCGCATCGAGCCGCGCAATCGCCGCTGTGCAACTCGCGGTCGCGGCGACCACTTTTGGGCCGTAGGCAGGTCCGTAACGGGGCAGGGCGGGCGGACGGTCCATGGCATCTTTTAACCCAGAGCAGATTTCAGTCAACTTTGCTGATATGTGTAGTCGTGATAATGGATGCTTATCATGACCCTATCATTTAAGGTACGGGTCGGCTATGCCGGCGCGAACGCAGCGAAACGGGGCCGGGACGTGATGGAGGATGACGAGCCAAGCCGGGCGGACGAGCCTGGGCCTGAAGTGCGGGCATCCGCTGACGATGCCGCCAAGGAGGTAAACGCGCCGCGCGAGGCCGCGTCTCGCCCGCTCTCCGCCATCGACCGCGCCGCGCTCGGCCTTACGGCAAACCCGCTGTTCGTGCGCATGACCGA
Organism: Rhizorhapis sp. SPR117; assembly: GCF_021742065.1. The sequence goes on from NZ_JAKKIE010000024.1 coordinate 10,570, forward strand.
ACAGCGCCGGGCCTTGGATGCCATCCTCGCGGCGCGGCCGCGTTTTTTCGATGAGATCGCCGAGCAGCAGCGCCGGGTCAGCGACAGGCTGGCGGTGCGTCCGACGCTGTTTGAGGAGATGGCGCGCAGGCAGGCCGAATTCGACCGGCTGCTGGGTGGCCGGTCGATCGCCGAGATCACGGCGCATGCCAGTAGCGTCCAGGCGATGATCGAGCGTGCTGGCGGCGTGGTGGTGCTCGCTGAGCGCGCCAGAGCCTTTGAGCGGCTCCTGGAGGTTCGCCCAGTCATTCCCGATGTGGTCGCTGACCAGCTTGCGCGCATGGGCTCGCTCACATCGGTCATCGACAAGCTGACGGCGCCCCACACTGCCGTTCAGGAAGCGCTGGGACGCGATCTCGCGGGAATGTCTGCCTTCATGGCGCAGGCTTCCAGCGGTGGTGACATTGCGCGCGGTGTGCTCGAGGCGCGGTTTCCGGCGGTCGTTCCCGCATGGCGCCTTCCGACGGCGGCCGAGCTCACCAGTGTCGACCTTGCGGCAAGCATCGGCGCGATCGCACGCGACGCGACGTGGCGGCAGGCAGCGCTCGCGGAGATGGCGGCGATCGCGATACCCTGGGTGCGCGACGATGCGCCCGAGCTCTCGATCGAAGCCTATGCCGCCGCACGCGCGATCACCGGCGTGGTGTCCCGGACCGATCCGGCGGCGCCGCGCGTGACGCAGCTGGTTCGGGCGGAACTGGGCGACTACCGCGAGGAAGATGCGGTCGCTCCGGTTGAGAGCGATCCCGTCCTTATTACCGGTCTCCGGCTTGCGCGCGGGTTCGACCATCGCTTCGGCAGCCTGTCCGTGGCCGTCGTTGGCCAGATTTTCGAGCCCTTCGGATTGACGCTGGGCGGAAGGCCAGAGGCCGATTCTGACCTGCTCGACGACTTGATCACGCAGATGGCGCGCCAGCTCGAGCGCAGGCTTCGCGCTTTCCTCAAGGCACGGATGGAAGCGGCGATCGGGCCGCGCTGGATCAAGCAGCGTGTTCCACAGCCCATCCGGGAAGCCTGGGAGGGACGGCTGCAGGCCGACGCGGATGCCGGCCGCGCGCCCGGCGAGCTGTTCGATTATGCGGATTTTTCCGATTATCGCATCATCATCGAGAAGGGCGACAACTGGCGGGACGTGTTCCAGCCTGTGTTCCGCTCGAAGATCGCGATCGTCGAGACGTTGAACCGCGTGGCAACGGTTCGCAACCCCGTCGCCCATGTGCGGCCGATGACGGTTGAGGATCTGCTCATCCTGCGCGTCGAAGGGCGAAGGCTCTATGTCTGGATGGGCGAGATAGTGCCATGACGGAGCTGGTCGGTCGATCGGGGGAGCGGGAGCTGGTAGCGCAGGTCGTCGGCGACGTCCGTGAACTCGTTGGCCCGGCGCTGGTGGTCGACGCCGATCTGGTCGCGGCGGCGGTACGTGGTTGGTCACACAACACGCGGCGGGCGTTTCGGTCCGATCTCACCATCTGGGGCCGTTGGTGCCGCAGCAAGGGCAGAACGCCGGCGCGAGCCGACGCGAAGATGGTCGCCGAATGGATTCGGGCGCTGGCCGGGATTGACCCGTCGGCCGAGAAGATCCGGGCCATGGCGACGATCGAGCGTTATCTCGTCAATGTGGGCTGGGCGTACCGGATGGCGGGGCTCGAGGACCCGACCGTAGCACCGTTGGTCAAGCTCGAGAAGAAGGCGGCGCGCAAGATCCGCGGCACGCGGCAGCGCCAGGCGCGGGCGATCCGGTTCAAGGGCGACGTGACGGACCTCGATGCGCCGGCGACAGGGGTTAGCCTGTCGGCGCTGCTCAAGGCGACTCGCCGCGACATGTTGGGCGCCCGGGATCGCGCGCTGCTCAAGGTCGCCTATGACACGGGCTGTCGGCGTTCGGAGCTCGCGGCCATTCTGGTGAGTGACATTGATGGACCCGATGCGGAAGGAGCAGGCCTCCTCGAGATTGCGCGCAGCAAGACGGATCAGGAGGGGCAGGGGACGCTCGCCTATCTTTCGCCGCCAACGATGCGCGCGATCGAGGCGTGGCGCGATCTTGCCCATATCGACCGGGGAGCGCTGTTTCGCCGGGTCGAGACCTATTTTGATGGCTCGATCCGGGGGGCAGGGGAGGGAGCGCTGAACCCGGGCACGATCACCCTGATCTACAAGCGCCTCATCCGACAGGCATTCGACAAAAAGCTGTTGGGGCCCGTCAGCGAAGCTGAGCTTGAGCGCTGGGTCGCGGGCGTATCCAGCCATTCGATCCGGGTGGGCGTGGCGCAGGACAATTTTGCGGCCGGCGAGAGTCTGCCGGCGATTATGCAGGCCTATCGCTGGCGCGATCCCAAGACAGTCATGCGTTACGGTGCGCGACTTGCCGCCAAGAGCGGTGCCAGTGCCCGCATGGCAGCTCGCTTCAGCAAATGAGTCCGCCTCCCGTTGTCTCGCGAAGAGCGGGTCGGAGCTCTCGCAGCGGGCGTGATACCATGGTCCGGGATTTGCCGTGCAAAGCGCCTGTCAGACCGAACTCAAATCGAGATTGTCATATCGGGGGAAGATCGATACAACCAAGGTACGATTTGGGGGCGATCGGTTTTCCTGAAGATTCAGGGCTTTACCGTAGCAAGGCAGCGCGGATATTGGTCATGAAATCAGTTGGCACAGCCGGAATTGCGAAGCATCCGTGACTACGGCCAACCATCTTATCGCTCTTCTGCAAAGCCATTTCGAAGGTGACGACGAGCAGTTCTACACGGTTGCGATGCAGGCGGCCGCGAACGAGGCCCGTCGCGGGCATGGCAAGCTCGCGCAACAGCTGCGTGACCTGATCGACGAAGCGCGGGCCCGAAAGAAGGCCCCGGCGCGCGGCAAGGCTGTGCCACTGGTGCAGCCCAAGGGTGATCTCGCGAATCTGGTCGCGGTCAAATATGTGGACACCCGCATGTCGAGCATGGTGCTGCCGGAGGATCTGCGGGAGCGCCTCCACCGTGTGCTGGTCGAGCAGCGGCAACAGCATCGGCTGCGTCAACATGGGCTGCAGCCGCGCCGGAAGCTGCTGTTGATCGGCCCGCCGGGTGCCGGGAAGACGATGACGGCCGCCGCGATGGCGGGCGAGCTCAAGATGCCGCTGTTCACGGTGTTGCTCGACGGCCTCTTGACCAAGTTTTTGGGCGAAACGGCATCCAAGCTGCGCACGGTTTTCTCGGCGATGACCGAGACGCGCGGCGTCTATTTCTTCGATGAGTTCGATGCGATCGGCGCGCGGCGGAGCGAGCGTAACGACGTCGGGGAGATCCGACGCGTGCTCAACTCCTTCCTGCAGTTTCTCGAAGAGGATGAAAGCGAAGGGCTGATCATCGCGGCAACCAACCATCCAGAACTGCTCGACCCGGCGCTGTTCCGCCGGTTCGACGACGTGATCGAATATGCCCTGCCGAGCGAGGATGTCGCCAAAGCCATTCTGGAGAGCCGGCTATCGACCTTCGACACCAAGGGCGTCGACTGGCGACCGATCGTCGGCGAGGCCGCAGGCCTGAGCCAGGCCGACCTCGCGCGGATCGCGGACGAGGCGGCCAAATATGCGCTGCTTGGCGACCGCGAGCAGGTTTCCGCGGAGGATCTGTTGCGGGCGGTCGGTGAACGCAAGGCCGCGGCGCGTCGATAGAGATGGCCGACGAGCCGGGACGGCCACATCCGCATTTCTATCTGCCTGGATCCGGGAAGGCTGTCGGCTATACCGCGCATCCGGGCGGCGGCGGCGGATTGGCAGCGCCTGAGCGGGACCGCGCGGCGCACGCCCAGCATCTGACCCAAGCGCTCACCCAGATCGTCCAAGCCGGTGAGACGTTGCTCGCGAACCGCGATCCGCAGATCGCTGCCGGCACGCCAGGCTTCTATGTCGAGTTCACGCTGCCGGCCGATCAGGCGGGAATGGTCGACAAGCTGGAGCGCAAAGGCAAATTCCCGATCGAACTGGTGAGCGTACAGCCGGCGGATGACAATCATGTCGCGGCGACGGTGTTCGTCCCGGAATCCCAGCGCAGCTATTATCTCGGCAAGGTCCAAGCCTATGAAACCGAAGACAACGTCCGGGAAAAGACGTTGGACGACGGCACGGTCGTGGAAACCCGCAAGCCCAAGAATGAGCGCCTGGTTGCCTCGATCGAGACCGCCCGTCTCGCGGTCGCCCGATCCTTCTACACTGATGCCGCAGATCTGTTTCCCGCGCCGGGTGTTCAAGCCTGGTGGGAAGTTTGGCTGCGCAAGGGGACGCGCGCGCATCTCGAGGGCGCAGCGCAGACGCTTGGCCTCGCGGTGCGCGAGAACGGCCTCGAATTCGCCGAACGCGAAGTTGTGGTCGTCCACGCGACTGCCGAGGATCTCGGCCGGATCATCGCGAATACTGACGCGGTGGCCGAACTGCGAATGGCGCGCGATACGCCCGGCTTCTTCATGGGGTTGGACGGCGCCGAGCAGCGGCTCTGGGCCGATGATCTGCTCGATCGGCTCGAACTGTGCGACACGGAGGCTCCGGCCGTCTGCCTGCTCGATTCAGGGACAACGATCGGCCACAAGCTGATCGCTCCGCTACTCGATGCCGCTGATCAGCAGGCCTATGACGCGGCGTGGCAGGTCGAGGACATCAGCGCACTCGCGCACGGAGGTCATGGCACCCAATTATCGGGGATCGCCCTCTACGGTGATTTGACCGATGTGCTGGCGAGTGTCGGTCCGATCAGCGTCAAGCATCGGCTCGAGTCCGTGAAGATCCTCCCGGATCACGGTGCGAACGATCCAGACCTCTATGGGGCAATCACGGCACAGGCGATCGCGCGCGCGGAGATCGTGGCGCCGGAGCGGCCTCGCGCGATCTGCCTTGCGGTTACAAGCCTTGGTGACCATTGGCGCGGGCGTCCGTCCTCCTGGTCGGCCAAGCTCGATGCGCTGGCTTTTGGCCGGGAAGAAATCCCCCGGATCATTACCGTTGCGGGCGGCAATATCCGCGAACCAATCGTTGCAGCCGACTATCCGGCGCGCAATGACCTGATGCCGATCGAGAGTCCGGCCCAGGCATGGAACGCGCTCACGGTCGGTGCGTTCACCGAAAAATCGGTGATCGCCGATGCGAGCTTTGCCGGTTGGAACGCCTTGGCGGGGGTTGGTGATATCATGCCCCGCGGTCGCACATCGGTATCGTGGCACCGCGACTGGCCGCTCAAGCCCGATGTTGTGTTCGAGGGCGGCAATATCGGCGTCGACCCGGCCTCCGGGTTTGGCGACCATGTCGATGATCTGGCGCTGCTGACGACGTACCGGTACACCGCAGAGCGACCATTCACCACGACGGGTGACACGAGTGCCGCTACGGCATTAGCAGCCAGGATGGCCGCGCAAATCCTCGCCGAGCGGCCGACCTTGTGGCCTGAAACGGTTCGCGGTCTGATTGTCCATTCGGCGGAGTGGACGGCGGCCATGACCGGGTATCTGGGCACGCTCAACAGGGCGAGCCTGGTGCGCCGCTATGGCTTTGGGGTGCCGTCGCTCGCCCGCGCGATCGGCAGCCTCGACAATGACGTGACGATGGTCGTGGAGGATAGCCTCTCGCCGTTCAAGATGGCCAACGGCAAGGCCGCGACCGATGAGCTGGTGGTTCACGAGCTGGTCTGGCCGAAAGAGAGGCTGACCGAATTGGGCGGAACTCTCGTCCAGCTGCGGATCACGCTCAGCTATTTCGTCGAACCCAATCCTGGCGAACGCGGGCAGTCACGCCGCCACAGCTATGCGAGCCATGGCCTTCGGTTCGCGCTGAAGCCGGCCGATGAAAAGCTTGACGTATTCTTGCGGCGTATCACGTCCGAGGTCGGAGCCCGACCGCCCAAACGGCAAGGGTCCGACGCTGGCTGGACAATCGGCCCGCAACTGCGGCATCGCGGATCGCTCCATGCCGATATCTGGGAGGGAACGGCCGCCGACTTGGCCGAACGCAACAGCATCGTCGTCTATCCGACCGGCGGCTGGTGGCGCGAAAACCTCGCCCAGGACAGGCTCGGTGAGCGGGTCCGCTACAGCCTGATCGCCAGCATCCGGGCGGCCGAGGGCGTCGATCTTTACTCAGAGGTCAGCGCCCAGATCGCACCGGAGATCGCGGCGGAAGTCGCGATCGAAGTTTGACGCGGTTAATCGACCACTTCTACCTCGACGAACTATTCGACGGCCGACACCGCTGGCTGCCAATGGTCGAGCAGATGCGGCCGCACCTCGTCAACAACCTCAATGACGGGATGAGCTGGGGTATCTTTCCCCTGTTCTTCGCCTCGTTCGGCCTTGGCGTGGAACGCATCGGTATCCTCAAGGCGGCCTATCCGGCGACATGGGGCATCCTACAGGTTGCGACCGGCCCGTTGAGCGACCGCTGGTGCCGCAAAGGTCTGATCGTCGTGGGCATGTGGGTGCAGGCGGCCGGCCTGTTCCTGACCGCAGCCACGCGCGAGTTCCAGTGGTGGCTGCTCGGCAGTCTGCTGCTCGGCCTCGGCAGGGCGATGGTCTATCCGAGCCTGATCGCGGCGGTTTCCGACGCCTCGCAACCGACCTGGCGCGCCCGCTCGCTCAGCGTCTACCGGTTCTGGCGCGACCTTGGTTACGCAATCGGCGCGCTTGCCGCCGGGCTCATCGCCGACCGGTTCGGTCTGTCGTGGGCCATCGGCTCGATCGCCGGACTGACATTTCTGTCCGGCGGCGTCGTTGCCGTGCTCATGCAGGAGCATGAGCGCCGTCCCGTTGATTTGGAACAAGATGGAGCACCGCGATCTGCCGTAGTATAAATGGGTGTCAGGCATTCAGAACTGCATCCATCAATGATGGAGGAAGTCCATGCGTAAACTTGCGATCCGTTTTGCCGCTGCCGGAACTGCCCTGTGCCTGATGCCCGCCGCCGCGTGGGCCCAGGCGTCGCCAGGCGCCGGTCAATACGCTTGCTGGGGACCGCATATGATGGGCTGGGGTGGAGGCTGGAGCGGCATGATTTTCGGTCCGCTGATGATGATCCTCGTCCTTGCCCTGCCTGTCGCCGCAGTAGTGCTGCTGATCCGCTGGCTGGGCGGATCGCGCGGTAGCGCCAGTCCGGGCCAGACGCCGCTCGATATCCTGCGCGAGCGTTATGCCCGCGGCGAGATCGACAAGGAGGAATTCGAGGAGCGTCGGCGAACGCTGGGTGATTAGAGCGCCAGGCCGAATGGTTCGCAAAATCTGAGCGCGAGGAGACCGCCGTGCAGATCCTGCTCATCCTGAAGGATCCCCCCTACGGCAGCGAGCGGTGCTACAATGGCCTGCGACTGGCCCTCGCGCTTCCCAAGAGCGAGCCGGAAGCACGCGTTACGGTATTCCTGATGGCTGACGCTGTAGTGGCGGCAAAGACCGGCCAGAAGACGCCAGACGGCTACTACAATTCAAAGGGGTGCTCGCTGGCAAGGGACGGGTACTGCTCTGCGGCGCTTGCATGGATGCGCGTAGCCTTGCCGACACCGAATTAATGGCGAGCGCACAGCGCAGTACCATGGCGGAACTTGCGGCGGAGACGCTCGCCGCCGATAAGGTGCTCGTGTTCTGAGGGTATGCCATGGAACGGCAATCCGCACCGGGTGGATCGCCGGTCATTCCTGCCGAGCGGTCGAGGGATGCTGAGACCAGATCGGGCCACGCGTTTCCGGTCCCGAACACGCCAAGCGCCGCCAGAATGCCCCGTCGCGAGCACTTATGCGCTAAGGACCATGACGCCAGCCCCTGGCGAACGCTAACGGGATCGATAGACCAGTGCCTGAACGGCGATCATTGTCCCTTAGCGCTTGCGGGATAGCCGCCGATGATCCGTTCGCTAATTCCGGCAGCTTCGGTTGTGCAGGGAGTCTCGGCACCATCGTCAAGGGCGGCGTGTGATAACAAGTGGTTTTATATGGGGATGGCAACTTTGTTGATCTCGCGCGGCCACAATAGGCTGGTAGCGGCGCCGCGGTCCAGCGCTTTGGAGAAGAAGTAACCTTGACCAAGCGTGCAACCCAGACTGCGGAGCTGTGTGGCCTGGGTTTCGTTTTCGACGCCCTTCGCGACGACAGTAATGTCGAGCCGTTGGGTCGCGTGCAGCAAACCGCCAATGACCGCCGCGCTCGCACGTTCCGGCGCCAACCGGTCAACAAGGTTCTTGTCGATCTTGATCATGTCCACCGGCATCGTCAGCAGCGGCATGAGCATTCCGCCATCCGTCCCGAAATCATCGAGGGCGACCCGCAGCCCCTTCAGTCGCAAAGCTTCGATCGCCTCCAGGACCGCCTTGTCCCGGAGGGCGGGATAAGCGCTCTCCGTGATCTCGATCACCAGATACTCAAGCGGAAGTCCGTGATAGGCGAACGCAGAGACAATTTGCTGATCGAGCTTGCCGCCATGAAAATCCGCCAGCGAGATATTGATCCCGACATGCTCGATAGGGGCGGAGCTGTCGATCCAGTGGCGCAAATCCGCGGCAACAATTTCGAGCATGCGCTCTGTCAGTTCCGACGCGACATGGACATCGGCGGTGGCCTCCTGGAACGCAGCGGCTGCGAGGAGGCCGCCGTTGTCCATCCGGAGCCGGCAGAGGGCCTCCAGCGCGATGGTTTTGCGGGTGTCGAAGCGGACAATCGGTTGATAATGCGCCTCCACCCTGCCGTCGCGCAGTGCTGCATCGACATCGCGAATTGCGGCGATGCGATGGATGATACGGGTGTCGATACCGGGCCAATAGCGGACGAACCCGCCGCGCCCCGTCTCCTTGGCGTGATAGAGTGCGAAGTCCGCGTTTTGCCGGACGGTGTCGGCAGTCCGATCTCCAGATGTCAGTACAGCCCCGCCGATTGTCGCCTTCGGAAGCAGGGCATGGCCGTTGCAGCTCAGCGGTTCGGCAAGGCTTTCGAGGATCACGGCCGCGAAGGCGTCAAGATCGCGCAAAGCATCGGGTGACTGGATGAGGATTGCAAACTCGTCGCCGCCGATCCGGAAGACCCGATTGGGCGAAGCGGCCAACTCGGTTCGAGTGGCAGCCACTTGGATCAGCTGATCGCCCGCATGATGACCGAAGCCGTCATTGATGACCTTCAGATTGTCGAGGTCCAGGACAAGCAGTGCCCAGGTTCCGGGCTCATGGCATGGTAGCTGCGATAGCGCCGTATTGAAGGCGGCTCGATTACCAAGCCCGGTCAACAAGTCGACATTGGCTCTCCGCTCGCGCTCGAGCACCCGTTCGTGGCGTTCGAGTGCGATCGCGCAGAGATGGATGCACGCATCGACTATAGCCTGCTCGGCCTTCGTAGGCGCACGCGCCTCGCGACTATAGAGCGCGAAGGTGCCGATGACCCGCTCGGTTTCACCGACGATCGGTGTTGACCAGCAGGCGCGGAAACCGAGCGGCAGCGCGAGATCCTTGAACTCGGCCCAGCGCGGATCGCTCGCGACGTCAGTGACAATCACGGGGCGGCTAAGGAAAGCGGCGCTCCCACAGGAGCCCACATCCGGACCGATCAGCAGACCCTCGAGGGCGGCACAATAAGCTTCGGGCAGGCTGGGCGCCGAGAGAGGGTGGAGCAGACCTTCGCGATCGACCGTGAGGACCGAGCAGACAATCCCAGGGGCAAGCGCTTCGATCTCAACGCAGAGCCGATCGGTGGTCGCCTTCAGATCGGCGCCCTTGGCGATCAATTCAAGAATGATATTGCGTAAGTCGAGCAAATCGCTTCCTAAATCTGAATAATACATGCTCGATTGAGATGTTCTTCCCAAACGACCATACGCATCTGAAATTAAGTCTTTTCTAATTGGGCGGTTTTGACGATACTGACCGGGTGTTATTCAAGCACATGCTGGGACGCGGGTGGTCGAAGCGTGGAGTTCCGTTTCGTTTGCAGCCGTCCCACCGCCAATTTCCCGCAGCAGAAGGACGGCCCACCGTTGCCCGCAGCGACGCAGCTGGCGCTGCAGCAGCAAGGGTTTTGCGGATTTACGCGTGATGGGTTAAATGATACTTAAAACCCGTCGCCTTATAACCATCTTAGGTGGACTTATGCGGCGTGAAACGCACGCATCCAGGTTTGCTACGGAAGATCCTGGCGACGAATGTCCGCCGGTACCGCGCAGCGCGTGGCTTGAGCCAGCAGGATTTCGCTCACGAGATCGAGATGGACCGGACCTACTACGGCGGCGTTGAACGGGGCGAGCGCAACGTCTCGATCGACAACATCGAGAGAATTGCGAAGGGATTTGAAATCAATCCCTATCTGCTGCTCAAGGAGTCCGATTGAGACGCGCCAGTCCCGCAGGGAGTGGTGCGATAACGCTGGTATCGCTTGCGGGCCGCTGTTTCGCAGCGTCGAAACCTACTTCGATGGGTCGATCCGCAGGGTAGGGGAGAGGGCGTCCACCCCGGCACGATCACGCTGATCTACAAGCGGCTCGTCCGCCAGGCGTTCGACAGAAGCTGCTCGGGCCGATAAGCGAAAGCGAAGCTGAGGTGATCCAATTCTTTGCCATGTCACGGGCTTGTCGCGTTGAACTTCCCAAGCGCGACCGCGCGCGCAAGGGAATTTTGCCTGAACGACGACCGATAGCCGAGCAGGTCGCCCCGGCCTGGATGATCATGCAAGAGAGAAATCGTGGGCCGAAAGGGATACCGAGCATTTGAGTGCCAAGGCTTCGCTCAACGCGGCAAGATTTTGTTTGGGTTTGTCGTGTATATGTGAACCGTCATGACCCAACTTACGCAGCTCGAACTGTCGAATTGGCTGGCCCTCTATCTGGCGACGGGCTTGTGCTGCGCGATTGCCTGCACCCTCGCCGTGGCGACCACTGCAGCAGAAATCTACAGGGACAGAAGCTGGGCAGCCGTCAAGTCGCTTCGGTCCGCGGTCCTCTTCCTGCCAAAGGCCTGGTGGCGGTGGCAGAAGCTGTATCTTGGCTCCATGCCCGTAACGCTAGGAATCGTCGGGCTTTTCGCCGTATCGATGAACTGGAGCTAGGCGCCGAGTCGGCGCAGAACGATCTCTCCAATGCGGCGCAACTCCACATCTCTGGGCGTTGCGCATATGACCGGGGCGATCTGCGCCATGCGCGGTTGTGTGATAGCCTTGCTTGCAAGATAGACCGGATCGTCGGAGCCCATGGCCTCGACCACAATTTGCCGGATTTCCCCGGTGGCACGGGAATGGGCCTCGATTATAAAATCCGGCCTGCAGGCCCCTAACGGCGTGAGGGTGTCGAATACGGGCTTCTCGAGCAGGATGTCGATGCCATGCCGATCGAGCGACCGGCGCATTGACAGCAGTTCGCGCAGCACTGATCGCTCGAACTCCGAATCGACGGGGACAAACCGCGTCCCCGAATAGATCGGCTGCGCATAGGCCCTGAGTGGTGCGTAGCCGCGGGCCTCCGGATATTCTCCGGCGACGAGCAATGTCAGATACGGCCCCTTGATGATGTTGCCTCGCACCGACGGCGACTGGACGCGATTGGCGATGATGACCGGGTCGCAGCCCGCAACCTGGATGGTTGACCCACGTATCTCATGGGCGAAGAGGGTCAAAAAGGCCTGCGGGGCATGGCCTCTCGGCCACCGCTGGGCCAGCAGCCGTAAGCTCGCATAGACGCGCTTGCTGTGCAGCGCTTGGGCGTGGGTCCAGAAAGCCCGGCCGAGCTCGATGCCAGGTGCGATTTCCACCTTGCTTGCGGCAGCTGTCAGGATCCGGAATTCGTCGCCGATCGAATGTCCGGGATCTTCCTGCGAAAGGGGGAGGCAGCGGTTGAGCCCGGCGATACCGATGAGCCGCCAAAGCAGCCGGGCCAGGCGGGGGAGGGAACCATGCCGGGTGCGGTCATCGCTACTGTCCTCGTCGGGGCGCTGGGCGAGCTTTTCCGGTGCCGGCCGAAGCACCTCGAAGAAGCCGAGCGGCGGGTCGGCGGGGCTTTCGTGAGTGCGGACCTCGCTCAATCTGTTGGTCGCCTGCTCGCGGAAGAAGGGGCAATCCTCATGATGCTCGGGCCGGTTGGTGCTGGTGAGGCGCCGCAGATAGTAGGTCTCCGCCTCTGATAGAAACGCAGGTGTGAGGATCGGCGGCGCGTCGCCATCCGGCAGGCAGTCACAGGCGATCCACTTCTCGCCGATGCGGGCTTGCTGAACCAGGACGATCGCCGCTTCCTCATCCGCGGGCGATCCCGCCCCGCTATACCAGCGGACAAGGGCCCGACGCACGGGGGCGGGCAGAGGGATCCGTCTCGAAATTGTCCCACCGCTTTGCCGGTCGATCAGCCACATTTCCCACTCTCCGCGACATTCACCAGCCAAGTCTTGGCTGGGCATCCCGGATTGACAACGCTTCTTTGCTTGATCTCCAATTCCTCGATCCGGACTTGGGGGGCAATTATGCGTGTATTGGTTATCGGCGTTACGATCTCGATATGGGGTTGGGCAGGGGCGGCTGCAGCCACGCCGAAGGCGCAAAGAGTCCCCCGCAGCGTCCAGCTCATTGCCATGGGCGGGCGGGCGGACGCCGAGCAACCGAGAGCGGCGGTGCCAGTAGGCGTCCCACCGGCCCTGACGGAGCGGGATGAACCGGTGGCCGCAGCGTTCAGGGTCCACGATCTGAGCCGCCGTTGGGTCGAACATCAGATGGCCAACAGCTTTACCGAAACCGCTTCGCAGCCGCCCGTTCCTGCAACAGATGTCGTTCCCTCCGCGGCGTCGTCGCTGTCAATTCCGCTGTGGATGCGGGGAGGGAGTGTCTTCTCGGGTGAAGCTGGGCGCTACATCCCCGGTTGCTCGGCCCCTGCCTACCGCCCTGCGGGTTTCCTCCGATCCGACATCGAAGTCCGCAGGGCCGGCTATTATGGCATGATGAGTAATATCGCCTGCGAATATGGGATTCCGGTTGGTCTGTTCGACGCGATGATCATTCGAGAGAGCCAGTACCAGCCCTATGTCTACTCACCAAAGAGCGCCTTCGGGCTCACTCAACTCATGCCGGGTACCGCAGCGGCGCTCGGGGTCAACCGATACGATATCGAAGGAAATCTGAGGGGCGGCGCCAAATATCTCCGACAGCAACTCGATCGGTTCGGCCATTACCATCTTGCTCTTGCGGCCTATAATGCCGGTCCAGGCCGTGTCCGCAACGGTTTTGTCCCGCGGATTACCGAGACCCAGGAGTATATCGACAATGTCCTTCTGAACTGGTCGCGCCTCGCCGGGCTTTCGCGGACAGCAACGGTCGTGTCGGGCACCACAAACCATCAGCAGTTACCTGTACCGAGGTCGGTGAGAGCGGCGACGGTATCGACATTCTGACCGGTCACCTGCCGGTTCTTGTCAAACTCAAATCCGAAAATCGTCACTTTGCGCGAAACGCGCGCGTCGATCCATCACAGCGAGCACCTCGTCGATCAGCCGCTTGACCACCGCCTTTTGCAGCGGATCTGCCCATTCCTTCCGGACTTCCGATCCATCTATGCCCTCGAGTTCTTCGAGGGCGTTGATGAGCTTCATGGGCAAACCGCGGAAAACCTCGCAGAGCATGGCGATGAGCGTCGCGTAACGCTCTTCCTGCAGCAACTCGAGGCCATGGAAGGCCTCAACCTGTATGATGGCCTGTATGATGCTGATATCGAGCGCGCGCAGGATGGTCTGGAATTCCCGGAGCGTCATGGCAATGCGCTTCGCAGGATTACTGTGCAGCAACAGGGCCAAACGGGTTTTGCTGATCCCGGTCTTGAGGGCCAGCTTGCGCTGGGCCGTATCCTTGTCCGCCATGGCCCGGAGGATTAGCGGGATGTAATCCCTTTGTTCCTCAATGGCTTCTAGCGCGGCCTCCTCTTCTGCCGCAACTATGGCATGAGATGACATCTACGCCCCCGTCAATGCTCGACGCTCCGAAACAAACACACGATAAATTGCTTGGCAAGCGGGCCGAGAAAGGGAAAAGGCTCGAGAATCGATCTAACTATTTGTTAGAAAATGGATTTCCTTCTTGCGAGTCGCTCGCAATCGGTTCGTCGTGGTTATCCCTCATTTCATCGAGTCCAAGGGTGGAAAGGACATGCGCGGCTTTGCGCTCCACGACATAGTCAAAGAGAAGAATTGAGAGCGCATCGCCAAAAGAAAGATCTGTTCCCAGCTGCGTTGCGAGCCGATTTCGCGCATCGCCGATCAAATCCGCGCTCGTCTTGGAAATAGTTAAATTGATCCGAATCGCCCCCTTCGTTGGGACGACCTCAAGATGATCACGCAAGGTGTCGCTGTCATGGTCATCGATCTTCTTGGCCTCCAAAATACGGGAATCGATCAGACTGGACAATGTCTGATAGCGCCTGGTCTCATTCGAGCGCAGCCGGATGCTCTCCGTCGTGAGGTGGAAGAAGTGCTCGGAGACATCGAGCGTAAACTCGCGGGACTCAGCGCTCATTGGTTCACATCCGAGCTGCCCTTGCTGCGTTTGTCGTTGGGGCGCCACCGCTGATGTTTGGTAAGATGAACCTGCGGGGACGAACTCCTAACGACTCCAGAAAACCCGAATCTACCCCTATCGCGCGCTTGCAGCAAATACGGGGCGCACTGGTCGGGCTATCGGGACAAGTGCCCTGCAAAGGCTGGCAAATTGCCCTCAATCGCAGGGCGGCATGCCCCGTATGTCGGGGCGACCAAATAGCTGTCGCGAAAAAATTTCGTGATTCGCTGCGCGACCACACGGTTGCGTTGCAGCTCGGCCTTTAGCGTCGGCACAGTTCCCTTGGGCGCGGATCCTTCGCGTCTCCATGTGAAGGGAAACCCATCATGCAGTCAGCCTTGACCACGAGCGCGCGCGCGGAGTTGGCGGTATTCGTCATCGCCGTTTTCATGTTCGCGCTATTCTGGTTTGCCGGCCCGGCCTTCGCCGGCGCCGATACGACTTTCGACACCGCACTGACCAAGTTCACCGACTTCCTCGAGGGCTCGGGCGGCAAGGTTATCACCGTGCTCTCGCTCGCCGGCGGCATCGTCGCCCTGGCATCTGGCCGTTTCTCCATGGGGCAGATCGCGATCCCCGTGGGCGTCGGCGTCGGCGCGGGTACCGGCATCCCCATCGTCACGTCGACGGTCACGGCGACGATCTGAAGGGTCCAACGACCGGGCGAAGTAGCAGCTTCGTCCGATCAGAGGAGAGGGTGGTGCAATGGCCGCGGACAAGTACGTCATTCCATCTCATCTGGACGATCCCGAGCTGATCGGGCTGTGGACGCTGGATGAGTTCCTGGCGATGGTTACGCCATTTGTCTGGGGGATCCTGTCTCAGCACATTCTCATTGGCATGCTGCTCTCGGGCGCGGGCTGGTGGGGTCTCAGAAAAGCTAAGGCAGGTCGGGCGACGTCCTGGCTGCTTCACCTGGCCTATTGGCATCTCCCGGCTGGCTTCACCGGCCTGAGAGCCACGCCACCCTCATATCTGCGATTGATGGCGGGGTAATATGGAGCTCTCGTACAGCCATGCGCACAGCCAGCGCGTCCTGCGGCAACGCAATCTTCTGGCGATCGCCGCGGCCGCACTCGGCGTGGTGACCATATTGCTCGCCATTTTCGGGCTCGCCCGGGACAGGGAAGTCGTTCTGCAGCCGGTGCTGCGATCGCCGTTGACCGTCAGTTCGGCAGGGGTCTCTCGCGAGTATCTAGAGATGATCACCCGCGACACCGTGGTGCTGACGCTCGATCGCAGCCCGCAGAATCTCGAATATTGGATGAACGCGGTCCTGGATATCACCTCGCCGCGGACCCAGGGGAAGATCAAGGCGGATCTGCTCAAGATCATGAGCGAGCAGCGTGGATCGTCGATCTCGCAGTTCTTCACCATCGAAACCATGCAGATCGACACGAAGAACCTCCGCTCGGAAGTCACCGGCGAACTGCACACCATCGTCGGAAACAAGGTCATTTCCAGCGAGCGCCGGACCTTCCGGTATGATTGGGAATACTCCGGACTGTCGCTGAAGCTGCTCGGCTTCGGGATGGTGACGGCCGACAACGGGAAGGATCAATGATGTCGGTCTATGCCTTCGGTAGCGCCGCAGCGGGCGCCGCCTTTCTTTCGCGCATCCATTGTATGCTTAGCCGGATCATTGGGGCCGGGCTTGTCGCGGTCGCCTTCGTGATCATGGCTGAGCCGGCTTACGCGGACCAGACGATCATGGCTTCCGACAGCAGTCAGGTCGATTGCACCGCCTCGGCCAAGGATCTGACCAGGATCAGCCTCGTGGAGGACGAATTCGCGTCGGTCTCCAAGATCTCGACGGGCAATCCGCAGGATGACTTCTCGGTCGTCAACGAGCCGGTGCGCGGCGACATTTATCTGTCGGTGCCGGACGGTTTCGGGCGGACGGCGCTCTCGTTCTTCGGGACCAGCAAGCGCGGCTATGTCTACAAGTTCGTCTGCCGTGTCGCCGGCGACCAGGCGGCGCAGGTGTTCATCTCGAACCCTGCGATCGCAAATGAGCGGGCAGCGGAAAATGGCCCGGCGCAAAAGCTTGGTCCGCAGGATGCTGCGGTCGAACTCGTCCAGGCCATGTACTCGAATGCCGTCGCCGATGGCTACGAGATGCGGCAGCGCGCGCTCCGGCCGGTCTATCTCGGCCCGCTCAAGGTCCAGCTGATCGCGGAATATCGGGGATCGGATCTCAACGGCAAGGTGCTGCGCATCGAGAACAAGGGCGACCAGGCGGTCGAACTGACCGAAGCGATGGTCGCTCCCGCCAGCGCGCTGGCCGTCTCGATCGCCGATCCCAAGCTCGCTCCGGGGAAGGTCACCACGGCCTATCTCGTTTCACAGAACGGAAGGTGAGAACATGGCCCTTGCCGACATGTTTCAGCGCAAGCGTCGCCCTCTCGATGGCGGGAACGGCGAAGGGGTTTCGCCGGTTTCGGATGATCTCGCGGCCAATGATGCCGTGCGCCGGCGCCAGCGGCTGCTCCTGGCCGGCGTTGCCGGTGCAGGGCTTGTCCTCTCCTCCTTCTGGATCTTCAGCGGGAATGAGGACGAAGCCGGACTCGGAAAGGATGGCGTCAGCGAGATCAGCGTTTCGACCAAGGATCTCGTCAATCGCAACCTCTCCCAGCAGGAGTGGATGGCGCTCTCGGAAAACCGGTTCCAGTCGACGGAAAACCAGCTCAAGTCGATCAACGGCCAACAGCAGCGCCTGGAAATGCTGACGGCGCAGGTCGAAGCCTTGAAAGGGCAGAACCAGGCGATGCAGGCAGATGGTCAGCGCGTGCTCTCCGCCTATCAATCCGAGAACGAGCAGCTGCGGCGGCAGATCGCCGAAAGGCGAACGCCCGCGCCCGCCCCGGGGCCAGCAGCGCTCTATGGGCCGGGTGGGCCGCAGGCCTATCAGCGCCCCGACGGTGTCGGCGGAGGTCGCACCACTCCGCCATTGGGCATGGGCAGCGAAGTGAAGCTCGTAAACTTCTCTACCGCAGATAATGGCACCGCAACCCGCGTGGCCAAAGGCAACACGGTCTATACCGACAGCATCAACTATCTTCCGCCGAACAGCTTCGCCCGCGCGAAGGTCATTGTCGGCGTCGATGCGAGTGCCGGCGTGACGAGCCAGACCGACCCGCTGCCGGTCGTGCTACGCGTGACAGGCCCGGCGCGCTCGGTGTTCCAGAACGGGCGGTTGCTCACGACCAAGATCGAGGGGTGCCTTATCAACGGTGCGGCGCGCGGCGATCTCTCGAGTGAGAAAGTCTACGTCAAGCTCCAGAAGATGACCTGCCCGCAGCCTGGAGGTCGCTATGCCGTATCCGAGGTAAAGGGTTTCATCGCCTTCGGCGGCAAGACCGGCGTGCGCGGCCGGGTGGTATCGCGGGAAGGATCGCTGGTGACCCAGGCATTCCTTGCCGGTCTGGCGGGCGGGTTCGGCCGGGGCTTCTCGGCGAATGCCAACTCCGTCTTCCAGGGCACAAACATCTCGACAAACGGCCAGCGCCAGAAACTCTCGACGAGCGAGATCCTCGAGGGCGGCTTGGGTGAAGGCGTCGCCCAGACTGGCGACATGGTCTCGAAATATCTCATCGAGCGGGCCGAACAATACCAGCCCGTGATCGAGATGCCGACCGGCATCGACGTGGAAATTGTCTTCCTGGAGGGTGTCTATGTCCGCAATTGAACGAGTGCGCCGCTTGGCGCGGCCATCGCGCTTGGCTGTTGCGGCCGCGCTGGGGCTGAGTGTCGCGGGGATCGCCCTCGCGGCCGACACGAGCAATCCCGAAGAGCAAGTGCGCGCGCTCTTGAAGGCGCGGCTGCCCAAGACACCGGTCTCTGCGGTGGACTGTGGCAAGATCGCGGGACTGTGCGAGATCACGGCCGGATCGAACCTGTTCTATGTAGACAGCGGCGCGCGATATCTCGTCATCGGCCGCATCTACGATATGCAGACCCGGCAGGACATCACAGCCGCGCGGCTGCTCGAGATGAACCCGGATATGCTGGTCGGCGCAGCCGCTCGCGCCAATGCTGCTGCGCCCGGCGGAGACTTGGATGCCGGAGCCGAGCTGGCGGCGGCCCCGGCATCTGCACGGGTCGAGAAGACGACGCTGCCCGCGAAGCCGCGCATGCTTTCGCTCGCCGACTTACCCAAGGATGGCGCGATCGTCTGGGGAAATCCGGCGGGGCAGACGGTTACCGTCTTCACGGATTTCCGATGCGGCTATTGCCGGGCGCTGACCGGCGTCCTGCGGGAAATGAACGTGCGGGTAGTCGAGCGACCGATCTCGGTACTCGGGAGCCGCGACCTCGCTGATCGGGTATATTGCTCGCGCAACCGCGAGGCGGCGCTGCACGCGGCCTATGCTGGTGAGGCGCTCAAGGCGCCGGGCTCCTGCGATACGTCCGGCCTCGATGCGAACGAGGCCTTCGCCCATCGCCACGGGCTCAACGGCACGCCTGTCATCGTCCGGAGCGATGGCGCCGTGCTCGAAGGCTATCGGCCGCGCGCCTTCCTCGAGAACTGGCTGAAGGATGTCAGGTCATGAGCGGGGTCAAGCGCTACCGGCACCGGCTCTACGCTGGCATCGGTTTGATCGCGCTGGCCGCGCTTTCCGGATGCGCGACGCTTGGTGGTAATGTCCGCGGCGACTTCTCCTGCGCCGCGCCCGACGGGATCTGCGCGCCCAGCTCGACGATCGACGATCGCGCGCTGGCGCTCATCTCGGGCGAAGGCGCCTCGGGGCAGCCGTTCCCGGCGAGCGATGGTGAGCGAGGGATAGCGCCGCGGAGCAATCGGGCGGAAGCCGGGGGTTCCGCGCGTCTTGCCAGCGGGGATGCGACCCGGACACAGGAGCGGGTCCTCCGGATCGTATTCCAGCCTTATATCGATGATCGCGGCCGCCTCCATGAGGCGAGCGCCGTGCATGCTGTCGTCGCGCGCGGTGAGTGGCAGCAGCAAGCACTGCTCCAATCAACCGCCCGTCCGTCGCTCGGCTCCCCAACTTCGATCTTCGGCTCGGAATCATTGGCGGACGCGGTCGATCGTATCGATCCGCCAGTCAGTTCGGTTGCTGCCGCCGACCCCCATGCCCCCGATCCGGCGGCGGTCGCGGCGGCAAGGGCGCGCCGTGCAGACCCGGTCGGGGCGATCAAGGCCGATGTGGCTGCACGGCTTTCGCCGAGGTCCGCCGGGGCGAATGGCGGACCGAAAGCTGCTTCATCGCCTGCCGGGACGCAGCAGGCGGTTCAGCCGGCGCCTCCTGTACCCGGCCCGGTCGTGGCGCCCGCGCCGGTCCAGGCCCGCTCTCCCGCCTCCGCCGTGCAGGCGCCTGCGAGCGCGCCGCCGAAATCCTCGTCGGCGCAGGAGGCGGTCGATCGCGTGAAGGCCGACCCGGCCTATCGCGCAGCTGCGGGAAGCGCTGCCGCACGGGCTCGCCGAGCTGCCGCCGAGACCGGCGCGCCGTCGATTGAACCGGTGCTCGGGAGTACGGTCAAGGCGGCCAGCTTCCCCGCCGCCGTATCAGGGGAGAACTGAGGTGGCGCGCCCGGAGAGCTTTCTCGCGACTATCCTCGCCGGCCTCCTCGGTGACGCCAAGAGACCGGACGCCGACCGGCCCGAGTTGGGGGTGCCGATGCTGGCCCATTGGCTCCCGTACCGCAGCTATGATCCGAAGACGGGCATCTTCTACAACAGCGCTTCACGCGGCTTCGTCATCGAGGCTGCGCCGCTGGTCGGCGCCGATGAGCGGACGGGCGAGATCCTCACTCAGTTCCTCTCCGAAGCGATTCCTGCGCCGGGTTGCCTGCAATTTCATCAGTGGATGAGCCCCCGGGTCGGGGAGCGGCTCTCCAAATGGTATCTGCCGCGCTATTCGGCGCGCGGTGTTTATGAGCGGATGGCAAAGCACCGCGTCGACTTCCTGACCGATGGTGTGTGGCAATCCCTGTCGGCCGACGCGCCCTTCTGTCTGCGCAACCATCGGGTCGCGATTTCCTACTCGACCCCGGAGACCTCCAATGTCTCGGCCGAGGAGATCGTTGCGGTCATGGACGGCATGATCTCGGCGCTCGCCTCGATCAATGTCTCCGCGCGGAAGATGGACCCCGTCGCGCTGATCGCGTGGATCGACGACATAACCTCGCCGACGACGGCGGCGGGCGAAGACGTCGTCAATTACAACCCGCTCGATCCGATTGCCGATCAGGCCATCCGGCGCGACGTGGAACTCCACATCGAGCCGGATCGGATGCTGCTGCGAACCGAACGGTTCCGGCCGACCGGCAATGTGGTCGGCGACACTCCGGAGATCGGTGAGATATTGCCCGACGTGTTCGACCTGCGGTCCTTCTCGGTCCGCAACCTGCCTAATCGCTGGGCGCCATGGGATGTCGCACGGCTGATCGGCGATATGTTCACCGACAAACTGCGAATGCCCTGTCCGGTGGCGACGAACCTGTGCGTGGAATTTCCCGATCCGCACGCGGCGACGAACAAGGCCAGCTTCAAATTCATGCGGACGACGTCTCTCGCCGATTCCAAGTCCTCGCGCTTCCTGCCCCAGTTGCGCGACCAGTCCCAGGAGTGGCGCTACGTCAACGACGAGATCCGGCAGGGACGCAAGCTCGTCCGCGTATTCTTCAGTGTGACCTCCTTCTCTCCCAAGGGGAAGGGGGACGCCAATGAGCGGGTCCTGAAATCGGTCTACCGCGCGGCCGGCTGGGATCTGCTCGACGACCGCTATCTGCAGGTCATGGGCCTGCTCTGCGCGATGCCCATGACGATGGCCAACGGGTTGTCGCGCGATCTCGACCGCATGAAGCGGATGCGCACCTTGCTGACGACGACGGCAGCCAATCTCGCGCCGATCCAGGGTGAGTTTCTCGGCGGGCAGGTCCCGCATCTGATGCTCATCGGAAGGCGGGGACAGCCCTTCTTCTGGAGCCCGTTCGAGAACACGGCCGGCAACCATAATGTCGCGGTGTTCGGCAAATCCGGCTCGGGGAAGTCCGTGACCCTGCAGGAGCTGTGCGCCTCGCTCTGCGGTGCCGGCGCGCGGGTCGTGGTGATCGACGACGGCCGCTCCTTCGAGCACTCGGCCAAGCTCCAGGGCGGAGCCTTCGTCGAGTTCACCATGTCGTCCGGCTTTTGCCTCAATCCCTTCTCGATGATCGACGAGGAGCTCGCCAGCACCGACGAAGACTATCTTCTCGATTGCATGGCGATGCTCAAGGCCATCGTGAACCAGATGTCGCGCCATATCGACCGCCTGAACGACACCGAACGCGGCCTGATCGATGGGGCGGTGAACGCCGTCTGGGAGGAGAAGGGCAGGGGCGGATCGATCGATGATGTGATTACCGCGCTCGATGCCACTGGAAATTCGTTGGCCAGCGATCTCGGCATAGCCATGCGCCCCTTCTCGTCCGGGGGCACCTATGGGCGGTTCTTCCAGGGCGAGGTGTCTTTCGAGCTCTCGGCGCAGCTCACCGTATTTGAACTGTCGGACTTGTCGTCGCGCGAGGAACTGCGCAGCGTGGTTCTGACCGCGATCATGTTCATGTCGCAGCAGATGATGCGCAAGGTCGATCGCTCGATCCCGAAGGCGCTGCTTCTCGACGAGGCCTGGCAGATGCTGCGCGGCGGCGCGATGGCGGATTTTATCGAAACCTATGCGCGCACTTGCCGCAAATACGGCGCCTCATTGGTCACGGCCACGCAGTCGCTCAACGATTATTACAAGTCCGCCGGCTCCATCGCCGCGCTGGAGAATTCCGACTGGTTCGTCATTCTCCAGCAGAAGCCCGAGACGATAGCCGACTTCAAGAAGCACGACCGCTTCGAAATGGACGATTATACCGACGCGTTGCTACGCTCCCTGAAGATCAATGGCCGCGAATATTCGGATATCCTCATCAAGGGCCCCGAGACGCTCGCGGTCGGTCGCCTCGTGCTCGATCCCTTTTCGGCTACGGTCTATTCCTCGAGTCCTGCGATCTATGCGGCCATCGAGGGCCTGGTGGCGCAGGGCCTCAACATGGACGAGGCGATCGAACGGATCGCCTTCCCCGACAGCCCGGAAAAATGGGCGAGCTCTGAAGCCGACGGCCTTGCCGTCGCGGCGGAGTGACCGATGGCGACCCGGGCCCCCAAACCGCGCACCGGAGCTAAAGGGTCGGCAGCGGCTCCGCTCCGCTCGCTCCTCTATGTCTACCTGCATTTGATCGGGTTCGCCTGCTCGACCACGGTGATGACCTGGGGGCTCTTCGCGCTGTTCTTCATGGCGCTGGGAGGCTTCTCGCTCGACGGCCTCATGCACCAGCTCCACAATCTGTCGAGCCGCTACGTGGCCGCCGGCCACGAGCGGGTCGCGTCCTTCAAGCAAATCTTCGCCGTCGCTCACATCCTTGTCGCCGGCGGGCTGATCGTCCTGCGGCGTCACAGGATTCTGCCGATGGGCCTGAGCCAGGGGAGTGCCGATCATGGCTGAACAACGCGAACTCGATCTTCCCGAACCACCGGTATCGCCGATAGGCGTCTCGAAACGCGCGCTCTTCGCGGGGTTCACGCGATCCCAGCTGCTCATCGGCCTCCTCGCGCTGGCGGCGCTGGTCTGGGGGATGTGGGTCACCAAGCTGCTGATCGCGCCTCCGCAGGATCAGATCGTGTCGGCCAGGCTGTCCGCAATCGTCGGCGATTATGTCCAGGCCCAGGCACGCTCCGCCTCCCCGCCGGCGCAGGTCGAGGCCGAGATGCGCAAATTCATGGCATCCCTCGACCAGGAATTGCAGAACCGGAGCGCGCACGGGCAGATCGTCCTGGTCGGTGAGGCCGTCCTCACAAAGAATGTGCCGGATATCACCGAGAACCTGAAGAATGCCGTTTACGCCTCTGGCGTTCCGCGCCCGAGGCAGGCTTCGGCCGAGGAACTGCAGCGGCTCGAGCAACAGGCAATGGCGGCCGCGCAGCCTCAAGTCCCGACACAGTCGATCGGCCCTTCAGCCTTTGTCGATCCGTTGACGGCGGCACAGGCGATGCCGGCGCCGTCCGCGCCGCAATATGGCACCCCGGCTGCATCCGTCTCAACCTTCGGAGGTCCCGATGGCACGGGCGGCCAGTGAGGCGGGCGCTGCGCGCTGGCGGCCGCAATGGCGGCTGTGGCTCCTGTTCGGCGGACTTGTCGTCGGATCGATCACGCTGGGTGCGATCGCCGACTGGCGGGACGGCCACGCCTTCCTGATCAACACGACGGATTCCCTTTCGAACTGGGCCTTCCTCATCCACCGCAACCGGATTCCGGGGAAGGGGGACTATGTGTTCTTCGACCCACCGGCGAGCGCGCTGCTGCGCCGCCATTTCGGCGCGAAGCCGCAGATGTTCGGCAAGATCGTCTATGGCGTGCCCGGCGATTATGTTGGGCATGACGGCATGGACGTCACCATCAACGGTGTCCGGGTGGCGCGTATGAAGCCGCTCACACGCTTCGGCGAGCCCCTGACACCAGGGGCGACCGGGCCGATTCCGCAGGGGTGCTATTTCGCGGCGACGCCGCACAAGGACGGCTTTGACAGCCGCTATGCCGAGATCGGGTTTGTCTGTTCGCGCCAGATCATTGGAACGGGGGTGCCGGTGCTATGAGGCGCCTTCTGACAGCATCGGCCGCGATCCTGTCCCTGGCTGGCTCGGCGTTGGTCTTTGGTGCGATCCGCAGCGAGGCCCGGGACTATGGCCAGGCCGCGCAAGCCTTTCCGGTGATCGAACCGGATCTGCTTTCTACGATCGAGGCCCGGCTGCGGGCTGCCGAGGCAAGCGGCGAGCTCGCGCGGACGAACGAGATGTTCGCGCGCCGCGTCGAAGCCAAGGTCCGCCGCCCCAATCCCGTGGCGGGCCTCACACCCGCGCGTCAGCTGAGGAGTTGGGATTTCGACCCGTCGGTCACGATCGAACGCGATGTGCGCGATCAGAAGGGCAATCTGATCGCTGCCGCCGGGCAGAAAATCAATCCGCTCGACTTCGTCGCGATCAGGCAGGACCTCGTCTTCATAGATGGTGACGATGCCGAGCAGCTTGCCTGGGCAACGGCCCGCTACACCGATCTCAAGGCCAAGATCATCTTTGTGCGCGGTTCGCCGATCGAGCAGATGACGGCGAAAAAGCGGCGCTTCTATTTCGACCAGGAGGGCAAGCTCACCGGCAAGTTCGGCATTGAGCATACGCCCGCCGTGGTGACCCAGACGGGGAAGGTCATGCGGGTCTCAGAGGTCGTCATAGGCAAGGGGAGGGCGAGCTGATGCCGCTCTGGCTCGAACTTCTTCGCACCCCGATGGCCGCGCCGGAGACGCCGACGCTGCGCAGGATGCGCCGCACATGGCAGATCCTGTGCCTGACTCTCGCCGCCGCAGTGCTCTTCGTCGGCGTTCTGAACCGTGTCGCGGGACGCGCCGGGGCCTGCATGGTTGCCGCCCTGCTGCTCGGCACGCTCGCCTACACAGCGCTCTATCTTGCTCGCAAGCAACGGGCCGACCGCGCCTTCCTGGACCAATTGGGGAGGCAGGCATGAGGCGCAGCCTACGATCCGCGCTCGCCGCACTTCTTTTCGGTCTGCTTGCCCTCGGCTTGGCGCCATCTGCAGAGGCCGCGGGCCCGACCTGTCATGGCAAATTCGTCAATCCGATCACGGATGTGTGCTGGTCCTGCCTGTTTCCCCTGTCTGTCGGCGGATTGAAGATCTGGCCGAGCGGCAGGCCGGACACGAGCAATCCGGCATCGCCGATCTGTGTCTGCAGCGATCCTCTTCCGCGTATCGGCATCTCGGTGGGCTTCTGGGAGCCGGCCCGGCTGGCGGACGTGACGATGAAGCCCTGGTGCTTTCCCAACCTCGGCGGCGTGCGCATCGCGCCCGGTTTCGACATCGGCCAGGGCTATATGGCCGGACCTTCCATGGTCGGAGGGCGGTCGCAGAGCACGGCGAAATGGCATGTCCACTGGTATGTCTATCCGCTGCTCTACTGGATGGAGATCCTGACCGACTTCGTCTGCTTCGAGCAGGCATCATTCGACATCGCCTATATGACCGAGGTCGATCCGCTCTGGCAGGACGATTCCCTGACGGCGCTGATCAATCCGGAGGCGATCGTCTTCGCCAACCCGATCGCCCAGGCTGCCTGCGCCGGTGATTGTATCGCGGGAACCGTCCATCTGCCGCTCGATCCGCTGTTCTGGTGCGCCGGGTGCCAGGGGAGCATGTATCCGCTGAACGGCAACATTCCCTCATCGATCGGGCATGTGCAGTCGTCCCGGCTCGCGCTGTCCCGTTTTGCCTACAAGATGCACCGCGAAGCGCTCGCCTGGGGGACGATGGGCAGCAAGGGTCTCTGCAAGAAGTATCTCATGCCGATCATGCGCAAGCAGCAATACCGCTTCCAGATGGTGAACCCCATCCCGACCGTGAGCGGGCGGTTCGCCTGCTCGGCGATCGGCGCGTCGACCATGCCGCCCGATGCCGGGCGCGCCTATCCCGCCGGTGGCGAGGACATGGGCTACCTGGTCTGGCGCAAGCGCAACTGCTGCGTGCTGTAGGAGGGGATGATGCGTGCATTCCTTTGGGTCCCGGCAGCCATCGTCGCGATAGCCAGTGTCTCGGCCCTGCTGGCGCAGACCGTCGACGAGATCGACATCCAGGCTGTCAAGCAGCGGTCGGCTGATCTGCAGGCCGATGCCGAGGCGTTCGTGAATCAGGTGAAGGATCGCGGCGACGCATTCCGCGAAGAGGCAACCACGGTGCGCGACGGGGGCATGGAAAACATGCGGCGGGCCGCCAGGATCGAGCTGCCCAAGGGTCCGGCAGGGCCGATCGACTTCGACGAGATCGTGCAGGGCGCTTCCTCGAACGCGACCGCGGGGAAGGGGGAGGCGCCCCAGCTCATCGTCTTTGCCAGCCTCTCTATGCCGCCGCGGGCGCTCAAGCAGCTCATCCGCGACACCGCGAGGGCAGGGGGCGTGGTGGTCTTCCGGGGCTTCCCGAACAACTCGATGAAGGAATTCGCGGGCCGCCTGGGCAAGATTGTCGATCGCCAGGACGACTTTGCGAACATCGGGATCGATCCGCGCCTGTTTCGCGCCTTCGACGTGCAGGCCGTTCCAACCTATGTCGCGGTATCGTCCGATTTCGACCTGTGCGCCGGCTTTTCGTGCCGGACCAAGGTTCCGCCCTATGATCGCATGATCGGCAACGTGACCGTCGAATATGCGCTCAGCAGCTTCGCCGATGGCAACGGGCCGGGCGCTCGTGTCGCTGCGGTCGGGCTCGCCAATCTGCGCAAGGCCACGCCATGAGGATCGCGCTGGCCCTGTTTGGCGCCGCCGCCTTACTTGGCATGGGATTCCCGGCTTGGGGCCAGATGACGCTCGAGCAGGCCCGGGAAGAGGGAAAGGCGCTCGGCAATCAGACCCGCCAGGACGAAACGCTGGTACCGACCGATAATGGACAAGCCGAGGCGGTCCCGGGCTATTCCGGCACAACGCTGCCCGAGGGCTCCTATTTCGATGATCCGGATCGCTTGGAGGCGGATGCGGCATCGGCGAGATCCACCAACGAGCAATATCGCATCACGACCGACGCTGATCATAGTCGGCCGACCTTCAGCAACAGCGAGATCCTCGCGACCACGGCCCGGGCAACGTCGGTCGAAAATGATCCCTCGACCTATCTCGCTGGCGAGGAGATTAGCGGCGGGGCCGGCTCATGCACCCCGTTACCCCCGGGCGCAGGCAGCGCGGGCTATTATGAAGCGACCTGCAATTTGGGGGCGAAGGTTGAGGAGAGCACGCCCAGCTGCAACGTCGGCCTGTCCCACCGCTTTTCGACCACCCATGTCTACACTTGTGGCGCGGCCTTCCTGACGAGCGAAACCAGGGTATGCGTTCGGTATCTGGGAAGGTACTGCGCCCAGTGGCAGACCAGAATAACGCCGGTCGAGACGCACAACAGCTGCACCGGTTATGAATCGGCCCCGCAGTGCACGCTCGCCGGCGAGACCTTCATCGACAATCATCGTCGGATCGTGGTGGGACGCCGCGCGGTCTATTATTCGTCGACATCGAACCGGACCTATCAATGTTCTTCCGAGGCGAGTTCGGTCGCAGGCGGTTCATCCACACGATCCTACTGGCGGCGTACGGCGGCACCTCCCCTCTATGTCGGACCGCAGCAACGCTATGAAGGCTCCGACCAGGATGCCTCGGCCTGCTCAGCCTATGCCACGAACAGCGAATGCACCCAGCAGCAAGAGGTCTGCACATCCAGCGACCCGGTCACCCGCCTTGTCAACGGCGTCGCTGTTACCCAGCCATGCTGGGCATGGTCGCGCACCTACACCTGCAACCATATTACGTCGGGCAACGATTGCTCGGATCTCGAGGCAAATCGATCCTGCACCTATCTTCGCGATGAATGCCTTGATGAGGATCCCGATGGGGGACCGTGCAAGGTTACCGAAAAGGTCTACCGCTGCCCGACGCCATCGGGCGAGAACGGTGATACCCCGCAATATATCTGCGGCGACGACGTCTATTGCATCAATGGCGACTGCGAACCGATCGTTCGTGAGGCGTCGACGGAGTTCAAGGACGCCCTCGTCGCGCTGCACGCCATCGACCAGGCCGGCAAGGAGTTCGACGAAGCCGACCTGACCGTCTTCAGCGGGACGAGGGAAACCTGTCACAAGCCGGTCTTCGGTCTCATCAACTGCTGCGCTGGCAAGGTGTCAGGCGTGTTGACGGTCGGGGCCGGCGCGGCGGCTCTGGCCGGCGGTCCTGCAGCGATCGCGGCGCTGGCGACCCCATTCCTGACGCTCTTTGCTTGCTCTCAGGATGAGATGAAGCTCGATATCAAGGACCGGATGGGCTTCTGCCACAAGGTTGGCACTTATTGTTCCTCGAGCTTCCTCGGCATCTGCAAGACCAAGCGCACGGCCTATTGCTGCTTCGAGAGCAAATTGAGCCGCATCCTGCAGGAGCAGGGCAGGGCGCAGCTCGGTAAGCCATGGGGTTCCCCGAAGAAGGAGCAGTGCCAGGGTTTCACGATCGACGAGTTCGCTCGTCTCGACCTCTCGGTAATGGATTTCACCGAGGTCTACGCGGACTTCATGGATGCCGCGAAACTCCCCGACGAGGTCGAGGCCATGTCCCAGATCCAGCAAAAGATTCAGGACTATTATGATCTCCACGGCAAATGACCATGGTACGACCTGCGGGCGCGACCCAAGCAGATGGGACATGACCGTCCTTGAGCTGGCCATCTTCCTTAGCGCCTATCGCGCAAGGCGTCCGCTGTCAGTGTCCGCCCTCTGCCGAGTTCTGTCGACCTGGTTCGAATGCCCGGTTCGCGCTGTTGATATTACCGGTTCGGTCGCGAACATGCTGAGCCGCGGGTGGCTCGTGCAGGACAGGGATGGGCTGAGGCCGAGCCGGCGTGGCCGCTGCGATGCGCGCCATCTGATGAACGGCATCATCCGCATGCTCGATCATGGCACGAGGCTGATCGACGTTGCGTTGATGATGTCGGTGCTTCGCTTGACGAAGGGGGAGCTCGATGCCGCTGACCCACGCTTCTGATCGGATTTCGGCCACCTCGTGCCAACCCCGTATCGGCCATTCGCCCTCCCCTCTCAGCCTCCGCGCCGGCGATCCACAGCGCCCCTCGTCGACCTCACCCTTCCGCGCCAAACGGCCGCCTGTGACGATTAAGACTGAAAGGACGAGGATGATGTCCCGCCTGACCACCATGTCGCTGATAGTCTCCTGTCTCGCAGCGTCGGCTGCGCCAGCCATTGCACAGCAAACAGCCGGGAATGGGCAGGGGGTGGAGGCCGAGGCGCAGGGCGACGATTTCTACTGCGGGGAGCGGAAGCTCGGTCAGTGGTTCTACTGCTCAAAGCCACAGCAACGCCCGGCTCAACCGACTGCCGCTCCTCCGCCGGCGGCAAGTGCGGTGCAGCGCATGGCCGAGATCACGCGGCAGCTCGACGAACTCAAGGCCAAGGCCATCCTCGAGCCGACCGAGGAGAATGTGATCGCCTATGTGCGGTTCCAGCGCGAGCAGCTCGACCGCGCCTCGACTTTTTCGGATAGCTGGCAGCGCGCCCTCTGGCAGAACCCCGACATCGACTATACGCTTCAGCGGCCCGTCTCCACTGTCGGCAAGCGTGCCTGGATCGACAACCGCCGCGCCGATCGTGACGCGGTCCTGAGCAACCTCAGCCAGCGTTACGGCCTGTTCTATTTCTATGCGCAGAGCTGCGGCGCTTGCGAGCTGTTCTCGCCGATCCTGCGGTCGGTCGCCGACAGCCATCGGATGGCGGTGATGGCTGTGTCGATGGATGGTGGACCAAGCCGCGACTTTCCCAACTATGTCGTCGATTCCGGCCAGCGCGCCCGAATGGGGCTCACTGGAAACGAGACGCCGGCGCTCGTCCTCTTCGACACGGTGACCAGGCGCACCATCCCGGTCGGCTACGGGATTCTGAGCGCCGACGAGATCATGGACCGCATCTTCGCGCTGACGAACACCAAGGTGGGGAGCGATTACTGATGGACAGGGGACGTCGAATGGGCGCGCTGCGCCGTCTGTTTCGGAGTACGGCCGCGGCGGCGGGCATGATCGCGGCTGCAAACTTCGCGATCGTCGGTGTCGCGCGCGCCGATGTCGCGTCCGAGATGAACAACTTCTTCTCTGACGCCGGCGGGGCCGCCAACGTCACCGGGCCATCGGCTTATCAGGGGCAGTCGGCCGGCTATTATTCGCTCGGCAACGTCTGGACCCGTTTCCCGCAGAAGAGTGTGCAGCCCTTCAATCTGCAGCTCCCGAGTGCCCGGGCTGGCTGCGGCGGCATCGACCTGTTCAGCGGCAGTTTCTCGTTCATCAATGCGTCCGAGATCGTCGCGATGCTGAAGGCGACGGCGAACAATGCGCTCGGCTTCGCCTTCAAGCTGGCGATCGATTCCGTTTCGCCCGAGATCGGCAAGGTGATGGATGAGTTTAGTCAGAAGGCGCAGCTGCTCAACCAGATGAATATCTCGAGCTGCGAAACGGCGCAGGCGCTGGTTGGCGGCATCTGGCCGCAGATGGAGACGACGCGGGCCACGATCTGCGAAGCGGTCGGCAACAGTCAGGGCGTGTTTTCCGATTGGGCAGCGTCGAGACAGGGCTGCAACAACGGCAACCGGCGCGACTCCACGATCGCGGGGAACACCGACGACTCCATGAAGGATCAGCTGGTCGGCGAGCCGCATAACTACACCTGGGAAGCGCTGAGAAAATCGGCGAAATTCGGCGCATTCGACCAGTCCTTTTCCGAATATATAATGACGTTGGTGGGCACGGTCGTGACGACGCCCTCGACCGACCCGAGTGTAGGCGGCAAGGTGGTGATGTATGGGCCGGCCGAAGAGGCAGTGGTCACCGCGCTGCTGGACGGAACCGCTGATGCGCCGCCCGTGAAGATGCTCAAGTGCAATGACCAGAATTGTTACGACGTCGGCGAACAGACGCTCTCCGTCCCGGCATCGTCGGCGCTGCGCCCGCGCATCGCGACCATGATCAAGTCCATGAGCGACAAGATCCGGTCGGACACGGCTCTCAACGCGGCCGAAAAGCAGCTCCTGAACCTGGCCACCGTGCCGATCTACAAGATCCTCGCGGTGCAGGCCTATGCACACTACGCGCTGACTGACGGAGAAATCCAGACCCTGTCCGAGATCGTCGCGGTCGACCTACTCTCGGCCATGCTCGACAATATGCTCGATCGCGTCGAGCAGGCGAAGGTCCATTACCAGACCTTCGATCAGGAAACCGCGACCCAGTGGAAGCAGCAGATTGCGGCCACCCGAGCCAAGTTCAGTCAGCGAGACGTGCGGCTGAACAACAAGCTGCAGGTGACGATGCAGATCATCAACCGCAGCATCATGCTGGAATCGACCCTGCAGAATTCCATGACGCCGGGAATGGCGTCGGCGCTGAATTTCTCGCGCGGATTGAACGCTCAGGGTCTCATGTAAAGCAGGGGCAGGCCGATGCTGGAGGTCTTCACGGTCGGAGGCGGCGAGTATCTCGTAAATGTCTTCAATGCTGTCGCGGCCTGGTCCGGGGGAGGGGGCTACCGCTCTCTGCTCCGCGTCGTGATGGTGATGGGCCTCATCTACTCGCTGCTCGTTGTCGCCTTCACCCTGAACTACAAGGCGTGGATGAACTGGTTCCTGCAGGCGACGGCGATCTATCTCTGTCTGATGGTCCCTACAGTCAGCATAAAGGTGACCGACCGCTTGAACCCCAGCCTTGCGCCGGCGACCATCGACAACGTGCCGATCGGTCTGGGCGTGCTTGCGAGCTTCACGACCCAGGTTGGCGATTGGCTCACCCGAACCGCCGAGACGGTCTTCGTCATGCCGAGCGAACTCAATTATTCGACCAACGGCATGGTCTACGGCGCGCGGTTGTTCGACGCGACGCGTAATTTCATCATCCGCGATGCAGAATTCTCGACCAACCTCGAAAGTCACTTCAAGAACTGCGTGTTCGGTGATGTGATGCTCTATCAGAAATCGCTGACCAACCTCGCCACGTCGACGGACCTGTGGGCGGCGATCGGTCCGGGATCGGAGGCGCGCTCGCAGGAATGGCTCGAACGCCAGGGCGACGGGACCGTTCGGAACTTCATTGTCACCTGCCGGCAGGCCTATCAGTCGCTTGACGGGCAATGGGCATCCATGATCGATGCGAACGCGCCGCTCTGGGGCAAGGAGGTTTATCCGAAGCTGAGCAATACTTTGGCGGCCGATAAGCTGAAGCACGACATTCCGATCGTGAACGCCGCTTTCACGGGTTCGGGCGGAAGCTTCACCGATGTGATGCGCCAGAATACGGCGATCAACGCGTTCATGCAGGCGCGGAACAGCATGTCGGGCGGAAGCGGCGCGGCCGCGATCGACACCTTCGCGCAGACGAGGGCCGATATCCAGGCGCGCAACACCTACAATTCGATTGCGCAGCAGGCGATGGCCTGGGTGCCGATCCTGAACATCGTCTTGACCGTCGTCTTCTTTGCGATGTTCCCGGTGATCTTCCCGCTCTTCCTTATGCCCCAGACGGGTCTCAGCTCGCTCAAGGGCTATGCGATGGGTTTCTTCTATCTGGCGGCGTGGGGACCGCTCTATGTCATCCTGCACATGATCTGCATGACTCGCGCGGAATCGGCAGCCAACGGCGTTGCTGGCGGCGGTGTGACGCTCGGGAGCTATGCCGGGATCGGTGCCGTCAACGGTGAGACTGCCACGATCGCCGGCTTCATGCTTATGAGTGTGCCGTTCCTGGCCGCGGGCCTCGCGCGCGGCGCGATGTCGATCGCCGGCCAGTCGATGTCGATGCTCGCACCGGCGCAGAATGCGGCCGAGGCGGCAGCCCTTGAGCAGACCACTGGCAACTATTCCTACGGGAATGTGAGCTGGGCAAACTCGA
Source organism: Rhizorhapis sp. SPR117 (assembly GCF_021742065.1). The sequence goes on from NZ_JAKKIE010000024.1 coordinate 43,628, forward strand.
CCTCGAACATGCGCCAGGCCGATCAGTGGACGACAGCGCCGAGCTATATGGGCGGCGCGCCGAGCATGGGATGGCGCCAAGATAACGGCGCCGTCGTTGCGGGTTTCGGCAATGGACAGGAGGTGTTCGATACTTCCGGCGCGATTTCCCGCCTCGGGTTCACGCCGACCATGACGACGGGGTCTGTCGCCGAATGGCGCGAAATGGCCAGTGAGGCTCATCGCCAATCCCAGGCCTTTGAAAACGCGGCTGCGGAGGTTCTGACGGCGACACATGCAAACCGGAGCGGATTTGGAACATCAAGTGAGCGGTCGTCCGGTTGGGATTCGAGCAGTGGGAGCCAGGCAAATACCTCAATCGAGCAATTCGACCGCCGAACTGGCAGCAGCTCGCAGGGTCTCGAGGAGAGGTCGTCAATCTCTCAGAGTGAAAGGGTGTCGCAGAGCCGGGATCGGCAGGCGCAGACTAGCGATCAGGTGACGGGTGGCGTTTCGGCCGGGCTTGGTGGCGCCGGCGGAGCAAAGACCGGGCGTGGCGGAACGATGAGTCGTCTGCCTGGTATCGGTGGCAGCGTTTCGAAGACTGGTACCCAATTAGACACTCTTCGACACGGAACGGATGAAACACGCGGGAGTGACAGCGCGAACACGTCTTCGAGCGGGGTCCGTGACGAGCATGCGAATGGCACGGGGGCTTCCACTTCGGACGGGACATATTCGCGCAGCGGCGTCTTCAGCCGCGCGTCCACCACGTCCTCGTCGTCCGCAAGCACCGAGGATTCCCTGGCGCTGGCGAAGTCCTATTCCGAGACGGCACGACGGCTCGAGGAGCTCTCTCAGCAGCTGTCGCGGGATGCCAGCTATGCTGAGACGCACGGCATGCAGCTGAGCGAGAATCTGAGCCAGGATCTTGCTCAGTGGTATCGACAGCAGCAGGTCGCCAACCCCGGCCTCGATGCACCCGAGCTTTGGGCGACGGACCTTTCGGACCACCAGCGTTTCGTGCGGCAGGAGATGATTACCCGCTGGATGCATGACAAACAGGATGCGATCCGTGCGGAAATCGCCGGCAATCTTCATGATCCCAACCTAGTGGATGTGCATCGGCCGTCTGTTAGCAGCGCGTCGGACGTTCGCGCGGCCTATCGACCACATGGCGTTAGTCGTCTTCCCGCCGGTCCGGGCAGCGGCAACTCAGCAGCGGCAGTGGATGTTATCGAGGCAGGCAAGAGAGAACTCGGTGATGCTCGGTCCGCGGCCGAGGTCATGCGGGGGCAGCGCGTCCAGGGATCGGTGGATGTCCAGCAGGAAGTGAACCGTGATCACAACCGCGGCTTCTTCCAAGATCCCAAGCTACGCGAATAGGGCCTAAAGGACGAGAAACAGTCCGCCGACAAAGGCCGCCATCAAGATGTAGGCAAGCATATAGCCTGTAAGGCCTCCATGGGTAGGCTGTCCGTGCTCGTCGACTATCATCTGTACTTCAGGAATCTCTTCGTCCACTACGGCTAAAGTTGGTCCGCCGGGCAGGTCCTTCGTGAGGTTATAGGTGTTGAGGTCGAACTTGTGCACGATGAACTCCAACGAGTATCTATACTGTGTTCAAGCTTTGTTCGCAAGTGCTTGGCAGTCGGGACGATCGCCGGTTTGGCTGCAGACACCGGACCAAGGTGAACGCAATTAGGCATCATAAAGCTGCGCCACCGGGAATCAACGACATGTGCTCCCGCTTACGAGATCGTGAGCTAAACGGTGGTACATTTCGTCGGCACTTATTGACAAATGCCGACATTTCCTCACATCAGGCTCTATGGAATCTGTTGAAACCCTGTCGGACCAGGCTATCGCCATCGTCCGCTCGCGCGGGATCGCGCGCGCGCGGGATTTCCGTGAGGCGGGTATCCCGCCGTCGAGTGTTGCACGCCTGTGTGAACAGGGCCAACTCGTCCGGCTCGCACGTGGGCTCTATCAGATGGCCGATGCCGAGGAAATCGATGCGGCGCATAATCTGGCCGAAGCCGCGCGGCTCGCACCGAATGGCGTCATCGCCCTTCTGTCTGCGCTGCAATATCACGAACTGACCACGCAGCTACCCCATGCGGTATGGATATGTTTCCACCACAAGGCGCGTATTCCTCAAACACTTCCCTTCTGCGTCGAGGCGGTGCGCGCGTCGGGCGAAGCTTTCGAGGCGGGCCGCATGACGGCCTATATCGAAGGCGTTGCCGTGCCGATCTACGACCCCGCCAAAACCATTGTTGATTGCTTCAAATATCGCAGCCGTGTCGGCCTCGATGTGGCGATCGAAGCCCTGCGTGACGGTCTACGCCAGCGCAAGGCAACCCACGCCGATCTCAGGCGCTACGCCAACATCTGCCGGGTTCAGAACGTCATGCGCCCCTATCTCGAAAGCATTTCATGACGAAGCCGCCGCAGAAACGCGACATGGCGGCGTCGGTGCGTCAACGCCTGCTCGACCAGTCTCGGGCCTCCGGTCAGGATTTCCAGCGCCTGCTCGTCCGCTACGGCATCGAACGGCTGCTGTATCGCCTTTCCAGGACAGCAGCGCGTGACCGCTTCGTGCTTAAAGGGGCGATGCTGTTTGCTGCATGGGCGGATGCGCCGTTTCGGGCTACTGGCGATCTCGACTTGCTGGGCTTCGGGGACGATGACATGGAAGTGGCCCGAATGACCTTCGCGGACCTCTGCGGCGTGGACGCATGGGCGGATGGCTTGATCTTCATCGCTGACAGCGTGAAGGTGGAACGCACGCGGGAGGAGGAGGACTATCGCGGCCTGCATGTCCGGCTCGAAGCCCGGTTGAAGAACACGCGGATTCCCATTCTGATCGACATTGGCTTTGGCGATCCAGTTCATCCTGCACCGCTCGATCTCGACTATCCGCGCCTCATTCATGATTTGCCGCCCGCACATATCCGCGCCTATCCCCCGGAGAGCGTCATCGCGGAGAAGTTTGATGCGATGGTTCGCTTTGATGCAGACACCACGCGGCTCAAGGACCACTATGATGTCTGGGCGATCTCTGAGACTTTCCCCTTTGACGCGGGAACGCTGATCGAAGCGATTCGCCGGACGCTTGACGGACGCGCGCGGTCGGCTCCTGCCGACTGGCCGGCCAACCTTAGACCGGATTTCGCGGAGAGACCAGAGAAGCTGGCCCAATGGCGGGCCTTCCTTAATCGTAGTGTGCCGACGCTGGAGCCGCCGCCTTTTTCAGAATTGATCACGCAGTTGCGCACTTTCCTTGGCCCGGTCCAACTCGGACTGTCAGGGAGCCACACGGATGGTGGGCTCCAATGGACCCCTGGCCAAGGATGGGCCGGCCGAGATAGGTAAGTACAAGCTTGCTTTCCCAGCTTAGGGTGGTTTGGCGGCTCGCGGTCCATCAGCGTGCTATTGGCTCGATCGTGAGTACGGCTCGTGGCCGTCCGCTTGATGATGCGATACCGCAGGCGGACCTTAGATCCGGATCAGTGGGGCAGTCTGTCCATTGTATGAGAAGACCTTGAGTGCGCTCAGGGAGTCGGTTCGGTAGGCCGTCGGGATGATGATCCGTTCCTGGTCGCGGGCAAGCAGCAAGGGAAAATTCGGCCATTATCCTGTCCTCGAACGCCTCGTAACCGACTTTTCGCGTCTTAAGGAGGAGAAATTCCGAAAATCGGGGTTTACCCAAGGGTGTCTCGAACTCCCGTCGCTTATCAAGCGATGTTAGGAAGTTTACAAGAAAACGATAACTTCTCCATCGATGGCCTACCTGCTCGCAAAGAGTTGCAAAGAGGATGCCGTAAGGTCCGGAGAGCTAAGAGGACGCGGCAAGGTTCGCGGCAAGCCTCACAAGAATGCCACCGATGTCACTTTACCACTGGCGCCCGGTAAAGTGACACAGATGACAAAAGTGACACGGTGCGGCGCAAACATGTCGATTGTGGATTCACACCGATTCCTGTTTGTGCTTGATTCGTTCCATGATGGAACTGCAGCTCAACATCTCGCCCCGAACGGAAAAGCCACTCGATCTACCGGGCATCATGCGCGCGATCACCGTGAATTCCGCCAGGCCCCGATACACGTTCATGGTGCTCGACTTGATCGCGCGGGCTGCGGGCAGGGAAGGCGTGGCCGGACCACATGTACGGGATGGCGGGCAGATGGTGCCGATCCGGGAATGGCTGTCGACCGTGATCGCGCCAAGCGCGACACGTCACCATCTCCGCAAGTCGACCGCGCAAGGCGTTCGGCGACGTATGGAAGCGCAGGGCCTGCTGCCTGACGACATCGCGGAAGCAGAGCGGCTTGTCGAAAGTGAAGTCGCAAACCGGGTTCGCGCTTCTGGTATGACCGCCGTCAGCCGCGCTGTCTCGGAACTCGTCCGAGCCGGTCTCATCAGGCGTCACTACCAGGGCTACCGGGTGGACCACGAGAACAGGGGCGCGCAGCGGCTTGCGGTCTACACGGTGCCGGCCCCGGTTCGGTCGGTGCTCGAGCGAGGATATGCGGCTTAGCGGCTGATCGGAACGAGCTGCTCGCCTGGATACCTTTCCCGGTGTGACCGGGGCGAAGATCGCCTGCGGCCAGCACGAGCCACCCGCAAAGAGGGGCAGGATCGCTCGCACTGACCGGGGCTCCTGCCGGATCAGCCGTTCAGCCTGTCCTTGACCGCCTTGGCGGGCGTGAAGGCGAGCTTCTTCGACGCCGCGATCTGGATCGTCTCGCCGTTGGCGGGATTGCGGCCCTCGCGAGCGGGGCTGTCCTTCACCTTGAATTTGCCGAATCCGTTGAGGCTGATTTCGTCGCCCTTCGCGGCCGCCTCGGTGATCGCTGCGAACACGAGATCGACCAGCTTGCGGGCGTCTGCCTTGGTGCCGCCGGTTTCGCTGGCGACATGGTCGGCAAGATCGTTGTTGTTCATGGAAATCCTTTCAGATGATTGTTGAGCGTTACCGCCTTAGTCGGCCCGTGCACGGGGCGCCATGCCGCTTTGCGGGCGCATCGCCAGCGGTGATGTGGAAAAATTGCACGGCCACCAGCCCATGTGGCCTCGAAGCGATAGGAGCGGCAGATGAGCAACTGCGATGATCTGAGTCTACCGCTGAACAGGATCGTCGGCGCCACAGTCGAGGCGCTAATCGTGGAGATCGACGGCGAGCGCCGACCGCTTGCCTGGACGCTGGTGGAAACGGTCCATGCAACGATCGCGGTTCGCGACGAAAATATGCCCGTCATGGCATTCGGGATCAATGAAGGCCAAACTCAGAGATCTCTGCTCGTCGGCCAAGCCGATGGCGCCTGGGCAGAGCTGAAGGCAGCACTGCACATCGGGTTGCCGGGGCCATTCCGGTTGAGGCGTGGGAGCGGGCTCTCGTAGATTTGCCCGTGGTGTTGCCGGTATTCCGACGAAATTGGAGCGTGTCAGGCCACACGGGCTGACGAGTGATAATCGGGCCGATCGTGTTCGGCGCGAGGATAGCATGCATTTTGTCAGAATTCGCTCAGCGCGCGAAGCAAACGGGCGCCTTCATCTGCTCCGTGGAATAAATGATGTCAGTGGGTGGTTCCTTCAGGCAATCACAAATCCCGTAGGATCGTCCTCCCAGGGATTGAAGATGGCGGCTCCACTGTGCTGCACGTCTTTCAGGTTGCGGGTGACGAGAAACATTTCGTTCTCGAGCGCGGTCGCCGCCAGAAGCGTATCAATCACGCCCGGCGCATGACCGGTCTGGCGTTTTACCGCGCCCGATATCTCTCCCCAACGGCGCACGACGCGGTCTTCAACCGGAAGGATGCGTCCGGCAAACCGCGCTTCGAGTGCATCGCGGGCGGCCATATATCTGGATCGTTCCGCGTGATCGGACGGAAGGTTATGAATTCCCTCGTCATATTCGCCGAGCGTCAGGATGCTGAGGAAGAAACGCTCTTCCTGCTGGGCGGATGCCCAGGCCTTGACGCTCGGTGCCCCGTTGGGATTGATGAGGGCTGCAATGACGTTGGTGTCGAGCAACCAACCGATCACAAGTCGACGTCCCGGCCATGGTCCGGCTCCCGAACCATTGCGAGATCGCTCAGCTTCAGCCCCTCCAGAAAAGCGACCAGCGGCACCTGCGGCGCTTTGGGTGCGAGCCATTCCAGTTCCTCGACGCTCATGATAACCACGGCATCCTTGCCGCGGACGCTTACGCGCTGTGGCCCTTCGCTACGGGCAAGGCGTACGACCTCACTGAAGCGTGCCTTGGCATCTTCGAGTTTCCACCCCCGCCCGGTATGCGCAAAGCGACCGGCGCCCACAGGCCTCTTCCGGCGATCGGGTTTTCGCGCTGCAACCACCGCAAACCTCATCTAGTCAGATAGTCAGTAATAGCTGTATATGCCCGAATTGCCACCATGGCAATTGCCTCTCATCACGGTCGGATAGATTGGGTTTGCTCACAGGAGGCCAAGTCGCGTCACCCGCACACGTCGGGTTGCCGGGAGCATGGCCGCGGCATCGGGCCGGCGCTGGCCACACAGCCGGCAGCGTGTGGGCTTACAGGAAATCCTCGCCGGCATGATCGTCGAAAAGCGCGGCGTCGCGCACATAGCCGGCGACGGTATCGAGCGACTTGTGGCGGGAGTGATCCTTCATCTTGAACAGATTGGCGCGGCGGGCGGCCGCCTCGGTGAGAAACCCCGCGCGAAGGGAATGCGCCGAGTAGAGCGCCGGGTCGAGACCGGCGGCCGCCGCGGCGGTCTTGACGAGGCGTGCGACCGTCTTGTCGGTGATCGCCGCGCTGGTGGGGACGTCGGATCGGGTAAGCCGCAGGAAGACCGGGCCGGTGCGTGGCGCTCCGCTGGCCGGATCGGGCAGATGCAGATCGGCCGCGTGCAGCCAGTGGCGCAGCAGCGTGACAGGGCGGATGAACCGGCCCTCGGGGATGGCGATGACCTGGCCGGCGCCCTCCTGGTCGCGCTTGGATTTGGGGATGGTGATGCGCACGCCCGAATCGGCGAACTTGAGATCGGGCAGGCGCAGCGCCGCCAGCTCGGAGCGACGAAACGCCCCGGCCATGCCCAGCGCCAGGATCGCGCGGTCCCGCCTCGCCCGCACTCCCATGCCCTCGATCGTGGCCAGCATGGCCTTCAGCACCTCAGCCTGCACCGGCGCCTTCTGCTCCTTCTTCCGCGCAAATCGACGGCGCACGCCAGCAAGCATCGCCGCGATGACGCCGGCGTCATCGCGCGCGGTGGGCGAGGCGATGCCTGCCTCTCGGTGGTGATGGGTGATCGCGGCGACGCGGCGGCCGATCGTCACCGGCGCGATCCCGGCTTCCGCTTCGACATGCGCGAAGAGCGCCACGATTTCGGGGTGCGCCGGCATCGCCTCGACATTTCGGGCTTCGCAAAAATCGCAGAAGCGTGCCCAGTCGGCCGCATAGGCTTTGCGCGTCGATTCTGCCTTGGCGGCGGCCAGGGTATCGCGCGCGCCGTCAAGTTCCGCCTGCAGGTCAACTGGGAGCGCTGTTGCGAGAGGCTGGGGAAGGGTGGTCATCAGATCGGGCGTTGTTGCTTCAAGCGATCACGAGCGGGCGAGGAGGAAATCACGATAGTCCTCGGCGTCGGTCGGCAGCGGGCCGAACCATCGGCGGCGGAGTCCGCGCGGCATCCAGCGCAGGGGCGGGTGCAGGCCGAGGCCGAGTGGAATGGTGAGCCCGATGAAGGCGGTGACGAGGGCGAGTTTGAGGGTAAAGCTCACCATGCCGGGCAGGAAGAATGGCACGATCGCCGTTGTCACGAGGCCGCCGGCGATGAGCGCCCATCCCGTCCAGTTCAGGCGGTAGAGAAGATCGTGCCATCGTTCGATGCGATCCATGAAAGCGCGATAGTAGCGCTCGCTGACAGGGCGGCCGGCGCCATGCTCCCAATAATCCCATTCGGGATCATTGTTGATCCGCAGTTCAGGCCAGTCTGACTCGGGCGGCGGCGCTGGCTTCCAGAAGGTGAACCCGAGAAGCTCGCGCCGGCAGGCAAGGCGTTTGGCGGTGGGCCAGTAGAGCTCATCCCAATGGCGCACACCGTGGTCGTGACCGTTCGCCGCCAACCATTGGGCGACGGGTGCCGGAAGCGGCGGATCGACTTCGCTGTCGAGCCAGCGAAAGCTGAGCCACGCCAGTACGACTCCAAGCGTCAGGACGCCCAGCGAGGCCACCTGCGGGAGTGCCGGCAGCGGGTAGGGCGTCGCCGGATCGATTGCGCGGAAGAGAGCAGGCATGCCGATGCTGGCGAGGCCGACCGCGATGAGGATCGGGCCAGTCATCAGCGCGGCGCGCTGGCGGTTATGAGCGCTGCTTCGCGCCCGCTTGCCGGCCAGAATGAGCCTGTCGATGTCGCGCGCGCCCACGTCGGGCTCGTCGGGACTTAGGTGACGGGCGAGGGCGGCGTAGGGGGTTTCCGGTTCCAGCTCACCGGCCGCCTCGGCGTCCGCCAGCGCTGCGAACAGCTCTTCCAGACCGTAGCGCCGGACAAATCCCGTGTCGTCGAGACGCACGAGATCGTCGGTGATTTGCTGAACTTGCCGAATGGAGAAGTCTTTGGCCCCGTCCTTGATGACGATCACCTCGATGATCCGCGGCGCGCGCTCGATGAACTGGGGCAGGGTGTCAGCCCACTTGCTGCTTTCGATGGTGTCGCGGTGGTGCGAGGCGATCCGCTGCGCGAAGATATCGGCGATGAAGGCCCGGACCGTCGCCTCGTCGTCCTGGCCGCCTTCCAGCAGCCGGGCGATGTGCGGCGAGGGCTGGTAGCCGTTGTCGTCATTCTCGTCGAAAAGCATGGCAAAGCTCCCGTGTCGAAGTCGAGGGGCAGAGGCGGCAGGGATCAGTCGCCGAACAGGCGCTCGACAGTTCGGTGCCGCAGGCGTCAAGCAGCACCAGGTCGGCGATGTGCCGGGCGTTGAGAATTTGCCACGATCCGTCGCCGAAGCGAAGTTCGCGGCCATCGGACGCCTTGGCATATTCGTAGATGCCATAAGTCGGCGTCACGCGCTTCCATTCTCGTGCGAAAGCCGAGCCTGGTGTGATCAGCGCCACAAGCTCGACGCCCTGGCTCGGTGGGGTCATGACGGGTTCCTGATAAGCTTGATGTCGGCGCCGGGCGCGTCGAGTTTGAGCCAGTCGCGATCGGCGGTCCAGATCGGCAGTCGCAGGACCAGCCCCGTGGCGATGCAGGCGCAGTCACCGAGGCCGATGTTCAACGTGCGCGCTTGCGGGATGAGCGTGCCCGCCCGTTCCGCCATCGCCTCGTTGAACGGCACCACGTCGAGGTTGAGCTCGCGCAGCGTGTCGCGGATCTCGGCTTCGGTGCCGCCCTTTTGTCGCATGACCGAGATCGTCTCGGCGAGATTGACCGAAGCGATGGCGCCGCCGGCCAGCACGGTGTCTTCATTGACGTCATGCGCTTCGCCGAAGATGAAGGCGATCAGCACCGAGGTATCGAGGAGCGCATCAGCCACGCTGCGCGTCCTCGACCCGCTGGGCCTTCAGCTCGGCCACGACATCGGAGCCGGGCTCGACATATTTGGCGAACCGGGCGCGGATGCGTTCCAGCGCCTTCGAGGGACGGTGCACCGAAAGCGTGCCGTCATGCAATTCCAGATTGAGTGTCTCACCGGCCCGCAGGTTCATTTCGCGGCGAAGCTGGGCCGGGATCTGGATGCGGCCATCGGCCGTAATCTTGACGCTGTGAACACTCATGGCAGATATCCTGAAGGTTGCGCATTTACGACGTTACACCATACTGCCCGATTACGCCAGAACAAACCATGTCTGTCAGAGATTTTCAGCCCCCCACTTATGTCCGAGAAGAAACATTATCGGACATAAGTGGGTCGCGGCTTGGGGTTTTCGATCGAGCAGATCCGAACCTTGCTGGCGCTCTTCCGACGACCGCTCGCGCGACTGTGCGACCGTCGATGCGATCGCCTCGACGCATCTGACCGAGATCGACCGGAAACTGGCCGACTTGTCGGCGCTGCGGCGCGAGATCGCTGCGCTGGTCGAAACCTGCCAGGGCGGAACGATCGGCGAGTGCCGCATATTGGACGCGCTTGGGCCGGGAGGATTCGATCGCTGACTGGCGGTTCAAGCCGTTCGCGGTCCAAGCAGGATTAAGCCCGCGCCCACCAGGCAGACAAGCGCTCCCGAGACATCCCAGCGGTCGGGACGCACGCCCTCGACAGCCCATAGCCAAAGCAGGGACGCGCAGATGTAAACACCGCCATATGCGGCATAGGCGCGTCCCGCCGCGTCGGAGTCGATCAGCGTCAACAGCCATGCGAAGAGCGCAAGGGAAACCATGCCTGGCGCGATCCAAAGCGGGGACCGGTCAAGTCTCAGCCACGCCCAGAAAGCGAAGCATCCAGCGATTTCGGCCAAGGCGGCCCCGATATAGGCAAATGACGTCAGCATGAGATTTCCCCCCGTTGATCGCTACTACAAAATAGACGAGCCGTTACATCAAAACGCTTTGTCAGTATGCCTGAAGCATTGTGGCTGCACTCAGTCGGCGCGACGATTTCCCGCCGAAGAACCAGCACAACAGGAGCTGTCCTTCTGCTCGAGCTGGACCGGTGGACAGGGCGTGGTGCAGTAAGAGCAGTAGACGCAGCAATCGCCGTGCTTTGGTCGCAGAAGCGCTCCATGCCGCCTGCCAGGCTCAGCGCGCTCAACGGCGGTCAGATTTTAGGCCTGTGTGGCGGCGTCTCGCTGAGCCGGACGGGCCCTGTCAGTCGGCGGTTAGCCTGTGCGAGACAACCACCTTGTCGATTCTCGCTGCGTCGATCGGCAGCGTGGCCGTGAAGTCCGCATAGCGCGAGACGCGGTAACCAAGCCTCAGCCGCGGCGCGTCCGCCACGGCCACGGGCATGCCGCCCGAATAGGCCTCGACATGGATATGGCCGTAATCGCGCCGGAAGGCCCTGTGTTTGCGCACGATGCGGCCCTGGACGAGAACTTGGCCTTCGCCGGCAGCCGCATAGAGTCTCGTCAATATGAACCGCTTGTCCGGAGCCCCGGCGATCTCGATCGGGGACGGGGGTGGCGGCGTGGTCGCGCATCCCACCAGAAGGATGGCGCCAAGGCTGGTGAGGCTCGCGATCAGCTTTTGCATTGGCCAGAATTCCCTCTCATCCAGCCACTCTTGATCGAGGTGGCACGGTGATATTCTCCCCATTGATGATACGCAGGAGAGGCCCCTCCCCCTCGACGGGCGACGAAAAAAGCGCGAGATGCTGCGAGACCGTCGCGCCGAGGCGAGCCGGATGTAAGAGTGTGGCTGGTCGTTGCTTGCATGGGTCACCTCCCAAGTTCATTCCGGCTTCGCGTCTTTGTCGCGATAGGCAAGCAGGCGTAGCGCGTTGAATACAACCACCAGCGTCGAACCCTCGTGCGCCGCGACCGCCGGACCAATACCCAGGCCCAAGATCGTTGCGGGTACCAGCAGAGCCACAACGCCAAGGCTGACGACGAGATTCTGCCGGATGATCCATCGCGTCTGCCGGCTCAGCCCGACCGCGAAGGGGAGATGCGCGAGATCGTCGGCCATCAGCGCCACATCGGCGGTCTCGAGCGCGACATCCGATCCGGCGGCGCCCATCGCAATTCCGACTGTTGCGTTGGCCATGGCAGGGGCGTCATTGACCCCATCTCCGACCATGGCGACGGGTGCCTCATTTCGAAGCCTGTTGATTGCCTCGACCTTGTTCTCGGGCATCAGGTCGCCCCAGGCCTCGTCGATGCCGACATCGGCAGCGATAGCGGTCGCAACGCGCTGGTTGTCACCGGAGATCATGATCATTCGGCGAATGCCCAGGGCCTTCAATCGCTCGATCGCGGCCTTGGCGGCGACGCGCGGCGTGTCCATAAGGCCGATCGCGCCCAGGTCGCGCTCGCCCATACGCACCACCATCGTGGTGCGCCCCTGCTCACGCAGACGCTCGATCGCCTGCGCCATTTCGCCCGAGAGCGGGGGGATGCCGTCGCTCCCGAACATCTCGGCCTTGCCAATGAATACGGTTTCGCCGTTGACCTGCGCCTGAACGCCTCGCCCCGTAAGGCTCCTGAGGTCAGCAGCCGCAGGGACCGGTTGCTCATCGAGGAACTGGCGCCCGTCGCGCGCTATGGCAGCAGCAAGGGGGTGATCGCTCAAATCCTCGACCGCCACGGCGACCGTCATGAGCTCGTCGTCGTCGATCCCCTGTGCCGGAACGATGTCGGTGATGCGCGGGCGGCCTTCGGTCAGTGTTCCTGTCTTGTCGAACGCAAGCGCGGTGAGCGACCCAAGGCTCTCCAGCGGCCCACCGCCCTTGATCAGCACGCCGCCCCGTGCAGCGCGCGCCACGCCCGATAGCACCGCGCTCGGCGTTGCAATGGCAAGCGCACAGGGGCTCGCCGCTACCAGCACCGCCATGGCGCGATAAAAGCTGTCGCGGAATGGCTCGTCGATGACAACCCCGGCAAACAACAGGATCACGACAAGCCCGAGAACAGACGGCACGAACACCCGCTCGAACCGGTCGGTGAAACGCTGGGTCGGCGATTTCTGCGTTTCCGCCTCGCTCACCATCTTCACCACCTTGGCAAGCGTGGTGTCGGCGGCGAGCCGGGTTACGGCGATGTCGATCGCGCCGGGCCCGTTGATTGTGCCTGCGTAGACCCGGTGCTGCGCGGACAACTTGTCGGGCCGCGCGGCTGCCTCTGCTCGGTCCGGCACCGGCTCCTTGTCGACCGGAACGCTTTCACCGGTGACTGGCGCCTGGTCGATGCTCGACCGGCCGACAACGACGAAACCATCCGCAGGCAGGCGCTCGTTCGGTTTCACCACCACAATGTCGCCGATCACCAGACTTTCAACGGGAACTTCACTGAGGCCGCCATCGCCGCGACGCACCATCGCTGTGCGCGGCGCCAGCTCAGCCAGAGCGTCGATAGCGCGTTTGGCCCGCCCCATCGCGTAATGCTCGAGCGCATGGCCGAGGCTGAAGAGAAACAGAAGCAGCGCCCCCTCGGCCCATGCTCCGAGCGCCGCCGCGCCTGCCGCTGCGACCAGCATCAGGGTATCGATCTCGAACCGCTTGATCCGCAGGCTGTCGATCGCTTCGCGCAGCGTGTAAAAGCCGCCGAAGAAATAACTCAGCAGATAGAGCGTCAGCGCAGCCCCACCGAAATCCGGTCGCAGCTTCTCGATACCGAAACCGGTTGCCAGCAGCGCTCCGGAGATCACTGCAAAGATGAGCTCGGTATTACGCCCGAAAATGCCGCCGTGCTCATGCTCCTCCTCTTCCGGAGCCGCTGCAGCGGGAACGACAAGCGGTGCTCGCTCCCAGACACCCATGTCTGCAAACGCGCGCCGGATATCAGGTTCGGAGACCACCGAACGGTCAAATTCGACGCGGACTGCCCCCACCGCGCTGGCCTCGGCTTCGATCACCCCGGGTAACCGGCGAAGCTGATCGCCGACCGTGCGCGCCCGGCGCTCGTGGAGGAGGCCATCGACATCCCAGCGGATATGGCCGTATCGGTCGGTAATGGCGGCGCCTGCGCTCGTGGCGAACCGACGGACGCGGGCAAGCGGCATGAGATCGGGGTCGTAGTGAATGCAGAGCTGGGCGTTCCCATTCCCCGACGCCGGGACGATATGAACTTCGCTCACGCCCTTCCGCCCCTGGAGTTCCGAAGTGAGCCGGCCAAGGCACTGATCGGCCTCGTCCTGAACATCCGGTAGGAGAAGCGGGATATCGAGGCGCAAATGATCTTTCATGCTTCATCCCCTGGACTGGTTGGCCAAGGGGCAGATGCGATCGTGTACTCGCACAACCTCGCGCGCGGCATTGCATGCCGCGATCATGCGCCCTTCTCCGCGATGGTTTGTCGTGCCTTACCGCCAAGCACTTCCACGGCTTCCAGTGTCATCAGCCCGACATCCGGAATATCGTCGAGACCATCGACAAAAGTCCGCAGCCGCTTTTCCTCATCGACGATCTCGATGACGACCGCGCGGTCGCTTTCGAAGACATGGCGCCGGTGGACATGGGCCGAACGGCCGAAGCCCAATCGGGCGTCCAGAATGGTGACGCCGGCCAAACCCGCATCCCTTGCGCGCGATGCAATCACCTCGAGTACCTTGCGATCGCCGAGATAGGCGGCTTCGTCGGTGTAGATCCGCAACAGCTTGATTTTTTCAGTCATGATCTTCTCCTTCACGCCGGTTCGGGTCCAGTCGGCTCGATATTTTGCTTACCCTTGCGGCGCCTTTCTTCGGTTGCGCCGAGCACGACCTTGGCGATCGCCGGCAAGACCAGCAGGGTCAGGATCGTGGCTGCGATCAGACCGCCGATCACCGTGGTCGCCAGAGGCTTCTGGACTTCGGCGCCGGTCCCATGGGCGAGCGCCATCGGCACGAAGCCGATCGCCGGCACGAAGCCCGTCATCACAACGGCCCGCATCTTCTCGGCCATGCCCTCGCGAATGGCCTCGGCCAACGGCAGACCCCGCTCAAGGCGCTCGCGGATCGCCGTCATCACAACGAGGCCGTTGAGGACCGCAACGCCAGCCAGGACGATGAACCCCACCGCCGCCGAGACGGAGAAGTTGATGCCGGTCATTGCGAGCGTGAAGATCCCGCCGGCTAATCCGAGCGGCACCGCCAGGAAGACCGCGGCCGCCCGGCCGAAGCCTCCCAAGGCCATATAGAGCAACACGAAAATGCCGACAAAGCACAAAGGCACGACGATCGACAGTCGCTGCGACGCAGCCTGCAGGTTCTCGAACTGTCCGCCCCATTCGAGATAATAGCTGGCAGGCAGCTTCACCTGGGCGATCTTCGCCTGCGCTTCCTGGACGAACGAGCCGGCGTCGCGCCCTTCCAGATTCAACTGGACAACGACGCGGCGCTTGCCGTTCTCGCGTCTTATCTCATTGAGCCCTTCGGTAAACCGGATCTGGGCCACTTGCGCGAGCGGGATCTGTCGCCGCATTTCGCCGGTTTCTTCGGGCAAGAGCACCGGAAGCGCGCGGATGTCGTCAAGGTTGATCCGCGTCGCATCGGGCACACGCACCGTGATGTCGAAGCGCCGGTCGCCTTCATAGAGCAGCCCGGACTCCCGCCCGCCGAGTGCTGCGGCAACCGTGTCCGCCACTTCCTGGACGGTCAGCCCGTAGCGGGCGATCATCGCGCGATCGAGTTTCACGTCAAGCACCGGCGCACCGCCGACCTGATCCGCCTTCACACTGCTCGCTCCAGGAATCGCTTGCAGCACCCGCACCATCTCGTTGGCGGTCTGCGACATCTTGTCGAGATCGTCGCCGTAGAGCTTGATCGCCACGTCGCCGCGTACGCCGGAGATCAGCTCGTTGAAGCGCAGCTCGATGGGCTGGCTGACTTCGTAGAGCTGGCCGAGCTGACCACCCGCGGCCTTCTCGATGCGTTCGACCACGTCAGCCTTGCTCTCGCCTGCCGGCCATTGATCCTGCGGCTTCAGGATGACGAAACCGTCCGAAATATTCGGTGGCATCGGATCGGTGGCGACCTCGGCCGTGCCCGTCTTGGAGAACATCAGTTCCACCTCGGGAAGCTTCGTGACCGCTTCTTCGACCTTGCGCTGCATCGCGAGCGACTGTTCGAGGCTGACCGAGGGCACGCGCGTCGAGGCGAGCGCCATGTTCTTCTCATCGAGCTGGGGAATGAACTCCGAGCCGAGAAAGCCAAACGCCGGTATCGCCGCAAGGAAGAAGGCGAGACCGCCCAGAATGAACGGCCACGGTCGCGCAATCGCCTTGTCGAGCAGCGGCAGATAGCGATCCTTGCTCTTGCGGATCAGCCACACCTCTTTCTCGGCAACACGCCCGCGAATGAGCAGCGCCACCAGCGCGGGCACCAGCGTGATCGAGAGGATGAAGGCGGAGACAAGCGCCAGCATGATGGTGATCGCCATGGGCGAGAAGGTCTTGCCCTCGACACCCGTGAACATCAGAAGCGGTGCAAAGGAGAGAAGGATGATCACCTGGCCGAACACGGTCGGTTTGATCATCTCCTGCGAAGCATGCATCGTTTCTTCGAGCCGCTCCCCAAGCGTCAGCAGCCGTCCTTCATGCTCCTGTCGATGCGCGAGTCGCGCCAGACAGTTCTCGATGATGATCACGGCGCCATCGACGATCAGGCCGAAGTCCAATGCGCCAAGGCTCATCAGATTGCCCGGCACACGAAACGCATTCATCCCCATCGCCATCATGAGGAACGAGAAGGGAATGACGAGGGTGGCGATGATGGCCGCACGCCAGTTGCCGAGCAGCAGAAACAGCGAAGCCGCCACCAGCAGAGCGCCCTCGGTGAGATTGCGTTCGACCGTCCCCACCGTCGCGTTGACCAGCTTGGCCCGGTCGAGAACGATCTTCACTTCGATGCCTGGCGGTAGCGTTTTTGAAACCTGATCGATCTTGGCCGACACGTCCTGCGCCACGATACGGCTGTTCTCGTTGATGAGCATGAGAACGGTGCCGATAACCGCCTCCTTGCCGTTCATGCTGCCTGCGCCCGTGCGCAGATCGCCGCCGATCCTGACAGTGGCAATCTGGCCGACAGTGATCGGAACACCGCCGCGCGTCGCCGCGACCGCGTTCCTGATCTCATCGACCGAACGCGCGCGTGCATCGACGCGGACGAGGTAAGCTTCGCCGCCCCGGTTGAAAAAGGGGTGACTACACGAAAGTGACGTATCTGCACGCTAAGGGCGAACAAATCCGGTACGATGCCAGCAGATGCTATTCG
>NZ_JAKKIE010000239.1 GCF_021742065.1 Rhizorhapis sp. SPR117
CACAACAAGACGCGAGCTAGCACATTCCTGCCCCCGCTTGAGCCGGTCGGCGAAGCGGTGCTTGCCTATCTGCGTTCCGGACGGCCCGTTACCGATGCCGGGGAGATCTTCATCCGCACGCGCGCGCCCTATCGCAAGCTCGACAAGCTTTACAGCGTGGTTCGCCGGCGGCTCCGTGGCGCTGGCGTCCAACCGCCTGGTAAGTGTGGACCCCATATCTTCCGTCATGCGCGCGCGGTCGAAATGCTGCGGGCCGCGGTGCCGCAAAAGGTCATCGGCGATCTGCTGGGACACCGTTCGACTGGTTCGACGGCTCCCTACCTCAAGCTTGCCACTGAGGACCTCAGGGCCATCGCCCTTGAAGTGCCGGGAATGGAGGTGCTGGCATGACCGCCCGCTGGCCCGATCCCGAACGCGTGATCATTGACCGCTATGTCGCGAGCCTTGATCTGCGCAGCATGAAAAGCCGA
>NZ_JAKKIE010000240.1 GCF_021742065.1 Rhizorhapis sp. SPR117
GGAATTGCCGCGGTACGAATGCGCACAGGGGATACGAGGATGGCGATTGTGGACCAGACGAAGTTGCAGGCGGCGATTCTCAGTCCTGGTCATGGTGGGCTCCTATGGAGTTGGTGACGTCGAACATCACCAGCCTGCCATGGCCGCTCAAATCCTCAACGGATTTTGCAGAACCTCCCGCACACTACCTATTCGCCGACGGATCAGGGCAATTATCGTGCGTCAGAAGAAGCGGCCACGCTTCTTGTTCCGGTTCCTCCTTTCAATCGGTATCAGCCGCAGCGCTGCTGCTGGAACCGCGTATTGCGGCAAAGGGGGATGGGCGAAGTCGAACCGGCCCGGCATGCAGCGCGCATATCCGCCTGCTTGGTTTAAGGGAAAGTTAGTCTCGCTGAATGACTGACCGGCTGATGCCGGTAGGATCAAGTGGAGGGGCTGAAGCCGTTTCTGTGGGAATGCCGGTCC
>NZ_JAKKIE010000241.1 GCF_021742065.1 Rhizorhapis sp. SPR117
CCGACATTTTCCGGCGGCTGAATTCCTACTCCAAGCAGAACACCCTCTACACCGCGCTCAAAGCCTTCGGCCGGATCATCAAGACCCTCTTCATCCTGCGGTATATCGACGATGTCGCCCTGCGCATTCGAAGCGCAACTGAACCAGGTCGAGCTGGCCAATCGGTTCACGCGTGCCGTCGCCGTCGGCAACCCGCGGGAGGTTGCCTACGCACACCAGGACGACCAGCAGGTCGCGGAGGCATGCAACCGGCTCATCAAGAACGCCATCATCTGCTGGAACTATCTCTATCTCGAGATGCGCCTCAGATCGGCGGACCCTGCACAGCGAAAGGTTCTGCTCCTCGCCGTCAAGACTCACTCGCCCATGTCCTGGGCCCACATCAACCTGCTCGGCGAATACGATTTCTCCGACGCGAAGCTGACCGACAGCCACGGAATCCTTCCCCTAA
>NZ_JAKKIE010000242.1 GCF_021742065.1 Rhizorhapis sp. SPR117
CAGCCCGTTGACGAAGTCGGGCGTGGCTGATTCAGTGTAACCGTTGATTGACGGTGCGGGTATGCGGCGATGGCGATGAGGCGTGACGGTGAGAGCCAGCCCGATCTGATTGTCTCCTGGGCGGATGTTCCCCGGTCTCCTGGTCACGCCTTCTACGACAAACTCCAGAAGCTGTTGGTCGATGCCGGGTTCGACCGCTTCGTGGAGGAGAGCTGTGCGGCGTATTACGCGCCGCGGATGGGGGCGCCGTCGGTTCCGCCTGGTCGATATTTCCGGATGCTGCTAATCGGCTATTTCGAGGGCATTCACAGCGAGCGCGGCATCGTCTGGCGCTGTTCGGATTCTCTTTCGCTGCCGGAGTTTCTGCGGCTGACGAACCGGGAGAAGGTGCCGGACCATAGTTGGATGTCAAAGACGCGCAGCCGTCTGCCGCACGAGGTGCATGA
>NZ_JAKKIE010000243.1 GCF_021742065.1 Rhizorhapis sp. SPR117
GGGGCAGATGATCGGGAAAGGCCCGGCGGGTCGGTCGGGCACGCGTGAACGCCTCGACTGATATCTTCGCCGCGGCAGCCGCGGCGAGTGCCTCGTCCTCGCCGGCGCTCGCTTCGGCCTCCTCGAGCCCGAGCTCCATCTGGTCGATCAGGTGCTGACGATGTTCGGAGCGTTGGCCGTAATGCGCGCGGCGCATCTTCTCGATCTGCAACTCGAGCAATGCGTTGCGAGCCTCCGCATCGGCGGCAATCGCCTTTGCACGAGCGGCCTCGGCTTCGGCGAGATCAGCGCGTGCTCGGGCCTCGTCAACCTCTTGGCGAAGCGCCAGAATATCGGAAGAGGAACGCCCCGCCATCGCCTTTGCAACATGGCACAAAAGCACGGAATCCTGAAGCTTTTACAGGACCGAAACGCTCATCCCGCCGCGTGTGG
>NZ_JAKKIE010000244.1 GCF_021742065.1 Rhizorhapis sp. SPR117
CGGTCGATGCTGAAGATCCATTTCATGCAGCAATGGTTTGGGCTGTCCGACCCCGCGATGGAAGAAGCGTTGTGGGAGACACCGCTGTTGCGCGATTTTGCAGGGATCAGCCTCGACTTCGAGGGTGTGCCGGACGAGACGACGATCTTGAAGTTCCGACATTTGCTGGAGAAACATGCGCTGAGCAAAGCGCTGTTTGACGAGATGACGGCGGTTTTGAGTGAGCGTGGTTTGCTGTTGCGCCAAGGAACGATCGTGGATGCGACTTTGATCGCCGCGCCGCCGTCAACCAAGAACCGCACGAAGTCGCGCGATCCTGAGATGAAGCAGACCAGGAAAGGCAATCAGTGGTATTTCGGCATGAAGGCGCACATTGGCGCGGACGCGGCTTCGGGCTGCGTGCATTCGGCCGAAATGACTTCGGCCAATGT
>NZ_JAKKIE010000245.1 GCF_021742065.1 Rhizorhapis sp. SPR117
CGAGCGGATCGGACGCGTCCTGACGTGAATGCGCTGCTGCCATCTTGGAGCTCCTGAAAAAATCCTGTCTCTACTGCAGCTGCACACGCGTAAGCGCATTACGTAAATGCCCCAAGCCCCATGTCCCACGGCATTCCATTGTTATCACTTTCGTCTGTTATAACTGATTCATCCGATTCAACAATTTTCACATGGAGACCCGTAAGTGATTCAAATACTTATGGGTAATCGCAAGGCCCGCCGGATGGGTACGGCGAAGGAGACTTTCCTGCGCGAGTTCCTCGCTCTGGAGAACGGGCCGCCCAGCCACGACACTTTCAGCGGGGTGTTGCGGTTGCTCGACCCGGACCAGTTTAGTGTCCCGCTTTTTGGAGGAAACCCCCCGACTTCAGTCGGGAAGAGGCTTCAGCCGTTGCCTCGGGGAATAG
>NZ_JAKKIE010000025.1 GCF_021742065.1 Rhizorhapis sp. SPR117
CTGGACCGGCATTCCCACAGAAACGGCTTCAGCCCCTCCACTTGATCCTACCGGCATCAGCCGGTCAGTCATTCAGCGGGTCGCGTCCTTGTCATCCCTGGCTGATGTCGGGAACGCCGTTAACAATGAACACGGATCTCTCGTTGGTCCTGCCGTCGGGTTGTGTATCTGGTCTCGCACTCCGACACGGGATTTGGAGCGGTTCGTGCGAGTAGGCAGATATGTCCTGTGCACAGCCGAACCCCACACGGCTGAGTAAAGGACTTGCCTACGACCTTCCCTGAGCCGGCGACAGCATTCCCCACAGTGCTGTCTCCGGCTCAGGCGACATTCCGCCGCCTTATAGAATGGCCGTTCGGGGCAGTGGTGATTGGACTTTGTCGCGCCGCGTACTACATGCCTTGCCATGCCACCTGAACCACCAGCCGACGATCAGCCCATTCCGCCCGTATTGGCGACGTTGCGGCGTTTCCTGAAATATCTATGGCCCGCCGATGCTCCTGCGCTGCGCCGCCGGGTGGTTGTGGCGCTGGTCTTTGTGCTGTTGGGCAAGGCAGTCAGTCTCGTCATGCCCTTTGCGTATAAGGGGGTCATCGATCGGATGACGCCGGGGATGGAACCTGCCGTTGGACTGGCAATCGCCCTGGTCGTGGCCTATGCAGGCGCGCGTTTCGCGTCCGTCATGTTCGACAATGTCCGCAACGTCGCCTTTGAACGGGTGGGGCAGGAGGCGACGCGGCGCCTGACCGAGCATCTGTTCGGCCATCTTCACCAGCTTTCTCTCCGTTTTCACCTCAATCGCAAGACGGGCGCAGTCACCAAGATCATTGAACGGGGAACCAAGAGCATCGATGTCATGCTCTATTTTCTGCTGTTCAATATCGCCCCCACAATCATTGAACTGGCGGCGGTTTGCGTTATTTTCTTCCTCAAATTCGGCGCTGGCATAGTGGGCCTGACGCTGGTGATGGTCGTGCTGTACATCTGGTTCACCAGGACCGTCACCGAATGGCGGACGAAGCTGCGCCGCGATATGGTCGATCTGGATACGACGGCATATGCCCATGCCGTCGACTCGCTGTTGAATTTCGAAACCGTGAAATATTTCAATGCGGAGGCGCGGGAACAGGCGCGGTTCAGCAAGGCGGTTCGCACCTATGCCGATGCGGCGGTCAAGAGCGAAAACAGTCTGGCGCTGCTGAATGTCGGGCAGGCGCTGATTACCAACCTGATGATGGCTGGAGCCATGGGCTATACCGTTTGGGGCTGGAGCCGGAACATGTTCACCACAGGTGACGTCGTGCTGGTGAATACGCTGTTGGCGCAACTGTTCCGTCCGCTCGATATGCTTGGCATGGTCTATCGCAACATTCGTCAGGGTCTGATCGACATGGAGGCGATGTTCGCCCTGATCGACACGCCGACTGACATTGCCGATGCACCCGATGCGCCGCTTTTGCACGTGGAGGCGGGCGAGGTGCGCTTTGAAAATGTACATTTCGGCTACAGCGCCGATCGACAGATCCTCCATGGCCTCGACATTCATATTCCGTCGGGCCGGACGCTTGCCATTGTCGGTCCATCCGGCGCGGGAAAATCGACCATCGCTCGCCTGTTGTTCCGATTTTATGATGTTCAGAGCGGGCGGATTTTGATCGATGGACAAGATATATCAAAGGTGACGCAAGCCTCCCTGCGTGAACAGATCGGCATCGTTCCGCAGGATACCGTGCTGTTCAATGACACCATTGGTTACAATGTCGCTTATGGCCGTGCGGAAGCAAGCGAGGATGAGATTGAGGCCGCCATGCGCGGCGCGGCGATCGCAGGCTTCGTCCATGCCATGCCGCAGGGCCTGAACACGCGCGTTGGCGAACGGGGGTTGAAGCTGTCAGGTGGAGAAAAGCAGCGCGTGGCCATTGCCCGGACGCTGCTCAAGAACCCGCCGATCCTGATTCTCGATGAAGCGACCAGCGCGCTCGATAGCCGAACCGAGGCGGACATTCAGGCAACGCTGAGCACCATAGCCCAGCGGCGCACCACAATCATCATCGCGCACCGTCTTTCCACGGTCGTGGATGCGGACGAGATTATTGTGCTGGATGCGGGAAAGGTTGCCGAACGCGGAAGTCATACTGCACTGATGGCGCGTGGCGGACTGTATGCTGCAATGTGGGCGCGTCAGGCGTCCGAGCGGGAGATGGAGGAAGTCTGAGGGGCTTTCCTCTAGCCGCCGCCATAGCGGTTGGCCAGCATCGCCCACGCGGCCCGCAGGCCCAGCGCCTCACCACCTTTGGGACGTCCGGGTTTGGCGACGGGGCGCCAGGCAAAAGTGTCGAAGTGCGCCCATTTTGTACCCTCCGGCACAAATTTCTGCAGGAAAAGCGCGGCGGTAGTCGCACCGGCAAAGCCATTTTCGGCTGCGTTGTTGATGTCGGCAATATCCGATTTCAGCATGTCGGCATAGGCGGCCCAAAGCGGCAGTCGCCACACCGGATCGTCGATTTCGTCGCCCTCTTTCAAAAGCGCTTGTGCCAGATCATCATCATTGGCGAAAAGAGCGGGGATGTCCGGCCCCAATGCCGCCCGCGCCGCGCCGGTCAATGTTGCGAAATCGAGGATGAGCTCTGGGCTGTCCTCTCCCGCTTTTGTCAGTGCGTCGGCAAGCACGAGCCGGCCTTCCGCATCGGTATTGCCGATTTCAACGGTCAATCCGTTGCGGCTGGTCAATATGTCGCCGGGGCGAAAAGCGTTGCCACCGATCGCGTTCTCAACCGCAGGGATGAGCAGGTGAAGATGGACGGGCAACCGTGCGGCCATGACCAGTCGCGCCAGCGCCAGCGCGTGCGCCGCGCCGCCCATGTCCTTTTTCATCAAACGCATGCCCGATGATGGCTTGATGTCCAGGCCGCCACTGTCAAAGCAGACGCCCTTGCCGACAATGGCGATTTTCGGGTTTTTGGCATTGCCCCAGGTCATTTCGATAAGGCGTGGCGCAAAATCCTTACCCGCTGCCCGCCCTACGGCATGAATCATGGGATAACCGGTCTCCAGATCATCGCCGCGCGTTACCGTGATTTTTGCATGAAATTCCTTGGCAGTCGCTTCTGTCGCGGCCTGCAGGTCGGATGGTCCCATGTCGGCGGTAGGCGTATTTACAAGGTCGCGGACAAGCGCTGTCGCCTGGGCCAGACGGACAGTTTCCTCGATCTTGCCGACTTCGTTGGTGAGCAGGATGCGTGGTCCCGTGCGGCTATCCGGCCTGCGATAGCGTTCGAAACGATATTGTGCGGTCAGCCAGCCGAACATGGCAGGTCCGGGCTGATGGTGCTCGATCCGGTACGTTCCTTCGGGCAGGGCTTCGGCGGCCTTGGCAAGGCACCAACTCGACAGTGAATTGACATTGGCGACACCTATGACCACCGACCATATATCGGGTTTTTCGTCCGGCAGTATGGCCAGCTCATATCCTTTGCCCGCAAATTTTTGCGCAGCGACCGCAGCGCGGCGGCGTTCGGACTGGTCCTTCAACCAGTTATCGAATGTCTTGCTGTCGACAAGGTGGATGGAGCGGGCGGCTTGCCCGGTGTCGGGCTTTATCAGATCGGAATAGTCGGTCATGTACGGAACCCTATTATAAAGGGCGGTTAGGGGGAATCCCTGATTTCTGATATGGTTGATTCCTGTCACGACAGGGTGGGGTGAAGCGACCGGTTTTCCCTTTATCGTGGAAACCTTCCCCTGCTCGAACGTTAATGAAATGTCCTATGCCATCGATGGAGGGGATTATGAATATCACAGAGAACAAGGCTGATCGCGCGATGCGAGACAGAGCCTTCGCCTTGGCCGACAGCGCCAGGTTCACCACGGTTCTGGAGATTGAAAGGGCCTTGATCAGCGAAGGATGGCCCAATGCCGCCCGGGCGATGCAAAGTGAAATATTCCGTCAGGCACTGCACGATCGATGCAATACGGCGGCTAAGAGCGAAGCCTGACTGTCAGGTTGTTCCTTCGGGCGAGGCCGGACAGGCCAAAGTAAAATGCACCTGGCCGCCTCGCCCATTGCGTGAGTTCAGAACGTAAAGCGCGTGCTCACCCGGAAATCCCGCCCGCTCAGAGGCGCAAAATCCTTCAGGAAGCTTGCGTGCCGCCGCGCTTCTACGTCAAAGATATTGTTGGCCGATAGCACCACGCTTGTTCCATTCCCGGCAAAAGGATTGAAGGACAGCGAGGCATTCACCAGCGTATAGTCGTTGGTGCGTGTTTCGTTCAGCGCAATGCGTTTCTGGTCGAAGACATGCTCTACCTCTATCCGGCCCTGAAGCCGTTCGCTCTGCGCCTCCAGTCCGCCCAGAAGGCGCAGCGGCGGGATGCGCGGCGCCGCGCCAACGCCGGTGATGCGGGCATGGGTATAATCTCCCAAAGCATCAGCGTTGATGGTATAATCACCCAGTTGCGCAAGCTTGACCGATGCCTCGGCTTCAAATCCGTAATAACGCGCTTTGCCCTGATAATATTGGAAGACAGGCAGGTCGTCTTCGACCGCGCCGGTCCGCACGTCGTAAATATAATTGTCGAACCAGCTATGATAGGCGGATGCGCTGACATGATAGCCATCGCCTGAACCGCGCAGGGTCGCTTCCAGTCCCCAGTTCTTTTCCAGCTTCAGGTCAGGATCGCCTATCTCAAATGCCTGCGTTCCGGCGTGCGGCCCGTTGGCGAACAGTTCCTCGGCTGCCGGTGCGCGCTGGCTATGCGATCCATTCACGCCGATGCGCCAGCCATCAGCCAGTGTATAGCTGGCGCCAATCGAGCCTGAAACCGCATCGAATGTGCGGCGATAGGCGGGATTGCCGATATCAGCATCCGCATCCGCATTGACGATGCTATGTTCGATCCTGGCCCCTGCTTCAGCCCGCAGTTTGCCGAAATCGACAGATTGCAAAGTGAAAAGTCCATATTGTTGCGTTGCGTTCTTGGGCAGGAACTTCTCATCGCCAACGACATGGAAATCTCGCATCAGCATCTGTGCACCAATCGCGCCCTGCCAGCCGCCATGTTTTTGCTGCACCAGTTCCAGCCGGGATTCGAGGCCCTGACTATAGAATGTGGTGCCGACTGCGCCGGTGTCTTCCAGTTCGCTATGCTGATAATCGGCAAAGCCCGCACGGAAACGAATCTTGTCCAGGAAACTGCCGCCGGTATCGACTTCGCCGCGGACATCCGCGCGCGTTTGTTTCATGTCGAGCCGCACCTGTTCGGCCTCGACATTGGGGTCGAGCGAATAGCGGACAGGCACGCCGTAAAGGCTGTCGAAATGGCTGACCGAAAAGCCCAGATTGCCTGTGTCGGTGATCAGCGCGACGCCGCCCGCCACGTCCCATGTCCGCCCCGCGCTGTTGGGCAGCTTGCCTTTCAGATCGGCCAGCGCCGCAATATCGGGATCGCTGCTTGCCGCTGCCTGCGCGCGTAGGTCGGGCGTCAATATATAACTGCCGGTATCGAGGTCGCCGCTCTTGGTATAGGTGCCGTCGACATGAAATACGATCTTGCCGCCCACAGGCGCATCGACCGCAGCAGAGACTGAACGTTCATTGGCGGCGCTGCCATAGGTCGCCATGCCGTCGATATGAACTGGCTCATCGGGAATGCGACGCGGAATGCGACTATCGACCACATTGACCACGCCGCCGATAGCTGCCGATCCGAACATCAGCGCCGATGGGCCGCGCAGGACCTCGATCCGGTCCGCGGTCAACGGGTTGATGACGACGGCATGGTCGACCGATGTATTGGAAACGTCGAAACTGCCAATGCCATCTGTTAGCACCCGCACCCGCTCACCCTGAAAACCGCGGAGTACAGGACGGGAGGCATTGGGACCAAAGGATGTCGCCGACACGCCCGGCTGACTGGTCAGCGTATCGCCAATGGTGGTTTTCAGGTTGCGAACCAGGTCAGTGCCGGTCAGCACGGATGTGCCCGACAAAATGTCCTCCTGGTTCCGCTGAAAAGCGCCGGTAACGACAATTTCCTTTGGAACTTCCGCATGATAATCGCGTCGCTGTGGAGCAGGATCGCTCTGCGCATGGGCAGATGGCGCGAACAGCAGCAAAGCAGAACCGGTAAGCAGGAGATGTTTTGGCATATGAGCAGCAACCTTGAATTTCATGAGGTGACAGGCTTCATAAATTTAATGTTACAACATATCAATAGAGGTAAATAGATTATTTTGACGTAGTTTGCCGTCCGCTCATCGGAGGGATCGGTTTGAACATGAAGGGAATGTCCCGCAGCGGTACAGCCGGCGTGTTAACCACCTTTCCCACTAGCCTAAATCGTTAAAAATCCGTTAACACTTCTTTCATGAAACGAAGATTTGTCCTGACCACCGAAGCCGCGCGTCACCCGTTTCGGCAAAGCCTGCCGATGCAAGTGTTCGTGGTGGACCCCAAGAGCAGACGGAAGTCGGACGATCAGGACTGGAAGCTGTTCATGCTCAGCTTTTCCGCCTTTTTCACGGTGTTTTACACATTCATATTGTGAAACAGGTGCCGCCGCATCGACCTTAGTCGCAGGCGCAATGGAGTTTCCAGGCAAGCCATGCCGATGCAAGGCACATAGCCGCCACCAGCAACAATGCGCCTGTCACCGAAAGTCCGGCATTGGTCGCGGCGAGGATCGCCAAGGCGCCGATGGTCATGGCGCCTGAATTAACCACATTATTGGCGGCCACAGTCCGTGCGGTTTCACCTTTGCTGACGGTGGTGGTGAGGAAGGCATAAAGCGGTACCACGAACATGCCGCCACTGATCGCTATGCCCAGCAATGCTGTCACCACATGCCATGCGCCGGGATGGGCAATGAAGGTAGAAACGTCGTAATACTGCCCCGACGGCGCACCAGCCCAGCTATGTGCCATAATATAAAGATACAGAATGAATCCCCCCATTGCCAGGACCGAGGCGGGACCGAATTTCGCCGATACATTACCCCGTAGCAGCCGGTTGATCGCCACTGATCCGATGGCCACGCCAATGGAGAAAATGGCAAGGAAAAGACTGGCGACTTCCTTGCTGGCAGTGAAGACATTTTTCACCAATGGCGGAAAGATGATGATGAGGATGGAACCGATCATCCAGAAAAAGCTGATGGCGCAGATGGCGAGGAACAGCCGGGGAATATGCATGGTGATGCTGATCAGCCGCCAGGACGATCGCAGCGGATTATGGTCGATCTTTATAGGGTCACCCACTGGCGGGGCGGGGGGGACCTGTCGTCCGCAATAATAGCCGGCGATGGCGATGCACATGACGGTCGCGGCAGTAACTTCGGCATTCATCCATCCCGCCGCAATGGTGCCAGCCAGGATGGCGAGATAGGTTCCCGCTTCGACGAGGCCCGTACCGCCCAGCACTTCATCCTCTTTCAGATGCTGAGGCAGGATGGCGTATTTGATCGGGCCAAAAAAAGTGGAATGCACACCCATGGCCAACACGGCGACGAGCATCAGCGGGATATTCTTCAGCATCAGGCCAATCGATCCCACTGCCATGATTCCGATTTCCGCTATCTTTACGATGCGGATGATGCGCGCCTTGTCCATGCTGTCGGCAAGCTGACCCGACAGGGCCGAGAGGATGAAGAAGGGCAGGATGAACAGGCCGGTCGAAAGCGCGTTGAAATTGGATTCCATGCGCGGATCGCTGTAGATGGTGTAGGTGGCGAACAGCACCATCGCCGTCTTGAACAGATTGTCGTTAAACGCGCCCAAAAACTGCGTGCCGAAAATTGGCAGGAACCTTCGCTTGCCAAGAAGCCTAAGGGATACCTGCATATTGGGGCTGTTCTCGTTGTTGCGACGAAGGGTGCGGGGCCGCATGTAGCCAAAAGCATCGTCGGGGCCAACAGAATTTATACCTGTCAGCGATATTCACGGCATGCATTTCCATCGGCGGAGAAAAAGACTATGCCGAACGAAAGACTATGCTGACCTTACCCAACATATTGACCCTATCCCGAATCTTTGCGGTTCCCCTCTTGATGGGGCTGCTCTGGTTCCCGCAATGGCAGACAGGGTATGCCTTTGCGTTCGCGCTATATTGTCTGATGGGCATCACCGATTATTTCGACGGCTATCTGGCGCGCGCAAACGGTGCGGTGTCGAAAATGGGCGTTTTTCTTGACCCCATTGCCGACAAGATCATGGTGGCGGCGGTCATCGTCATGCTGGCGGCTACACGCGATATAGCGGGCATTCACATCATCGCGGCCATCATCATATTGCTGCGCGAAATCGCCGTGTCTGGCTTGCGGGAATTCCTGGCCGAATTACGGGTGTCGATGCCGGTGTCGAATCTTGCCAAATGGAAAACGACTTTCCAGCTCATTGCCCTCGGCGCATTGATTCTCGCGGGTGCATTGCCGCATTTTGCCTTCATTAAACTGACGGGCCTTACGACATTGTGGGCCGCCGCTATCCTGACGTTGATTACCGGGTGGGACTATCTGCGCGTTGGCATCAAGCATATGGACTGACAGTGACAGGCAGGATCGACATTCTCTATTTCGCCTGGGTGCGTGAACAAATTGGTTCAGGTGGCGAAACCATCGACCACCCGGGCAAAGAGGTGCTGGTGCGGGATATTGTCGCGATGCTGGCTGCACGTGGCGGTGGTTATGCGGAGGCGTTGGCCGATCCGACTCGATTGCGCGCCGCACTGGATCAAAATTTTGTTTCGACCGATACACCGATTGGCGATGCACGGGAGCTGGCGATCTTTCCGCCGGTAACAGGCGGATGATCAGCGTTTCTGTCCAGAACGAAGATTTCGATCCAGGCCGGGAGCAGACCGCGCTGGAGAAGAGCGGCGGCGGCGCAGTGGCGAGTTTTACCGGCCTTGTTCGGGGCGATGGCGGTCTTGTCGAACTGCATCTTGACCATTATCCGGCGATGACACAGACGCAGCTTGAAACTCTGGCAAACGAAGCCGCGACGCGCTGGTCGCTATTGGGCGTCAGAATCATCCACCGTGTCGGGCCGCTGACACCGGGCGACCGCATCGTTTTTGTCGCAACGGCGGCGCGGCATCGGCAGGCGGCGCTGGAAAGCTGTGCGTTCCTGATCGATTGGCTAAAGACCAGTGCGCCATTCTGGAAACGCGAACGTTACGCTGACGGGCGCACAAACTGGGTCGAAGCGCGTGGGGAAGACGATGCGCGCGCGGCGCGCTGGCGCACAAGCGAAAGTTGATTTCTAAAGCGCTCCATCGGTATCAAGCGCATAGCCTGCCGAACGCACGGTGCGGATGATGTCGTGGGCGCCGTTGACGTTAATGGCCTTGCGCAAGCGGCGGATGTGGACATCCACGGTGCGCAGTTCGATATCGCTGTCCTGACCCCATACGCTGTCGAGCAGTCGCTCACGGGAAAAGACCCAGCCCGGATGCTCCAGAAAATGCTTGAGCAGGCGGAATTCTGTGGGGCCAAGCGGGACCATGGAACCGCTGCGGCGTACCTTGTGCCCTACCGTATCCATTTCAATATCGGCAAAACTCAGCGTTTCGCCTGCCAGTGCCGGACGTACACGGCGGAGTACCGCACCGACCCGCGCGACCAGTTCGCGTGGAGAAAAGGGCTTGGTCACATAATCGTCCGCGCCGGTTTCAAGGCCGCGGACGCGGTCTTCCTCTTCGCCGCGCGCGGTCAGCATGATGATCGGCACATTCGCGGTTTCGGTCATCCGGCGCAGGCGGCGGCAGACCTCTATGCCGGACAGGCTTTCGACCATCCAGTCGAGCAGGACGATGTCAGGCGTGTTTTCCTGCGCCAACAACAGCGCCTCTTCACCATCGACCGTATGGGAGACTTCGAAATCTTCCCGTTTGAAGTGCCAGATGAGCAATTCCGCAAGGGCGGCATCATCCTCCACCAACAACATTTTCGCACGTGCCATATGATTATCCTTCGTGCGGTTCCGATGGATTTTCGCCGCGTTCCCGCTCAGGCAAATGTTGGCCGGTGGCGGCGAAATAAACCATTTCGGCGATATTGGTCGCATGATCACCAATGCGTTCAATATTCTTGGCGATGAACAGCAGATGGGCCGATTCTGAAATATGCCGCGGGTTTTCCATCATATAGGTGACGAGTGTGCGAAAAATGCTGTTGTAGAAGTCGTCGACCACCTTGTCCCGATGGCAGACCGCATCGGCCAGATCGGCATCGCGCGCGGCAAAGGCGTTGAGTACGTCATGGACCATTTCGCTGGCGACCTGCGCCATGGAGGGCAGCAACGAACTGGGCTGTATGCCGCTATTTTCCGTAACCAGCGGAACCCGTTTTGCGATGTTCTTGGCATAATCGCCAATGCGTTCGATAATGCCGACGATCTTTAGAGCGGCCACGACCTCACGCAGATCGTCCGCCATCGGCGCACGAAGGGCGATGGTCTGGACGGCGAGCTTTTCGATTTCCGTTTCCATCTCGTCGATTTTGCGGTCGTTTTCCACCACATGCGCGGCAAGTTCCAGATCCCTGCGGGTCAGAGCGGTCATCGCTTCCGAAATGGCGGCTTCAGCGCGTCCGCCCATTTCGGAAATCAGGCCGCGCAGCTTGTCGATGTCGTCGTCAAAAGCCTTGACGGTATGTTCGTTACCAAGAGCCATGACTTTGTTCCTTCTCGTTCACTTCAACCATAGCGGCCAGTGATGTAATCCTTCGTCCGTTCCTGACGTGGATTGGTGAATATGTCGGATGTTACGCCATATTCCACAAGCGTTCCCAAATGGAAAAAGGCGGTGCGTTGCGACACGCGAGCGGCCTGCTGCATATTGTGGGTTACGATGACGATGGCGTAATTGCCGCGCAGTTCGTGGATCAATTCCTCGATCTTGGCGGTGGCGATAGGGTCCAGGGCAGAGCATGGCTCATCCATCAGGATGACTTCAGGCTCTACCGCAATCGCGCGGCCGATGCACAGCCGCTGTTGCTGGCCGCCAGACAATGCGGTGCCACTTTCATGCAGCCGGTCCTTGACTTCTTCCCACAAGCCCGCCCGCCGCAGGGACTTTTCGACAATGACCTCCAGATCGGCCTTTGAGTTGGCAAGGCCATGGATACGCGGACCATAAGCGACATTTTCAAAGATCGATTTGGGAAAGGGGTTGGGCTTTTGAAATACCATGCCGACACGTGCGCGCAATTGCACCACGTCCATGGATGAAGCGTAGATATTTTCTCCATCAAGCGTGATTTCGCCTTCCACGCGGGCACTGGCGACGGTGTCGTTCATGCGGTTCAATGTCCGCAGGAACGTTGATTTACCGCAACCGGAGGGGCCGATGAAGGCCGTCACATTCTCCATGTCCACATCGATGGACACATCGTTGATGGCCTGTTTGTCCCCGTAATAGACGTTCACATTTCGCGCTGTCATCTTCGATTTTTGAAGAACCGGGGCGTCGTTGGTTTTGATCATATGCATGTCACCAGCGCTTTTCGAATTTGTTGCGGAGATAAATGGCAAACCCGTTCATGGCGAGCAGGAAAGCAAGCAGGACAATGATGGCGGCAGAGGTTTTTTCGACAAAACCCTTGCTGACCTCATCCGACCAGAGGAAAATCTGCACGGGAAGCACTGTGGCCGGGTCCATAATACCACCGGGAGGCGTGGCTATGAAGGCGCGCATGCCGATCATCAACAGCGGCGCGGTTTCACCCAGCGCGCGTGCCATGCCGATGATCGTGCCGGTCAATATCCCCGGTAATGCCAGCGGCAGAACATGGTGGAACACCACTTGAACGGGGCTTGCGCCCACGCCCAACGCTGCGTCGCGTATCGAAGGTGGGACAGACTTGATGGCGTTGCGTCCGGCGATGACGATGACCGGCATGGTCATCAACGCCAGCGTCAATCCGCCGACCAGCGCCGCGGAGCGCGGAAAATGGAGGATGTTGAGGAAAATGGCGAGGCCGAGCAGACCGAAGATGATGGATGGCACCGCTGCCAGATTGTTGATCGATACTTCGATCAGATCGGTCCACCGGTTACGGGGCGCATATTCCTCCAGATAGAGCGCGGAAAGCACCCCCACCGGAAAGCTGAGCACCAAGGTTACCAGCATCGTCAGCAGCGACCCCTTGAACGCACCCCATATACCGACCTGAGTTGGATCGGTGGCGTCGCTTTCGGTCAGAAAACCGGTATTGAACTCGGTCGAAACAAGGCCTTGAGCCTTTAATTTCTTATAGGCGGCTTCCGCATCAGCGCTGCTATCGCCCTTTGCGGCGCGATCTATTTCCGTGGCAGCAGGGACTGCAATGGTGACCGCCTGCGTCAATATTGCTGGATCGGCCTTGATCGCCTTACGCAGTTCGAGCCAGCTGTTGGGCGAAATCAGCCTGTCCCAATCATCCCCCAGGGCCTTCTTTGCCGCATGTGCCGTGACCGCAGGCAGATTGGCATTGGACAGGATGCGATCGGCATTTCCATCCTTGAGCATCGCGGGATCGATCATCACCGGCGCTGTGCGAAAATCAACGGGCAGTTGCACATTGGTCTGGGTAAAGCCGCGCGCGCCATTGCCAATCATGGTGATCAACAGAAAGGCGAGGAAACCAGCCGATAGCAATACGGCCACCAGCCCAAGCAGACGGAACCGCCGTTCAGCAGCATAACGGCTGCGGATGCGTTGCTGCATCGGTTGGGCTGCCCAGTCGGTGGGCGTGCGCGTTTCGGCAACCGTGGGACTGGGAATGGGAGCGCGGTCGAGTGCCATGTCAGTCATAGGCCTCCCGGTATTTTTTGACGACGCGCAGGGCGACGATGTTGAGCAGCAGCGTGACGATGAACAGCACCAGCCCAAGGGCGAAAGCGGCGAGCGTTTTGGGGCTGTCAAATTCCTGATCCCCCGTGAGCAACTGCACGATTTGCGTGGTAACCGTCGTGACGCTGGCGAAGGGGTTGAGAGTCATGTTGGCGGCAAGGCCCGCGGCCATCACCACGATCATCGTTTCGCCGATTGCCCGGCTGACGGCCAGAAGAACGCCGCCGACCACGCCGGGAAGTGCTGCGGGGATCAATACGCGCTTGATCGTCTCACTGGTCGTTGCGCCCATGGCAAGTGAACCATCACGCATGGATTGCGGCACGGCAGCGATGCTGTCGTCGGCCATGGAACTGACAAAGGGAATGATCATGATGCCCATAACAAGACCGGCGGCCAGCGCGCTTTCGGATGATGCGCCGCTGATACCGATGGAAACGGCGAAGTCGCGTAGCGCGGGCGCAATGGTCAGGGCGGCGAAATAGCCATAAACCACCGTCGGCACCCCGGCGAGCATTTCCAGTGTCGGTTTCATCCACTTGCGCACAACAGGTTTCGCATATTGGGTCAGGTAAATGGCGCTCATCAGGCCCAGTGGGATGGCCACGATCATGGCGATGATCGCCCCGATGAAGACGGTGCCCCAAAAGAGCGGAAGCGCGCCAAAGGCATTTTTATGGCCAAAACCCATGGCTGCCGATTGTGGGCTCCAATTGGTTCCGAACAAGAAGTCGATTGGCGAAACCGTGCTGAAAAACCGTCCGGATTCGAACAATAAGGAGGCGACAATGCCGACCGTCGTGACGATGGCGATCAGCGAGGCAAGAAGCAGCGTCATCATCACCAGCCGTTCAACCCTGGTCCGGGCGCGGAAATCGGGTCGGATGCGGGTAAAGGCATAGGCGCCCCCGGCAAAGGCGAGGATCAGCGCCAGAAATACCTTGCCCGAATTATAGCGCGCCTGCGCCTGTTCATAGAGCGGAACGAAGGCCTGAGCCTGCGGATTGAAGGCGGTCGCCTGCCTGCCGGTGGCGAGATTGCGCGCTTCCGACAGGATCGCGCCGCGTGCGAAGGAATCCTGCGGCAATTCCGACGCGGCGGGGTCCGCCAGTACCGCCTGGGTGACAAGGCCGGGCGACACGTTGCTCCATACGGCCAGGAACAGGAATGCGGGCAAAACCGTCCACAGCGCCACATACCAGCCATGATGGCCGGGCAGGCTGTGCAGCCGCACAGTTCCTCCGACCCGCAAACGAGCAGCCTTGGCGCGCGCACTGATCCAGGCGATCAGGCCAAGGCCGATGACGAGCAATAGGATGGCAGGGCCGGTCACGCGACGTTTATCCCCCGGTTGAAACGATTAATATCATGTCCGGCACGCCCGCCCCTATGGGTGGACGGGCGTGCCGATGGGCGGCTTATTTCAGGTCCGCCCCGTTCATCACTGTCAGGTTGGCGGCATTGGCTGCTGCGGCCTTGCGCTCTGCATCCACTGACGCGATCAGGCCGCGCTTTGTGAGCGGACCACCCGGCTCCCATGCATTGACATAGGCCGCCATATATTCCTTCAGACCCGGAATGGCGGTTACATGCGGCTTTTTCACATAGATGAACATGGCCCGTGCGCCTGGATAATTGCCGCTGGCGATGGTGTCGTACGTGGGGTCCACGCCATTAAGAGCAATTCCGCGCAGGCTATCGAGATTCTCTTCAAGGAAGCTGTAGCCGAAGACGCCAACGGCATTGGGATTGGCGGCGAGCTTCTGCACAATCAGATTGTCGTTCTCGCCCGAATCGACATATTTGCCGTCTTCACGCACCTTGGTGCAGATTTCCTTGTGCTTGTCCGCATCGCTTTCCTTCAACGCTTTCATCGCCGGATCGGTGTCGCAGCCTTTTTCAAGGATCAGTTCGGCGAGCGAGTCGCGCGTGCCAGATGTCGAGGGTGGACCAAAGACCGCGATCGGGGTGGCGGGAAGCGACGCGTCGATGTCCGACCATTTTTGCGCGGTCTGCGGCTTTCCAAAAGGCATTTCTGCCAACGCTTGATACATCTGGGCCAGGGTCAGCTTCATCGGGGTGCCGGTCTTCGACTGGGCCACGGCCAGTCCGTCATAGCCGATCTGAACCTCGACAATCTCGGTCACGCCGTTTTTCTGGCACATCTCGAATTCGCCGGGCTTCATGCGCCGCGAAGCGTTCTCGATATCGGGATGACCCGCGCCGACGCCTGCGCAAAATAGCTTCATGCCGGCGCCAGTACCTGTCGATTCGATGATCGGCGACTTCATGCCCGGATTGTTGTTGACGAACTGTTCGGCAACGGCGGTAGAAAAGGGAAAGACTGTCGATGATCCGACGGCGCGAATCTGGTCGCGTGCGCCAGCGGCCGAATCTCCGCCCGCCTGATCCTGACATGCCGCAAGGGCAAGCGCCGAAACGGCGAGAATGGCTATATTCCTAATCATTGTTCCTCCATGAATCCCATCGGCCTGCCGATGATGATTGCGGCCTCTAGCAGCGATTCATATGCCCATTGTGACAGTTGGGTTTCAGTTTGATGACAATGCAGCCGGATGGTTCGCTGAATCTGCAGGTGGGAGGTGGATGGTGATGTTGGTGCCCTTGCCAACGATGCTGCTGATATCCATCCGGCCGCGATGCCGTTCAACGATATGCTTGACGATGGCAAGGCCCAGACCGGTGCCTCCCATCGCCCGGCTGCGACCCGAATCGACACGGTAAAATCGTTCGGTCAGGCGTGGGAGATGATCAGGATCTATACCTTCGCTTTCATCGGTCACGGTCAATTTGACCATGGCCCCCGACCCATGTGTCAATCGAACGACGATGGGCGTATCGGGTCTTCCATATTTGACGGAATTACTGACGAGATTGTGGAGCAGTTGCGATAGCTGCGCCTGGTCGCCATTCACGGGCGGCAGCCCGGATTCAATTTCGCAGACGACATCCATGCCGCGCTTGCCATGGCGTTCGTGAAAGATTTTCTCCACTTCGCCAATGAGTTCTGCCAGATCGACGGGTGTATCGGGCAATTGATATTTCTCTGCCTCAATTCGCGACAGAGACATCAGATCGTCGACAAGACGCTGCATCCGCCGTGCCTCATCGAACATGATTTTCAAAAAACGATCGCGCGTTTCCCGATCCCCGCCCGCCTTGGGATCGCCCAGCGTTTCTATGAAACCCAATATGGCGGCAAGGGGCGTGCGCAGTTCATGGCTGGCATTGGCGACGAAGTCGACGCGCATCCGTTCGGCTGCATAGCTGCCGGTCCGGTCGATCAGGTGCACCATGATCCGTCCCTTGCTCATGGAAGCCGTGCGCATTTCCCAACGTTGTTCCCGCTGGCCCAGCCCAACAAGGTTGATCGAGCCGCCCGGCGTCGAGGCGCCGGGATGGGTCAGCCGTTCGGCCGCAGCAGGGTGACGAAGGGCGATGCGGACATCCTCTCCCACGATATGTGATCCCAACAGGCGCAACGCGGTGCGATTGGCGCGCACGACCCGCTCATTGGCAACGATCAGCAGCGGTTCGATAATGCCTTCCATCATCCCGTCGAAATCGGGATTGTCCAACAGGTCCAGCGAAGGTTCCGGGTCGCGGACGACATTT
Organism: Rhizorhapis sp. SPR117; assembly: GCF_021742065.1. The sequence continues at coordinate 16,464 of NZ_JAKKIE010000025.1, forward strand.
GCGGCTGTTTCCGGGTGGCGGTCGATCATGATCGACAGGGCAAAAACACCCGCGACGATGGCTATCAGCGCGGTTTCCCAGCTTCCGCCAAAAACCAGCGATCCGGTTGCGCCGATCAGGATGATGAACATCGCTGCTGTGAACTGAAGGACCGATGTACGATTCATGGTTATCGACCTAGATTATTTTTTGCCGGGCTGCGATGGTTATAGGCATGTGTTTCAGAAGCTTGCACAGGTTTACGCTTCTGTAAGGGAAATCGCGGATAAATATACAGATGAGCGAGATGGAAAAGCATGAGAAGCAGCCCGGGCAGGCTGAAGAGCAGAGCCGCCTGACAGCGCCATCGCGCCGCCAGATGTTGATGATGGGCGCTGTGGCGACGTCGGCCATTGTTTCCATTCGGCCTGCATTGGCGCAAACGGCGGGATCAGTGATGAATTGCGAGATCCCGGTTCCCGACATGGGCCGCGCCGGTCATTATATCGCCAGCGATGGCCAGTTGGTCGCACCTGACACGCCCGGCGCCTTTCCCCCGACTGGTCGCGCCTTCAAGGGTGAGGACGTCAAGGCCGCCATGCACGGACGCACACTGCCGGGCACCAGCTATGAACAGAGCAAGGCCTATATGAACTATATTCGCCGGTTGCAGGCCGGGAATAGCGGCTTTACCTGCTACGCCTCGCTGCAAATGCCACGCTGAGCGCGTTGCGATCTCATGTCATGGCGGAGGATGATGGGCAGCATCTTTATCGGGCTGAAGGTGCCAAGCACCTTCTTGTAAGGCGGCTTGATGATCTGACGCTGATATATCATCGGCGATCGGGCATGACTCATATGGTGAGCGCACCAGTGCCGGAAATACTGACGGCGATGGGGGATGAGGCGTTGAGCGCACCCCAAATCCTGTCGCGCCTGTCCGACCGTTTCGACCTCGCTTTGGAAGAAGAGGGATCACAGGTTGCGGTCATTGCGGCACGGCTGGAGGAATTGGCCGGGCTGGGGCTGGTGGAACGGCTGTGAGATATGAGTTTTCCGTCCGCATAGGCCCTGCTTCCTTTCGCATTGGTTCGGCCTGGGCTGCGCCTGTCGAACATTTGCGCCGGTTATATGAGAGCTATCCCGCGCCAGAGGGCGGGCTGGTCGATTTTTCCGTGCGTCTGGAGCCCGCAACGCCGTTGCGGCGGTGGTTGCGGCCATCGGTTGCCATTGCGGGCGACTATATGCTGCCTGATGCCGCGCCACTGCCGCTCGCGCAGGGCTTGCTGGCGGCGGAAATGGGCATGAACCTGCAAATGGCGCTTGGTTGGCGGCGGCATATGTTGCTGCATGCGTCCTGTGTGGAAAAGGACGGGCGCGCGCTGGTGATGACCGGGGCATCGGGATCGGGCAAGTCCACGCTGGCCGCGATGTTGGGTGAACGCGGCTGGCGGCTCATGGGCGACGAATTCGCGTTGCTTGATGTGCAAGAAGGCGAAATTTTTGCATTTCCCCGCCTTATTTCACTGAAGAACGGCGCCATAAACGTGATGGGGCAGTGTGCCGATCCGTCGCGCTTTGGCCCATTGATGAAAGCCACGCCGAAGGGCGACATCCGCCACCTCGTCCCCTGTCCTGATGCAATTGCACGGATGGGGGAGGGCGCTATGCCCGCCATGCTGCTTTTTCCGCGATTCGGTTTTTCACCCGCGGTCCGGCCAGTGATGAAAAGCGAAAGCTTCATTCGTTTGACGCAGGCGTCGACCAATTATGTCGCACTGGGCGAAGCAGGCTTTACAGCGTTGGCCCGATTTGTCGAAACCGTGTCAGCGCACGCCATCGATTATGGATCGGGGGAAGAGGCGCTGTCGCTGGTCGAACGGTTATGGGATGCGGCAACATGAGTGCGCTTGTGCTGGTACAGGCACTGCGCGACCCGGCGTCGGTCACGGATCTCGATATGGCGGGGTGGAACGGCTTGATCGCCATGGCACGGGCGGAACAATTGATCGGCAGTCTTGCCTATCGATTTGGCGGTCTTGCCCTGCCTGCCGCTGTTGAGCGGATGATGCTGGATGCGCGCCGCCATGCCACATTTGTGAGGCGGCAGGCGTTGTGGGAAGCCGATCGTGCCCGCGTCGCGCTGGCTGGGGTCGATGCGCCGGTCATCCTGCTGAAAGGCACGGCGTATGTGGCCGCCGGATTGCGGGCCGGAGTGGGCCGACATATTGGCGATCTTGACATCATGGTCCCGCGCCCGGCGCTAACGAGGGTGGAAAAGGCGTTGATCTCCGCCGGTTGGGAATGGGTGAAGCCCGATCCTTATGACGATCAATATTATCGCCGCTGGATGCATGAATTGCCGCCGCTCATCCACAAGGAGCGCGACCGGATGATCGATGTGCATCATACGATATTGCCATTGACCGCGCGACAGAGGCCCGATGCCGATGCGATGATCGCCGACCGTCTGAAACTGGACAACGGCCTGTCCGTCCTGGCGCCCGAGGATATGGTGCTGCATTGCATTGCGCACCTGTTTGCTGATGGCGACCTAGCCGGGGGCTTGCGGAATTTATGGGATCTGCATTGCCTGTTGGATGATTTTGGCACTAACCCCGCATTTGCGGAGCGACTGGAGCAACGGGCGGCGCGCCATCAGCTTGCGGCGCATCTGAAGCGCGCTGTCAGGCTGTCGTCCTATCTTTATGGTGCCGGAGCGGACCTGACTCTCTCCGACCGATTCTATATCCGTCGCTTGCTCGCCCGTGATGAGTGGGGCCGGGAAACGCAAAAGCTGGCGCGGCTTGCCTTCTATGTGCGCTCGCACTGGCTGCGCATGCCGCCGCTGATGCTGGCGCGGCACTTATGGACCAAGTGGCGCAAGGGGCGATAATCCGTCTTTGAGCGGATGATCTTCGGCGGTTAGCGCACCATTTCCATTGCCGCGTTGCAGGCCAATTGATCTGCACGTTCGTTTTCCGGGTGGCCGTTATGGCCCCTTACCCATTGCCATTCGATCCTATGGCGTCGGGTCGCTTCCAATAACGCCTGCCACAGATCGGCATTTTTGACCGGCTTGCGATCAGCGGTGCGCCAGCCGTTTTTCTGCCAACCGAAGATCCATTTGGTGATGCCGTCCTTCACATAATTGCTGTCGGTCGACAGAACGACCTGACAGGGACGTTTCAGTGCGTTGAGCGCCTCGATCGCGGCCATCAGTTCCATGCGGTTGTTGGTGGTGTTGCTCTCTCCGCCCGACAGTTCCATTTCCTTGTCGCCATAGCGGATCAGGGCGCCCCAGCCGCCGGGGCCCGGATTGCCCTTGCACGCGCCATCGGTGAATATCTCTACGGTCATGCGCCGGTCAATTCACCTGGCTTCGCACCGGCATAGAAATCCAGCCGGCGCAGAAAGGCGAGCGGGTCCTTGCGTGTCACCAGCGCACCGGGCGGCGTGTTGATCCAGTCATAGGCCCGCGTGAGCAGGAAACGCAGCGCTGCTCCCCGGCATAATGTAGAAAAAGCCTGCCGTTCTTCTGCGCTCAAACCAAATGCCTCCTCATAGCCCCGAACCAGCGCCGCACCGCGATCCGCATGATAATTGCGACCGTCGAAATCGAAGCACCAGGCAGCGTGGGTCACGGCAACGTCATAGGCGCGCACATCGGTGCAACTGAAATAAAAGTCGATGATGCCGGTCACTTCATCGCCATGCATCAGCACATTATCGGGAAACAGATCGGCGTGGACAACCGCACGAGGCAGGCCGGTTGGCCAGTGCGCGTCCAGATAAACAAGCTCATCTGCTACGCGGCGCGCAAGACCGGGTGCTATGTCATCGAAATGCACACCGCATTTGTCCGCCAGATCGTGCCAGCCGACAAGGTCGAGAGCATTTGCGCGGCGCCCTGAAAAATCGGCTGCTGCTGTGTGCAGTTCGCCAAGAGCGCAGCCCGCGGCGTGGCTTTGTGCGGGAGTTGGCTCGGTCACCGAAATCCCGGTCAGGAATTCGATGAGACAGGCCGGGCGCCCCGCAAGCTGTTGCAGTTGATTGCCCTCACGGTCGGCAATGAACCGTGGCACCTTGCATCCGCGCACCGCCAGATGATCGAGTAAATCCATGAAAAAGGGCAGATCCGCTTCATTCACCCGCTTTTCATAGAGAGTCAGAATGAAGCGATCCCGGGTGGTTTCAAGCAGGTAATTGCTGTTTTCCACGCCTTCGGCAATGCCTTTGGCCGACAGCAACTCGCCAACATCATAGCGTGTCAGGAATGCGGCCATATCTTCGGCCGGAACATGCGTATAAACTGCCATGCGCGCTTACGCCGCCTCCAGCCCGCGAGGCAGTTTGAAGGCGATATTTTCACGCGCCGTTTCCACCTGTTTCTCGGTAACGGCGAAGCGTTCGCCCAGATGGTCGACGACTTCGCGCACCAAAGTCTCTGGCGCCGACGCGCCTGCGGTGATGCCCAATGTGCGCACGCCAGTCATCCAGGCGGGATCGATATCTGTTGCGCGCTGGATCAAATGGGCCGGGGTTCCTTCGCGTTCGGCGACTTCGACCAGGCGCAGAGAATTGGAACTGTTCGGTGCGCCGATCACCAGCATCAGGTCGCAAGCCAAAGCGATCGCCTTGACCGCGGCCTGACGGTTGGATGTAGCATAGCAAATATCCTCCCCCTTGGGCGCGACGATGGCTGGAAAACGGTGTTGCAGTGTCGCCACAATGGCCGCCGTGTCGTCAACCGATAAGGTGGTCTGGGTCAGAAAGGCCAGGTTTTCGGCATCCTTGGGCATGAAGGCCCTGGCGTCGTCCACGGTTTCGATCAACGTCATCGTGCCATCGGGCACCTGACCAAAGGTTCCGATAACTTCAGGGTGACCCTTATGACCGATGAACAGGATATGGCGTCCGCCCTCTACCTGTCGTTCGGCCTGCCGATGCACCTTCGATACCAGCGGGCAGGTCGCGTCCAGATAGGATAGTCCCCGCGCCTCTGCTGTGGCCGGTACGGATTTGGGCACGCCATGCGCGGAAAAAACCACGGGCACGCCATCAGGAACCTTGTCCAGTTCCTCCACGAATATTGCGCCCTTGGCCTTCAGATTGTCGACCACATATTTGTTGTGCACGATTTCGTGCCGAACATAGACGGGTGTCCCATATTTCTCGATGGCGCGTTCGACAATGGTAATGGCGCGATCAACGCCGGCGCAGAAGCCGCGCGGCGCCGCGATCAAAATGTTCAGGGAAGGGTGGTTGCTTTCGCAATGGATCATGGGAAGAGCCTGTAGTCTGTTCTGCGCATGAACAAAAGCCGGTTCCTTTCGGTTGCGTGTCTCTTGCCGCGCGGATAAGAAGCCCGAACGCCTTTGCAAGGGATATAGTGTGTCAGTTCAAAAAGCCTTCACCGCCAGCCTCGTCCTTTTGTCGCTTGGCGGCTGCGCCAAGGTTGGCGACATCGATGTTACAGGCGGCATTGTCGCCGCGCGCTCGGCCTGCCCCATGGTCGGGATTCCTAATTATACCGGGGACATTACGCTGTTCAACCCACCCGAAAGTCGCGAGGCGCGGGCGATTGACATAGTCGCCAATATAACGAACCTGCGGTCGACCTGCGATGACAGCGGCGCGCAAATCTACACCCAGGCGACATTCGACGTGCTGGCCCGACGCAGCGACCCCACTGGCGCGCGCGACGTGACCCTGCCCTATTTCGCAACGGTCATGCGCGGCGGAACGGCCGTGGTGTCAAAGCGTGTCGGTCAGGTCACGGTGCATTTCGAAGATGGCCAATATCGCGCCAGCGCAAGTGATTCGGCGCAATCCTATGTGGACAAGGGACAGGCCACATTGCCTGCGGACATACAGGAACGCATCACGCGCAAGCGTAAGGCGGGCGATTCCGATGCCGCGGTTGATCCCATGGCTGATCCTGCGGTTCGCGCGGCGTTGCAACGAACCAGTTTTGAGTTGCTCGTCGGGTTCAATCTGACCCAGGACCAGCTCAAATATAATGTGACGCGTTGATTTTCAGCGGCTAGGCGGCGTCCTGCTCTGTCGCCAGCCGGCAGATATAAAGGCCATGCTTTGACACTTTACGCCCGTTTCGCCGCGCATGTGAATGCGGCGCTCGATGCTCTGGAACTGGACGGCACATTGCCGCCGGGCCTGCCACGCAAGTCCGTGGCGGTCGAACCGCCGCGCGATCCAGCACATGGCGACCTTTCCACCAATGCCGCGATGGTGCTCGCCAAGGGCGCAAAGACCAATCCTCGCGCGCTGGCTGAAAAAATTCTCGAAAAACTGACCGCACTTGGCGAGGTGGCGAGCGGAGAGATTGCAGGACCCGGTTTCATCAACCTGCGCCTGACCGATTCGACCTGGCGGGCGGAACTCGCCGCTATCCATGCCGAGGGTGAGGATTATGGCCGTTCCGACATGGGCCAGGGCGTGCGGGTCAATGTCGAATATGTTTCGGCCAACCCTACCGGACCCATGCACATGGGCCACTGCCGAGGCGCGGTGGTGGGCGATGCGCTGGCGACCCTGCTGGAATATGTCGGGTACAAGGTTACGCGTGAATATTATATCAACGACGCGGGCGGTCAGGTGGATGTGCTCGCCCGCTCCGCGCATTTGCGTTATTGCGAGGCGTTGGGCGAAGATGTCGGGGAGATTCCTGAAGGACTGTACCCCGGCGATTATTTGAAGCCGGTAGGCGAAAAACTGGCTGCCGAATATGGACGTGCCTATGTTGCCGCGCCTGAAACCGAATGGCTGACGCTGTTCCGTATGCAAGCGGTCGCGGCGATGATGGACATGATCCGCGCGGATCTGGCCCTGCTTGGCATTCATCATGACGTTTTCTCGTCCGAGGCGGAATTGCAGGCGGCGGGCAAGCCGGAAGCGGCCGCAGCGGAATTGCGCGCGCGGGACCTCGTCTATGACGGGGTGCTGGAAGCGCCCAAGGGGGAAGCGCCTGAGGATTGGGAACCGGTCGAGTTGCCGCTGTTCCGCTCGACGCAATTTGGCGATGATCAGGACCGGCCGATCAAGAAATCGAACGGCGGCTGGACCTATTTCGGCGCGGATCTGGCCTATCATTATCAAAAGGCGCAGTCCGCCGATCAGTTGATCGACATATGGGGTGCGGACCATGCCGGTACGGTCAAGCGGATTCAGGCGGCCGTGCGCGCGCTGACCCATGACACTGTGCCCTTTGACGTCAAATTGGTGCAGATGGTTCGTCTGTTGCGCGATGGCGAGCCGGTCAAGATGTCGAAGCGGGCGGGAAATTTCGTGACGCTGGCGGATGTTGTCGAAGAAGTCGGCAAGGATGTCGTCCGTTTCACCATGCTGACGCGCAAGGCTGATGCGCAGATGGATTTCGATTTCGCCAAGGTGGTTGAAGCGTCGAAGGACAATCCCGTTTTCTACGTGCAATATGCCCATGCACGCATCTGTTCGCTGGAACGCAAGGCTCGGGAGGCGGGTATGAACCTGTCGCCGCCTGAGCTGTCCCTGCTTGGGACAGAGGAGTTGGCGCTGATAAAATTGGCTTCGCAGTTCCCCAGGATTGTGGAATCTGCGGCGCAAAGTCATGAACCGCATCGTATTGCCTTCTATCTGGGCGATCTGGCGGCGGCCTTTCATGCATTCTGGAATATGGGCAATGACCGGCCTGAATTGCGGATGGTCATTGTGGGTGATGCAGCTACTACTTCGGCACGGCTTTTCCTGGCCGGTGGAATAGGGCAGATTGTGCGTAACGGATTGGCGCTTATGGGGGTGCAGGCCCTTTCGGAGATGCAGTAATGACCGATTACGACCGTGAGAGTCTGGATCTTCAGGATGAAGACCGGTTGCCCTGGCTGGAGGCTGTTGACGATGCCGATGACGAGGAGGGGGTTTCTATCATCCGCCTTGTCCTGCTGATCGTTGCGGGCCTGGTGTTTCTGGGGGGCGTTATCGGTGGCATATACTGGTTGCAATCCGATCGTTCCGCTGATGGTGACGGCACGCTGATCGCTGCCCCGGAGGGGGCCTACAAGATTCCTGCGGAAAACCCCGATGCCCGGCAATTTCAGGGCGAAGGCGATACCAGTTTTGCAACGAGCGAAGGCTTGGAAGGCGGCGGCAAGATCGATCCGGGGCAACTTCCCGAAACGCCAGTGACCGAAGCGGCCAAGCCTGCGCCGCCGCCCGCTCCCAAATCTGCTGCGCCAGCGGCTCCGTCGGCCAAGGTGAAGGCACAGGTTGCGGACAACACGAAGCTTGTGCCCACAACATCCAAAACCGCACAAAAGCCTGCCGCCGCTGGCGGCGCGATGATCCAGCTTGGCGCCTATGGATCGCACAGTGGGGCGGAACAGGCGTGGACGGCATTATCAAAACGTTTCGATTATCTTGCAGAGATGGGAAAATCGATCTCTCCCGTGGACGTCAATGGTGCGACCCTGTACCGTTTGCGTGCCGCGGCCACGTCCAATGCGCAGGCGAAAACGCTTTGCGGCAAGTTGAAGGTGGCAGGCGAAAATTGTCTGGTAGTGCCGAACTGAATATTCGATCCGTCCTGTTGGAAAGTAATCGCGTCATATGAAACCCGTCATTTTCGGTCTTTCCGGCCTGGTGCTGACCGATGATGAACGCGCGCTTTTTCGGGAGGCGGACCCTGCGGGCTATATTATTTTCAAGCGCAACGTGGGGGATGCGGACCAACTTCGTGCTTTGACCGATACGCTGCGCACGCTGCATGGGCGCGAAAATGTCGCCATCATGATAGATCAGGAGGGTGGCCGCGTGGCGCGGATGCAGCCGCCTCTATGGCCTGCCTTCCCTCCTGGCGCAGCATTCGACAGATTGTACGACATCGCTCCGGTCAGTGCGATAGAGGCCGCGCGCAATAATGCGCAGGCAATAGCCGTCATGTTGCGTGAAGTCGGGATCAACGTGGATGCGCTGCCATTGCTCGACGTGCGGCAACCGGGCGCCAATGATATTATCGGCGACCGTGCGCTGGGCGGCGAGCCTTTGAGGGTCGCGGCGCTGGGTCGGGCCATTTTGGATGGGCTGCAGCGCGGCGGGGTGAGCGGCATCGTCAAACATATGCCCGGACATGGTCGGGCCATGGTCGACAGCCATCTGGATTTGCCGGTCGTGGATGCCGATGAGGCCGCTTTGGAAATTGACATATCGCCGTTCCGCGCGCTGAATGACGCCGCGATGGGAATGACGGCGCACATCATCTATACTGCCTGGGACAAGGAACGTCCCTGCAGCCTGTCGCCTGTGGTTATCGAAAACATCATCCGCGGCCGCATCGGTTTTGATAGCCTGCTGATGTCGGACGATCTCGACATGAAAGCATTGAAGGGCGACATTCCCGCGCTGGCAGCCGGAGTCGTTGCGGCGGGGTGCGATCTGGCGCTTAATTGCTGGGGCCGGATGGATGAGATGCAGGGCATTGCCAATGCGCTCGACGAGATTCGTCCGGAATCGCGCGCGCGCCTTGATCGCGCGATGGCGGCTATCGCCCAACCGATGGAGGAGCGTCCCTTTGCGGAACTTGTCGCAAAGCGCGACGCGCTGTTGGCGCTCGCATGAATGATGTTGCGGCCGATTGGGCGGATATAATGGACCGCCCTGCGATGATGCCGGGATCACCGGATGTTCTGACGGTCGACGTCGACGGCTGGGAAGGGCCGCTGGACCTTTTGCTGGCGCTGGCCCGCACGCAGAAGGTGGATCTGCGGGAACTATCCATATTGGCATTGGTCGAGCAATATCTGGCCTTCATCGAGGGCGCACGCGAGCTGAAGCTGGAACTGGCGGCGGATTATCTGGTGATGGCGGCCTGGCTTGCTTACCTTAAATCCGGGCTGTTGCTGCCACGGGACGCCGAAGTTGATCCATCGCCTGAAGAATTGGCGTTGCGTCTTCAATTGCGGTTGCAGCGGCTGAATGCAATGCGAGAGGCGGGGGCCAGATTGCTGGCACGCGACCGGATTGGCCGGGACGTGTTCGTTCGTCCGGCACCAGAAGGGCTGCGCACGGTTCGCAAGACCGCGTGGGATGCTTCGATTTTCGACCTGCTGGCCGCGTATGGACAGATCCGTGCGCGGACCCAGCCCGCGATGCACATCGTTGCCCGCCGTGCGGTGATGACACTGGAGGAAGCGATCGAGCGGGTTGGACGGCTGGTCGGCACGCGTCTGGATTGGACGCAACTGGAAAGCTTCCTTCCCGATGGAGCCACGCCTGCATTGCGCAAATCGGCGCTGGCGAGCAGTTTCGTCGCGGCGCTGGAGCTGGCGCGGCAGGGGCGGGTGGACATCATGCAGGATGGTATCTTCGAACCGCTGTTCCTGCGCTCTGTGGGGATTGAGGCGGCTGCGCCATGATCCAGCCCGACGATTTTGCGCGTGCGATCGAAGCAGCCCTGTTCGCTTCCGACAAGCCGCTGACTATCGCCGAAATTCGGCACTATGCCGGAGATCAGGGAGATATTGCAGAGACGCTGGCCCGATTGGCGGAGGATTATGCGGCCCGCGGTATCCATCTGGTCGAGCGCGGCGGGCGCTGGCATTTTCAGACCGCGCCTGACCTGGCTCATATTCTGCGTCAGGAAAAAGAAGAACCGCGCAAACTTTCCCGCGCAGGCATGGAGACTCTGGCGATCATCGCTTATCATGAGCCGGTCAGCCGCGCTGAAATAGAGGCTATACGCGGTGTGCAGGTTGCCAAGGGTACGCTCGATGTGTTGATGGAGGCAGGCTGGGTCCGGCCTGCTGGCCGCCGCGAAGTGCCGGGGCGGCCATTGCTGTTTGCAACCACGAGCGAATTTTTGTCGCATTTCGGCCTTGCCAGCCGCCGCGACCTGCCGGGTATCGATGACCTGCGGGCAGCCGGATTGCTTGACCCGGTCGATCTGGCGCTTGAGGGGGCGGCTGGGCAATCGGCACTGGAAAGTGACGACGAAGACGCCTAGATAGGACACACGCACAAGGAGAATTGAAATGGGTGGCCTTAGCATCTGGCATTGGCTGATTGTGGGTATCGTCGTGATGCTGCTGTTTGGCAAAGGCCGGTTTTCCGACATGATGGGCGATGTGGCCAAGGGTTTGAAAAGCTTCAAAAGGGGGCTTACCGATGACGAGGAAAGCCCCCCTGTAAAACCCGCCAGCCGCATTGATTCCCAATCCGCTTCGGAAAAAACGGCGCAATCGGTAACGGAAGAGCACAAGCAGGGCTGATCGGCTTTACGCCGTCACATTATCGGATAACAGAGCCAGATGTTTGATATCGGTTCAACCGAGCTTCTGCTCGTCGCAATCGTGGCCATCATTGTCATAGGCCCGAAGGATTTGCCGCGCGCGCTCTATAAAGTCGGACAGATCGTTGCCAAGGCGCGAGGCATGGCGCGACATTTCCGCACCGGCCTCGATACGATGGTCCGGGAAGCTGAACTGGAAGAAATGGAAAAGAAATGGGCCGCTGAGAATAAGCGGATCATGCAGCAATGGCCAACCGATGAAGGTTCAACGGACGCTACAGACTCTTTGGCCGAGCCGTCGACCGATGTAACCAGGATTCCTGCCAAGGGTGAAGAAGCACCTGTTGCTGGCGACTTGCCGTCGGCCGATCCCTATGACGTTTCCGCGCCTTCAAGCCCGGCAGCAAAGGATGGTTCGGCGGTATGAGCGATATTGACGACAGCCGCGCGCCGTTGCTCGACCATTTGATCGAGCTGCGCACGCGGCTGCTTTGGTGTGTGGGAACCCTGCTGGTCTCCTTTGCCGTATGTTTCTATTTCGCCAGTGCGATATTCGGTTTCCTCGTTTACCCCCTCACCGAAGCTTTTGGCGAAGGCAAGGGGCGGTTGGTCTTCACGAAGCTTTACGAAGCCTTTTTCGTTGACGTGAAAGTGGCGCTGTTCGCGGCTTTTTTCGTGTCGTTTCCGATCATCGCCAATCAGCTTTGGGCCTTTGTGGCGCCAGGTCTTTATACAAAGGAAAAAAGGGCGTTCTTGCCCTTCCTGATTGCAACGCCCGTGCTGTTCCTCTTGGGTGCGGCACTGGCCTATTATGTCGTTATGCCGACGGCCTTTCACTTTTTCCTGAGCTTTGAAGGCACGACTGGCGGGCTTGCTATAGAGGCGTTGCCCAGCGCGGACAGCTACCTGTCGCTGGTGATGCAGTTCATTCTCGCTTTTGGCATCAGTTTTTTGATGCCGGTGTTGTTGATGCTGCTTAATCGTGCGGGCTTGGTCAGTCGGGAACAGCTTGTCGGTTTGCGCCGTTACATGATCGTGTTCGCGTTTGTCGTGGCCGCCGTGTTGACGCCGCCCGACGTCGTCTCACAGCTTATGTTGGCGGTGCCGCTGATCCTGCTTTATGAAATCACGCTTGTTGCAATCTGGTTCACCGATCGCAGGTCAAGCAAGAAGCAAGACGAAGATATAGCGGCGGCTAACTAGCCTCATCGATTCGCAAATGCCGCAGTATCGGGTCGCGGTCGAGATTGCCCGCAGCCTTGATCCTTTTCCGCAGTTCGTCGCGCTTTTCATGGATGGACGCGATCACCGGCCCCATGGCGACGCCCAGATCGACCAAAGCCGCTTCGGATAGTTGCAGCGAACTTTCCAGTGTTTCGGGCACAGCGTCGGTGGCGCCGGCTTTATACAATTCAGCGGCATGTTCCGTGTCACGGGCACGCGCGACGATGGTTAGGTCAGGCACCCATCCACGCACCCGTTTGACAAGGCGCACCGACAGAACCGGATCGTCCATCGTCAGGATCAGCGCCGTTGCGTGGCCCAGCCGCAGCTTGTCCAGTAATTCAGGGCGCGAAGCATCGCCAAATATGATCGGGTAGCCCTCGCGCCGGGCTTCGGCGACGGCGTCAACATCGGATTCAACGGCGATATAGGGCTGATTATGGACTTTCAGCATATCGGCGACCATGTGACCCACCCGGCCAAAACCGATGATGATAGCGACCGGGCCATCGCCTTCTGCAATGAAGGCAGGTTCATCACCCATGTCGATGCGCCGGGCAATGTCATGTCCCACCCTTGCCAAAAGCGGGGTGATCGTCAGGCCAATGGCCGTAACGATCTGCCAGAATGCGGCGGTTGACGGCAGGATCAGTTGCGCCGCGGTCGCCGCAGACAATACGATCAGAGTCGTCTCCGATGGGGATGACATCAGCACGCCCGCTTCCAGAGCGGTGCTGCGTCGTGCGCCACTGATCCGCAGCAAGGTGGTCGTGACAATAGTCTTGATCAGTACGACGGCGACGACCGCCGCGACCAGACTGATCCAATTGGCGATGATGATCCGGATATCCAGGCTCATGCCTACGGTGATCAGGAATACGCCAAGCGCCAGCCCTTTGAACGGCGCGGTGATGACTTCCACTTCGCCATGATATTCGGTTTCCGCAATCAGCAATCCGGCAAGCAACGCGCCAACAATGGGCGACAGGCCGGCAATCGTGGTGGCCAGACTTGCGGCAATGACGACCAGCAAACTGGCGGCGAGGAATATCTCGGGGCTTTTGGTGCGCGCCGCCTGTGAAAAGACGCGGGGCAGAAAGAAGCGTCCGGCGATAAACATCACGATGATGGTCAGCCCGCCTTTCAACAAAGTGCTGCCAAAGCCGCCCCAGCCCATGTCCTGTGCATTGGGCGCCATCGCGCCCAGCGCGAATATGATGGGCACAATGGCGAGATCTTCGAACAGCAGCATGGCGAAAGCGGATCGGCCCACTGCCGATCGCGTACCAACCATGGGCAGCACCAGCGCCGTCGACGACAGGGCAAGGGCAAGACCCAGACCGATCGCCCCGGCGGCACTCTGCCCCATCTGGTTCAGCACCAGGCCGACTACGATGCCTGATATGAGTAATTCTGCCGCGCCGACGCCGAAAACCAATGTTCGCATTGACCACAGGCGTTTGAAACTGAGTTCGAGACCGATGGAGAAAAGCAGCAGAATGATACCGAATTCGGCATAGGGCTCAATCGCATGCGCATCTGTGATCGTGATGTAATAGAGCCACGGAAATTGTGCGGTCAGTGAACCCAGCCCAGCGGGCCCAACGAGCAGTCCGACCAGGATGAAGCCGATGACCGGGCTGATACGGAAACGGGCAAAGGCGGGAATGACAAGTCCCGCCGCGCCCAATATCACCAGAGCGTCGCTAAATCCGTGATTGCTGACTTCAAGGGCCATGTTTTCCCTTAAAGCGGGTTTTTCCGGGTTTGTCAGCGCCTGATGATGTAGAAATCCGGATTAGCCGCCGCCCGGACTATTATGTGTGCCAGCCGGGGCAGGGCCGCTGGTGGGATGGTCATGGCCTGATGGTGTACTGTCCCAATCGATGTGATAGAGGTCGAACCGGCGGTCGCGCAGGTTGCGCACCGTCCCTTCGGCCCGCGCCCAGCTCAGGTCGGCAAGGTTGACATCCGACATGGTCAGCGTTTCGACATTTTCACTCGCTTCAGCCGCAATACCATCACGGGCAAAGGGCAGGTCGCATGGCGTCAGGATGCAGCTTTGGGCATATTGTATGTCCATATTATCGACATTGGGCAGATTGCCGACATTGCCCGACATGACGACATAGCACTGGTTTTCGATGGCGCGGGCCTGACTGCAATAGCGCACGCGCATATAGCCTGAACGGCTGTCTGTGCAGAAGGGAACGAAGATGATGCGCGCACCCTGATCCACCAGTCGCCGGGCCAGTTCGGGAAATTCGCTGTCATAGCAGATCAGGACACCGATCGGACCGCAATCGGTTTGAATGGCATCCAGTGAATCCCCGCCCTTGATGTTCCACCAGAAGGATTCATTCGGGGTTGGGTGGATTTTTTCCTGCGAATGGATCGATCCATCGCGCAGCGCCACATAGGCTACATTCTGGATGTCGCCGTCATCAGCCCGCGTCGGATGCGATCCGCCGATGATGTTGATGTTATATTCCAGCGCCATGCGGCTAAGCTCTTTTGTCAGCCGGGGCGTGTAGGCGGTCAGACGGTCGATCGCTTCGTTGGGATCGAGCTTTTTCTTTTCATAGGACAGCAATGGTAATGTGAAAAGTTCTGGAAAGACAATGAAGTCCGATCGGTAATCGGCGGCGACATCGACAAAATATTCAATGTTGCGGACGAACTCCTCAAAATTTTCCACGGCGCGAGCCTGCATCTGACAGGTGGCGAGGCGCACGCTTTCAACGCCGCGAGGGACACGAAATTCCGGCGGTTCGTCGGGATTGATATAGGGATTGCGCCACACCAGATGGGCGGCATGGCCATTGGAAGCGGTATCCTCGGGCAGATAATTTTTCAATATGCCAAGGGCTTCAAAGCCGTTTTTGAGCTGAAAGCTGATAACCGGATCGCGCAACTTCCCATGAACGACCTTGTCCAGATAGTCTTCCGGGCCGTCCACTTTGCGCTTGTTGCGTTGGAAACCGGGCATCCGACCACCGATGACGATGCCATGCAGGTCAAGCTCTTCAGCCAGTGCTTTGCGTTCGTCATAGAGCCGCTGGCCGATGCGTAGACCCCGTTGCCGAGGATCGACGCACATTTCATAGCCATAGAGCCATTCACCCGCAGGTGAATGGCGCGTCCCAAAACCATTGGCGGTAATTTCTTCCCAGTCATGCGGGCCGAAGGCCATGGCCTTGCTGACGCGCATGGCGGCGCAATATCCCACGACCTTGTTGTCGTAGAGGGCGAGGAAGGCGCCTTGCGGATAATTGTTGATCTGGCCGCGCACAGTGGCGGCGGAATAATTAGGCAGATTGGGGTAGGCGCGCTCGATCAGCCGCAAGATGGCGCGCACATCGGACGGAAGCGCATTGCGTACTTCAAGGCGTTTCCGTCCGGTAGTGGTCATGCAGGATCAATCCGTTGGGGCATTCAGGCCCAGCTTCCCATCTCAGCTTCCAGGTTGACGCGGATCTGTTCAAAGAACTGTTCGGTCGTCATCCAGGGCTGATCAGGACCGATCAGGATGGCCAGATCCTTGGTCATATGGCCGTCTTCCACGGTCTTGACGCAAACGCGTTCCAGCGTTTCAGCGAACTTCGTGACCAATGGCGTCTCATCGAACTTGCCACGATATTTCAGGCCGCCGGTCCATGCGAAAATCGACGCGATCGGGTTTGTCGATGTCTGCTTGCCTTGCTGATGCATGCGATAATGACGTGTGACGGTGCCGTGCGCCGCTTCGGCTTCCACGGTTTTTCCGTCCGGCGTCATCAGCACCGAGGTCATGAGGCCCAATGAGCCGAAGCCCTGCGCCACCGTGTCGGATTGCACGTCGCCATCGTAATTTTTGCAGGCCCAAACGAATTTTCCGCTCCATTTCAGGGCGGAAGCGACCATGTCGTCGATCAGGCGGTGCTCGTAAACGATACCGGCGGCGTCGAATTTGGCCTTGAATTCGGCCTGAAAGACTTCTTCGAACAGATCCTTGAAGCGGCCGTCATAGGCTTTCAGAATTGTGTTCTTGGTCGAAAGGTACAGTGGCCATTGGCGTTCGAGCGCATAGTTCATTGAAGCACGACCGAAGTCGCGGATCGATTCGTCGAGATTGTACATGGCCATGGCGACGCCCGAGGATGGGAACTGGAACACTTCCTCGTCGATGGTTTTGCCGTCGTCGCCTTCGAACACCAGGCGCAGCTTGCCAGAGCCGGGGACCAGGAAATCGGTCGCGCGATACTGATCGCCAAAGGCATGACGACCGATGACGATGGGATCGGTCCAGCCCGGAACCAGCCGGGGCACGTTCTTGATGACGATGGGTTCGCGGAAAACAACGCCACCCAGAATATTGCGGATGGTGCCGTTGGGCGATTTCCACATTTTCTTGAGCTTGAATTCCTCGACACGAGCTTCATCAGGCGTGATCGTGGCGCATTTGACGCCGACGCCATACTTCTTGATTGCATTGGAAGCATCGACAGTGATTTTGTCGTCGGTGCGGTCGCGCTCTTCGACGGCCAGGTCGTAATAATGCAGGTCGATGTCCAGATAAGGCTGGATCAAGCGTTCGCGGATCCACTGCCAGATGATCCGTGTCATCTCATCGCCATCAATTTCAACAACCGGATTCTTTACCTTGATCTTCGCCATTCGTCTTCTTCGCTTTCTACTGGGGACAGGAGTTTGCAAAGGCGTCTAGGCAAAGCCTGTGCAATGATCAACACCAAGACCCAAACTTCCCGTTCAACGTCCAAAGATTCCTGCCATCGCCGGTGCTGTGGGCCGTTGTATATGCGCAGATGAGTCCCTAAAGAATGCCCATGACAGCAAAAAATACTTATGTAGCACCGACTGGCAGCGTCAAATGGCGATTTCCGGCCGTCCATCCCGAGGGGCGCAAATTCGGTGCGATCGCAGCGGCAATTACGGTATTGGCCTGGCTTTTCGTGCCGTTGCTGACATGGCCTCTGATCATTTTGACCGTCTGGGTCCTTGCTTTTTTTCGTGATCCCGTGCGGTCAACGCCGCTGGACGACAGCCTGATCATCGCCCCTGCGGACGGACTGATCACCCTGATCCAGAATGTACCGCCACCGCGCGAACTGTTGGGTCCCGATGGATTGGGTGACGCGGAAATGACCCGCATTTCGATTTTCATGAGCGTGTTCGATGTGCACATCAATCGCACGCCGATTGGCGGGACGATCAAGGCGGTCATCTATATTGCGGGCAAATTTCTCAACGCCGATCTGGATAAGGCGAGCGAGGATAATGAGCGGCAGCATATATTGGTTGAACGCAGCGATGGTGTACGGATCGGTTTTACCCAGATCGCGGGTCTGGTCGCGCGGCGGATCGTGCCCTTTGTAAAACCGGGCGATATCGTCGCAGGGGGGCAACGGATCGGGCTTATCCGGTTTGGCAGCCGGGTCGATGTCTATTTGCCCCATGGAACCGCGCCGCGCGTGACATTGGGTCAACGCTCGGTGGCTGGAGAAACAGTGCTGGCAAAGCTTGGTGACGGAACGCCGGTGATGGGCGTGTCGCAGTGACTGGGCCAGAGCGCCGTTTCATGCGGGGAACGCGACGCGGCATCAGTCTGCGGCAAGTGGCGCCCAATGCAGTGACGGCCATGGCGCTGTGTTTTGGCCTGACCGGCGTCAGATTCGCGGTTGCGGGCGAATGGGAAAAGGCGCTGGCTGTCATTGTGTTTGCCGGCGTGCTGGATGGGCTGGATGGACGCATTGCGCGGCTGCTCAAGGGAGAAAGCCGGTTTGGAGCGGAACTTGATTCCTTGTCCGATGTCATTGCCTTTGGCGTATCGCCAGCGATTGTCATCTATCTCTGGTCCTTGCAATATCTGCCGAAATTCGGCTGGATCATTGCATTGGCCCATGCCGTGTGCTGTGCGCTTCGGCTGGCGCGGTTCAACGCGAATATCGATGCGGACGATCAGCCGCATAAATCGGCGGGCTTCATGACAGGTGTTCCGGCCCCTGTGGGGGCTGGCCTTGCCTTTGTGCCGGTCTATCTGTGGCTTTCTACAGGGCTGGACATTTTCAGGGCTTCCTATGTGGTGGCGCCCTGGGTCGCCCTGATCGCCTTCCTGATGATATCCAATGTCGCGACCTATAGCTGGAGTTCGCTCCGGTTGCGCAAGAATATACGGCTGGAGGCCATTGCGCTGGCCGGCCTTTTGAGCGCGGCCTTGATCACCGCGCCCTGGCTGACGTTGCTGGGGATCAGCATTCTGTATCTGGCGCTGATACCCCTTGGCGTTGCCAGCTATGCCAAGGTCAAGCGGCTGCGGGATTGAGGCGGGCTGTCTTGGGGCGACTGAAGCGTGTTCGCGCCCGTATCATCGGGCGGGCAGAACGGGGCGCGCGGCGCGCCGGGACCTGCCAAAGGGCGATGCGGCGGGGTTGGGCCTGAAAGGTCAGGGCCGCGATCATTTTTTCCCGATAAGTAGAAAACATGACGGTGATGACCGTCATGGCTGCGACGAATGCGCCTGCGAAAATGCATGAAGCCACGATATGAAACATATGCGTCCCTTTCATCAATCATTCTGCTGACCGGCGGATTTTCGCGCCTGAAAGGCCGAACATTCTCGCTTCAGCAACTGTGTTCATGGTTTGTTCTATTTTATTGCGCATGTCAAGTCTTGCCTTTGTCGACGCTCGGGGCTAAGGCCCGCCTCCTATTCCACATGGGAATCGCACATCCCGGTGCCGGGCGTAAGCGCGGTCACTGATTCCCAGAGGCTTAACCGGAAGGAGAAAGATTATGGCGGCACCTGTCGTCACGATGCAGCAATTGATTGAGGCCGGCGCACATTTCGGCCATCAGACCCACCGTTGGAACCCCCGCATGAAGCCGTATATTTTCGGTGAGCGGAACGGCATTCACATTCTTGACCTGTCGCAGTCGGTGCCGCTGTTCGCGCGCGCGCTCGATTTCGTGTCGCAGAGCGTGGCCCGTGGCGGCAAGGTTCTGTTCGTCGGCACGAAGCGCCAGGCGCAGGACCCGATTGCCGAGGCAGCTCGCCGGTCGGGGCAGCACTTCGTCAACCATCGCTGGCTGGGCGGAATGCTCACCAACTGGAAGACGATTTCGCAGTCGATCAAGCGCTTCAAGACGCTTGAGGAACAGCTTTCAGGCGATATTCAGGGCCTGACCAAGAAGGAAATCCTGCAGCTCACCCGCGAACGTGACAAGCTGGAGATGTCTCTGGGCGGTATCCGTGACATGGGCGGCATTCCCGACGTGATGTTCGTCATCGACGCCAACAAGGAAGAGCTGGCGATCAAGGAGGCCAACACGCTGGGTATCCCCGTCGTTGCGATCCTCGATTCGAATGTCGATCCAAGCGGCATTGCCTTCCCGATTCCGGCGAATGACGATGCCAGCCGCGCAATCCGCCTCTATTGCGATGCCGTCGCCGCCGCCGCCACCCGTGGCGGTCAGGGCGCGGCTGCCGATGCAGGCGTGGATCTGGGCGCGATGGCCGAACCGCCGGCTGAAGAAGAAGTCGTAGTTGCCGCTGAAGCCTGAACGGCTTCGCAAAACTGCAATGCTTGGTGGGTAGGGCGCTCTGATGGGCGTCCTGCCTGCATTCACAACCATTGAATATGAAGGAATAAACGATGGCCGAGATTACCGCCGCAACTGTAAAGGAACTGCGCGAACGCTCGGGCGCCGGCATGATGGATTGCAAAAAGGCGCTCAACGAAACCCATGGCGACATTGAAGCCGCGGTCGATTGGCTGCGCACCAAGGGGCTGGCCGCTGCCGCCAAGAAGTCCAGCCGCACCGCCGCTGAAGGACTTGTCGGCGTTGCTGTCGCTGGCACGAAGGGCGCTGCTGTTGAAGTCAACAGTGAAACCGACTTCGTCGCCAAGAACGAGCGGTTCCAGGATTTCGTCCGCTCCGTAACAGCAATTGCGCTGGAATCAGGTGTGGCCGATGCTGGAGCCTTGGCCAATCAGGCCCATCCCAGCGGTGGTTCGGTCCAGGACGTCCTGACCAACAACATCGCGACTATCGGTGAAAATCAGTCGCTGCGCCGCGTGGCGCAAGTGTCGGTGAGCAAGGGCCTGATCGTGGATTATGTTCACAACGCCGCCGCCCCCGGTCTTGGCAAGATCGGCGTGCTCGTCGCTCTGGAAAGCGAAGCGCCTGCCGACGTGCTGCAGCCATTGGGCAAGCAGATCGCAATGCACATTGCCGCTGCTTTTCCGCTGGCGCTGAAGGCCGACGACATTGATGCCGACCTCATCGAGCGTGAACGCGCCATTGCCGCTGAAAAGGCCGCCGAATCGGGCAAGCCCGCCGAAATCGTCGCCAAGATGGTGGACGGCGCGATTGCCAAGTTCGCCAAGGAAAATGCACTGCTCAGCCAGTTGTTCGTCATGGACAACAAGACGCCGGTTGCGGACGTGGTTGCCAAGGCGGGCAAGGACGCTGGTGCAGCCATCGCGCTGACCGGCTATGTCCGCTTCCAGCTTGGCGAAGGTATCGAGAAGGAAGAAAGCGATTTCGCTGCGGAAGTGGCCGCTGCCGTCGGCGCTGCCTGAACGATTGCGATAACGGAAAAAAGGCGTGTAACAACGCTTGGCACTATGGCGCGCACTGACTAAGGTGCGCGCCATTCCTTTATCGGTACATGGACTTTTCCCGCATGACTCGCCCGCGCTTCCATCGCATCCTGCTGAAATTGTCAGGCGAAGTCCTGATGGGCTCCGGTCAGTTCGGCATCGACCCCGAAACGGTCGATCGCATTGCCGGAGAAATCGCTGCCGCCAAAGAAGCAGGGCATGAGCTGTGCATGGTGGTTGGCGGCGGGAATATTTTTCGCGGCCTTGCAGCGGCTGCCAAAGGCTTTGACCGCACCAGCGCCGACTATATGGGAATGCTGGCGACCGTAATGAACGCGCTTGCGGTGCAGAACGCACTTGAACGCATGGGACATGAAACCCGTGTGCAATCGGCCATTCCGATGTCGTCCGTGTGCGAACCCTATATTCGCCGTCGCGCTGTCCGCCATATGGAAAAGGGGCGGATCGTGATCTTTGCCGCGGGGACCGGCAATCCGTTTTTCACGACCGACACCGCCGCTGCCTTGCGCGCGGCCGAAATGGGGTGTGACGCGTTGTTCAAGGGAACGAGCGTGGACGGTGTCTATGACGCCGATCCCAAGAAGGTGGCGGACGCGACGCGCTATGAAAGCCTGAGCTTTGACCGGGTGCTTTCCGATAATCTGAAAGTCATGGATGCCAGTGCCGTTGCCCTGTGCCGTGAAAATGATATTCCCATCGTTGTGTTTAACATCCGCGAAACCGGCAATCTTGCCAAGGTTCTCAGCGGGGACGGCACGGCGACGATCGTGCGAAATGAGGAGAGCTGAACATGGCCCAATATGACAAGGCCGATCTGGAACGTCGTATGCTTGGCGCGGTCGAGGCGCTGAGGGGCGATCTGGCGGGCCTGCGTACCGGACGGGCGAATACGGCTTTGCTGGAACCCGTCAATGTCACGGTTTATGGTGCGTCGATGCCGCTCAATCAGGTGGCCACCATTTCCGCGCCCGAACCACGCATGCTGACCGTTCAGGTGTGGGATAAAAACAATGTGGGGCCGGTGGACAAGGCTATCCGTTCAGCGGGGCTGGGCCTGAACCCGATTGTCGATGGGCAGAATATCCGTCTGCCTATACCTGACCTGACCGAGGAACGGCGTAAGGAACTGGCAAAGCTTGCCAGCCAATATGCTGAAAAGGCGCGTATCGCGGTGCGTAATGTCCGCCGCGATGGTATGGACAGTCTGAAGGCGGACGAGAAGAAAGGCGAAATCAGCGAGGATGAGCGCAAGCGCCTGGAAACCGAGGTCCAGAAGTTGACCGACAGCACCGTCGCCGATATCGATTCTGTAACCCAGGCCAAGGAAAAAGAAATCCTTGGCCAATAGGCGGCGCTTTGTACAATTGGCCGAAGAACACTCTTCCGATCCTGTTCCCGCCGATCGCACGCACGGTGCGCGCCATGTCGCCATCATCATGGATGGCAATGGCCGCTGGGCAAAAAAGCGGTTCCTGCCGCGCGTTGCGGGTCACAAGGCAGGCGTGGAAGCGGTCAGGCGGACGGCGCGTGCGGCGCGGGACATGGGGCTGGAAACGCTGACCCTCTATGCGTTTTCCTCTGAAAACTGGAAAAGGCCGGAAAGCGAGATCAGCGACCTCATGGGTATGCTGCGCCACTTCATCGAACGGGATCTGGCCGAGTTCGAAGCCAATAATGTGCGTTTGAAGGTCATCGGGAATTATCGGGCGCTGGAGCCATCGATTGTTGCGATGATCGACAGTGCGGTGTCACGCACCGCCGGCAATGGTCCCACCACCGTTGCCATTGCACTCAATTACGGCGCGCAGGACGAACTTGCCCGTGCGGCGCAGGCATTGGCGCGCAAAGCCATCGCTGGGGAGCTGGACCCCGCGACCATCGGTCCGGATGATATAGCGGCGCAACTCGATACCGCAGATTTGCCGCCGCTAGACCTGTTGATCCGCACGTCGGGCGAAAAACGCCTGTCGAACTTTCTGTTGTGGCAGGCGGCCTATGCCGAACTGTATTTTACCGACACGCTCTGGCCTGATTTCAATGGCGACATTCTGGAACAGGCACTGGTGGAATTTGGCCAGCGCGAGCGGCGCTATGGTGGTCTATGACCGGTTTTGAACATGGTTGAGCCAGTACCCAAGTCATCAGGAGAATTGCAGACGCGGGCTGTGATCGGTGTTGCACTGATCACCCTTGCGGTTGGCGCGCTGGTTGCCGGAGGATTCATTTTCTGGATGCTTGCGGCATTAGCGGGTGTGTTAATGCAAGGCGAGTGGGCGGATCTGGCGAAGGCACCGGATCATGACAAACGGCTTTCCATGTTCGCGATCTGCGTGCCGCTGGCAATCATGGCGCCTCTCGCCGCTGGGCCGTCTTATCTCGCCATTGGATTGCTTGCGGGTGCGTTCCTGTTCGTAACGGTGACTGGGCAGTCGCCGCGTTTGGGCGCGGGCGTTTTTTATGCCGGGCTACCGATATTGGCGCTGCTGTTTTTGCGGGATCGCCCGGATGGTCTGTTGCTGACGTTCTGGGCACTGGGGCTTGTGTGGATGACGGACATTGGCGCTTATTTTGCCGGTCGGAGTCTGGGTGGTCCCAAGCTTGCGCCGGGGATCAGTCCCAGCAAGACTTGGTCCGGACTTGCTGGGGGCGTGTTGGCTGCGTTGCTGTTCGGGTTCATTCTGCACGGCTGGCTTGGGCTTCCTCTCCCATTGGCTGCTGCAAGCGGGCTACTGGCGATCGTCGCGCAATTGGGCGACCTTTATGAAAGCTGGCTCAAACGAAGGGCAGGCGTAAAAGACAGCGGCAGTCTGTTGCCCGGGCATGGCGGTGTCCTTGATCGGTTGGACGGCGTTGTCTCTGTTGCCCCTGTCGCGGCCCTTCTGGTCGCCAGCGGGTATTTCGTGTGACGATGAAAGCCAGGAGCATCTCCATTTTTGGCGCCACCGGTTCGGTGGGGCAATCGACGCTGGACCTGATTGGCCGCAATCCGGAAAATTACGACATTGTTGCGCTGACCGCGAATCGTGATGTTGAAGCACTGGCGCAGGCGGCACGACACCATCGGGCGCAGATCGCTGTCATTGCCGATGAGAGCTGTTATCCAGCGCTCCGGGACGCTCTTGCAGGCACCGGCATAGAAGTTGCGGCAGGGGCGCAGGCGCTTGTCGATGCCGCTGGTCTGGAAGCGGATTGGACCATGGCCGCGATTGTCGGCTGTGCTGGTCTGCCCCCCACTTTGGCGGCATTGAAGCGCGGACGCACGGTGGGGCTTGCCAACAAGGAATCCCTGGTGTCGGCCGGCGCGATGATGATGCAAGCAGCTCAGGCTTCGGGTGCCACGCTTTTGCCCGTGGATAGCGAACATAACGCCATTTTCCAGTGCCTCGCCGGCGGTCGGATAGAAGAGGTCGCACGGATTACCCTGACGGCGAGCGGCGGCCCTTTTCGTACCTTTACCAGTGCACAAATGGCTACAGTCACGCCGAAACAGGCGGTGAAACACCCCAATTGGTCGATGGGTGCGAAAATCAGCGTCGATAGCGCGACAATGATGAACAAGGGCCTGGAACTGATTGAAGCGCACCATCTTTTTCCTGTCGGGCTGGATCGCATCGGGATCATGGTGCACCCGCAATCGGTCATTCATTCGCTGGTGGAATTTCGCGATCATTCGACGTTGGCGCAACTCGGATCGCCCGATATGCGCATCCCGATTGCGCATGCACTTGCCTGGCCGGAACGGATTGCAACGCCTTGTGCGCCGCTGGACCTCATCGCCATTGGCAGACTCGATTTCGAAGCGCCCGATGAGGAACGCTTTCCCGCCATCAAGTTGGCACGGGAGGCCATCGTGGCGGGCGGCGCCTGCCCTGCGATATTGAATGCCGCCAATGAAGTCGCGGTCGAAGCATTCCTACGGGAAAAAATATCTTTCCTTAAAATTGCCATGATTGTGACCGAAACGCTTAATCGCTACAGTCCCGCCCTGCCGCAGGGGGTGGAGGACATATTCATGATCGATCGTGAGGCGCGCAAAGTTGCGGACACGATTTTAGAGAGAGGGCGCAATTGACCGACAGTCCCGGCATAGTGCTGACTATTGTGGCGTTTATCGCCGTGATCGGGCCACTCGTTTTTGTGCATGAGCTGGGGCATTATCTGGTAGCGCGCCTGTTTGGCGTAAAGGCCGAAACCTTTTCAATCGGTGTAGGCAAGGAATTGGCCCACTGGGTCGACAAGCGCGGTACACGTTGGCGGCTCGCGGCGCTTCCCCTCGGCGGATATGTGAAATTTGCAGGAGACATGAACGCGGCCAGCCAGCCCGGCACGGAATGGCTTCATCTGTCGCCCGATGAACGCGCGGAATGCTTTCCCGCAAAACCTTTGTGGCAACGCGCGTTGATCGTTGCGGCGGGTCCGGCAATCAATTTCCTGTTCGCGATCGTCATACTGGCCGGTTTTGCCATGTTCTATGGCCAGAACGTTACGCCGCCTGTCGTCAATACGATGATCGAAGGGGCCGCGGCCGAGCAGGCAGGGATGCGGATTGGCGATCGTATTCTGGCGATCGACGACCGCAAGATCGAACGTTTTGATCAACTATCGCAGGCAGTATTTTATCGCCCGGACGAAAATGCGGATTTCACCATCGAACGGGACGGAGCGGTGGTCCACCTCCCTGTCCGGATCGGTGTACGCACCGAGATCGACCGGTTCGGCAATGAATACCGGATCGGATTGATCGGGGTGCAAAGTCCCGCATCGGAATTGCGCGATGTATCGCTCATTGAGGCACCCGGCGTTGCCATCGAGCGAACAGGCGCGATCGTTCGGCTGATGGTAAGTACGCTTGGCCAGGTGATTAGCGGGCGTCGATCGCTCGACGAACTGGGCGGGCCGTTGAAGATCGCGCAAATTTCGGGCGAACAGGCAGGGCGAGGGGCAGAGCAGTTTATCTTCTTCATGGCGCTCATTTCGATTAACTTGGGGTTCATCAACATATTGCCAATCCCTATGCTCGATGGCGGTCATCTGCTTTTTTACGGGATCGAGGCAATTGCGCGCAAACCGGTCAGTCCGGTGGTTCAGGAATGGGCCTATCGTTCCGGCCTGGCATTGCTGTTATCACTGATGCTGTTTGTTACATTTAACGATTTATCGTCTTTCGGTGTCTGGAAGGGTTTGTCCGGCTTGATTGGCTGACGTGCATCGGGCAGGGAAGGCTCGGGCATTTCGGCGCAGGCCGGATTTTTGTTTTTGAAGGTAGAAAAACGCGTGACAGCGACACTATGCAGCAACTTCAACCAACGTCTGACAGTTGCCTTGTTGACCGGCACCGTATTGGCGGGTTTCACCGGATCAGCATTCGCCCAACCGGCACTGGCTCCGCCGCCGCAGACTCCCGCCGCCGCGGCTCAACCCGTTGCGCAAGCGAGTACCGTCCGTTCCATATCGGTCACAGGGGCACAGCGCTTGGAACCCGACACGGTGTTGTCTTACACCAAGCTGCGTGTGGGGCAGCCCTATAACCGCGAATCGCTTGATCTCGCACTCAAGGATTTGTTCGAAACTGAATTATTCGCAGACGTCCAGATTCGTGACGATCAGGGCAATCTGACGATTGAGATCAAGGAAAATCCCGTCATCAACCGTGTTGTTCTGGAGGGCAATAAGCGCCTGAAGGACGACAAGATCCAGCCTGAGATCAGGTTGGCCCCGCGCCAGATTTTTACGCGGTCAAGGGTGCGGGCTGATGTTGCCCGCATCGTTGAACTGTACCGGCGGCAAGGGCGGTTTGCGGCCAGTGTCGATCCCAAGATGGTGCAACTTGACCAGAACCGCGTCGATATCATCTTTGAAATCAACGAAGGACCGAAATCCAAGGTCCGGCAGATCAACATCATCGGCAACGAAAAATTTTCTGACGGTGATCTGCGCAGCGAGATGGCGACCAAGCAGGCGCGCTTCTTTCGTCTTTTCAGTTCAGGCACAAGTTATGACCCCGATCGTCTTGCCTATGATCAGCAGAAATTGCGGCAATTTTATCTGACCGAAGGCTATGCCGACTTCCGCGTCATTTCCGCGGTTGCCGAACTGACGCCGAACAAGCGCGACTTCATCATCACTTATGTGGTGGAGGAGGGGGATCGCTACAAATTTGGCGATGTATCGGTGCAAAGTGAGATTCGTGATCTGCAGCCCGAAACGCTTCAAAAGCTGGTGCCGATGAAGAAAGGCGACTGGTACAACGCCAAGCAAGTCGAGGATACGGTCACATCCATGACCGAAACGGCGGGTTTGTTCGGCTATGCCTTTGCGGACATCAACCCGGATTTTCAACGCAACAAAGACGATCTGACAATGTCGCTGGTCTTCCGTGTGAACGAAGCGCCCCGCGTCTATGTTGAACGGATCGACATCAACGGTAATACACTGACGCAGGACAAGGTGATCCGCCGCGAATTCCGCTTGCATGAAGGGGACGCATTCAACAGTTTTCAGGTGAAGCGTTCGGCCGATCGCATCAAATCGCTGGGCTATTTCCAGGAAAAGCTGGAGGTTGAACAAAAGCCCGGTTCCGCGCCTGACCGCATCGTGCTTGAAACCAATGTAGAGGAAAAATCGACCGGCGAACTGCAATTGTCGGCGGGCTTTTCCAGCCTTGAACGCTTCATCGTTTCCGCGTCCATCCGTCAACGCAATTTCCGCGGCAAAGGTCAAGAATTGCGCGCCAGCGTCAATTACTCCAACTATTCCAAATCCGTCGAACTTGGCTTTACAGAACCCTATCTGTTCGATCGAAACATTGCGCTGGGCGGCGATATTTTCCGGCGGGATTTGAACAGCTTCAATTATCTCAATAATAACGACCGCAATACCACCTATGAGCAGACCACGACCGGATTCCAGATCCGCGCAGGTCTGGCACTGACCGAATATATGTCGCTGGCGTTGCGATATGGCCTGAGCTTCGATGATGTGACGCTCGATAAGGACACTTTCTATTCGCCCGATGCTAACGGCGTGCTGCAATGCGACCCCATCCTTGCCGGCCGCTATCTATGCGATGCTATTGGTAAACGGACGACATCTTCGCTCGGCTACTCGCTGATCTATGACAGGCGGGATAACCGCATTCGTCCCACCAAGGGGCATAGCGTCACTTTATCGCAAGATGTGGCGGGTCTGGGTGGCAGCGTCAAATATGTGCGCACCCGGATCGATGCGGACAAATTCTGGAATGTCGGCAGCGGCTTTATCTTCTCGCTGAGTGGTGAGGCTGGATATATTCATTCGCTGGAAAAGCAGCGGTTTGACGATGCGAACCAACCGATTGACAAGGTGCGTCTGACCGACCGCTTCTTCCTTGGCGAGCCGCAGATGAGGGGCTTTGATATTCGTGGTATCGGACCGCGAGTGAAAAGGTTCTTTCTCAGCGACGCCGATGGCGATGGGGTGTACGAGCGCGCCTCTGGCAATAACACGCAGGACGATGCGCTGGGTGGCAAGATATATTATCAGGCCCGGGCGGAGTTGGAAATTCCGTTGGGTTCTGGCGCGAAGGAAATGGGGCTGCGGCCATCCATATTCGTCGATGCCGGCGCGGTCGCGGGCCTCAAAAATCCGGTGCTGACCAATTTTGCCGGTTATTGCACGGTATCGCCGATGACAGGGACCACGGGAACGACGTCTACGGTGCGCGCGCCAGCCATCGGGAGTTGCGATACACCACCTTCGGGATACGACGCAACTTACGCAGGAGGCGCATTCGAAGAAGAATATTTCGGTGATACGCTCAAGCCCCGCCTTTCTGTGGGCTTTGGCGTCAACTGGAACTCACCTTTCGGTCCGTTCAGGATCGATATAGCCAAGGCTTTGTTAAAAGAGCCGGGCGACGACACAAAATTGATCACATTCAATGTAGGGACACAATTCTGATGAAGATGATTTTGAAGGCTGCGGCGCTGGCCGTGGCACCGATTGCCGGTATTGCCGTTATGACGACCCCTGCGGTCGCTCAGTCCAAAATGGGCATAGCAGTGGCCGATCTGGAACAGGCGGTCGGCAAGACAAATGCATTCACCAACGCAATGACGTCCATGCAAACGACATACAAGGCGCAGATCGATGCATTCAATGCGCGCAAGGCGACATTGGACAGCGAGTTGCAGACCAAGGCCAATGAAATCCAGTCGTTGCAGAAAACGGCAGGTGCGAACAGCGCCACGTTACAGCCCAAGGTTGAGGCGTTCCAACAGCGCCGTGCAGCTATCCAGCAGGAACTTGCGACGCTGGGACGCCCGATTGGTCTGGCCCAGGCTTATGTCGAAGAACAGATTACGGCAAAACTGAACGATGCGCTGAAGACGGCGATGGTCAAGCGCAAGGTTGATCTGGTGCTGCAGCCACAAGCAACTGTGTCTTACCAGCCCACAGCCGACATTACCGATGCAGTGACGGCGGAACTCAACACGCTGGTTCCCAGCGCGCAGATCGTCCCGCCCGCAGGCTGGCAGCCCGGTCAACAACAGCAGCAGCAGCCCGCCGCAAACGCCCCCAGCAGGTAAGTATTTGTGACGGAGCAGGTTGCGACAGAAGGCGTCGTCAAGGGGCCCATGGATATTCGGTCGGTGATGCAAGCATTGCCGCATCGTTTCCCGATGCTGCTGATCGACCGCGTGGTGACGATGGAGTTGAAAAAGTCCATTCATGCGGTCAAGGCAGTGTCGATCAATGAACCTTTTTTCCAGGGGCATTTCCCTGAACGACCCATCATGCCGGGCGTATTGCTGGTTGAAGCGATGGCGCAGGCAGCGGCAGTATTGGCTATTGAATCGCTGGGACTGGCTGGATCAGGCAAGCTTGTCTATTTCATGGCGATCGATGGCGCGAAGTTTCGTTCACCCGTTGAACCGGGATGTCTAGTGGATTTCCATGTCGAAATCACCAAGGATCGCGGTTCCGTCTGTAAATTTGCGGGCAAGGCGATGGTTGAAGGCAAATTGGCCGCAGAGGCCGAATTCACCGCGATGATTGCCGACGCACCAGCCTGACGCGCCATTGATCCGGGTACTTGCCTTTGGCGGCATTTGCCGCTAGGGGCCGCTCTTCGCTGAATTTTACGCATCCACCGGCTGGTCGGAAACCAGCCACACTCGGAGCAGATCGACATGAAAAAAGACACGCATCCCGACTATCATCTCATCACCGTCCAGATGACCGACGGCACGTCGTTCCAGACGCGCTCCACATGGGGCAAGGAAGGCGATACGATGACGCTCGACATTGATCCAACGTCGCATCCGGCATGGACGGGCGGCAATCAACGTCTTCTGGACGCGGGTGGCCAGGTCGCGCGCTTCAACAAGCGCTTTGGCGGCCTTACCCTCAAAAAAGGCTGAACCAGCCAATATGGTTAAGGAAAAGGGCGCCCATTGCGGCGCCCTTTTTATATCACAGGCTTTGCAACAGTTTTGCGACAACCGGGTCATCGCGCCAGGGCGGCCTTATGGCCCGGCGGACTTCTATATCGGGTAAAGCTCCACTGAATGCGATGCGCTTCATACCGCCAAGGTTGAGTAGATCGCCCGCGGACGATTCAAACATGCAGAGAAAGCCCAGCCCGTTGCGCACGCCGGTCAGGATCTCACCATAATTGTCGGTTTCAAGAGCTATGGCGCAGCGGCTCAGCCCAGCCTGTTCCATCGCTTCATCGATCAACAGACCTTGAGGATTGGTCGCGCCAAGCCGGATGACCGGAAAATTCAGCAGGTCGTCGACAGATACCTGCTCCTGCTGTGCCAATATATGATCCCGCGATACGAAAAGGGCGAGCGGTTCATGCCACATCAGCGTTGATTCCAGTTGGGGTGAAGCCTCCAGAGCGTAGAAAAAGCCGATATCGACAGTGCCTTCCCGCATTTTTTGAGCGAGGGGCGCTGCCGTAAAAGTGTCGAGGTCCAGTTCGATGCCGATGTTCGGATGATCCTCTTCAAACTGGGCAAGGGTTTCTTGAAAATAGCGCAAAACAGCACTGTGTGCGGCGATGACCAGCTTGCTGTCCGATGTATCCGCCTCTGCGCCCGTCATGTCCTGCATCAGTCCGGCCATGGCTGAAAGCACCTGCGATGCGTGACGAAAGGCGCGTTCGCCTGCTGGGGTCAGAGTGGATGGGCCACCAGAAACACGCTTAAACAATGCATGGCCCAACCGTTCTTCCAGTTGCCTGATATGGTCGCTGATGGCCACTTGCGACACGCCGACCTGACGGGCGCAGCTTCGAAAGCTGCCATGCTGGACAACCTGAACAAAGATTTCGAGCTGACGAAGGGTGATGTTGGCCATTTGTCGGTGATAAGGGAAAGCTTGCCCGGTGTTAAGCCTAAACTTAACACCGTTTGCCACGTTTTTCAGGTGGGAATAAGTAAATACTTATCGCCGCATCATGCTACGCGAGACAAGCCTGTACGCGGACCAAGCGTGCCTGTTGGCGGCAGCGGACTGCCATCAACGGACTGAGCTAGCAGCCGGTGCGGCTCGACTGGACCGGGGGCTTTCCAGCCGCCTGTTTCTGCCGCTGAAAAACCGAAAAAGCGGCCATAATATTCCGGATCGCCAATCATCATCAACGGATCACTCTGCTGTTGGCGCGCTTCAGCCATTAATCTTTGCATCAAAAGCTTGCCGATGCCGCTCTGCTGAAGCGCAGGCAATACCGCTACGGGGCCGACCATGACGAGCGGACATTCCTTGCCGCTGTGATCGCGCAACGCGACGGGCCAGCTTTGCAGCAGGCCGGATAATGTACCGTCAGTGTCGAGTGCGGCAAAGCTCAGATGGCGCAGGGGTTCCATGCCACGGCGGATCGCATAGGCCGTCCGTTTGAATCGGTCAGGGCCAAAAGCCGCGTCGAGCAAGGCCTCAATGGCGCTGTCACTTTGGGTGGCGAGGGCTATTATGTGCGTCAATTCTTGCAGTTCCAGTATTTCGCGTGCATCAGCGCCGCGAGGGCGCGGCTTTTAGCGCCTTTGGCACAAATGAAAAGCGGTAATTCCATTGGAAGGACGATGGGCGGCATGAATGAGCATAGAGACTATCTGGTCCTTGAAGTGAGCGATCTTGACGTCGATGTGCTGACCGGCATTTACTCGGAGGAGACCCATCTGCCGCAACCGTTGCGCATCAGCGTGCGTGCAACATTGGAAATGGCGGCGCATTACACGCCCGATACGCTGCTCAGCCAATCCAAAAACTATATGGACCTGAAGCACGCGGCATCCACCGCCTTGCCGCGCGACCGGCATTTCACCCTGATCGAGGCAGTCGCAGATCATATCATTGAGACGGTGCTCCTTCAGGATCGCAAGGTCCGGCATGTCGAAGTAAAAATCGTGAAGCTGGCCCTGTCGGAGCGCGGAGAATCGATTGGCATCACTATGGGGCGCGCGCGCAAATGAAACAGGCGTGGCTGAGCGATGCCCAACTGCCGTTGGCACGTGAAGTCGCGCGAGGGTTGAAGGCGATGGGCTGGACTGTCGGGGATAAGGTCAATGCCGATATACGGGTAGAATTTTTGCGCGCCGGTGCGCTGCCGCCTGCCGATTTTCAGGCCGGGGATGGCGAAGGTTCGGTTGTTCTGGTGGCGCCTGCGACGACGCACCTCTATTTGTCCGAACTTTCGCTCCAGGTGCAAGGACTTGCCGTGGCGCAGGCGCCTGCGCGCAGGATAAATGCCATTGTGGTGGAATCGGCGCAGACAGACAGGCTGGCGCTTGCGATAGACTGGTTCGCCGGGGCGGCAATGGTGACGGGACAGATCATTCTGTTGAGCGACAAACCTGCTCCGGCCCTATTATAACAATCCGATTTATAGCAATCCGATCTCATGCAGGCGCTGCATCAGATAAGCGTCGGCGGTGATCGGTTCGGGGTAGCGGTCAGGATGCACGGCGTCCACGCAGCTCGTGAGCGTTTCAATTACAAAGTCAGGGCGCAGGTGCAGGAAGAAAGGCATGGAATAGCGCGAATGGGCACGCCGTTCTGGCGGTGGATTGCAGACACGATGGGTGGTTGAGGGCAGGCGGTGGTTGGTCAGACGCTGTAACATATCACCGACATTGACGACCAGAGCGCCCTCAGGCGGATTGACGGGCAGCCAGTTGCCATCGCGGTCGAGCAACTCCAGCCCCGCTTCCTCCGCGCCCAAAAGCAGTGTGATAAGGTTGATATCTTCATGCGCGCCAGCCCGTATGCCCGATGCGTCAGACGATACCGGCGGATAGTGGAGAAGGCGCAAAATGCTGTTGCCATCACGGACAGGATCATCGAACCAGTTGGCCGCAAGCCCCAGATAGATGGCTATGGCCGACAGGATCTGACTACCGACACGGTCGAAGTCCGCAAACAGATCCTGGAACAGCGGCTTGAAGCCGGTAATTTCCGATGGCCAGATATTGGCGGGCATCGCTGTGGAAAACAGGTGGCCATTGGGTAGATCACGGCCAACGTGCCAAAATTCCTTAAGGTCGTTGTCGGTCGCATCCTTGGCAATTTCGGCGCCAAAGGCAGTATAGCCGCGCTGCCCTCCGCCGCCTTCGATCCGATAGGTCCGTTTGGTTGTCTCAGGCAGCGCAAAAAAAGATTTGGCGAGCGTCCAGCCCTTTTGGACCAAGGCAGGGTCGAGGCCGTGAGCGCTTACCATGGCAAAACCAAATCGTTCGAAAGATTCGCCGATGGCGCGGGCAAAAGCGGGGGTAGCGCCTTCGTCCATCGAAAGAACCGGCACCTGGTCGATAATGGCCATGTATTTTCCTTTGTACCGGGATATGTTTATCGCGTCGGCGCGCACCTGTCATGCGCCGTCACCGGAAAGGAGCGAACGAGGATGAGCAAGCGGCAATATTGGCTGATGAAATCGGAACCGGATTGTTTTTCCTGGGATGATCTGGTGGCAAAGGGGAAGGCGGAATGGGATGGTGTGCGCAATGCGCAGGCGTCAAACAACATGAAAGCGATGAAAAACGGCGATCTGGCGCTCTTCTATCATAGCCAGACAGGTCTGGAAGCGGTTGGCATCATGGAAGTCGTTGAAGAAGCCAAGCCCGACAGCACCGATGACAGTGGGCGCTGGGTCGCTGTGCATGTTGCGCCGAAACGCAAATTGCCGCGTGGTGTGACATTGAAGGAAATGAAGGCTGATCCGGCGCTTGCGGATATGAAGATGCTGCGTCAATCGCGGTTGTCCGTGGCGCAGCTTACGCAAGCGGAATTCGACCATATCCTTGCGATGGCGGACAGCCGCGCGAATTGACCGGATGTAATGTCAGGCGTTGAGGCGCGCTTCGTCCTTCTGTATGTCCAGCCGCCTCATTTTCTCAATGAACGTCGTGCGTTGCATGGAAAGCAGACGAGCGGCGTCGGCGATCACACCTTCGGCTTTGGTCAGCGCGGCGGCGATATATCGGCGTTCGATTTCAGCAAGATGCTGTTTCAGATCTATGGCAGTATCGCCATCGGCCCAGTTTTCGGCTGAAACAGCATGTCCGGCTAAACTGTTTTTGTTCACGTCGTTGCGGACAGGATCGGCGCCGGTTTCGGTCGTCGGGGCATTGCTGTAGCGCCGCCGAAACAGCGTATCGACCTGATCGGAATTGATCTGCATGTTGGGAAACAGGATAATGGCGCGTTCGACAACGTTGCGCAGTTCCCGCACATTGCCCCGCCATTCATGCGTGATAAGACGTTCCATGGCGGCGGAAGTGAAGCCCAGTACGGTTTCAGGCGTCGACATTTTTTTCAGGAAATATTGTATCAGTGCGGGGACATCCTCGGGCCGTTCGCTCAGAGCTGGCAACTGGATGGGAAAGACCGCGAGTCTGTAATAAAGATCTTCACGAAATTGGCGCGTGTCGATACGCTCTTCCAGATTTTGATGTGTCGCCGAAATGATCCGCGTGTCGATATCGATGGCACCGTTGCCGCCAACCCGTTCAATTTGTCGAGCCTCAAGCACGCGAAGCAGCTTGACTTGCATGTCGGCGGGCATGTCACCGATTTCATCAAGAAACAATGTCCCCGAATGGGCATCCTCGAAGCGGCCTCGTCGTTGGGCGATGGCTCCGGTGAAACTGCCCTTTTCATGACCGAACAGCTCTGATTCCAGCAAGTCCCTGGGAATGGCGCCACAATTGACCGCGACAAAACGGTTCCTTGCCCTCTGGCTTTCACCATGAATGGCAGTTGCGACAATCTCCTTACCGCTTCCCGATGGTCCCGTAATCATGACCGAAGCGTCCGATTTTGCGACTTGCCGGATCAGATCCCTGACCTTGCATATGGCTGCGCTGTCCCCGATGACGATGTGTTCCAGTGGCTCCCCCGCCACAGCTTCTGGCTTCCACGAAATAGTCATTAATGCTGGACCGACCCCCACTGCAACGCTCTATCCACCACTATATACCGTTAGTCATGCTGGTTTTGGCTTCCCCACCAAATCCTAAATCTCTTTTCACCTACTAAATTGCAACAAGTTTTTTATGGTTTGTTGATGGTAAGTGCGTGTGAAATTAGGTGTTTTTTGGTTCGCAACCGAAATATCCGGCCAATGAGAAGCGGTTAAGACACCGTGACCTGTATATCCTTGGTTTGAACTTTCAGCGATTTCAGCGAGGCGGTGCATCTGGCTTCCGATGTATGACGTCCGCGCGATTTTTCCATTTAACTTTATCAGCTTGGGTCCGTTTTGTGCGTGGAAGGCCATGACAAAGGGAATTCGAGATGAGGAAAAATCTAAGCATCTCAGCAAAAATGATGATGGCGTTTGCCGGCTTGTTGGCAATGATCGCCGGAATCGGGACTTTTGCTGTGGTAAAAATTGCGCAAGTCAATGATCTGTCGGCACAGATGCGCACGAACTGGTTACCGGCGACGCAGTTGATTGGTGATCTTCACGCCTACACGTCGCAATATCGCATTGCCCAAAGCGGTCACGTCATGGCGACCGATACAAGCGGCAAGCGCAAGGCGGAAATCCAGCTGAAAAACGCCCGGACGGCCATCACCGGCCTGCTGACGGATTACAAGCCACATGTGTTCACGCCTGAACAAACGGCGCTTTATGACAATCTCCGCACCAGTTGGGCCGAATATGGCAAGCTGACCGATCAAATGATCGCGTTGTCCAACGCGGGTGACACAGCGGGTGCGACAGACCTTTTCAAGGGTGAATCCCTCGACATGTTCTATCTGGTCGAGGACGACATTCTCCAGCTCATCGATCTTAACGTGAAGGGCGGCAATGCCAATTCCTCTGCGAGCGATGCTATTTTCAAGAAATCCCGCACGATGATCCTGGCGTCGCTGGGCGGCGCACTGGTGCTTTCCTTTCTGCTCAGCCTGTTGATGATGCGCGTGATTGCTCGACCGTTGAAGCGCATGAGCCAAGTCATTTCCCGTGTCGTGGAGGGCGACCTGCAGGTTGAGGTGCCCGGCATGGAGCGCCGGGACGAAATCGGCCAGCTTGCAAAAGCGCTGGACGGTTTCAAGGCGCTATTTGCGGCCGACAAGGAACGCGCGGCGGCTGAACATGAACGTGCCCGCCAGACCCAGATAACGATCGACGCCATCGGCGCGGGACTGGCCGCTCTGGCGCAGGGAGACCTGACACATGAGGTCGCTGACGATGCCGATGGGC
Source organism: Rhizorhapis sp. SPR117 (assembly GCF_021742065.1). The sequence continues at coordinate 53,263 of NZ_JAKKIE010000025.1, forward strand.
CGCTTGCCAAGCTGCACGTCGATTTCAATGAAGCGGTCAGGCACCTGTTAGCTGCGCTTAGCGAGATCGTGGAAGGGTGCAGCACCATCCGCATCGGCACCAACGAAATCGCGCAGGCTTCTGACGACCTTTCACGCCGTACCGAAAGGCAGGCGGAATCGCTTGCCCGGACTTCAACCACGCTGGAACAGTTTACGGCATCTGTGAAATTGGCTGCGGACAATGCGCGGCAGACCAGCGAGCGCGTGGGCATTGCTCGTAAATCGGCTGAGGAGGTTGATGCGACGGCCAAGCGCGCGGTGGAAGCGATGCGGCATATCGAGGCATCGAGCAACGAAATGAACGCCATCATTTCAACGATCGATGCGCTTGCTTTCCAGACCAACCTGCTGGCGCTCAATGCGGGCGTGGAGGCGGCGCGGGCCGGTGACGCGGGTGCAGGCTTTGGTGTTGTCGCGGCAGAAGTTCGCCTGCTGGCACAAGGATCGGCGGAAGCTGCGGCCAAAATCCGCGCACTGGTGGCGACATCGGGTGCGCAGGTTGCCGATGGAGTGGCATTGGTCGAAAATTCCGGCGAGGCGCTGAAACAGATCGTGGCCGAAGTCACGCATGTTTCAAGCCTGATGGAAGAAATCGCTACGGCGGCTGAACAGCAAGCCAGTGGCCTGCATGAAATCAGTGCAACGGTCGCTTCCATGGATACGGTCACACAGCAGAACGCCGCGATGGTCGAGCAAAGCACAGCGGGTGCGCGCAATCTGTCCACCGAGACAGAGCGGCTTTTCGAACAGCTTTCTTTCTTCGAACTGGGTCAGAACGCCAGACACGAAAGGACAAGGGTATCCCGGGCGCCGGTGCCGATGCAGCATGGCAATCTCGCCCTTAAACATCGGGAGGATGAATGGGAGAACATGTGAACAAAGGCAAGGTTTTGTGAAAATAATACCCTATAAAACAGTGGATTACAGGAATTACCGCAGTGCAAGCGGGCATTATAAAGAGAAAGCCGAGGTATAAGATGTCCAAAAGAATATTCGCAAATCTGATTGCTGTTTTTGCTGGTGCAATGATCGTTGCCGCGCCAGCCCATGCCCAGTCCGCCGACTGGCAGCGCAACATCGCCAGGATGATCGCTGCCAAACAGACCTATCCTCGTGCGGCCCAGATGCGCGGTGATGAAGGCACGGCGAAGGTCAAATTGACGGTGGCTGCTGACGGTTCGCTTGGTTCGGTGGAACTGGTCGGGCCATCGGGTTCATCGGTTCTTGACCGCGAAGCATTGGCGCTACCCGCAAAGGTCGGCAAATTCCCGGCCCCTCCCGGCGGATCGACTTCGGTGGTTCTGCCATTTACCTGGAAGCTGATGTAATCGACATTCCACATCGCTCAACAAGAGGCGCGCTCCTGCGGGAGTGCGCTTTTTTTGTCATTTTTCGATGCTGTCAGTGGTGGGCGCGGCAGGGATTGAACCTGCGACCCCACCCGTGTGAAGGGTGTGCTCTACCACTGAGCTACGCGCCCGCCTGTGGCGGAAGAGGTTGCTCCGTTGGCATCGGGCAAGACCGGAGTCAAGGCATATGGCGCACAGGGCAGGCTATAGCGGCCAGATCATCGGGATCATGACAATGGTGACGACCGCCACGATGATGGTCAACGGCAAGCCATGCTTGTAAAAATCCGAGAACCGATACCCGCCAGCACCATAAACCAGCGTGTTGGTCTGATAGCCTATGGGCGTCAAAAAGCTCGCACTGGCCGCGAACATGACCGCGACGACGAAGGGGCGGGGGTCTGCGCCCAGCGCATTGGCCAAACTGATGGCAATGGGCGTTACGACAACCGCGACGGCATTATTGGTGACCAGTTCTGTCAGGGTGAGGCTGAGCAGGTAAATGGCGGCCAATGCGATCACGGGGGAAACGGTGCCCAGGAAAGGAGCGATCGTCCCGACGATCATTTCAACCAATCCGGTGCGTTCCAGGGCGGTGCCAATCGCAAGCATAGCTATGATCAGGGCCAAAATGCGCCAGTCGACAGCCCTGAAAGCTTCTTCAGGTTCAATGCAGCGCGTTCCGAGCACGATCGCCACACCCAAAATGGTAAGCCCGACAAGAGGCATGAAATTAAAGGCGGCGGCTACGATGATGCTCACCATCACCGCAATGGCAATGGGCGCCTTGTTCCTGCGGAACCCGCGTGAGGAGGGTTCGGCAATGTTCATCAGTTGTTGATCGTCAAGCAACCGTTGAAGATCTTCCTGGGCGCCTTCGATCAACATGGTGTCGCCTACTTGCAAAGGCGTGGCTTCGAACCGTTCGTCCAGATTTGTCCCCTTGCGGTGCAGCGCGATGGGATAAACGCCATAGCGACGGCGCAGGCGGAGACTGTTCAAGGTATGACCAATGATATTGGCGCCAGGCGCAAGGAGCGTTTCGACGAGAATCGAATTGCGTGACGTCAGCGGCACCAAATGCGGGTTCTTCGCTGTTTTCTTCAGCGCTACTCGCCCCTGTTCCTTCAGTGTAAGGACATCATTCGCAGAGGTCCGCAAAACAATGATGTCACCTTCCTGAAGGATGCATCTGCCCCAGTCGCGCCTGAGCGATTCATCGCCACGCAGAACATCGACGAGTTGCCGCTCGCCCCGATTCAATATGTCGATCCCGGTGGGGTTGAGGCCGATATAGGGCGAACCGGTTTCGATGAATATGGAAACGACATACCGTTTGGTGTCGTTGACGGCGCTTAATCCAGCCACCGTCTGGCGAACGGGTAGCCAGCGATGAGCGATGACGAGCCAGAGGACGCCAATGATCGCCACCACTATGCCTACCGGCGCAATTTCAAAAATCGAGAAAGGCGCAAGCCCGGTTTTGCGTGCCACACCGTCAACCAGAATGTTTGTCGAGGTTCCCAGAAGGGTACAGGTGCCGCCCAGAATCGCCGCGAAGGATATAGGCATCAAAAGTTTGGACGGTGCAATCTCCAGTTCCTTCGCCAATGTCATGCCGATCGGGATCATCATCATGACAAGCGGGGTGTTGTTGGTGAAAGCAGACATGGCGGCAATAGCGATCAACAGCATCGCCACCGACAACACGGGGGCTGTGCGCGCGAAACCCGTGACAAAGGTTGCAAAGGCATCCAGCGCGCCGGTGCGAACCAATGATGCGGAAATGATGAACATTGATGCAATCGTCAGCGGCGCCGAATTCCCCATCGCCGCCAACACGTCATCGGAAGAAATGATATTGAGCACCAGCAAGATTGCAACCAGACCAATGGCAATCACTTCGGGTGAACGCAGTTCGGTCGCAAAAGCTACAAAGAGCAAAACCAGCAGACCGCCGACCACGAGCGGCGCGTAAGCCTCAAGGCCAAACAGCATAGAAACTCCACAGATTTCGTATCGTGGCCGTTACATAGCGCCACACCCGTAAAGAGCAGTCTCCAGAAATACTTTCGTCAACCATATGCCAGCTATCGTGATGTCGATGCGCCGTCGACTCTATTATTGACCATGGGTGGGAAAACACCGGGTTTGGCGGCTGAATAGCAGGCGGTGTCGGAATTTTGAGCGAGGGTGTATCGGAATGACCCTTGACAAGAAACCGGAAACTTAGGAAAGCCGCCGCATTGCGGGTATAGCTCAATGGTAGAGCACTAGCCTTCCAAGCTTGTGATGCGGGTTCGATCCCCGCTACCCGCTCCAATCCCCCATTCGCCATGCCCGCCATTTCCTTGCCTGTCTTCTAGCGCTCCGCGATATCGCCAGCGCGATAAAGGCGCTCGCGCTCCTGTTTCAGCTCCTGCCAGCGTTCCACGAACCTGTCGGCGCGCAGATGCGGATCGGCCCGCACCTTCGCCTCCTGCGCCATCTGCAATGAGCCTGAATCACAGTGGCCTGCTCAAATCAATGAGTCCTGACCCTAGTCACCCGGAACTGTAATCCACCTCATTGATTCACGCCTCTTTGAGGAGATGAACAATGCTAGGTCGGCAGG
>NZ_JAKKIE010000246.1 GCF_021742065.1 Rhizorhapis sp. SPR117
CTCAACATCGACGCCACGCGGATGAGCCAGGCGTTCACCGGCGGCGGCTATATCCAGCAGATCGTCCAGGGCGAGGTGTCGGAGTTCATGAAGGGAACGCGGGCCACGGCCGCGCCGCCCGCCGATCTCGCCCTGCGGGCCCGCTTCAACCCGACGCTCGCGCAAAGCTGGTTCGGGTCGGTGATGGAGATCATCAACAACGTCACCATGCTCTCGATCGTGTTGACCGGCGCCGCGCTGATCCGCGAGCGCGAGCATGGCACGATCGAGCATCTGCTGGTGATGCCGATCACGCCGTTCGAGATCATGGCGAGCAAGGTCTGGGCGATGGGGCTGGTCGTCCTGCTCGCCTGCGCCTTCGCGCTGCTGGTGGTGGTCGAAGGAATATTGAAGGTGCCGATCGAGGGATCGATCCCGCTGTTCCT
>NZ_JAKKIE010000247.1 GCF_021742065.1 Rhizorhapis sp. SPR117
AGGTTCTTCTCCACCGTCGATCTGGTCAACGCGCTGGAGCAGGAAAAGGCCATGAACAAGGCAGGGCAACTGGCCGAACGTCTGCTGCGTCTCGACCTCGTCGTCCTCGATGAACTCGGCTACCTGCCGTTCAGCCCGTCAGGCGGAGCACTGCTGTTCCACCTGCTCAGCAAACTCTACGAACGCACCAGCGTGATCATCACCACCAACCTCAGCTTCAGCGAATGGGCCGACGTGTTCGGCGACGCCAAGATGACCACCGCCCTGCTCGACCGGCTGACGCACCACTGCCACATCCTGGAAAGCGGAAACGATAGCTTCCGGTTCAGGGCAAGCTCTGCCACCCCCAAAACACGAAAGGAAAAATTACCCGCTTGAACCAAACCCCGCATCGCGGGACATACAAATACTAG
>NZ_JAKKIE010000026.1 GCF_021742065.1 Rhizorhapis sp. SPR117
AGCGAGCCTGGTAGATCGCCATGTTCAATCTTTGTTCTTCAACATGGCCAAAATCGCAGCTTCGGGCCGACTGGGCCATCTTGGCGTGCTTGATCACCAGTTCGGCATGGGCACAGCTATCGACCGTATCGACGACTTCATATCCCGCATGTGTCAGGAAATGTTCATTGTCGAACGCGATAAGGGGTTCATCCTCGACGATCAATATTTTGCTGATGACACGCTTGTCAGGTCCGAAAAGCATTGCCGTCTTCTCTCCTTTGCGCCATCAGGTCCCCCAAATGGCACTTGCCGAAACATCGCATATCCGCGCGCGAAGAGGCAAGGACATGATCGAATTATTCCATGTCATGTCGTCACGATTCCGCGCAAGAAAGGAATAATTTCTTTTGTCCCAGAAGAACAACCTGCCGGGCCGAAAGGCTTACCGTTCTGGCGCACCGGGGCGTCCGAAACCGCCGCGCAAGCCGGGTTCAGTGGCGCACGTCCGCCCGACCGAGACCCATTCCGACAAGGGTGAACACCGCATCGCCAAACTGTTGGCCCGTGCAGGCATTGCCTCACGGCGGGAAATCGAGCGGATGATCGCTGAAGGCAGAATCGCGCTGAACGGCGAAACACTCGATACCCCTGCGACCCTGCTCACTTCGTTACAGGGCGTCACCGTCGATGGCAATCTTGTGGCTGAACCCACGCCTGCCCGCCTGTTTCGTTACCACAAGCCTGCCGGGCTGCTCACCACTGAACGTGATCCCAAGGGTCGCCCGACCATTTATGATAAGCTACCCGCCGATTTGCCCCGCGTCATGCCGGTGGGGCGCCTCGATCTTAACACCGAAGGGTTACTGCTGCTAACCACAGACGGCGGACTCAAGCGTCAGATGGAACTACCCTCCTTCGGGGTCGAGCGAAGTTATCGTGCCCGCGCCTATGGTACCGTGAGCCAGACGCAGCTTGAAGATCTGATCGAAGGGATTGAGATTGACGGCATCCGCTATGGCAAGATCGACGCCAATCTGGAACGGCGCACCGGGCGCAATCAGTGGATCGAAATGACGCTGACAGAGGGCAAAAACCGCGAAGTTCGCCGCGTCCTTGAGCATTTGGGCCTGGAAGTCAGCCGCCTGATCCGCACCCGCTATGGTCCCTTCTACCTGGAGGACATGCCCGCCGGTGCGGTGGATGAGGTACGCCAGCACGATCTGGCTGTTTTCAGGAAAAGCCTGAAATGAGGATCATTGCCGGCCAGTGGCGCGGCCGTATTATCGATGCGCCCAAGGGTGACACAACGCGCCCAACCGCCGACCGCACGCGCGAGGCGCTGTTTTCCATGCTGACGAGTCGGCTTGGTAACTTTGAAGGGCTTGCAGTTGCCGACTTATTTGCCGGATCAGGCGCATTGGGGCTTGAGGCGCTTTCCCGCGGGGCGGCAACTTGCCTCTTTGTCGAACAGGACAAGTTGGCAGTCGACATGCTGCGCGCCAATGCGACCAAACTTGGCATCCGACCGGATATCCGCGCAACATCGGTGCTCGCGCTCGGCCCTGCCCCTGCACCGTTGGACCTTATCATGATGGATCCGCCCTATGGCACAGGCGCTGGCGCGGTGGCACTCGACAAGCTCAATCGCCTCGGCTGGGTCGGCCCTGCGACCTGGATCAGTATTGAAACCGGCAAAGGCGAACCGGTCGAAGCCGCAGGCTTTGCCATCGACGCCGACCGTACCCACGGCAAGGCGCGAATTACGCTGCTTCGGAAGGCGTAGCCGCTGCCTTGACGCGATAAATTTCAGCTTCCTTGCCGATCAGAATCTCGGCGAGAAACCAGTATGCTTCGCCCCATGCGGCCAGCACCTCATCGGTCGCTGCCTCACCCAGCACATCGCGAATGGCGGGCAAAAGCGCATTGGCCACATAGGGATAATGTTCCGCCTTGACCCCGGTTTCAACATGTCGTTGTACCATACGTTCCACGGCCGGGCCAAGCGCCTCCAGCTTATCGATATTCTGTGCATAACCTAAAATGGCGGCCGCTAACCGCTTGGGCTGGTCGCCGTTTTCCTGTGCCGCCTGATCGAACAAAGCACGAATATCTTCGTCCACGAACAACCGTTCATACATGCGGGTTGTGATCGCCAGTCCATGTTTTTGTAAAGCAGGGCCAGTGGCTTTGACGATCGCAATGGTCTCAGGGGTCAATTGGTGGGTCATGCGTTATCCTTGTTGATGCTGGGCTTTTGAGGGCCCTAAGGATAACAACAAACCAGATGTATAGGGGATTTCCCTTAGTCGTTACGAAAACGCGGTGCGACGACGGCCCCTTAGAGCGTTTCGCCGCGCCTGAGACAGATCAGCCAGATCTGCCATAGCCTTTCGGCGCCTCAGATGGATTCATGCAGCCATCTTTGAGTGTTTTTGAACACAACGGGTAAAAATCCTTCGGCGCAGGTGGCGACTCCGCATTGCCACCAATGACCGTGGGATTAGCCTGCGTTCCCTCGGGTGCGTTCGGATCTTCCGGCATGTTTCCGGTGGCGGGCTGCATCGTATCGGCAGACTGAGGAATGGGCGCAGGCACCGCCTGTGCATTAGGGTCTGGCGTCGGGACCGACTGTGCGGGAACGTCCTGCGCCATGGCCGGACCGCAAAGGAGCAGAGTCACGGCGATCGTATATAATATTTTGATCATTTCGACATCTCCTGCCGAGCGGGTGTTTGAGCGAGCCCCTGCTGTATCGTTCAATGGAGGAGTGAGGATCAGAGTTCCACTATCACTCTCCCCATGGGACGAGGCGTTCCATTCCACAGGTGGGTCACGCTTGTGCAAAATCTGCATTCAACCGCTTGCCCTGACCTGCGCCGTTCCCTAACTGTTCACCCGTGACCTTGCCCGCCCCCTCTCCCCACGATCCGCTTTACCTGCGCGGACTGAATGCCCCGCAGCGCGAGGCGGTCCTGACGACCGAGGGTCCGGTGCTGGTGCTGGCAGGCGCAGGCACGGGAAAGACGGCGGCGCTTACGGCGCGGCTTGCGCACCTGATCGCCACTCGCAAGGCCTGGCCCTCTGAAATCCTCGCCGTCACCTTCACCAATAAGGCAGCGCGAGAGATGAAGGAGCGCGTCGGACGTCATATCGGCGAGGCGGTGGAAGGGATGCCGTGGCTTGGCACCTTTCACGCCATCGGTGCGAAAATGCTGCGCCGTCATGCCGAACTGGTAGGGCTGCACAGCAATTTCACGATTCTGGATACCGACGACCAACTCCGCCTTCTCAAGCAGATCATTCAGGCTGTGGGCATTGATGACAAACGCTTTCCCGCGCGACAATTGGGCGGCCTGATCGACCGGTGGAAGAACAAGGGTCTTACGCCAGAAGCGCTTGATGCCGGCGAAAGCGAAAGTTACGCCAACGGGCGCGGCCAGGAAATATATCGCCTCTATCAGGATCGGCTCCGTGCGCTCAATGCCTGCGATTTTGGTGATTTGCTGCTCCATATGCTGACCATATTGAAGCGCGACCGCGATGTGCTGGCCCGCTATCAGGAGCGCTTCAAATATATCCTTGTCGATGAATATCAGGACACCAACAGCAGCCAGTATCTCTGGCTCCGCCTGCTGGCGCAAATACGCAAGAATATTTGCTGCGTGGGCGATGATGATCAGAGCATCTATAGCTGGCGCGGAGCTGAAGTCGCCAATATCCTGAGGTTCGAAACAGATTTTCCAGGTGCGAAGATTGTCCGTCTGGAACAGAATTACCGTTCCACGCCCCAGATATTGGCCGCAGCCAGCGGAGTGATCGCTGAGAATGGCGGCCGCCTTGGCAAGACTCTGTGGACAGAAGAAACCGATGGCGAGAAGGTTGAAATTCTGGGCGTGTGGGATGGCGCGGAAGAAGCGCGCCGCGTTGGTGAGGAAATCGAGCATTATCAGCGTTCGGGCGGATCGCTCAATGAAACCGCGATATTGGTGCGCGCGCAGTTTCAGACGCGTGAGTTTGAAGATCGCTTTATCCAGATTGGCTTACCCTATAAAATCATAGGCGGATTTCGTTTCTATGAGCGGGCGGAAATCCGCGATGCTTTGGCTTATTTGCGCCTTGTGAACCAACCCGCCGACGATCTCGCATTTGAACGGGTCGTCAATGTGCCCAAGCGCGGATTGGGCGACAAGGCGCTAAGCAAACTGCATATGTTGGCTCGCGCCGAGGGCGTGTCCTTGAGCCTTGCCGCGGCGCGCATTCTCGACACAGACGAACTGACCCCACAGGCGCGCCGGAGCCTGGGCAATTTCATCAGTGACATCGCTCGCTGGCGCGACCGGGCGAGCGCACTGCCTCATGCCGAACTCGCGCGTCTGATCCTTGATGAAAGCGGCTATACTGCCATGTTGCAGGCCGACCGGTCTCCTGAAAGCGCGGGCCGTCTCGAAAACCTCAATGAACTTGCCCGCGCCATGGAAGAATATGAAACCTTGGGCGCGTTCCTGGAACATGTCAGTCTCGTCATGGATAATGATGCGCTGGCAAGCGATGAAAAGGTCACGATCATGACCATTCACGCCGCCAAAGGACTTGAATTCGAACGGATATTCCTTGCCGGATGGGAAGAAGGCGTCTTCCCCTCGCAACGCTCGCTGGATGAAGGCGGCCTTGCCTCATTGGAAGAGGAACGCCGCCTGGCCTATGTTGCGATGACACGGGCGCGCCGCAAATTGACGATCCTGCACGCGGCCAATCGCCGAATCTATGGTCAGTGGACCAGCTCCATTCCGTCCCGCTTCATTGGCGAAATCCCGGCTGCATATAAGGATGTGGACAGCAGCCTGACGGGAGGGGAATCATCCTGGCGTGCAAACTGGTCGGAACAGTCCGATCCCTTCGCCAATCTCACGCGGGGCAATAGCCGCGGCCCCGGCTGGCAACGCGCGACCAAAAGCGGCGGTTTTGTCGGCGAACCTGCCCGCATGGTCAAAGCACGGCAATCCACCATCGGTGCCAAGGGCCGCGACGACATGAGTGTGGGCCTGCGCATTTTCCACAGTAAATTCGGTTATGGCGTCATCGCGGAAATCGAAGGCAACAAGTTGGAGATCGACTTCGAGTTATCGGGACGTAAACGGGTAATGGACAGTTTCGTAAATATCGCATGATAGAGGCGGCCTTCCAACATCCGCCCAGCCCCTAAAATACCGCTTTCGCTTCTCCGCCCATCATCTGTTGCCGCACCAGCGGGATCGGTGGGCCGCCATAGCTCAGGAATGCGTCGTGAAATTGCTTCCATGCCTTGCGGCCACCCTTGTCGGCCGTCCAGTCATCGCGCAATTTGCGGATCATGAGCTTGCCCATCGTATAGTTTAGGTAAGCGGGATCATAAGTGCCACGCGCCGCCTGTTGCCGCGCATTGCCTTCGTCCTGATAACATTGGGTCAGGAACATTTTCCGCGATTGTTCGATGGTCATCCCTTTTGCATGCATGCCAATGGCGGACAGGAAGCGGCAGTCGCGAAGCAGCGCATTGGAAAGCTGGCCGATATGGGTTTCCGGATCTCCATTATCCAGTCCGGCCTCCCACATCATCTCTTCACTGTAATGCGCCCAGCCTTCTGCAAAGGCATAGCCGACAAACACTTTGCCAAACGTGAATTTGGACCGGTTGCTGTGGAGGAAATTGAGAAAGTGTCCCGGCCAGACTTCATGCACACTGGTGAAGAGCAAATCCTTTTCACCAGGAATATAGGCGTTCTGCACCTCCGTCGACCATGAAGGATCAGGCGGGGAGATGTAATAGACCGACGGCAAGCCTTTTTCATAAGGCCCCGGAATATCGATATAGGCGCTGTTTTGCCGGTTATAGGGTGGGGATTCCTCCACTAGAGCTTCTTCCGTTCCCGGAATGGACACAAGGTCCTTCGCCTTCAAAAACGCCTTGAGCATGGGTAGTTGCCTGCGCGCAGCCTCAACGACCCCTTCTGCCGGCTTGTCGATGTTCATTTTCAGCATACAGTTCGTGATCAATTGGTTCGGTGCATATTTTGCGCAGGCCTGCTTCAGGGCTTCCTGATTGCGCTTCAGGTCCGCGCGCCCGATCTGTTCCAGCTGATCGATAGGAACATCGACATTCTCGGTCATTCTCAGCATATTGGCGAAGCGTTCCGGCCCAAGGGCGAAATCCTGCGTCGCATTTTTGCGTCCTTTTTCCAGCCACGCCGCCAGCGCATTCATCGACTTTGATGCCGCAGCAGCAGCCTCATCGAATTGTTTTTGTAATTCGGGGTCTTTCACACCGGCAAATGCAGCCTTCGCATCCCCGGTGAAATACGTCGCCAAGCCCGAGAAACCAGCCTTCCCATAATCGATGAAGCTTACCGGCAATGGTGTTTGCAGGTTGACCCGTATCTGATCCGCGGCGCGCGGTATGTTCCTTGCGAACGCAATGAATGCTTTCATCCGCGTTTCTTCGTCGGCATAGGGCCGCGCGATGTACACATTCGGATCCAGTCCGTTACCAATATACCAGGCTGGATTGTGGTGCGGAAAATCCGCTTCCTCCAACCAGAAGAGCTGTCCTTGCGCGACGGAAATCAGGTAATCGCGCTCAAAGGTCTGTTCTTTGGTCAGCGTTTTGGTGTCAAACGCCTTGGCTTTGGCAATCGCATTTTTGAGGAAATCGATCTGAGCAGTCAGTCCCTTGCTGCTCCAGTCGGGAAGCTGACCGTCATATTCATGGCGTCCCTGATAGACCGCAAAGGCTGGATTGAGCTTGAAATACTCCTCCAGGAAGTTTTTGGAGAACTCGGGCCATGATGGACCGCCCAGATCGGCGTCAGCCTGAGCATTGACCACGGCGGCTTCACGGTCGCTTTTCGAACATGCAGGAACAAAGCAGACAATCGCAGCGGACGCCAAAAGAGCGAACGGCTTCAACTTCATGTGGATCAATCTCCCAAAGGATGAACGGACGACTCGTCCCCTTGTATGCCGCGCATCATATTTACCCGTTCCGCCAAAGCACAAGTGCACTGTATCAGCCTATTACACCAGTTCCAGCGACGCCCAAAAAATTTATCTTCATTGGCAAGCTTTTGTATGCTTGCTGCGCAATAGCTCTAAAGGCTAACGCAGCGGCATGCCTCGTGATATACACCAGCATCCTGTCAACATTTCCAATTTCCGTGCTTATCTGATCGGTCGATTGAGCATGGTTTTGTCGCAATATGCCATGATGCTGGTCATCGGCTGGCAAACCTATAATATCGCGCGTGAAACTATGAGCGCATCAGCCAGTGCCGCACAACTGGGGTTTATCGGCCTGGCGCAATTCGTGCCATTATTCTTGCTGACACCCATAACCGGGTGGGTCGCCGATCATCATGATCGCCGGTATATTGCCCGCTACTCAGTGGCATTACAGGCTCTGTGCGCGGCGGTCCTTGCATTGGCAACTTATGAAGGCTGGATCAGCCTGCCTCTCATTTTCTTCATCGCTGCACTGCTGGGGGTAGCCCGCGCATTCAGTGGCCCCGCCCTGTCGGCGCTGGCCCCCAATCTGGTTCCGCGACAGGTGTTGCCCAACGCCATTGCGATTAGCAGCGTCGCCTGGCAGTCGGGCATGATCATCGGTCCGGCGATCGGCGGATACGTCTATGCCATCGCACCGACCGCAGCTTATGGTGTCAGCGCCGGACTGTTCAGCGTGGCTCTGCTGTGCCTTTTTCTGATTGGGAAGGTATCGCGGCCGCAACGTGACATCAGTCGCCGCCCCATAGCGCAAATGATTGACGGTCTTGCCTATGTACGCCGTAATCGATTGGTGCTGGCCACCATCACCCTTGACCTGTTTGCAGTGCTTCTGGCTGGAGCGACGGCGCTTTTGCCTATTTATGCAAGGGATATACTGCATGTTGGCTCAGCCGGCCTTGGTCATCTGGCCGCTGCGCCCGCCATTGGAGCCGGCCTGACGGCGCTCTGGTTTTCCTTCCGTCCCCTGAAATATGAAGTGGGACTGAAAATGCTGGGAGCAGTCGTTATTTTCGGCGTTGCAACCGTGACATTCGGTCTCTCCACCTGGATGCCATTGTCACTTGTCTGCCTTGTCGTGCTGGGTTCAGCGGATATGTTTTCGGTCTATATCCGCCAATCGCTGATCCAGCTTCATACCCCCGATGAAATGCGCGGCCGGGTAAGCAGCGTATCACAACTTACCATTTCCGCCTCCAATGAGCTGGGAGAAGCAGAATCCGGCTTTTTGGCGGCCCTTGTCGGTCCGGTGGCAGCGGTCGTTCTGGGCGGCGTCGGGGCCATTGCGATAACGTTGGCCTGGGCGCGGATTTTTCCAGAATTGAGGCTTGCACGATCCTTCGATCCGCCCGACATTGCGTCTGAACGAAGGTCAACGGAGAACGTGACATGAAAGCGGCGAATATTCTCGCAACGATTGGCGACACCCCACATATCCGTATCAACCGCCTGTTCGGTTCCGCCGAAGTCTGGATCAAGTCGGAACGCAGCAATCCCGGCGGATCGATCAAGGATCGTATTGCGCTTTCGATGATAGAGGCCGCGGAAAAATCCGGTGACCTGAAACCCGGCGGTACGATCATCGAACCTACGTCCGGCAATACGGGGGTTGGCCTTGCCATGGTCGCGGCGGTGAAGGGTTACAAGCTTGTCCTCGTCATGCCCGAATCCATGTCGATCGAACGCCGACGTCTGATGCTTGCTTATGGTGCCAGTTTTGACCTGACGCCGAAGGAAAAGGGCATGAAAGGCGCCATTGAACGCGCGCTGGAGCTGATAGAACAGACTCCTGACAGCTGGATGCCGCAGCAGTTTGAAAATCCTGCCAACATCGATGTCCACAATCGGACGACGGCGCAGGAAATCCTGACCGATTTCGCTGAAACACCTATTGATGCGCTGATCACCGGCGTTGGGACGGGGGGTCATATTACCGGATGCGCCGAAGCGCTGAAAAAAGCATGGCCGTCGTTGAAAGTATACGCGGTTGAGCCAACTCTCTCACCCGTGATCAGCGGGGGTGCGCCCGGACCGCATTCCATCCAGGGCATTGGTGCGGGTTTCATCCCTTCCAACCTGCACACCCGGTTGCTGGACGGCACGATTCAGGTCGATCCCGCCGACGCCAAGGAAATGGCGCGCAAGGCCGCCCGCGAAGAAGGGATGCTGATAGGCATTTCGTCCGGCGCGACTTTGGCCGCCATTGCGCAGAAGCTGCCGGAAATGCCTGCTGGTTCGCGTATCCTCGGCTTCAACTATGACACTGGCGAGCGTTACCTGTCAGTGCCGGACTTCCTGCCGGAATAACAGGCACTATCATCCCGGCGGGTACACAACCGGCCGCAGCAGGATTGCGCACAAGCTTTCGATGTGCCTATCCAGCGCGTTGGCGTGCGATTCTGCGCGCGGTCGGGGTGAAAGCAGGATAGCAGGCTGTGACACATTTCGCCGCTGCTGACGTCATGACGCCAACGCGCCGCCATTGGCTGAAGGCGTTCTTCGTTCTTGCGCTTTTTCTGCTTCCCGCATTCATTACGTCGCATCCACCCCAAGGGCATCTGGTCGGGACGGATCAATCACAGTTGGCCAAGCGCTCCAATATTCTACGCCTTCCGACCGTCCCTGCAGTCGATCCGACTCAAGCCTTGCCGGTGGACAGAGACAAAGCGCGATTGCTCAATGCTGACGTGCCGTTCTCCGCACGTCCCAATCCCGCCGCGCGGCCATTCCGACTGAAGGGTTCTGCCGCCGATCTGGCTCGTGCGACGGACTGTCTCGCCGCTGCCCAATGGTATGAAGCGGGCGATGACGCGCCGGGACAGCAGGCGGTTGCTCAAGTGGTCATCAACCGCCTGCGTCATCCCGCCTTTCCAAAGTCTGTCTGCGGAGTCATTTTTGAAGGCGCCCAACGTGCGTCGGGCTGTCAATTCACCTTCACCTGTGACGGAGCGCTTACCCGTACACCATCGCAAGCAGCATGGCAGCGCGCCCGCACCATTGCCCGGGCGGCACTATCAGGATCGGTGTTTGCCGAAGTTGGCAATGCCACCCATTACCATACCGACTGGGTCGTGCCCTATTGGAGCAGCAGTCTGGACAAGGTGGCTGCTATCGGAACCCACCTGTTTTTCCGGTGGAAAGGCTGGTGGGGTACTCCGGCGGCGTTCCGTTCGGCGCGCATAGGAACAGAACCGTCCATTCCCACCATCGCTCGCCTTTCCTCCGCCCATGCACAAGATTTGCCGACCGGATCAGAGGAACAGCCCACTTTAGCAGATTCTGCTGGCGGACAAGTCCCCATAGCCAAAATCCTCCCGGTATCGGTTGGCCAGCGCTTTGGCTCGGCAGAGGTCGTCGCCGCCGACTCGGATGGCGCCTCCTTCATCGTCGCGCTGGACAAGAATGCCTCGCCTGAAGGCTTTCAGACGCAGGCACTGGCCTTGTGCGGCGGGCGGCCCCGCTGCCGTGTCATGGGCTGGACCGATGCGGCCCGAACGCCCGGTGGCTTTCCTGTCTATCCTGGCCTGCTCGACGCCATGGCCTATAGCTATATGCGCGATGGCGGCACGCGTTTCGAACGCTCCCTATGGAATTGCGAGGAATTTCCGCGCACCGTGGCCAGTCAATGCATGGCGAGCCGTAATCCCGTGAAAGTGGCTGCCGTCAGTCGAGCAGGATAGAGTTCGCTCCCGATCAGGCCACGGCGAACATATCCGGCTCCAGCGCCATCAAAGCCTCCGCACCGCCCTCGATCTTGCGGCGCAGCGCGCCTGCGTCAGGCATGATCCGTTCGGCAAAAAAACGCGCGGTGATCAGCTTTGCTTCCAGAAAGCGGGCATTGCCCTCCCCCGCTTCAAGCATATGAACGGCAGCGCTCGCCATACGTAGCCACATCAGACCCACCGATACGATACCCATGATGTGCATATAGCTATAGGCAGCCGCACCGGCATTATTGGGGTTCGTCATACCATTCTGCATCAGCCACATCGTAGCGGCCTGCAACTGCGCGTTGGCTTTTTCGAGTGCTTCGGCAAAAACGGCCAGTTTTTCGTGCTTTTTGGCTTCGGCCACCTCGGCCGCAACTATTTTGAAAAAAAGCTGTATCGCTCGACCGCCATTCATGGCCAGCTTGCGGCCGACCAGATCCATCGCCTGCACCCCGTTGGTGCCTTCATAGATCATCGAAATGCGTGCATCGCGGACATATTGCTCCATGCCCCATTCCTTGATGTAACCATGCCCGCCATAAACCTGTTGTGCGTTGGTGGCGATTTCATAGCCCTTGTCAGTGCCATAGCCCTTGATCACCGGGGTCAACAGGGAAATGAGATCATCAGCAGCCTGCCGATCTTCCTCACTCCCCGCGTCATGAGCAAGATCCACTTGCAACGCACCCCAAAGGCACAAGGCACGCAGTCCTTCTGTCAGCGCCTTGCTTTCCATCAGCATGCGACGAACATCTGGATGAACAAATAGCGTATCGGCCTTTTCCTGCGTATCGGCCGGACCCGTGAGCGCCCTGCCCTGCCGCCGATCACCGGCATAGATGACGGCATTTTGATAAGCGACCTCACCTAATGACAGCCCTTGCAGACCAACGCCCAATCGCGCCGCGTTCATCATGATGAACATGGCGGCGAGACCTTTATTCTCCTCACCCACCATCCATCCGGTCGCGCCATCATAATTCATCGCACAGGTTGAATTGCCATGAATGCCCATTTTCTCTTCAATGGAGCCACAGGATACGGCGTTCCGCTCACCCAGCGAACCATCATCATTCACCAGATATTTTGGCACGATGAACAGTGAAATACCCTTGCTGCTTTCCGGGGCATCCGGTGTCTTTGCTAGCACCAGATGAATGATGTTTTCGGTCAGGTCATGTTCGCCGGACGAAATGAATATCTTGGCCCCGGTAATGGCGTAGCTGCCGTCAGCGTTGGGCACAGCGCGGGTCCGGATAAGACCCAGATCCGTTCCCGCATGCGGCTCTGTCAGGTTCATGGTGCCGCCCCATGTGCCAGCAATCATTTTGGGCAGATATTTTTCCTTCTGCTCCTGGCTGCCTTTTGCGATGATGGCGGATGCAGCGCCAAGCGTCAGGCCATTATACATGGCGAAAGACATGTTCGCACTGATCAGATATTCCTCGAACGCGGTGGACAGAACATGCGGCATAGCCTGCCCGCCAAATTCCTCCGGCATGGATAGCGTCGTCCATCCGCCTGCGACGAATTGATCATAGGCTGCCTTGAATCCGGCAGGCGTTGAGACGCTGCCATCGTCGTGTCTTGTGCACCCTTCTCTGTCGCCGGATTGGTTGAGGGGAAAGAGGACTTCCGCAACGAAACGTCCACCCTCCGTCAATACGGCATCGACCATGTCGGGCGATGCACTGGCAAAACCCGGAAGATTTGAATAACGCTCAAGCTGCAAAACATTATCGAGGATGAACCTGGTGTCTGTCACCGGCGCGGTATAGCTGGGCATCTCTTGTCTCCGATTATGTTTCTGGGGCAACGTGCGCCGAAATGGACCAATAGCGAAGTGTCAGTTTCGTTCCTCATCCATAGCAACGAACCGTGACAGTTCCTTTATGGCCGAATCGATGTCTGCCTTTTGCCTGGTCAGCAGGTCTATACGTGCCTGACATTTTTCAATCGTGACACGACGCTGTTCCGTGCGGCCATCATCACGATCATATAGATCAATCATCTCACGGATTTCGGCCAGACTGAAGCCCACGCGCTTGCCCCGCAATATCCACGCTAGCCGCGCACGGTCGCGATGCGAATAAATCCGCGTCAAACCGCGTCGTTCGGGTGCGATCAGGCCTTCATCCTCATAAAAGCGCAGTGCGCGAGCGGTAATGCCGAATTCTTCGGACAATTCCGAAATACTGTGGCTTTCGCGATCCGGAAGGTCAGGCATTTCTATGCCTGCAATGTGAACTGAAGGTGGCATAGCGTAATATTGCTTTACGTTTACGTTCGCGTCAACCTCCAGCTTTTCCTCCGGTACATAGGGGATCGCCGTCAATAGCGCGCACAGAATGCGCAGCCTGTATGCTGTCCGATATTCGCGGCAAGGCCACGCCAGCAAAGGACGCACGCTCCGAACATAACTTGTCGCATTCCAGATCGACCGCACCCGCCATGGCGATACGGTCCCCCTCGTACTGCGCAACCATGATGCAGCGGGAAGGCTTGTCGAAGCGCAGTACTAGCATGCGGCCAACCTGCTTGGCCCGGCCCCGTCCGGTACAGCGGGATTTGCCACCCGAATAGGCCGCCGCCCCGAAACGATATTCACGTTCGCCATCAGGCACGAGGCAGAGCGCATCAGTGCCGCCTTCGTGGCGGCGCTGGAAAAGGCCGACAGGATCGGTCCTGGACACATCGACTATCGCACCGCTGTCAATCGCGGCCTGTTCCAGATCGGGTACGTCGTCGGCTGGCGGTGTGGAACGCGACTGTCCATCGCTGCATGCAGCCAAAAGCAAAAGCAGAGCGATGCTAGTCCGCATCGTCCGCAATCCGCTCCAGCCCGCCATCTGTCACTCGGCGATAGAAGCAGCTTGTCTCTCCCGTATGGCAAGCGGGGCCGGCAGCGTTCGCGCGCAGCCAAATGGCATCCTGATCGCAATCGACCCGCATTTCCACAACGGTCAGAATATGGCCGGAGGTCTCGCCTTTCTTCCACAACCTGTCCCGGCTGCGCGACCAGAAATGCGCTATGCCCGTTTCTCTGGTCAAGGCAAGCGCCTGTGCATTCATATGCGCCACCATCAGGACATCACCGGAAATGTGATCGGTCACTACAGCCGTCACCAAGCCATTGGCGTCATATTTTGGATCGAGCACATTACCGCTCTCGCGCATATTCGTCATGCCCCGCTCTATAATGGGTTAGCGCCGCATTTACAAAATATTCGCTATCCTCTGCGTCGATGGAGTCACCCGGAAACCTCTACTCTGTAGCCATTAAGCAAAAATTGGGCCTGTTCCGGCAGCTTTTTTGTGACAATAGGGCGACAAACCGCTTTCTTGCCTCTATATGCGCGAACAGGAAGCGGTGACATGGCCGCTCATGCTTCGGCAACGGGTTTTGCAATAGATGCTAACGACACATCCTTTCGACGATGACAAACTGCGCGAAGAATGCGGGGTTTTTGGGATCAGTGGCGCTGAAACAGCGTCGGCCATGGTCGCGCTTGGCCTCCATGCTTTGCAACATCGTGGGCAGGAAGCGGCGGGAATCACCAGTTGGGATGGGGTGGAATTCCACACCCATCGGGCTATGGGGCATGTAGCGGGCAATTTCGATCGCGATGAGATCATTCGCGGCCTGCCTGGGGGCGCTGCGTGCGGCCATGTCCGTTATTCAACCACGGGCGAAACTGCACTGCGCAATGTGCAGCCGCTTTATGCGGAACTGTCGTCGGGCGGCTTTGCGGTCGCCCATAATGGCAATATTTCCAATGCGATGAAACTGCGCCGTGAACTGATCCGCCGCGGCTCCATCTTCCAGTCCACTTCTGACACCGAAGTGATTATCCACCTTGTCGCCACATCCACCTATCGCACCTTGCTCGACAAGTTCATTGATGCGCTGAAACAGGTCGAAGGCGCCTATTCCCTTATCTGCATGACACCCGAAGGCATGATCGCCTGTCGTGATCCGCTCGGTATTCGACCGCTGGTCATGGGCAAGCTGGGCGACGCCACCATCTTTGCTTCGGAAACCGTTGCTCTGGATGTCGTCGGCGCGGACTATGTTCGCAGTATAGATCCGGGTGAACTGGTCATCGTTACCAATGGCGGGGACGTCCGATCCATGCGTCCGTTCAGTGAAAGCCATTCGCGCCCCTGCATATTCGAACATGTCTATTTTTCGCGCCCCGATTCCATCGTCGACGGTTCGTCGGTCTATTCAGTCCGTAAAGCTATCGGTGCGCAGCTTGCGATCGAAAATCCGGTTGAGGCGGATTATGTCATCCCCGTGCCCGACAGCGGCGTTCCTGCCGCCATCGGTTATGCGCAACAATCCGGGATATCGTTCGAACTGGGCATTATCCGTTCGCATTATGTGGGCCGTACCTTCATTCAGCCTAGTGACAAGGTTCGGCATCTGGGCGTCAAGTTGAAGCACAATGCCAACCGCGCCCTGATTGCGAACAAGCGCATTGTCCTTATCGATGACAGTATCGTGCGTGGCACGACATCGCTGAAGATTGTGCAGATGATGCGAGAAGCTGGCGCAAAAGAAGTGCATATGCGCATCGCCAGCCCTCCGACGCGGCATAGCTGTTATTATGGTGTCGATACCCCTGAACGCGCCAAGCTGCTGGCACATAAGCTGGATGTTGAGGGGATGCGTGACTTCATTCGCGCCGATAGCCTTTCTTTCATTTCCATTGACGGCCTCTACAAAGCATTGGGAGAGGCGAAACGTGCGGATATACGACCGCAATATTGCGATGCCTGCTTCACCGGGGATTATCCAACGACACTGACCGATCAGGACGAGGCACAGGTCACGGACCAGCTCTCGCTTCTTGCTGAACGGGTCATGTAAACCAACTTGAACATTCCACATCGTTCGCCCTGAATAGTCGTTGAGCCTTTGATATGCTCAGAAGCAACCGATCATGATCAGACAGGCTTTGAATGACCGACAAACCCTTCACCGGAAAACTCGCCCTCGTCACCGGCGCAAGCCGCGGCATCGGCGCCGCGATTGCACAAGCTTTTGGGGCTGCGGGCGCGCATGTGGTTTTGACTGGCCGCACGGCCGGAGGTCTGGAAGAGGTTGAAGAACATATTCACGCGCTTGGCGGCAGCGCGACCATCGCTCCCCTTGATCTCACCGACGCTGAAAGCATCGGTCGACTGGCTGGCGCAATATCCGAACGATGGGAGGCGCTCGACATTCTCGTCCTTAATGCGGCCATGCTTGGCACGCTGACGCCCGTCGCCGCCATTGACCCCAAGGAATTTGCGCGACTTCTCACACTCAATCTTACGGCACAACAGGCGCTGATCGCGGCTTTCGACCCCATGTTGCGCAAGAGTATGGACGCTCGCCTGGTAGCGATCACCTCCAGCGTGGGCCAAACACCGCGTGCCTATTGGGGGGCTTATGGCGCATCGAAGGCTGCGTTGGAAACATTGGTGCTCAGCTATGGAGAGGAAGTCCGTAACATCAGCAATGTCCGCACCGCGATCATCGATCCCGGCGCCACCCGCACTGCAATGCGAGCCAAGGCATATCCCGGCGAAGATCCAGCATCACTGAAAAGTCCCGAAACAGTAGCTCAAGCTGTAATAAACCTGGTCAGCAACGATGTGCCCACAGGTTATCGTTTGCGAGTTGAGGGATAGCAACGATCAAAAATCGTATATGAGCGTGACCTTGCTCAGCGTGTCAAAACTCTCCTCGGCAAGCTGAGCCCCGCTTTCATACGCAGTGCTGTAGGAAAACCGTGCCGACAAACGCGCTATAACCTTTGCATCCAGTGCGGTTAGCGATGACAGGCTGGTCTTGTCCTTTTCTATATAGGCATATGCATTTTGCTGAAATGTCAGGGTCGGCGACAATTTCCAGTTGAAATCAAGCGATGAACGCAGACCCAACCGATCCTCCCAACCGTCATCCGTATATTTTACATGGCGATAGGATGGTCCGGTATCGATGGATAATTTGACGCGCTCGCAATCGATAAACTGATAACCAAAACCGGAAGAGGCAGAATATCGGCTGTCAAACCCTACCAGTGGATCGCGTTCATATTGCAGCAAACCATAGCTGAAGGCTTTTGGGCTGATCTGATAACGAGGTTCGTAAGCGAACAGCATATTTTCGCGCGATACCTCGCCATTGGCACGACGATAATCGGCATTGGCGCGCAACAAATGCTTCCAGCGTAGCCCTTCCCGCTTCAAGTTCAGGCCGCCGCTAATGCCAAATTCGCTAGCCTTTCCGGTCGAGCGGAAAACGCCAAATTCGCCTTGGCCACTCCATAAGTCCCAAAAATGTGCTGTCCGGATATGCTGCGCCCGCTTGTTTGCTGCTTTGGTATCATGGTCGCTGATCATCGCATCGATTTCGGCGATCGCATCGGGGTAGGTCTGCCGTGCAATCTTTGCGATAGCGCGCACATCTGATTCATCGCCGTTCGCGATTGCAGCGGTCAGCATCTCACGCACCGCATCCGGCATGACACTGGATGGGTCAGCAAAAGCACGTGCGGGCATTAAAAGCAGCGAAAGGGCTATGATGGTTCGAAACATGGCTATGATCTAAGCTGCTATCAGATGATGTCCCTGAATTCCTTCAGGATATCCCGATAAAGTTTCCTTTTGAACGGAACGATCATTTCGGGAAGCTGGTCTGGGTCAGCCCATTTCCAGGCGCGGAATTCCTGATGTTCGGTTTCAATGTTTATATGGCCGTCTGTACCAGTGAAGCGAACCAGGAACCAGAATTGGCGCTGCCCGCGATACCGACCTTTCCAGATTTTGCCGATGAGTTCGTCGGGAAGATCATAATAATATTCCTCCTTAGCCCGCGCCAAAATTTGGAGATGGGGTTCAGTAATCCCCGTTTCTTCTTCCAATTCACGGATAGCCGCGCTTTGCGGGTCTTCACCGTCATCGATGCCGCCCTGCGGCATCTGCCATGCTTCGACACTGGTATCGAGCCGTTGCCCGACAAAAACTTTTCCTTCGAAATTGACCAACATGACACCCGCGCAGGGGCGATAGGGAAGATCCTGCTTGTTAACGCTCATAAATATCCATCGTTCTTCACTCTACGGATTGCAAATAGCCTCTGGAAACAGCGTGATTCCTTCACCCTGTCAGCGATTGAGCCGCTATAGCCCCGACTCCGTCAATAAAACCACGAATATTGCCTTTGTCCCATGGCATTGATGGTCGGCATACCCTGTTCCGGGCACGCTTTGGCACAAGGGATTTCGATTGGCCATGCACCGGAGGTGCCAGTCCCCATCTTCCGTCGTCAATGAAAAATCCGAAATATCCATACCCCGATTGTCGAGAGGCAATGCAATGCATATCTGATAGGAAACGGGATGAGGATGACCGCACCACAAGATGTGCAAGAAGCAAGATTGGGCGACCCCCCATATTTTCTACTTTGAAGCGACCCCATTCCAAGCGTAGGAATGCCAACAAGATTATGTACCAACAGGATTAGAAGATTATGGCGACTGCCGCCCATGAAATGACCCCAGAGGATGCCCTGGCCGATGGTTCGGCCGAAGCAGTTGTCGTGCGCTTTGCCGGCGATAGCGGCGACGGGATGCAACTTACCGGAGGGCAGTTCACGCTTTCCACCGCGCTGGCCGGTAACGACCTTGCGACTTTCCCGGATTTTCCGGCAGAAATTCGCGCTCCGCAAGGCACGCTATTCGGCGTGTCGGCATTCCAGATCAATTTTGGCTCGTCGGAAATCAACACCGCGGGTGATGAACCCGATGTGCTGATCGCAATGAACCCGGCGGCGCTCAAGACCAATGTCGATGCTTTGAAAACCGGCGGGCTTATCATCGCTGACGAGGGTGAATTCAACGATCGTAATCTGGCAAAGGCAAAATATGAGACAAGCCCGCTGACGGACGGCAGCCTTGCGAAATGGCAGCTTCTTTCATTCAACATTTCACAACTGACGCTCGAAAGCGTCAAGGAGTTCGGCCTTGGCAACAAGGAAGCCCTGCGTTGCAAGAATATGTGGACGCTGGGCCTCGCGCTCTGGATGTTCGACCGTGACCGCCAGCCGATTATCGATTGGCTGAAGGCAAAGTTCGCCAAGAGTCCGGTGCTGGCCGACGCCAATATCGCTGCGCTCAACGCAGGTCACGCCTATGGCGAAACGGCGGAGCTATCCGGCCCGCTCAAACAATATCATGTCGCCGCGGCGCCAGCGGAAGCGGGGCTGTATCGCACAGTTACGGGCGCTGAATCGATTTCTCTGGGTCTGGTTGCGGGCGCGCAGCTTGCGGGGCTGTCGATGTTCTTTGGCGGCTATCCAATCACACCTGCGTCGGCGATCCTGCACCACCTTTCGCGACTGAAGGAATTTGGCGTCACCACGTTCCAGGCGGAAGATGAAATCGCTGCCGTCGCATCAGCGATAGGCGCGTCCTATGCCGGGCAATTGGGCATCACGTCATCTTCGGGTCCCGGCATCGCTTTGAAGGGCGAAGCCATCGGCCTTGCGATCATGACAGAACTGCCGCTCGTGATCATCAACAGCCAGCGTGGCGGACCTTCAACAGGCCTTCCTACCAAGACCGAGCAATCGGATCTGTATCAGGCGGTCTATGGCCGCAATGGAGATGCGCCTTTGCCGGTCCTCGCCGCCTGCTCTCCGGCCGATGCTTTTGAGTGCGCAATAGAGGCGGTGCGGATCGCCGTGCAATATATGACCCCGGTCATGCTCTTGACCGATGGCTATATCGCCAATGCGGCGGAGCCATGGAAAGTGCCGGACATGAACACATACGAACCCTTCCCGGTCCAATTTCTGGAAGAACCGCAAGAAGGTGGATTCAAACCCTATGGCCGCGACGCAAAGCTCGCCCGTCCATGGGTGAAGCCTGGCACGCCCGGCTTGCTTCACCGCATCGGCGGCATCGAAAAGGCCATTGATACCGGTCACATCGACTACTCACCCGACACCCATCAAGCCATGACCGCGATTCGCCGCGACAAGGTTCTGGGAGTTGCCAATAGTATTCCCGACCAGGATGTCTGCCTTGGTGCCCCGGGCGGCAAGCTCGCCGTGGTTGGCTGGGGTTCGACTTTCGGCCCGATCCATCAGGCCGTTCGCCGTGCCCGTGCCAAGGGGCATGACGTAAGCCATATTCACATCCGTCATATTTGGCCTATGCCGAAAAATATGGGCGATCTTTTAAAGGGTTACGACCGGGTATTGGTACCAGAAATGAATACCGGCCAATTGAAAACCGTGCTGCGCGACCAGTATCTGGTCGATGCCAAACCGCTCAACAAAGTATCCGGGCAGCCGTTCCGTATTGCGGAAATCGAAGCTGCTATCGAGGAGCAACTCGCATGAACGAGATGACGAAACTCAGCATCAAGGATTTTGAAACTGACCAGGAAGTGCGCTGGTGCCCGGGCTGCGGTGACTATGCGATCCTAAAGACTGTGCAGCGGACCATGCCCGAACTCGGCGTACGTCCCGAAAATGTCGTGTTTGTCAGCGGTATCGGCTGCTCGTCACGCTTTCCCTATTATATGGAAACCTATGGCTTCCATACCATTCATGGCCGCGCGCCAGCGGTGGCGACGGGTGTCAAGCTCGCCAATCCGGATCTGGATGTCTGGATTATCACTGGCGATGGCGACGGACTGTCGATTGGCGGCAATCACACGATGCACATCCTGCGTCGGAATCTCGATTGCCAGATTCTGTTATTCAACAACGAAATCTATGGTCTTACGAAAGGGCAATACAGTCCCACGAGCCGCGTTGGCACGCAAAGCCCCTCGACACCATTCGGCTCAGTCGATCGCCCTGCCCGACCCGCAGCCTTTGCATTGGGATCAGGTGCCCGCTTTGTGGCACGGGCCTATGACATTTCCAAGCAACTGGGCGAGGTGTTGAAGGCAGCGCACGCCCATAAGGGTGCAAGCTTCGTCGAAATTTTTCAGAACTGCATCGTCTACAACAAGGACGTGTTCGCGGACTTCACCGAAAAGAAAAATGCCGACCTGGGTCAGCTATGGCTGGAAAATGGCAAGCCGATGCTGTTTGCCAAGGGGACCAAGGGCCTGAAGCTCAATCTCGATCATCTTCATCTGGAAGTCGTCGATGTCGTTGATGGCGATTGGGAAGCGGCAAACATACTGGTTCATGATGTGCGCAACCGGGCGATGGCGCACATGCTGGTCGAAATGCCCTTTGGTCCATTCCCGATGGCCCTGGGTGTTCTATACGATGACCCGGTTGCCACCTTTGATAGCGCGATTGTCGAACAGAACACCGCCGTTGCGAAGGGCAAAGTCGCCGACCTGCAAAAACTGGTCTCCAAAGGGCAGACATGGACAGTGAAAGAACCGCTGCACCAACTTTAACCGGGGCCATTCTGTTCGGGTCCAAAGAACTATTAAAGCCGGATTGCACCTTGCTGACCTGTCGGGCAGAATGACGTCATGAATGTCATACCTTCCCAACGTGGCGGCCAACTCATCGAGGCGGGTAGAGCCTGGGGCAATGGCGGTCTGTTCAATCGCCTTTTTGCCCCCGTCTTCCAGAAAATTCTGAACCGGATCGATGCGGGATTGGAACAGGGGGCACTGGAAGCATGGCTGCCGGACGGATCAACCCGTATATTGGGCGGTCGCGGACAGGGCCCGATATGCGAGGTGAGGCTCAATAGCTGGCGCGCCCTTGTTCGGGTTGTCAGCGCAGGGTCAGCCGGATGGTACAGGGCCTGGGCCGCAGGCGAATGGGAAAGCCCCGACCCTGTGCCGTTGTTCGACCTGTTCATGCGGAATGCGCAAACCCTGGGCGGTGTTGCGCGAGCACGGGGTATCAAACGCCTGTTCGCCCGGTGCATGCATTGGCTGCGTCGCAATAGTCGCCGACGTGCCCGATTGAACATCGCCTTTCATTATGATCTCGGCAATGATTTCTATGCGCTCTGGTTGGATAAAACCATGAGCTATTCCAGTGCGTTATTCACTAATTCTGACACTATATCCGAGAATCTGGAAACCGCGCAGATTCGCAAAATCGAAGCGATACTCGATCGCCTGAGTTTGCGCGATGGCGACCGCCTTCTGGAAATCGGCTGCGGCTGGGGTGGCTTGGCTGAAGCGGCCCTCCAACGCGGCATGATCGAATATGACGGCATTACCCTTTCACCCCGTCAACTGGTCTATGCACAAGACAGGTTGGATGCTGCTGGCCTCGGCAATCGATCCCGTATCCTCCTTACCGATTATCGTGACATGGTCGGTCGATATGACGCTATCGCCAGCGTCGAAATGGTGGAGGCGGTGGGCCAGAAATACTGGCCGGATTATCTCGCCGCCATTCACCGCCTGTTGAAACCGGGAGGACGGGCTGCGATCCAGTATATCTGCATCAACGATGCTTTGTTCGAACGCTATGCTGCCAGCGCGGATTTCATCCAGACCTATATCTTTCCGGGCGGCATGCTGCTTTCCGAAAGCCGTTTTCGCACTTTGGCCGAAGCGCAGGGCCTTGAATGGCGTGACACCCATCATTTCGGCCAGCATTATGCGGAAACACTTCGCCGCTGGCGCGATAATTTCGACGCCGCAGTGAATGCCGGCAAGTTGCCGCCAGAATTTGACGAACGGTTTGTCAAACTCTGGCGTTATTACCTCATGTACTGTGAGGGGGGCTTTCGTGGTGGCGGCATCGATGTAGCACAGGTAACACTGGTAAAGGCCTAGAGCGGGCAGCGTGAAATCTGAATCACGCCGCCCGCTCTAAGTTTTTGTTATCGCATCATTTATTGCGGAAAACCGGTTCCCACTTTTCCGCACGATGCTCTATGCCGCTACCAGTCCATCCCGCGCCTTCACCTGTTGCCGGAATTTGTGCAGCAATGGTTCGGTATAACCATTGGGCTGCGCAACCCCTTCGAACACCAGCGCCCGCGCTGCCTGAAACGCTATGCTGGTCAAAGGATCTGCCGACATCGGGCGGTAAGCGGGGTCGCCGGAATTCTGCGCATCTACCTTTGCGGCCATACGGAGCAAAGCGTCATCCACCTGGTCGGCGGAACACACGCCATGCAACAACCAGTTCGCCATATGCTGAGATGAAATGCGTAGCGTTGCACGGTCCTCCATCAACCCCACATCATTGATGTCGGGCACCTTGGAACAGCCAACACCCTGATCGATCCAGCGTACGACATACCCCAATATGCCCTGCGCATTATTGTCCAGTTCATGCATGATCTGTTCTTCCGACCAGTTGACGCCAGTCGCAAGAGGAATGGTGAGCAGCTTGTCCAACCCAGGCAACGCCTGTTCCGCGACCTCTATGCGTCTCGCAAATACATCCAGGCGGTGGTAATGGATAGCGTGCAGCGTTGCCGCTGTAGGACTTGGCACCCAGGCAGTGTTGGCGCCGGTTTTGGGATGGCCAATCTTCTGTTCCATCATATCGGCCATCATGTCGGGCGCGGCCCACATACCTTTGCCGATCTGCGCCCGTCCGGACAGGCCGCAGGCAAGACCAATGGCAACATTGCGCGCTTCATAGGCAGCGATCCAGGTGCTTGTTTTCATCTCTCCCTTTGGCACCATCGGTCCAGCCTGCATGGAGGTATGCATTTCATCGCCTGTTCGATCGAGAAAGCCCGTATTGATGAAGACAATCCGATCTTTCACTGCCTTGATGCAAGCGGCAAGATTGGCGGACGTGCGCCGTTCTTCATCCATTACCCCGACCTTGATCGTGTGCCGGTCCAGACCGAAAAGGTCCTCCACCGCATCGAACAGCCGGTTGGTGAATGCCGCCTCTTCCGGCCCATGCATCTTTGGTTTCACGACATAGATGGAGCCGGTGCGGCTGTTGCGCAATCGCCCCAGTCCATTCAGATCGTGCATGCCAATGGCTGCGGTGAATACAGCGTCCAACAGCCCTTCAAAGGCTTCGCTGTCATCTTCCATCAGGACAGCCGGATTTGTCATCAAATGCCCCACACTGCGAACAAACAGCAGGCTGCGCCCCGGCAATGTCAATGTCCCACCATCCGGCGCTGTATAGCTGCGGTCGGGCTCCAGCGCGCGCGTCATCGTTCGCTCGTCTTTCTGGAATTCCGCCGTTAAGTCGCCGCGCATCAGGCCAAGCCAGTTTGAATAGGCTGCGACCTTGTCATCGGCATCAACCGCAGCGACCGAATCTTCCAGATCGACGATGGTGGTCAGCGCGGCTTCCAAAATTACATTGGCAACGCCGGTCTTGTCGCCCGAACCAATGCGGCTGTTCCGGTCGATATGAATTTCAATGTGCAGTCCATTGTGCTTCAGCAAAATAACGGACGGCTCATTTCCATCCCCGACATAACCGGCAAAGGAGGATGGATCGGCCAATGGCGGCGTCAAAACGCCGTCCTTCACCTGATATCCGGTAACGTCCGCATGACTGCCCTCGGCCAGCGGAACGGCTTCGTCAAGAAAGGCCTTGGCTGCTTCAATGACCTGTTGGCCGCGTTTTTCGTCATAACCGCCGGGGTTAGCCTTCCCCGGCAGTGCATCGGTCCCGTAAAACGCATCATAAAGGCTGCCCCAGCGGGCATTGGCAGCGTTTAGGACAAAGCGGCTGTTGAGTGATGGCACAACAAGTTGCGGCCCGGCCATGGTGGCAATTTCGGGATCGACATTCTCCGTGCCGATGGCAAATGCCTCTGGTTCAGGCACCAGATAGCCAATGTCCTGCAAAAATGCCTGATATTCGGCCCCATCGACTGGTCGTCCCCTGCGTTCCACATGCCATGCATCAATCTGTGCCTGCAGTGCGTCGCGTTTGGCCAGCAGCGCCTTGTTTTCAGGTGTAAGTGTCCTCAACAATGCAGCAAAGCCTGACCAGAAAGCGTCGCTATTCTTGCCCAATGGCGGCAATATCTTTTCTTCCACAAAAGCATGCAACGGGGCCGCAACCTTGATGCCCTTTGTGGAGATATAGTCAGTCATGAATCATTCCTCTGCTAGCCGACCGGACACGGCACTTGTTTCTTGCGCCTGAATCCATTCATTTTTCCCGGGGAGAGAACGATGGGCCGCATATGCCGACGCGGACCACTCTTGTAAATGGGACAATCGAAATGGCTGGAGAAATAGAGCCGTCAGAGTTATATCGTTACTCATGAGCGCAATTTCCGAAGCCGAGACCGCTTTGCTCGAGCGCACGGCCGATGCACCGATGCAGGAACAGGTCCAAAGCTGGGCAGCGATCAACAGCGGATCGCGCAACTTGGTGGGTCTGGCTGACATGGCCGCACATTTGGCCGATGTCTTCTCCACCCTGCCTGGCACGCTTCGCCTCGTAGACCCTGATCCGGTTGAAACCATCCTGTCCGATGGCAGGTTCAGTCAGCTTGCCCATGGCCAGCACCTTCATCTGAACGTTCGCCCCCAAGCGCCGGTCCGCATTCTCCTCACCGGGCATATGGACACGGTATTTGGCATCGACCACCCGTTTCAGGAACAAAAATGGGTGAAAACCGGTATCCTCAATGGTCCGGGCGTTGCCGACATGAAAAGCGGGATTGCCATCATGCTCGCGGCTCTGAGTGCCCTGGAAGCCAGTCCGCTCGCACAGCGCATCGGCTATGAAGTCATCATCAATAGCGATGAGGAGGTGGGCTCCCCCTCCTCTGCGTCCCTGATCACGCAAGCAGCACGCGGCAAAATGGCTGCATTCACTTATGAACCTGCGCTCCCGGACGGAACATTGGCAGGTGCCCGCGCTGGCAGCGGCAACTTCTCGCTTGTTGTTACAGGCAAGAGTGCACATGCAGGCCGCAATCCAGATGATGGCCGCAATGCCCTGGTGGCCGCAGCCGCCCTCGCCGTTCGCCTCAAACAGGCCAGTGGCAAAGGCTTTAGCTGTAATCCAGCGAAGATCGACGGCGGCGGTCCCAATAATATTGTGCCCGATCATGCCATATTGCGCGTCAATTTTCGGCCAAGAACAACCGATGATGAAAAACGTGTGGGGGCACTGCTGCATAACTGCATCACCGCTATTGCGACCGAACATGACGTTTCCATTCACCCGCATGGCGGTTTTGGCCGCCCTCCCAAGCCTATGGATGAAAAGGCCAAAGGCCTGTTCGGCCTTGTCAGGAAATGCGGCACGGACCTTGGCCTTGCCATCAACTGGCGCGACACGGGCGGCGTATGCGATGGCAATAATATCGCAGCATGCGGGGTGCCGGTCGTTGATACCATGGGCGCACGCGGCGGCGCTATTCACAGCGCGGAGGAGTATCTGATTATCGACAGCCTTGCCGAACGGGCGGGCTTGTCTGCACTCACCTTGTTGCGCATTGCCGAAAGGGGACGGATTTGAGCTTCCTGGTGCGGCCGGCACGGCCCAATGACCTGCAAACCCTGTATGAAATGGCGAAGCTTACCGGCGGTGGCTTTACCAATCTGCCCGCTGATCGCGATGCATTGAAGGCAAAGCTTGAACGCACCGATCGGGCGCTGTCGCGCCAAGAAGATGTTCTGGAAGACGAATTGATCGTCATGGTCTTGGAAAACGCCGAAACCGGACAAGTGCGGGGCACTTGCCAGATGTTCACGCAGGTAGGGCAGACGTGGCCATTTTATAGCTATCGCCTGGGCGTCCTGTCGCAGAACAGTCGGGAACTTGGCCGCACCTTCCGCGCCGAAATGCTCAGCCTCACGACCGATCTTGAAGGATCGAGCGAGGTTGGCGGTCTCTTCCTTCATCCACGGGAGCGGGCCGAAGGGCTTGGTCTTTTGCTGGCGCGCAGCCGCTATCTTTTTATCCGCCGGCATCGTGGTCGCTTTGGTGACCGCATTCTTGCGGAGCTGCGCGGCGTTATTGACGAGGCCGGCGGCTCGCCCTTCTGGGATGGGCTCGCAGGCCGGTTTTTCGGGATGAGCTTTCAGGAAGCCGACGATTTCAATGCCATTCACGGTAACCAATTCATAGCGGACCTGATGCCCAAGCACCCCATCTATACCGCCATGTTGCCCGAAAGCGCCCGTGCGGTCATCGGCCTGCCCCATCCCAATGGCCGCGCTGCCATGCGAATGCTGGAGACAGAAGGATTTCAGCACGCTGGCTATATCGATATTTTCGATGGCGGCCCGACCATGACGGCCCAAACCGACAGCTTGCGCACGATAGCACAAGCAAGGGACGTGAGGCTTGCTGCGATTCAAGCCGAAAAAGGTAAGAAGGTGCTGATCACCACAGGGAAACTCAAGGATTTCCGTTGTAGTTACGGGTTTGCCACGGCAGGAGATGACGACACCGCCACGCTCGATAGCGAAAGCGCGGCATTACTGGACCTGAAAGTCGGGGATCGGTTCGTCATGGTCGGTCGATAGGGCAGGATTTTCCGCTTTAATCCGAGAATAACAGGACCGGCGTTTCCAACAGTCTTTTCACTGCCTGTATGAAATTGGCGGCGTCCCAGCCATCCACTACGCGATGATCGCAGCTGGTCGATAGGTTCATCAGTTTCGCCGCGACAATGTCGCCATCGACGATGATTGGGCGTTCAACAATGCGATTGACGCCAATAATCGCAACCTCTGGACGATTGATCACCGGCGTTGACACAATTCCCCCCAGCGCGCCGAGCGAGGTCAGCGTGATCGTGGAGCCTGACAGCTCAGTCTGTTTAACAGATCCTTCACGGATAAGACTGGAAAGACGCGATATTTCAGCCGCCAACTGCCAGATATTTTTATCTTGCGCGTCCCGGATCACAGGCACCATCAGGCCGGCGTCCGTTTGCGCTGCCATCCCCATGTGCACCGCGCCATGGCGGGTTACCATCCCCGCTTCGTCATCATAACGCGCATTGACCATGGGAAAATCGGGGATCGCCTTGCATAGGGCCACGATAAGAAATGGGAGCATCGTCAATTTTGGCCTGTCGCCACGATGAATATTAAGGTCTGAGCGCATGTCCTCCAGCGCGGTAACATCGATTTCCTCGACATAGGTAAAATGCGGAATGTGACGCTTGGAAGCCTGCATATTCTCGGCAATCCGACGGCGCATGCCGACAATCTTGATCGCTTCGTCGGGACGGGCACGCCCCCCTTCGCCGGACGCACGGTACCCCTCGCCTTTGTTGTAAAGCAGATAGGCGTCAAGATCAGCGTGACGGACGCGCCCGCCCTGCGACTGAACCAGGGCCAGATCGATTCCAAGCGCCTTCGCGCGCGCGCGAACGGCCGGAGAGGCCAGGATTTTTGAAGCTGCATCACTCTTTTGGGGCAACACGGAAGAAGCTTTGGTCGCCGCCGGAGTTTCATTGTTTTCGTCCGGTGTTACAGAGGACGGCGTTGCCGCCTCGGAAGAACTAACCACGGATAGTTCAGGGGCAGCCTCAGGCTCCCCTTCTGTCTCGATTTCGACCAGCATCGATCCAATTGCAATCTGGTCGCCGATCTCTCCAGCCAGGGCGGTAACTTTGCCGGCCACCGGCGATTCCATTTCAACAGTAGCTTTATCAGTCATCATGTCGGCGATGGGCTGGTCTTCCATCACAGCATCGCCAACTGCAATATGCCATTTCACGATTTCTGCTTCTGCTATACCTTCGCCAATATCCGGCAATTTGAATGTGAAACGCGCCATAAGCGTCTAGTCCTTCAGAATTTTCTTGATCGCCTCGCCTATGCGGACTGGCCCCGGGAAATAGGCCCATTCCAGCGAATGCGGATAGGGTGTGTCAAATCCGGTCACGCGTTCGATGGGCGCTTCGAGTGCGTAGAAGCAGCGCTCCTGTACCAGTGCCGACAGTTCCGCACCAAAGCCGCTGGTGCGCGTTGCTTCGTGCACGATCATGCAGCGGCCGGTTTTCTTCACCGATGCCTCCACCGCCTCGATATCGATTGGAACCAACGTGCGCAGGTCGATGATATCGGCATCAATGCCCATTTCGGCTACCGTGCTGGAAACCACATGCACCATGGCGCCATAGCACAATATGGTCAGCACCTCCCCTTCCCGTACAGTGCGGGCCTTGCCAAGGTCGATGCGGTAATATCCTTCGAGGACCTGAGCATCTGCATTGCCTGCCCAATTCTTCGACGGGCGGTCATAATGGCCATCGAACGGCCCATTATAGATGCGCTTGGGTTCAAAGAAAATGACAGGATCATTATCCTCGATCGCCGCGATCAGCAGACCCTTGGCATCATAAGGCGTCGAAGGGATGACCGTTTTGATGCCCGACACATGGGTGAAAATGCCTTCAGGCGACTGACTATGCGTCTGACCGCCAAAAATACCGCCGCCAAAGGGGCTGCGTACCGTGATTGGTGCAGTAAATTCACCTGCCGAACGGTATCGTAACCGCGCGGCCTCCGACACCAATTGATCGAGTGCGGGATAGATATAATCGGCAAACTGGATTTCCGGCACCGGACGCAAGCCATAAGCGCCCATACCGACGGCGACGCCTATAATACCGCATTCGGTAATGGGCGTATCAAAGACACGCGTTTTGCCATATTTCTGTTGAAGTCCTGCCGTGGCACGGAAAACTCCACCAAAATAGCCGACATCTTCGCCCAGGACGACGACGTCTGGGTCGCGCTCCATCATCACGTCCATGGCGCTGTTGATTGCTTGAACCATGTTCATCTGACGAGTCTGGGTGGCGACGCCGTTCATTTCTTCGACGCCTCCCATTCGGCAAACATCTGATCACGTTGTTCGCGCAGATGCCAGGGCATGTGCTCAAAGACGCCTTCGAACAATGTGTCGAGCGGTTGGTGAAGGCCATGGCCGAGAACACCATTTCTCTCAGATTCTTTCGCGCAGTTCTTTACATATTCCGCCAGTTCCAGGTCCATCGCGGCATGCCGCTCCGCATCCCAAAGGCCAAGACCTATAAGATGCCGCTTGAGCCGCTTGATCGGATCACCCAGCGGCCATTCGTCGCTTTCCATGACAGAGCGATATTGGGACGGATCATCCGACGTGCTGTGCCCTTCGACGCGATAGGTAAAATGTTCGATGAGCGTCGGCCCCGCATTGGCCCTTGCCCGGTCCGAAGCCCATTTTGTCGCCGCATAAACGGCCAGAGGGTCATTGCCGTCGATGCGCAGCCCTGCAATGCCATAGCCGACGGCGCGTGCTGCGAATGTTGTGGCTTCGGCTCCTGCAAAGCCTGAAAAAGAGGAAATAGCCCATTGATTATTAACGACATTCAAAATTACGGGTGCGCGATAAACGCTGG
Organism: Rhizorhapis sp. SPR117; assembly: GCF_021742065.1. The sequence goes on from NZ_JAKKIE010000026.1 coordinate 30,017, forward strand.
CAAAAGTACAGGCGGAATGAAAATCCCCTTCCGCCGTTGATCCTTCACCACACCAGAACGCTGCAATCCGGGTATCGCCCTTGGCCGCGCTTGCCATCGCCCAGCCAACCGCCTGGGGGCATTGCGTGGCAAGGTTGCCTGATATGGAGAAAAAGCTGGCTTCCTTACTGGAATACATAATCGGCAATTGCTTGCCCTGAAGGCGGTCGGCGCGATTTGAGTAGATCTGGTTCATCATGTCGACCAGGGACCAGTCCCGCGCGATCAACAAGCCCTGCTGACGATAGCTGGGAAAGCACATATCATCGTGATGAAGGGCAAAAGCCGCAGCGACCGACACCGCTTCCTCACCCGTGCATTTCATGTAAAAGCTGGTCTTGCCCTGTCGCTGCGCACGAAACATGCGCTCGTCAAAGGCGCGCGTGAGCGCCATCGCGCGCAGCATCTTGAGCAAGGTTTCCCCATCAAGTCGCGGATCCCATGGGCCGACTGCGCGATGCTCATCATCCAGAACACGGACAAGGCCATAAGCCATATCGCGCATATCCGCCGGACTGGCCGTTTCGTCGGGGCGTCGGGTGGTGCCCGCTGCCTCTATGTCCAGGCCGCTGAAATCAACCGTGTCCCCTGGCCGAAATCGCGGTTCTGGAACATGGAGATTGAGTGGCGGTAAATTGCGCCTCTCCCGATTCTGATCCATTGCGTTCCATCCACTCCGCCGCAACATCGAGTCGCGATACGTATAATATTACGCTATATTGTTATTATATTTCAAAGCGGAAAAAATACAAGCACTGGGGATCAGACCGCCACAGGTGCGGAAATGTGGGATTGAGGGGCATAATCGCGCACCTCAAAATCCTCGACGCGATAATCGAAGATCGATGGTGGCCGGCGCACAAGGTGCAAAGTCGGCATAGCCGAAGGCATCCGCGACAACTGTTCTTCAACCAGCGCTGCATGGCTGAGATAGAGATGCACATCCCCACCATTCCATATAATATCACCGGCCTCCAGATCACATTGCTGGGCCAGCATGCGGGTCAGCAATGCAGTCGAAAATATATTGAAGGCAAAGCCCAGACCCAGGTCACAGCTACGTTGGAACAGCAACCCGGACAACTTGCCGTTCGCCACATGAAATTGATAGGTCATGTGGCACGGTGGCAACGCCATCCGATCGATCTCGTCCACGTTCCAGCCGGTAAAAAGCAGCCGACGCGATCCTGGATTATTCCTGATGCCATCAACCAGTGCGGCTATCTGATTATGTCCCTTTTCCCCGCGTCTAAAGCTGCCATCGTTCATGCGTTCATATCGGGGCCAGTTGACCCATTGCGCCCCGTAAACCGGCCCCAGATCGCCCCAGCGCAGTGCAAAATCCTCGTCTTCGATGATCCGCTGCTCGAAACTGTCCCGTTCAATATCCTCCCCTGTTGCCTTGCGATATTTTTCCAGCGGCCAATCCGTCCAGATGTGAACGCCCTGCTTCACCAAGGGACGAATATTGGTTTCCCCGGTCAGGAACCAGAGCATTTCCCGGGCAGCAACCTTCCAGAAAACACGTTTCGTCGTCAGTAGCGGGACAGCATTTTCTGCCATGGAAAAGCGCAAGGTTGCCCCGAAGATTGAGCGAGTGCCCACGCCTGTACGATCCACCCGCTCATCGCCCTGCGTCCATATGTGACGCATCAGGTCGAGATACTGCTGTTCGAAATCGGGTGTGCCGGTCAACTGCGGAGTCCTTGACGAGAGAAGGAATAAAAGGATTTAACCGATAGCGTCCTGATGGTCCATGGCGCGCGGACACAGCGCCAAATTCACCAAACATTATCCATTATGGCACTGTTTTTCATATGTATATTGCCAAATGGAGTGAACGACAGTTGTTCACTCAGCGCTCATGCGCTCACAGAGAGATCATGAATCTTCCCTTATCCATAACTGAATTTTCCGAGGTCGAAAGGGCATGCTTTCACCATTCCATCGGCGCGGAAGCAGTCGATTTCGCCAGCCGTCAGACACGGGAAATTTTGACGGTGGCCTATATCGACCATAGGGGCAGGATCGCTCATATGTTCTCGCGTACTGACGAACTTCACGATTCGGTGTCATTGTCGATGCGGATGATTGTGCATGAGGCGTTGAGCCGGGGCCATGATCGTTTTCTGCTATTGCATAACCATCCATCGGGTGATCCACAGCCCAGTCGGACCGACATCACGACAACACGCCTGATGTGTCGGATAGCGGCACAGCTTGAACTGAAATTGGTGGACCACCTGATTCTGTCGCCCCACGCATATTTCAGTTTCCGCGCAGCCGGACTGCTATAGTCGATGCCTTCGACCCGGTCAGAAGCCGCATCTCTTTGCTTGCAACCTACGGGACCCGCTTATATAGACCGCCGCCTGCCTTGCCGGATCATCACTGATTCCGGCCCGGTCGGGGAGTAGCTCAGCCCGGTAGAGCACTGCCTTCGGGAGGCAGGGGCCGGAGGTTCGAATCCTCTCTCCCCGACCATATTTTCAAGAACATCAAATATGAACGCACTTCCTGTCTGCTTCAAAAGAAAGGAAGTGCATTCACGTTGTCGTTAATCGCGCAATAAATCGTTGATCGCCGTTTTCGACCGCGTTTGCGCATCGACGCGCTTGACGATGACTGCGCAGGCAAGGTTGGGACCCGGCGTACCATCGGGCAACGGCTTGCCTGGCAGGCTGCCCGGAACGACAACGGAATAAGGCGGCACTTCGCCTATGAAAATTTCGCCTGTTGTACGGTCCACAATCTTGGTCGTTGAGGTAATGAAAACGCCCATAGAAAGAACCGATCCCTTGCCGATACGCACGCCTTCCACAACTTCCGATCGTGCACCGATGAAGCAATCGTCCTCGATGATGACAGGGCCAGCCTGCAACGGTTCAAGCACGCCGCCGATACCGACGCCGCCTGACAAATGCACGTTCTTGCCAATCTGCGCGCAACTGCCCACCGTTACCCATGTATCCACCATCGTGCCCTCATCGACGAACGCGCCGATATTAACGAAACTGGGCATCAGCACGACGTTTTTGGCAACGAATGAGCCATGGCGTGCGATCGCGCCAGGAACGGCGCGAAAACCAGCGGCGCGGAACTGCGTCTCGCCCCAACCCGTGAACTTGGACGGCACCTTATCCCACCAGAACGATCCCCCCGGGCCGCCGGGAATCAGCGCATTGTCGTTAAGGCGGAAAGACAGCAGAACCGCCTTCTTGAGCCATTGATTAACCTTCCATCCATCCCCGTCCGGTTCAGCAACCCGGGCCTGACCGCTATCGAGCAAGTTCAGCGCCTCCGCCACAGCCTCAGGCAGTGCGCCTTCTGACGCAAAGCCTAGATTGGCGCGATCTTCAAAGGCTGCCTCAATAGTGGAAATCAGCGTATCCGTCATAGTCTTCCTTCAATCCTTCAACATATCCGCCAGAAAGGGCGCAAGTTCGCTTATCTCGTAATCAATGAACTCGGAAGCCGCACCCACATTACCAGCCTCCGAACCATTATTCACCCATACGGTCGTCATGCCGATCACCTTTGCCGGCCTCAAATTGCGAGCCATATCTTCAAAAAAGAGGCTTGTGTGCGGATCAATTTTGTAACGATCACATAGTTCCCGATAGCCGGAAGGGTCGGGTTTTGGCACATATTGGCAGGCATGAATGTCATGAATAAATTCAAACGCATCCAAAAGGCCAAGCCGATCCAGAACCCGTAATGCATAGGCAGCATCGCCGTTGGTGAAAATCAATCGCCGCCCCGGCAAGGCGCGAATATGGCGGCCCAGTACCGGGTCCGGGTCTATCCGATCCAACGAAATATCGTGCACATAGTTCAGAAATGTCTGCGGATCAGTGCCATGATGCTGCATCAGGCCCGATAGCGTGGTCCCATGCTCCATGAAATATTGCTTCTGGATACGGCGCGCCTCCCGTGCATCGCAACCCAGAAGCCCCTCGATAAACTCGCCCATCTTGATATCGATCAGGCCGAAAAGGTCGGCCTTTGCCGGATAAAGTGTATTATCCAGATCGAAAATCCATGTGTCGATATGGGCAAGGCCGGAATGCATAGCGGCTTGCCTAGACAGGCTTCCGAACAAGGGCAAGCAGAGCATAAAAATATGTTCAGACTTTGTATGTTAACTGCTCGAAGACGAATGTGGGGAATAATGGAAATGCGCTCTCGATCCCGACTATATCACCATGGAATTATCGCTGCGGTCATAGGCCTTTCGCTGGCGGCATGTGGCGGAGGCGGAGGCGTCAATTCGACCCCTGCGCCCACTCCAACTCCGACACCCACCCCAACACCAACACCTGTGGCAACGAATTTCAACACAGCCGAATATGACAACAGCAATGGCGCCAAATTTCATGACGCAATTACCGCTTGGGAAGCGGGAGCGAGCGGAGCCACTATATTGGTGGGGGTCGTCGATACTGGCATCGATATCGCCAGCCCTGAATTTTCCGGCCGCATCAGTAGCGCATCAATCGCCCTTGGCGGCAACAGCAGCTATCAGGATGAGGACGGGCATGGCACGGGGGTCACTGGCATATTGGCCGCCGCGCGCAATGACCGCGAAATCATGGGCGTGGCTTTCGACGCAAATATCCTGGCCTTGAGAGCTGATACGGCGGGAAGCTGCGCCGATGTCGATGGCTGCACTTTTGCGGACAATGATATTGCGGCAGCACTTGACCGGGCGAGAACGAACGGGGCGAAAGTCGTCAACCTGTCGCTTGGCGGATCACCTGCCAACAGCACCTTGCGCGCAGCCATTGACCGGGCCACAAACGCGGGCGTCATCATTGTAATATCAGCGGGCAATGACGGCACGGCAGGCCCCGATCCTCTGGCCACCATCGCCACCGATCCTGTTGCGCGAGGTCTTGTGATCATTGCCGGATCGGTCAATGAAAAGAGCGTAATTTCAAGCTTCTCCAATCGGGCAAGCGGAGCGGAAAACGTCTATCTTGCTGCGCTTGGCGAGAAAGTCCGATCGCTCGACCTGGAGAATGATCCTGCCAGCCATTATGTATACAGCGGCACCAGCTTTTCGGCACCGCAGATTGCAGGAGCCGCAGCGTTGCTCGCTCAGGCTTTCCCCAATCTCACCAGCGCGCAGATCGTTCAATTATTGCTCAGCAGTGCAACCGACGCGGGCGCAACTGGCACAGATAGCGTTTATGGGCAGGGCATATTAAATATCGCCGCTGCATTTGCGCCGCAGGGACCGACATCTCTTGCCGGATCATCGACCGTCATATCCTTTACCGATAATGGCGCAATGTCTGCGCCAATGGGCGATGCGGCAAGCAGCGCAAACCTATCCACGATCGTTCTGGACAGCTATGGCCGCGCCTATGGAATGAACCTTGCCGCGACACTTCAGGCGGATAACCCTCCTCTCAGTCTTGCACCGCAATTGCAGGCGAACCGAAGGAGCTTTGCGATCACGCAGGGGGCCACCCGCATTTCACTTTCCATCGCCCGTAGCAGTGATGGCATGGCCAGCGTGACCCCGCTCCTGTTGAGCGGTGAAGAAGCACGACAGGCGCGCGCACGCGCAGGCTATATCGCCACGAAACTTGGCCCGCATACGGGATTTGCGATTGGATTCGCGCAAAGTGCGGGAACTCTGGCCGCAATGGTACGCGGCAAGAACGAGCCCGCTTTTCTGATCGCGTCCGGCCCGACCACAACACAAGGATTTCGTAGCTCGCCAGACAACAGTATCGCTCTGCACTGGAACTTGGGTGCTTTTGCACTGACGGCCAGCGCCGAAACCGGTAATGCGCTGGTCCGCCGCGAGCAGATTGAGCCGCCGTGGGATCAATATCGCCAGCAACCCTATTCCACGTTCAGCATCGGCATCGACCGGCAACTCGGTCCGCTGGCGCTGGCTTTCACGGCCAACCATCTGTCAGAGAACAAATCTGTTCTGGGTGCCCGTTTCAGTCCCTTACTAGGGGCCGGGTCATCACGCAGCCTGTTTGTGGATACGGATTTGCGTCTTGATGCTGGCGGAGGCTGGGGTCTGGGCATGGCATGGCGGCAGGGCTGGACCTGGGCGTCATCGGGCGGTGCCCTTGCCAATGACGCCTTGCTCAAGAGCAACAGCTTTGCCTTTGATCTATGGAGAACCGGCCTGTTCGACAGTCGCGACCATATAGCCCTGCGCGTGTCACAACCCTTGCGGATCAGTTCAGGAGGCCTTGGCCTCTTTTTACCCAGCGGTTATGACTATGGCACGCAGGAAACAGTTTATTCGGTGCAGCGCCTGAATCTGGCACCTGCGGGCAGGCAGATTGACGTGGAGACGGCCTATAGCTGCGCGTTGCCCTTTGGCGACATCACAGCCAACATTTATTATCGCAAAGATAACGGGAATATCGCATCATACCCCGATGACATCGGGGCAGCGGTACGATTGAGGACCGTGTTTTGATACTGATTAAACCGTAAAGCTCTCGCCGCAGCCGCAGCTTCCCTTGGCATTGGGGTTTTCAAAGACGAAACCGGCGGCGAAATCATCTTCTCGCCAGTCCATTATCGATCCGACAAGGTACAGCACCGATCCGCCGTCGATGTAAAACACACCACCGGGCGTTTCGATTTTCTCATCGAACCTGGTTTCTTCGTTCACATAATCGACCGAATAGGCAAGCCCCGAACAGCCCCGGCGCGGGGTGGATAATTTCACGCCAATCGCACCTTCCGGCGCCTTGGCCATCAGGTCTGCGATACGTTGTTCCGCCGCGGGCGTCAGGACGACGGCGGCGGGACGGGTGCGGGTATTGGTTTCAGCCATCAGAGCATCCCCAGTTCAAGTTTCGCCTCATCGCTCATCTTTTGCGGGTCCCACGGCGGGTCCCATATCAGATTGACCTCCGCAACGCCGACACCGGGGACGGAACCGACGCGCAGTTCCACTTCGCCGGGCATGGATTCGGCAACCGGGCAATGCGGCGTGGTCAGCGTCATGGTAACGACGACATGGCCGCCTTCCGTCACATCGACGCCATAGATCAGGCCGAGGTCATAGATATTGACGGGAATTTCAGGATCATAAATTTCCTTCAATGCCGCGATCACGGCCTCGTAAACATCGCCTCCCGGTTCACCCGCATCCGCCTCAACCGGTTGCTGTTTCAGGAAACCGTCCAGATAATCGCGCTTGCGCTCCATCGTTTCACGTGCGGAGCCAGTTTCTTCAACACGTGCCTTTGGCGGCGGCGTCACGCCGTCCACTTCCTCAACCGCAATTTTGCGTTCGTCGTGAATCTTCTCAGTCATTGGCGAAGATCTTCCTCACTCGTTCAATGCCGCGCACCAGCGCCGCGATATCACTTTCATCGTTGTAAATGCCAAAGCTGGCCCGCGCCGTCGCCTCGACCCCCAAATGCCGCATCAGCGGCTGCGCACAGTGATGGCCCGCGCGGATCGCCACGCCTTCCTCATCCAATATGGTGCCGACATCATGAGGATGCACCCCAGCGATCTCAAAACTTAATATGCCGGCGCTGTCCTCCGGCCCAAAGACGCGCACACTGTTGAGGCTGGCAAGCGCCTCCTGCGCCTGACGCACCAGTTCGACTTCATGCGCATGGATGACGCCAAGGCCGATTTGATCGATATAGTCGATAGCGGCGGCCAGACCCACTGCGCCCACGATATGCGGCGTTCCCGCCTCAAAGCGGGTGGGCGCCGGGGCATAGGTCGTCTTTTCGAATGTCACCTTTTCAATCATTGACCCGCCCCCTTGATAGGGCGGCATGTCAACGAGTATCTCCGCTTTCGTCCAGAGCACGCCAATGCCCGTCGGTCCATATAATTTATGCGCCGAAAAAACGTAAAAATCGCAATCCAGCGCCTGCACATCGACGGCAAGGCGCGGCACTGCCTGACAGCCATCGATCAGAATTTTCGCTCCGACAGCATGCGCCATATCCGCTGCGCGGCGCACATCGAGCATTGACCCCAGGACATTGGATATATGGGCCAGCGCGACGATTTTGTGCTTGGGTGTCAGCATCGCCTGCATGGCGTCAAGGTCGATCTTGCCGTCATGCGTCAATGGCGCGACGTCGATCTGGGCGCCCACGCGTTCGGCAATCAACTGCCATGGCACGATGTTGCTGTGATGCTCCAGCACCGACAGCATGATACGATCGCCATTTTTAAGGTTCGCGCCGCCCCAACTCTGTGCAACCAGATTGATCGCCTCGGTCGCGCCGCGCAAGAAAACGACCTCTTCGTCCGATGCTGCACCGATAAAGCGCGCCACCCGCTGCCGCGCCGCTTCGTAGGCCAGCGTCATATTGGCGGAACGCGCATAGACGCCGCGATGCACAGTCGCATAATCCTCACCATAGGCACGGGCGATGGCATCGATCACTTGCGCGGGCTTTTGCGCCGTTGCGGCCGTATCCAGATAGTGCCAGTCGGCAATGCCGGGGAAATCCCCGCGCCAGCTTCGGGTCATGACATCGTGGTTCATGCCATCGACTCCAGCTTGGCGAGCGCTGCTTGCTCCATTTCCTGCTTCACCGCCTCATCCGCCATGTCATCGAACACACCCGCGATGAAAGCGCGCAGCATCACGCGTTTGGCAAGCCCCGGCTCCATACCCCGGCTCTCCATATAGAACAAAGCGGCCTTGTCGAGTTCGCCGACCGTCGCGCCATGTGCGCATTTCACGTCGTCCGCAAAAATCTCCAACTCCGGCTTGGCGTTCGCCGTCGCAGTGCGATCCATCAGCATGGCCTTAACCGATTGCTCGGCGTCGGTCTTCTGCGCATGGCGCGCGACCTTTATAGAACCCAGGAAGCTACCGGTCGCCTTTTGCGCCAGCACCGAACGAATCGTTTGCCGGCTCGTCGCATTGGGTTGTGCGTGGTTGACGGTGGTGACGATTTCAAGCGTCTGCGCCCCCATACCCAGGATCGCACCACCCAGTTCAAAATGCGCGCCATTGCCCAGTCTCACGTCCAGCGCCACCCGTCCAAAGGCGCCGCCCATGTTGAGAATATGGAACTGGCACGATGCGCCATCCGCCACGTCGATTACATAATCACGGATCACGATCTCACCATCTTCCGCCGCCTGGATAAGGTGATGTGCGGCGCTCTCGCCAACGGGCACGGTGATGTGCTCCGGCTCGGCTATGCCCTGCGGCCACACCTTCGCCAGTGCCTCATGGTCGCTGTATCGCCATGCCTCATCATGGGCAGTAGGGATGACGGCCAGATTCATGCCGCTACCACCTCTGTATAACCCTCGCGCTCAAGCTCCAGCGCCAGTTCCGGCCCGCCCGACTTCACAATCCGCCCTGCAGCCAGCACATGGACAAAGTCCGGAGTCACATAGTCGAGCAGCCGCTGATAATGGGTGATGAGCAGCACCGCCTTGTCAGGCCGACGCATGATCGTATTAATCCCCTCGCCCACCGTTTTCAGCGCGTCGATGTCGAGTCCGCTATCGGTTTCATCGAGAATCGCCAGCTTGGGATCGAGGATGCCCATCTGCACCATTTCATTGCGCTTCTTTTCGCCGCCCGAAAAGCCGACATTCACCGGGCGCTTCAACATATCCATGTCGAGCTTCAACAGCGCCGCCTTTTCCTTGGCAAGCTTGATGAATTCCCCGCCCGAAAGCGGCTCCTGCCCCCGCGCGCGGCGCTGGCTGTTCAGGCTCTCGCGCAGGAATTGCAGGTTGGAGACGCCGGGAATTTCAACCGGATACTGAAACCCCAGGAAAATCCCCGCCGCAGCCCGCTCATGCGGTGCCATGTCGAGCAAGTCAGTTGGTCCGTTTGGGCCCTGGAAGGTCACGGAACCACCCGTCGCGTCATAGCCCGGCCGCCCGCCCAGCGTATAAGCCAGCGTCGACTTCCCCGCGCCATTAGGCCCCATGATCGCGTGGATTTCCCCCGTGTTGATGGAGAGCGACAGGCCCTTCAGGATCGGCGTGCCGTCGATTTCGTTGGTGAGGTTATTAATAGTTAGCATTGTTTCATTTCCAATCGGAGGGCCGCTTGCCTGACTTGTTCTCCGCGGTCGTTCAGAAAAATGGCCGAACCGGAATAGCCGGGCTTAATAAGTTTTATATCCGCTAAATTTGCAGATTGGAGAAACCATCCAACCTGTTGGGCTTCACCGTAGCTAACGCCTGTTTTTTCAGCGAGCCGAGAATAACCTAGAGATCCAGCTTTGGAGCAAAGCAGAATCACCTTGCGTTGAATTTCACTCATTGTTTCAGCGAAATAGCCTGCGTCTTCGTCGGTCATCCTGCGCAACCTTCCTTGAGCCCCTCCCCTTCAGGGGAGGGGTTGGGGTGGGGGTTGTCCCAACGACCCGGCGCTTCTTCCAATGCAGCAAGAACCGCCTGCAAGACCCCATCCATGTTGGCCATCACATCATGGTTCGTCACGCGAACGACGCGAAAACCGCGCTCAGCCAATATATCATCGCGCAGCCGGTCCTTGTCGGCGTCATGCGTGTCGCCATCCACCTCCACGATCAGCGCCTTTTGCGGGCACAGGAAGTCCACGATGAACTGACCGATCACGGATTGGCGGCGAAACTTGTGCCCGCTGAGTTGCGAATCGGACAGGTTACGCCAGAGACGCTTTTCCGGTTCGGTCGGGTTGCGGCGCATTTCGGTGGCGCGGCGATTCAGTTCGGCGAGGCGTTCGACTGACAGCCCCCACCCCAAACCCCTCCCCTGAAGGGGAGGGGCTTCTTTTCGCCAGCCTTTGTCGATGGGGCTGTTCATCCCACCGACCCCTCCAGCGAAATGCCCAGCAGCTTCTGCGCCTCCACCGCGAATTCCATCGGCAACTGCTGCAATACTTCCTTGGCAAAACCGTTGACGATCAGCGATACCGCCGCCTCGATATCCAGCCCGCGCTGCATCGCGTAGAAAAGCTGGTCGTCCGAAATCTTGCTCGTCGTCGCCTCATGCTCGATCTGCGCGCTGGGGTTCTTCACCTCGATATAGGGCACCGTATGCGCCCCGCACTGGTCTCCCAGCAGCAGGCTGTCGCACTGGGTAAAGTTGCGGACATTCTCCGCCGTCGGCCCAACGCGCACCAGGCCGCGATAAGTGTTATTCGACTTACCCGCGCTGATCCCCTTGGAGATGATCGTCGAACGGCTGTTCTTGCCGAGGTGGATCATCTTCGTGCCGGTATCGGCCTGCTGGTAATTATTGGTGAGCGCGACCGAATAAAATTCCCCAACGCTGTTTTCCCCGGCCAACACGCACGACGGATATTTCCAGGTGATGGCGCTGCCCGTCTCCACCTGCGTCCAGCTAATCTTGCTGTTCTTCCCTTGGCACAGCCCGCGCTTGGTGACGAAATTATAAATGCCGCCCTTGCCCTGTGCATCGCCCGGATACCAGTTCTGGACGGTCGAATATTTGATCTCCGCATCATCCAGCGCGACCAGTTCGACGATGGCGGCATGCAACTGGTTCTCATCCCGCTGCGGCGCAGTGCAGCCTTCAAGGTAAGAGACATAGCTCCCCTTTTCCGCGATGATGAGGGTACGCTCGAACTGCCCCGTATTCTCCGCATTGATACGGAAATAGGTGCTAAGCTCCATCGGACAGCGGACGCCCTCCGGTATATAAACGAAGGTGCCATCGGAAAAGACGGCGCTGTTCAACGTGGCAAAATAATTATCATGCTGCGGCACTATCTTGCCCAGCCATTTCTTCACCAGCTCAGGATATTCGCGGATCGCCTCGCTGATCGACAGGAAGATGACGCCCGCTTCAGCCAGTTCCTTGCGGAAGGTGGTCGCGACCGAAACGCTGTCGAACACAGCATCGACGGCCACCTTGCGCGCGCCCTCAACCCCGGCGAGCACCTTCTGTTCCTCCAGCGGGATACCGAGCTTTTGGTAAACCGCCAATATTTCCGGATCGAGCTCGTCCAGCGACTTCAGCTCCGCCTTCTTCTTGGGCTCGGCGTAATAATAGGCTTCCTGATAGTCGATCGCAGGCACCTTCAGCTTTGCCCAATCCGGCGTGGCCTTCGTCAACCACAGGCGATAGGCCTTCAACCGCCATTCCAGCATCCATTCCGGCTCGCCCTTTTTCGCCGAAATATAGCGGACGGTGTCTTCGTTCAGGCCCTTGGGCGCGAAATCCTGCTCGATGTCGCTGGTCCAGCCAAATTCATATTTGGAAGCCTTCTCAGCAGCGGCAAGCGCTTCGGCATTGCGGACAGTTGTTGTTTCTTCGGTCATGCTTGACTGATCCGTTCGTCCCCAGCAAAGTCGAGGGACACTGGTTTGGTGGTGATATCCCGATGTCGCTCGACATTAACGGAATCGAGCACATCATGGGCGAGACTTTCCAGTGACACGCCTGCCAGCGCGCCCCGGATCGCCCCGTTGACCGCGCCCCAATGCGGGCGAACGCGGCAATTATCCTCAAGTGCGCATTCGTGGCGCGCTTCTTCAATACAGGCGGTCATGGCAATGGGGCCTTCGACGGCCTCCACAATATCTGCAAGGCTGATTTCAATCGCTGGCCGGACAAGCGCGAAACCGCCCCCCGTACCGCGTGCCGATTCGAGCAGGCCAGCACTGGCAAGCCGTCCCATAAGCTTTTGCGCGGTCGGCAGGGGCACGCCGGTTTCATCCGCCAGCATCGTGGCGGAAAAGCGCAAATCGCCATCATGCCGCGCAATGGCGGACATCACGACTATGGCGTAATCGGCAAGGCTGGAAAGCCGCATTGCTCATTCCCAATCGGATTGAATCGCTCTGATTGGGCATGTGGCGACCGCGCCGCCCGAAATCAAGTATTTTCTGGCTGGAAGCAACTACTGAGAGTCGTTCTTAAATACGGCCCGGATCTGCCGAAAAATTATAAGGCCTGTCCCGCTGCCCAACCGCTTGCCCATGCCCATTGGAAATTATAGCCGCCAAGCCAGCCCGTTACGTCCACCGCTTCCCCAATCGCATACAGACCCGGCACCCGTCGCGCCTCCATGGTTTGCGAAGAAAGGCCATCGGTGCTGATCCCGCCGCCGGTGACTTCCGCTTTGGCGAAACCCTCGGTGCCATTGGGTATGAACCGCCAATTGCTAAGTTGGCGCTCCGTCTCTGACAGCTTGCGATCAGGAAGGTTCGCCAGTTCACCGTCCAGCCCGATACGTTCCGACAAGACTGCTGAGAGGCGGTCCGGCAACATCGCGCCCAATACGCTGCGCACTGTGCCGCGTGGTCGGCTCCGCTTCTGTTCGACCAGCCACCCCGGTTCGCCAGAGGGTAGAAAGTTGATGGAAACGGGTTCGCCATGTCGCCAGTATGACGACACCTGCAAGATCGCGGGACCAGATAAACCCTTGTGCGTGAATAGTGCCGCCTCTCGAAAGGTGGTTCCACCCGCCCCGGCGATAACGTCGCAGGCCACGCCGGTGAGAGAGCGAAACAGCGTTTCGTCTCCTCCTAATGTCAATGGCACCAGCGCGGGACGCGGCTCCACAACCTTCAACCCAAACCGTCTGGCAAGGTCATATGCAAAGCCGGTCGCGCCCATCTTGGGAATAGAGGGTCCGCCTGTAGCGATCACCAGCGCAGGCGCCGAAACCAACCGATCACGACAAGCGACCCGAAAGAGCCCATCACCATGCTCGACACTTTGGACCCCGGATCCAAGCGCCAACTCCACAGCGCCCTTGGCACATTCCTCCAACAGCATTGCAACGACCTGCCGTGAGGAACCATCGCAAAAAAGCTGTCCCAACGTCTTTTCGTGCCATGCGATGCCATATCGATCGATCATCGCTATGAAATCCTGCGCCATATAGCGGCTCAGTGCGGATTTTGCGAAATGCGGATTGGATGAAAAATAGCGATCATGGCCGGCCCGCACATTAGTAAAATTGCACCGTCCCCCTCCGGAAATGACAATTTTCTTGCCCGCTTCGTCCGCATGGTCGATTAACAGGACGCGCCGCCCCCGCTGTCCGGCGACCGCGGCACACATCAATCCTGCCGCGCCCGCGCCCAGCACAATGGCATCATATTGAGTGGTCATGGATCAGCGCAATTTGGCAATGCTCAGCTTGTCCATTTTCGCGCGGTCCTTCACGGATTCTTCACTACGGGTCAATGCCTTGGCGATCGATTTGAGTGGCATGCCTTTTTTTGCCAGAGCGTGTAATTTCTGAATCTCGTCACTTGTCCAGGGCTGCCGATGTCGTTCAAATCGTTCCGCCATCGTGAACTCCATCTTTCCCGCAGGCGCCGAGACTGGCCCGCTATAGCATTCGCAAAGTCGCAGAAATCATCGATGATGGTGGTGCGCCGGAGAGGATGAAACTGGGAACTGCTATGTCCTTGTTTCTGCTATCTAACGCAAAGCCGTACTGCAAGACTGGAAGTGAGGACGCGCCTGAAAACGGGGGAGCAGCGAGGGTCTGCACCAGATGCGGCGGGCGGTATCCTTCGCGTGATAAAGGCCGGGCGCGATGCGCCCGGCCATTATCGGCGGATCATTCAGCAGCCTCGGAATATTCCGTATCTTCGTCCTGCGGGCCGCGCCCCGGAAACCGCGCCGTATAGCCCGCCGCCGGGAACGCCATGTAACGGGGCTGCCAGCTTTCGCCGCCGTTCTGGCGGGACTCGGTGAGGCTGTCCGCGATGATCTTCTTTTGCACCTTCGCGGTCGATGCGGTGTGAGCCTCGGCTCTCCTGCCGCCCGCGACTTCGCGCACGATGGCGTTGATAGCGTCCTTGTCGCGCAACAGGTCAAGGAACGTCTCATCCGGCGTCCACCATGCGCGCATGTCGGTGTGAAGCAGTGCGCCAAGGGTTTCGACGACAGGGCTGTGCGCCGCCAGCGTCTCGGCCATGGCGAAGGACAAAACCTTCATAACGGCTTCATCCTCCCTTTGCAGGAGGGCGCGGAAAATATCGGTCAGGCCGTATCCGCAGCCATAGATGCCGCTGGATACAAGCGTTCCCCCGTCTTCGCTCTCTATTCCGAGCAGCGCCGCAATCGCGGTGCGCGTCTCCGCGAATGCCGCTTCCGCTTTCGATGCGGCAAGGCTTTCAGCGATGGCGTTATTGGCCGCCCGCTGGCTTTCGGGCCGCACGGTCCAGAGACTTGAACCCGCTATGATGTGCGCCGTAGCTAACCGCAGGGCGATGCCGGGATGCGCAAGAAGTTCGGTCCTGACCGCCGCATGGCGATGCAGGCCGAGATAGTTCTGCATGGTCTGGGTCAACTCGGGCCGTTCCACGCGGCATTCAGGGGACGCGGCCTGCGCCTTCTCCTTCTTCCTTGCGTCTTTAGCCGTCAGGAATCCTTCGTGGAACGCGACCTCGCCGTCACGGGTGCAGGTGACATAGACCTTTCCGCCTTTGGTCCGCGCCGCCTTGACATAGTCCCAGCCCTGCCAGTGCTGGCCGATATCGAGTATGACGATTTCGGCCCAACCTTTTTCGAGATACGCGTCACGCGCCTGCGCGATGGCTTCGCCCTGCAACCGCCAGAAAGCTTCGCTGTCTGCAAAATAGCGTTCCTCCCCGAACAGGTCGGACACAATCGCCCCTGTATAGCTGGCGACATCAAACAGGGCGTTGCCGACCGGAATCTGCGAACCGCCGAACAGCCATTCCTTGAGCGCCCGGCCTTGCGGCGCGTATTCATCCGCGCTCTTGAACAGCTTCCACCATGCCTTCTGCTGGCGCTGCGTTGCCATGGTCAGGCTGCGCAGCGTGTCGGCGCTGATATCCTCGCGGCGGTAGGCATTCAGGATCGGCTCGATCAGGTTGGCAATCGCCAGCCGCTGATGCACCAGCCGCTCCGTCACGCCGAAATGCGCCGCAATGTCGGCGGCGGTCATGCCCTTCTGCACAAGGCCCGCGAAGGCCTTGAACTGGTCGATTTCATCCATGGGAAGATGGCCGATATTTTCAGCGAGGGAGGCTTCAACCGCCCGCGCATCGTCACCGTCCTCCATGATGATGCAGGGAACAGGCTCCGCGATTCCTTCCCCGGCAAGCGCAAGCAGGGAATTGTAGCGCCGCTGCCCGGCGATGATTTCAAAGCCTTCGCAATTCGGCCTGACCAGCAAGGGCTGGATGATGCCGTGCCGCCGGATGAGCGGGAGAAGGTCCGCGATATCCTTGCCGCCTTTCCTGCGGACGTTGAGGGGAGAGAGCTTCAATTGCTCAAGAGAAAGATGGTCGAGTTTCATGGCTGGTTCCTTTCGCTAGCCGTGGGTTGAGCTGCGAAGCCTTCAAAACAAAAAGCCGCGCATGCACCCTTGGCCAGCGCCGAGCGTCCATCCTTCAATCCGCCGCAAGGCGGATATGGGCGATCGTACCGAAAGGCGGGGACGCCAAAGCCGAACCGCTCGCGGCGCCGCAGGCGTCCGGGCCACACGGGAGCGCAGCGAAGGGAGCGGGCCAGCCCGGATTTCGGCTATTGGCCCTTGGTCCGCGCCGTCGGTGTAAGCTGACAAAATGGGGTGCACGCGCGCGGTACGCGCGCGCCTGACCTATAAAAGGCGTCGGCATGATGCCGCCCATGTTTTCTTCTGCCAGTGATCGTTACCCGGCGGGGCCGAAACCTGTGCCCGGCAGGGTTCGGTGGCAAAGCCATAGAGCGCGGTCCGCTGAAAGCGGAGGCAGCCCGATCAACGCTTGCGAAACCTATTCTGCGGCTTCGGCGGGCTGTTCGGCCTCGGCGGGCACGTCCTTTTTCTTCCGCTTCTTCTTGCGGCCTTCCGCTGCCACAACCTGATCGGCAATAAAAATCACGCGCCCCGGAACGTCCATCAGCTGGAGCGCCTTCATGCCGCGCATGAGGCTGATGCGGGAGAACAAGGGCAGGTTCAGGGACCGCCCGGCGGGGTCTTTCCGGGTCACGATGCCGAAGACGATGCAATATTTCCGGGCGCGGACGAGCGTGACCATCGCATCCGCATCGCCATCGGCGAGAACTTCCCGGATGAGCGCCTCCAGCTTGTCGACCGCCTGCGGCTCCAGCCGTATCAATTCGACGGCGTTTACGCCCTGGTTGAACAGGTGGCTCAACTGTGCCGACAGGGTCGAGACTTTGACATGATAGAAGGCGGCGACACCGTCGCGAACCGCCAGCAGGTCGCAAGGCTCTACCGCCGTCTGCCCGTCCGGGCTGATATTCTTGGTATCAAGGCAGGCGACAGCAGCGTCCGCCGCCCCAACGGCCGCATTGTACGCGCCTTCGCTCGGATGATCGTAGGGCGGGAGGTCGCTGTCCGCGCATAGCGGGTCGAGGTAAGCGCCAAGGCGCGCGATATAGGCATCGTCAATGCGATACCAGTTGCCTTCGCAAAGATGGAAGGTTTCGCCTTGCGCGTCTTCCAGCGCCGTGTCGAAGACCAGGCTCTTGAAAATGCTGTAGCGGTCGCGGCTGTTGCCGTCCTCGTCGGTCAGGACCAGCGCGTGCCGCCGCAAATCCTCGACGCCCAGGGTGTTCAGGTCGATCCCGTGTTCATCCAGATACTCGTAATACCGCCCGATATAGACATCGTCATAGACGCGGCTGCGCCCGCCTCCGGCGAAAGCGGCGTAGAGATTGTCGCTGTAGTTGATGATTTCCGGGACCGTGATGTTCAGGTCGGGATTGCGCGCGCGAAAAGCCTCCAGAAGCCGTCCGTTCAACGCCTCGATCTGGGCGGGGTCACGGACCGGCATGATGTTCTGGATGTCAGGGAAAGCGGCCTTGTATTCCTCGCTCTGGTATAGAGCGACCAGCTTCTCGCATAGCGCCGCCAACCCGTCGGCCGCGACATCCGTGCTGATGCGCAGATTGCTGCCGCCCGTGGCGTGACGGAACAGCTCCTTGTGCTCGTCGCGGACCTTGCCGGTCAGGCTGCGCAGGATCGTGCTGTCACGGTCGAAATCAAACAGCGTCAGCTCGGATTCGATCGGGAGCTGTGTCCGCTGGCGCTTGGCCGCGCCGGGATCGAGCGTATCGGTGCTTTTGAGTTTGTGCGGATCGAGACTGTTCAACGTGACCCGAAGCCCGAAATCATATTCGTAGCTGGAGTCGATCAGGTTATGGGCGACATGGCCGAAGGATAGCGCGAAACACCGGCCACCGACCGGCAGGAACACAAGGGCCCCCTTGTTCACCTGCGTCAGGTTTTTCTCAACGCTGAAATAAGACTTCCACCATGGCGGGCGCGGGTCGCTGTCCAGCACGAACAGCGTTGCGCCCTCCGGCAGGGCCTGCGCGCCGATATCGTCGTCCAGCGCATGGTCCTCCCGCAGCGCGTTGGTCGCATCATAGCCTTCCTTGAGAAGGTAGATCGAGAAAGCCCTGCTCTTTGCCATGCCGCCCCCCGGCGCGCGATCAAAAATTCGTTTCTTCTATCTGAGATAACAGAAAGAAGACGGGCGTGTATGTCAATGACGAACGGCCAGCGTTCAAGTATTGTCCCGGTTATCCCTCGGATATGCTGCCGCCGTCGCCAAGATGCGCCGCGCCGACGGCCTGATAAAGCGCCCAAAGGGATTCCGCTGCCGAGTCCGCCAGCGCCTTCCACTCGGGATTCGCCTGCACTTGCGCATGTTCGCAAAGCTCGCTGGCGACCGCGCGGCTCAAAAACGAGACCATATGCATAACTTCGTGCCGCCCGTAATCATCCATTTCCGCCATATCATACCCCTCTCGAAACATCCGTCATGCCCCGCCATCCTATCGTGAAGCGGGTGCGCCAGCCCCCTGGCCCTTACGGAAAGCAGGTGGGTCCGGGCAAACACTAATCTCCGAACAAGCTCCCCTGCCCATCCGATGTTTTCGTGTATCGGCCAAGTATTGCGCTCAGGGCGTTGTCGTCGAGTGGTGCCGAAAGCACCTCATCGTTGAATTCGAGAACCCTCAGGACGCGGATGGCCTTCGGGTTGTCGGCCTTGCCATGAAAGGCCCATTGAACCTTGATCGTATCAATGATGTGGATGCTAAGCTGCGCAGCGTTCACGAGACTCCAGAAATGTTCGTCGTCAAACTGCCGCCGGAGGAACGGACGGCAGCGGCGATCCTGAACGCCCTGGATTTCGATTTCTTCGAGCTGCTCGACAGTGTCACGATCGCCCGGTCCCGCAAGCACATTCAGACCTTCTACAGCACCGAAGAAGTCGGCAAATTCCCCGAGCGGCTAAAGCCCATTTCATTCCATTGTCCGCTAACCGGTCGCCCTGACGTGATCGGTCTTAATGAGATATTTGACCGCCTGACCATGCTCAAACTCGCGGTCTATGCGCCGGTCAGCTACATCCTGCCCAGCCGTATCGGTAGATACGCGGAGCTTTACGATACCGAAGTGAAGAGCGGCGGCGGCACACTCCGCCAGGCTGACCGCGAGCGCAGCCTTCAGGCCCTCATGACTGTGAACTTGCTGAAGCGGCTGGAAAGCTCGGTCGAGGCGTTCCGCATCACCCTGGGCGACAAGTCGCTTGTATTCTTCGACAGACATAACGACCACGACCGGTCTCCCATGCTTTTCAACCGTAACCGGTTCAGCGCGGGCAACGTCGATCAACATGCCAAAGGCGTTCTTGGCATCCTTCGCCGACATGGTTTTCATGAACGGAAGCCCCCGCGTGTGTTTGGTCTATAATGGCTATTTCAGCCATATCCGCAACCGGGAAGTCACGTGAGTTTCCGTAATGGTGAAATGATCCTCAACCTTACAGCCTGCTTTGGGGCTCCTGAGTCCTCTTTAAGCGCGCGATCGTCACCCGAATGGGCGGAGACACCTTGCGGCTCGGGGCTGCTCACGCCGTAGCCGTGGCGAAGGCGGACAGCTAGAGCCTGGCCCGGCCTGCCGGACGTGCCCCATTTTTCTTTGAAAAAAAGCGGTTTTGTGCCCCTGAGGTACTCATAACGCGCCATTGTCAAAGAGCACTAGCCAGTGACTTTGAAAATAGGTTATAATGTGTACCATGAGTGCACCGCGCGAAGATAAGCTAAAGAACGTTTTGGAGGCGGTTCCGGCCGGCTTCGTGGTGGACGCGCGTTGGCTGGAAGCCCACGGCGTCAGCCGATTCCTGACACGTAAATATATAGACAGCGGCTGGCTGGAGCGCATGGAGCGCGGCGTTTTCCGCCGCCCCACACCGCAACCCGTCCCGCTCGACTGGCAAACCTGTGTACTCTCACTCCAGCATATCATGGGCTATCAGCTCCATGTCGGCGGCATATCCGCCCTCGGCCTACAGGGCTATAGCCACTACCTGCCTCTCGGCGGTCGTCCGCCCGTATGGCTTTACGGCAACGATACACCGACTTGGCTGTCACGCCTGACTCTGGATGCACCGCTCACCAGCCGCACCCTGTCGCTGTTCAGCGATCCGGCACTCAGCCTGACGGACAATAAGGCCGGCAGCACCGCTACGACACTTCCCTGGGGCTGGACGCTCCGCATGTCGTCACCAGAGCGCGCGATCCTCGAAGCACTGGATGAAGTGCCCGCCCATGAAAGCTTCCACAATCTCGACATGGTATTTGAGGGACTCGCGACGCTGAGTCCCCGCCGCCTTGCCAGGCTCTTGCAGAGTTGCCGCAAGATCAAGGTCAGACGCCTGTTCTTTGTGTTCGCCGACCGTCACAAACATTCTTGGCGCGAACGCCTCAACCCCGACGATTTTATGCTGGGCACGGGCGACCGCGCACTGGTGAAGGGCGGCAAAATCCATCCCCGCTACCGCATCATGGTCCCGCCGGAGTTCGTCGAAACCTCAACGGGAGCTGACGATGGTCCGTGAAGCCTACGCCGCGCAGGTCGCACTGCTGGTGCGCCTGCTGCCTTTCATCGCGGAACAAGAGGTCTTCGCGCTGAAGGGCGGGACAGCCATCAACCTATTCTATCGCGACATGCCGCGCCTATCGGTCGATATCGACCTGACCTATCTGCCGGTCCGGGACCGCGCGGAAAGTCTCGCGGAGATCAACGAAACGCTGGACCGGATCGCCGCCGCCGCCAATGGCGGCATCCCGCGACTGGATGCACGACGCATTGCAGGAGGAGGCGGCGGCGCCACCCGCATCCGGGCCCGGCTCGATGGTGCCGAGGTCAAGATAGAAACCTCACCCGTAACGCGCGGTGTCGTCCACGATCCCGAGCGCCGTGACGTGTCCCCGGCGGTCGAGGATGAATTCGGATACGCTTCGATCCAGGTTGTATCGTTTGAGGATTTGTTCGGCGGTAAGCTTCATGCGGCGGTCGATCGCCAGCACCCGCGTGATCTGTTCGACGTGAAACTGCTCTACGAAAATGAGGGGCTGACCGATGCGCTGTTTCGCACGTTTCTGGTCTATGTGGCCAGCTCCCCGCGACCGGCGCACGAACTAATCTCACCCAGTCTTAGCAAGCTGGACGAGCCCTATGCCCGTGAATTCGTCGGCATGACGACGGCCCCCGTCACGCTCGAAGAACTTGGAGAAACCAGAGACCGGCTCATCGCCGACATCCGCGCACGACTTGACGCCAGCACCCACAAATTTCTGACAAGCCTGCATGACGGCGAACCGGATTTCGACGCGATCGGCTTGCCGCAGGCGGCGGCCCTGCCGGCAGTGCGATGGAAACTCCTGAACCTGCGGAAACTTATCGCGGAAAACCCGGCGAAGCACGCCGCTCAAAGAGCGGAACTGGAAGAACTCTTTACCTGAACAAACCGGCGGGAGGCACAACCAATGCAATTACAGGGTCCCTGGAGATTTGACTCACCCGGCGCTATGCCTCTCGAAGCCGTTCGCGAGTTTGATACATTGGTCGGGAGAGTCGCGGCCCAAGGCAACCGCTGGGCGATACTCGAACATTTTAAAGGCTACTTTGCCGGGGCTGCCGGTGCTACCACAAGCCGCAGTTCGTCTGAGAGTTGGGCGGAATCGGACCTGGACAGGCTCATGTCGCAGGCAGCGGAGAACGCACCGCTTTTCATCGAAGCCTTCTATGACGGCTGCGAGTCGCTACGCAGTGAAGCCGACCTTACTGTGCCTGAGGTCGGCCGTATCAATCGTATCCTCAGCGAGCACGGCGTCGGATACGAGATCAGACCGCCCGCGCTCGTCGCTGTCGGTCTTCACCAGCCGATTCCCGTGCCCGAGCGATATCAATCGCTCGATGAACAGGCGCAAGAGATCGTGCAGCAATCGCTCCAGCAATCCGAGAAACTGCTTGCCGAAGGGCATCCTCGGCAGGCAGTGCAGGAAATCCTGTGGCTAATGGAATCGGTCGTAACCGCTTTCAAAGGCCTTGGCACAGGCGAGGACACGATCGAAGCCAAATACTTCAACAAAATCGCGCAGGAGCTCAGGACAAAGCGGAAGGGACAGACCATCGAGCAGGTTCTTTCCTGGCTCACCACTTTGCACGGCTATCTCTCGTCGCCGACGGGCGGCGGCGTCCGGCACGGCGCTGACCTGAAGAGTGGCATCACCATCAACGCGGATGAAGGGCGTCTCTACTGCAATCTTATTCGCAGCTATGTAACCTTCCTGATGTCCGAGCATGAACGCATGAGCCGCTGACGCGCCGATCTGCCACAGCGTCTAGTAGCCTAAGCGCTCGAAACGACCACGCGAAACCGCGCCTGCGTTGTCTTGGTCAGGAACAGCTCCGTCGTCGCCAGCAGCCTCAATATCTCTGGCGTAACTGTCTCCACAGAAGCCCCCGGCTGGACGAGCACGACCTCAAAATCCACCCGGGAGCGACGGGCCTTATCCTTGAAGTATGACAGAATCTTCATGTCGCCTTTCAGGAAACGCGACGCGCCCTGGCGGGTCCATGTCTCATGACGCCGCTTCAGATCGACATAGAGCCGTGGCATCCCCCCGTGTTTGACCGCCATGCTCTTCTGGGCCTGGCCGCACAGCGTATAGAAGTTTCGGATATCAGCGGAAACCCGCCCATCCAGCGCATTCTTGCAATGGACGAGGCATAGCGTGATGCCGTCGTCCGTTTCTTTCAAAGCGACGAGATCAGCGGCCTCGCCGTGCCCGTCATCGTTGAAGATCAAATCGAACTCGTCTTCGATATGCTGGAATGCACGAAATTGAATCGTATCACGGTCACCTGTCTTGTTCATTGATTCTCGGTTGAGGGGAATGCCCGACCAGTCCCACGTCTCCAGCGAATCCTTCGGGTATGTCCCGGCATCAAGTCGGGTCGGAATATGATAGCAATTGTAGGAGTGAGTGCCGTCTGCATACCTGACAATGAATGGATCGGTGACCAGGTATTCATCCAAAGGCACGGCTTCCGCGTTGGCTTTCCTGAATTTCAGCCGAGGACCGGCGACCCAGGCGTGGCCGTATCCCCCCGGCAGGTCAGCCGAAATGCTGAGCCGGTAGGTTGACTGAAATCCGTCGGTTGCGATGTCGATATCGATCGAACCGTCCTCACCGACAGAGCCAACGCTGAGATCGACCAGGAAAACCGGAACTTCATGCTCATCGAAAAGCATGAACTGCTTGTCACTGAACCTGATCTGCGCCTGTTCACCCCACTGCACCGCAATCGGGTATTCCTCGTACGGCTTGTTCAATTTCTGAGGTCGCAGGAAGTCGCGGGTGATATTCGACTCTAGCTCAACTTCTGAAGAGACCTTGCTCCAGGTGCGCCCACACCATTCCATCCATGCGGAGATCGTCCCTGACTTCTGCTGCCAAATTTTACCTTTGCGCTGGGTTCCGCCCCATAGGACCCGTTCGCCATCCTCGTAACCGAGGCATGCGATGTTGTTCAGTTGGGCTTCGCGCTTCTCAATATCTGCCAGGCCTTCGGTCACGTTCGGCCCGAAATAGGACGTGAAACTAATGGCGCCAATGCGCGATGATCCCATGCTCTTGACGAGCGGCATCTCGACATTGTTCGGAATGCGGAAGACGGCCGGGCCGCTGAGCAGGTCCGTTTCATCGGATGTAATCGCACGGGCCACGCGCTCGGTACGCAGCCCCTGATAATCGCTCGCATAGATGAAGAGTGCCCCGGCTGCCTTGTCCCATCTGGCAAGAAGGAGATCGTATACTGAATTTTCCAGGTTCTGGTAATTTCCCCAGTCGACTGTCGAGGTGCGGTGCGTGACGGCGACGAGCAGGTTGTTATCTTCGTCGAGGGCGTACCAGCTTTCGGCGTCACGCGGCAGGCACCCGGTGTAATTGAGCGGCGACCATTCCTCACATTTTGTCCGGAATATCTGTGTCGATAGCGCGGGCCGGAGGTTCCAGAGCGAAAGTTGGGAATGAAGATCGCCCCGCTCCTTGAGGCCCAGCACGACATCTTGAAGCCGCAGTTCTTCATGAATGCGTTCTTCGCTGAGCCGCTTTATTAGCACGTCCCAGTCGGCTCCCTCGGCATACAGAGCTGCCAGTTTGGCTTCCGCTTCGGGGTCAGCGATGTTGGCCACGACAGTCGCTTCCCCGATTGTTCCGGTCGCCCCTTTGCGTGTGAACCGACCGATAAATTGCAGGGTGACTGCGAGGGATTTGTGCGTGTCGTGCAGTGCGGCGATCTTTAGATTGGGCAGATCGAACCCTTCTCCCAGCATGTCGACGCAAACCACGATGCGCGCGCCGTCCGCGCTGCGGTCCAGGACTTTTTCCAGCGATGCGGCGTTGATCAGCCGCCGTCCGGGACCTGAATATACAATGACCGGATGAAGCTCGGGGGCCAATTCCTGATAAAGAGCCCAGACAATGTCGGCCCGGTCCTTGTTCTGGGTGCGGGCCATAAGGAGGTGATCGAAACCAAGATCGTTGCGGTCTCTGCGCAGTACGGCAACGGCTTCCGTGGCGATTGCGCGATCCCGCATCTCGGCATCGCCATACTCTTCGACCGTACGGAGATTGATGGGTCGATAGTAACCCGCCTTCTGAGCATCGCCGAGCTTGTAGTTGAAGATGATCTTGCCATCGACGCGTTTGCCATCCCGGCGAAACGGGGTCGCCGTGAATTGCAGAATCCGCTTGTTTTTAAACTGGTCCCTTACCGTTGCCCATGTAGACGCTGTGACGTGGTGGGCCTCATCGACAAAGATGTCGCTACATTGGTCCAACAGATAGGCAAGCGCATCGGGCTGGGAGCTTCGCAGACTGTCGGGTAGTGCAACGATCACGTTGGATTTTTCGATAAGGACTTGGCAGTCGTCGACCGATCGCAGACCGGTGGAAATCTTCGCAACATGCGGACCGGCGAGTTCCCGCGGCACAACGCCCGCGTCCGGAAGAACTCCCAACGTCACGAATTTCTCGAATATCTGGTTCCTGAGGGCATCCGACGGGACAAGCACAAGCGTCCGGCGCAGTTGCCGATAGACCTGTGTGGCCAACATGGTTTCGGTTTTACCGGTCCCGGTCGGCAGGACCACCGTCGCCGGTTCAAACTGCTCGCCCACTGCAAAGTGGGCAGAAATCGCATGTAGCGCCCCGATCTGGGGCATTCTCAGCCCGGGCTCCTGCTCCTCATCATTCTCCACACGGAACGTGAACCTATTGCGCCATAACGCCAAGACGCGCTCCGGGGTCGCGGCGTGCTCTTGGAGATCGCCCGGACTGTCCCACATAAACTCAGTCGTGTCCGTGAGATCATTGATATTCGAGAGCTGCACGGCACTGAGGACCGGCAGTGACGATGCAACCCGACGAGCGCCCTTCTGACGCAGGAGTATCTGATCGAAAGGGGCTGCCATGTTGGTCGTGATCAGGTCGTGGCCTGGATGCTGCGACGGCGCAATGCGCGCTCGGCATTTCCCTCCGCGAAACGGCCGCTGGCAAATCAAATTGCCGCTGACCTTGATTCTCCGGTCAGGCAGCGGCGGCAGGGTCAAGTCTCCTTGCCAGCTGGGAAATAATGTCATGAGCCCCCCTAGTCACCCGGAACTGTAATCCACCTCATTGATTCACGCCTCTTTGAGGAGATGAACAATGCTAGGTCGGCAGGC